>JAFGCU010000104.1 GCA_016932475.1 Anaerolineales bacterium
GCCTTCCGAAACATCCAGAGCCGCAGCCAATTCCGGGACGCTCAAACCGGGCTGTTTGCGGAGATTGTCCAGCAGAGATTGGCGACGCTCGTAGGTGGTCATAAGGCTGTGTTTGTCGGAAATTGTTGAATATTGTTGTAACCGACAAAAATATATTACTTATTTTGTGGTTTATTGTCAATATGTGATTTTTATCATATAAATACCATTATTGATGACAAATAACCGGCAAACAGGAACGTGAAGGGAATCCCTGCTGACTGAAAAATGGACTGTCGGGTGATTATTGAGGAGCTACCGGGATGGGCGCGTTTCCAGGGCGCCGGCCAGGGTAGGCAGGTATTTCCGGTTCGCCTGCAGCATCCGGTTAAAAAGCTCCCAGCAGCTGTCCATCGGAAGATGATTGGTCGGGTCATGGAAGAACGCCTGGAATGCGAGATCCATGTTCTTTGTCAGGGCGCCTTCGATGATCAACTCCTGGTTGGCTATGTGCTGGTGGATCAGCGGCGCCAGCCCGGCCGGGAGCGCGCCCGCGCTCAGCGGGCGGATGTTCGCGCGGCTGAAATGGGCGTTGGTTTCGACCACGGCGCGCGGGGGCGCATTGGATATCTGCCCGATGTTTTCCATGTTGACGTTCGTGACAAGATCCCCCAGCCCCAGAAGGGCCCGGAGCATATGGATCCCTTCCTCGCCCGACCGTTCCAGGACGAACGGCGTGACGCCCTGGATCCAATCGCGGGTCTTTTGAGGGGCACTCTTCCAGCGTTCGATGCGCCAGGCAACCGGCGTGCGGATGACGCCCCATTGGAACAACGTTTCGGGGGAGCGCACAAATCCGGGTAAAAATTCCACCAGATGACGGTCGCCGGCCGCGGCGAGAATCCCGAAACGCTGGAACAGACCGAACTTGACCTGCTCCGCGCTGCGGAACCAGTCGTTCCAGCTTTCCACTTCGGCCTGCGTGTACGGGCGAAGGGTTCCCGGTTGCTCCAGGTGATGCTTCAATAATTCGAGCAGGTCCCGCCCCTGATACTCCGCCCGGTCGACCCATGTGAAGTGGTTGATGCCCATGACATGAACGGGTATCTCGTTCCGGGCAGGCGGTTCGATGCGGAGATATTGCCCGGCGATCCGCGCCAGCATCGCCTGCGTGCCGAAGACCTCATGACAGCACCCGAAGACTTTCAGGCCGGGCGCGACGCGGGTGAGCGTCCGGGTGCAGATGGTCATGGGGTTGGAGTAATTGATCACCCAGGCCTTCGGGCAGACGGCGGCGATCGCCTCCGCGAATTCCCGGTAGATCAGAGCCGACCGAAGCCCGCGGATCAGCCCCGGCGCTCCGGTCGTGTCGCCGACCGGGAAGAACAGGCCGTAGGCTTCCGCCAGGGCGATCTCCTCCGCCATCAACTCCAGCGGGCCGGGTTGAACGGAGAGGATGACAAAATCCGCGCTCTGCAGCGCGTCCTGCAAGGCGGGCACGGCCCGGTAATGCCAGTGCGATTGCACCCCGGCCGGGCGGGCCGAATGGATCCAGTTGCCCAGTTGTTCATTGAGGCGCGCAGACTCCATGTCGATATCGTAGAGCGCGACCTCGCCGGTGAGGTCGGGGCACAGCGCGAGATCGATCATCAAGTTGCGCGCCCAAAGCCGGCTTCCGCCGCCGATGTAGGCAATTTTCAGGGGAATGGGATTCATATTGGCCCTCTGGCAGTTGGGGTATGGGAACGGATGGGCGGATCCGCTTATTCCGCCCGCGCGGCGGACGGGCAACAGCCGATGCACGGGTTCGCGGCCGCCGGCGGGCGCACAGTATAATGTATTCCGGGACGGCTTCCACAGATTGTTGGAAATTCAATTCCCCCGCCGCTTCCCGGCGCCGTTTCTATCCGCGCAGATTTTGCGCCTCCGGCGCATTGGATCGCAATCCTGCCATGATGACCATCACCCGCCTGACGTGCGAATACCGGATCAATCCCCTTGGAATTGATGTGCGCCAACCCCGTTTGAGCTGGCAAATGCACGGCGATCGGCGCGGCGCGCGCCAGACGGCCCGCCAAATTCTCGCCGCGCCGTCGCCGGATGATTTACGGGAAGGCGAAAGCCTGTTATGGGATAGTGGAAAAATCGAATCGGATCAATCCATTCACGTGCCCTATGGCGGTCCAACCCCCGCTTCCGGTCAGCGCGTGTATTGGAAGGTGCGGGTTTGGGACGAGGCCGGAGAGGAAGCCGAGAGTTCCCCCGCCTGGTGGGAAATGGGATTGCTGGAGCGGTCCGATTGGAAAGCGGAATGGATCGGGGCTCCTTTTGTGGGCGGGCCGAGGACCTCCAGCCCCGCGCCCTATCTGCGCAAAGAATTCACCCTGCCCAAAAATATCGTCGCGGCCAGGTTGTATGCGGCCGCAATCGGTCTTTACGAATGCCACCTCAACGGCGTCCGGGCCGGGGATGCGCTCCTCACCCCGGGTTGGACGGATTACTCCCGGCGCATTCAATACCAGGTTTGCGATGTCACGGATTTGCTGCGGCCGGGCGCGAATGCCTTCGGGATGATTCTCGGCGACGGCTGGGGGGTGGGGCACATCGCCTGGCTCGGCCGTCAGCATTATGCGGACCGCCCGCAATGCCTGGCGCAAATCGTCTGCACGTATTCGGACGGCAGCCGGGAGATCATCGCCACCGACCGGAGTTGGAAGGCGGCCCAGGGTCCGATCCTCGAGTCGGACTTGTTGATGGGGGAAAGTTACGACGCGCGGCGTGAATTGACGGATTGGTCGAATCCCGGTTACCAGGACGATTCATGGTGGCCGGTGGTAACTTTTTCGGATCGCGACGCGGCGCTGGTTGCCGCCAACGGTCCCGCGGTAAAACGCCAGGAAGCGTTGCGGCCGGCGGCTATCCGTGAAATTCCGCCGAAGGTGAAGGGGCGCTGGATTTTCGATATGGGCCAGAATATGGTCGGCTGGGTGCGATTGGCCGTCCGCGGAGAGAAGGGAACGACCGTATCGATTCGCTATGCGGAAACGCTCGATCCCGACGGAGCCTTGTATACTGCGAACCTGCGGTCCGCCCGCTGCACCGACCATTACACATTGAAGGGGGAAGGGGAAGAAACCTGGGAGCCGCATTTCACCTTCCACGGTTTCCGGTATGTCGAATTGTCGGGCTTCCCCGGTGCGCCCGACGGGGAAACGGTCACCGGGATCGTCGTCCACTCCGAAATGCCGTCGATCGGCTCTTTTGAATGTTCCGATCCGCTGATCAACCGGTTGCAGCACAATATCGTTTGGGGGCAAAAGGGAAACTTTGTGGATATTCCCACCGACTGTCCGCAACGGGATGAGCGTCTGGGCTGGACGGGGGACGCCCAGGTCTTCATCCGCACCGCGGCCTTCAACCGGGATGTCGCCGGTTTTTTTACAAAGTGGATGCGCGACCTGGAAGACGCCCAGTATCCCAACGGAGCCTACCCGTCGGTGGCGCCCAATCTGCCGGCATGGTCGATCGGAGAGGGCGGACCGGCCTGGGCCGACGCCGGCGTGATCTGTCCCTGGACGCTTTACCTGTGCTATGGAGATACCCGCGTGCTCGCGGAGCGGTACGCGTCGATGCGGCGGTTTGTCGAGTTTCTTTCCCAAACCAGCCGGGATGGAATCCGGTGCTATCCCGGATATGCGGGCTGGCACGGCAACGGCGACTGGCTGGCCCTGGATGGCAGCGATGGGCGCGAGGGAGGAACCTCCAAGGAGTTGATCGGAACGGCTTTTTATGCGCACAGCTCCCGTTTGCTGGCGGCCATCGCGCGCATTCTGGGAAAACAGGAGGATGCGTCCCGGTATCAGGCTTTGTTTGAGGAAGCCCGCGCGGCATTCCGCCAGCGCTTTGTTCGCGGGGATGGGACGATCGAGGGCGGGACTCAAACCTCCTATGTGCTTGCCTTGGAATTCGATCTGCTGCCCGGGGAGCTTCGGATTCCGGCGGCGGCCGAGCTGGTGCGCAAGATCCGCGAGCGGGATAACCATCTCAGTACGGGGTTTGTCGGCACGCCGTACATCACCTGGGTGCTAAGCGCGACGGGTCATCTGGACACCGCCTATGATTTGCTTAGGCAAACCACCTGGCCTTCCTGGCTTTATTCCGTCACCCAGGGGGCAACCACGATCTGGGAACGCTGGGACGGCTGGACGCACGACAAGGGCTTCCAGGATCCGAAGATGAACTCCTTCAACCATTACGCCTACGGCGCCGTCGGCGCGTGGATGTATGCCGTGATCGGAGGGATTGAGCCGGATCCGGAGCGGCCCGGCTACAAGCATATCGTCATGCATCCGCGTCCCGGAGGCGGCCTGGCCCGCGCCGCCGTCGAACTGCAATCGATGTACGGCGGCATTCAGAGCGACTGGACTCGCGCCGACGGCCGTTTCGATTGGAAGATAACCGTTCCCGCCAACACCACCGCTACGATTTTCATCCCCGCAAAGGATGAAAACCGGGTGACGGAAGGCGGTCGGCCGTGGAAACAATCACACGGTGTGACTTTCGCGCGCATGGAAACCGGGTGCGCGGTGTTCCGCCTTATTCCGGGCGCGTACAATTTTTCAACTCGCATGGAATAAATCATGATCCGGATGCGCCTCCCGGTTTATCTCGTATTGACAAGGAACCGCGTAATTGATAACATCCATTTGTTGAATTCAACAAAAATCAACAAATATCATCAAAAAGACACCCTATGAATACTTACGAACGTCGCCAATCTCTGCTGGACAATCTCCGCAAACAGCCCGGTTTGAGCGTCCCGGAATTGGCTGCGGCTCTGGATGTTTCGGAAGGC
>JAFGCU010000105.1 GCA_016932475.1 Anaerolineales bacterium
CGCCTTCTGGAACCTCGCCGTTCGGTAACATCCATTTTGAGCGGACGAATACCTCTTCGGTAACCGTTATTTATGAGCGAATATGGAAGGCCGGAAAACCGACCGCCCTTGCCGGCCGGAAGCCCGAGACGGCGCGGGCCATCGAATATAATTGGCAGGGGATTGGTCCCAACCTACCACAGGCGGTTTTCGACCGGGAGTGTGCGGTGATGCCGGTAAAGCGGATCTTCAGCGAAATACCACCCCTTTTGCGATCGAGGAATCCGCGCGAGAATAACCGCGTTCTCCTTGCTGCCGCGCTGGTTCTCGCCGTGTGGCTGTCGGCGGTCGTGTTTACCGAGAGCCGGCACGAATTCTGGCGCGATGAAGTGCGCGCGCTGTCGCTCGCCCGCGCCGCGGAATCTCCGGCGGATTTGTACCAATCCGTCCAATACGACGGGCACCCGATGGCGTGGCATTTTCTCCTCTACGCCGCGAAATCGATCGCGGATACGCCGCTGGTCCTCCCGGTCCTCGGGATCGGCATCGGCTTCCTGGCGGCGGCCGTATTCATGTTTTTTTCGCCATTCCCGTTCTGGTTCAAATGCCTTTTTATTTTTTCCGCGCTGCCGCTCTATGAATATTCCGTGATGGCGCGGAATTACGGCATAAGCATGCTGCTGCTGTTCCTGATCGCGCTCCTGTACCGGCATCGAGATTCCTTTGGATGGCTGCTGGTGCTCCTTCTCATCCTGCTGGCGAATACCAACGCGCATTCGGTTGTATTCGCCGCGACGATCGCCGCGGTCTGGGCTTGGGACCTATTCGTCGATCGTGGAGCGGCGCTGCACCGCGGCAAGGTATTCGCGTTCGGCGCGGGGATGGTCCTGCTCTCGGCCGGGATCCTGGTCAGCATCCTTTGTTTCATGCCGCGCGAGAATACAATCCTGAGTCCCATCCGCCAAACGTTGAATTTTCAGAATATCGCCGCGGCCCTTGGGAAAACGGTGCTGCATCCCGAACTGACCTTCGACCGGATGATGCCGGATTGGGTTCCGAATGCCCTGGTGGCGGTTATCTTTTTTTTGCTCATCTTCGGGCTTCTGCGGCGGTTCCCGTTGTTTATCGCCGCCCTGATCGCGGATCTCGCGTTCGGGATCATTTTCGAACTCGTATATCCCGGGTATTACCGACATCAAGGGCTGTTCCTGGTTTTCGCCGTGTTCCTGTATTGGCTGGGAATGGACCGGGGCGGGGATGCGCCGGCCCCGACGATCCCGCGCCGGCTCTTTTCCATCGGAGCGTATATTGCGCTTCCATTGATATTCCTGGCGGGGATAACCCAACTGCGGGAGACGGCCTGGCGGGACATCCGATTGGAGATGTCCTCCAGCAGGGCGTTTGGCGAATTTCTCCTGGATCCCCAATACCAAAACGCAATCCTGCTTCCCGAACCGGATTACCTGATCGAATCCGTCGCCTATTACGCGGAGAACGACATTTATCTCCCGCGTGAAAGCCGTTTCAGCAAAACCGTTTCCTGGACGACGGATTCGAGCGCGCTTCTCTCTATGAAGGAATTGCTTGCCACGGCGCGCGAACTGCAAAGCACCCATGGCCGGCCGGTCCTGATCGTTCTGGGGCATTTTAATCTGGACTTCTCGCAGACTGGAGAATTGAAGTATTCATACAACAAATTATTTACCTGGGATTCCGGCAGCGGGGCGGATTTCCGAGGGTCCGCCGTCCTGATCGCGGATTATCAGAATGCACTGGAAGATGAAAATTATTCGGTATATGCACTTCGGGATGAACCCGGCGGTCATGCGCTGGACCGCCCGGACGACGGCAACGGATCCGCCAACGGGTTCGCCGTGTGCGGGCCGGTTTTTTCTGATCCGGTCACGGCCTCCACGGCGGAGCGGGATTCCGGAATAACTAGTCCTTTTCAATTTTCATTATTTTCATTTCTCTACTACTCACGGCGTGCACGCGCCTCCCGGCTGGGCGCCCTCGGGGCAGGGGGCTTTGCATTCGTTCTGGTTCCCCGTCCACACCCAGCAGCCGAGCGGGTCCGGCTCCACAATCGGCACTCCGCTCACATCACCTGATGCCTCCGCATTTTCCCCGAAGACCCAACACTGCGTCTGTGTGCCGGGCACCTGCACCTGCCACCAGGAGTTGTTTGGATTTCGTCCGATGATCGGCACGGTAAGACCCGGCGGCAGGCTGGTTACGATGTCGTAATCGGTGCCCGGCCCGCGGCGGCAGTTGGCGTTGTTCCGCATCGAGGCGGCGGGGATGGATGAGGTGGGCGTCGGCGTGGATTTATCCGCAGAATCGGGCAACCATATGGTAGGAGTCGCCGGATGGATGAAAGCCGAGGTACCCTCCCGTGCGTCGACTCCTTCCGGTTGCGGAAGGGCGCTGATCGTCAACCCCGGATTCGACGGCGGTCTCTCCTGCCGCGCGGGCCAACTAATTTCCACGAAAGGCATGTTCAAGAAAACCACGGCAAGGCCGGCGCCGAGAAAAACGCCGAGAATCACCCAGGGAGCTTGGCGCAGGGTGAGCGGCTGGCGCCGGAGGGCGATCAGCAGCGCCGATCCGGCGCCGGCACCGGCGCCTCCGAAGAGGAAGATCCATGCCGCAAGTGTGGGGAGGCGGAAACACAATAGTGCCGTCGCGTTCCGCGAGAAAACCGATGTGTTGCCGAGAGCGTCGGTGGCGGTGGCGGTGATCAGGTCGCAGGTGCGCAACTCCGGAACCGGTATCGAAAAGGAACCGTCGCTGCCGGCCGTTTCCCGTTCCAGGAATGTTTTTCCTTCTCCGAATCCGGTCGGGTCCGCGGCCGCAATGAATAACTCCACTCTGCAGCCGGGACACGCCGTCCCGATGATCGAGCCGCGGACATAGCGGAGCCCGGCCGGGGGCTCCACATCGTTGGCATAGGCCGGATCGGGGATGTGGATCCCCAAACCCCCGTTGTCGAACATGCTGTTGGCGCGGATATTGATCCGCATCCCGTCGGCGGGAATCGTACCCTCTTCCACGCTCAGATGGATGCCATCGCCGCCGTTGTGGTGAATGAGATTATGTTGAATGAAGACCTGTGAGGCCGAGTCGATCCAAACGCCGTCTTCGGTGTTATATGCAATCACATTCCCGGCTTCATAGAAACCGGTCCCCAGAAGCGCGCCCGAGGGAACGATGTCCAGCGTCGCCAATTCCGGATCGGGGTGGATGAACACGCCGATCCGATTGGGGATCGCCGTACCGCTGAAGTCGACTCCAATCCGGTTGTTCAGGATCTGGTTCCCGATGCCGGTTATTTCGACCCCGATATCGTTATCGACGATGACATTCCCCTCGTAGATGCCGGTCCCTCCGATCCGGTTATCGCCTTCGAAAGTGGCAAGAAGAATTCCGATTTCGTTGCCGATCGGCACCATGGAGGATGGAATACAACCGATATAATTTCTGATGATCGTATTTCCACCGGAATACACTTGAATTCCTAACTCATTGCCGACTATGGTATTGCGTTCGATGGTCGTTTCATACCCGGCTGTGCTAAGACTGATGCCGCGATGGTTCCCCCGGCGCGTTGCTCCGCGGATCACGGTGCCGATATGGCTGTCCTGGATCGTCGAATGGCCGGCGCGGACATCGATCCCGACGGCGTTGTTGGCGACGGTGGCACCGCGGATGGTGTTGTCTTCTCCCGACAGGAGGATTCCGATCTCATTGGAGGTCGGTTCTGGAATAAACCCCTCCCCGAGATATTCCCCGACTGCGATCCGATAAAGGAAATTCCTTTCCCCATTCACGCGGATTCCATCACTATTGAATCCCAGGAACCCCAACCCGCGGACCGTGTTGCGGTCGGAGCGGATGATCATACCCGTTCCGGCGTTCCCCAATCCGTGCAAGTAAACCTTTCCGCCGGGTTGGGTGGTGGCGTCAATCTCCGTGTCGTTGTCCCAGATATTCAATTCCTGATAGGTAAGCCCCGGATGCGCGGGATCTCCGAGGTATATGATGTACGGCGGATCGCCCGGAAGATCGAAGGTGATGCGATCCGGTCCGGGATGAACGTTCGCCGAGACGACCGCTTCCCATAGGGAACAATGGTCAAGCGTGCACGGCCAATCACCCAAATCCCACCGTTGATCCGTGGTATTGACTACATAAGTGCTCGCCTGAACGGTTGAGGGGATGGCCAGCGCCCCCGCCACAAGTCCGAGGATGCCAAAAGTGGTGATTATCCGCAAATATCTTTGATTCATCTTTCTACCTCGCGGGAGATTTTTTTCAACGTGGATTTCACGGATAGGATCACATGGATTAACTGGATAGCGAAAAAAGCAATATCCGTGTCATCCGCCTTGCATCCGTGGAATCTGTGGTTTATGGTTGGCATGCCCCTCCCGGTTGGGCGCCCTCGGGGCAGGGGGCTTTGCATTCGTTTTTGTATCCCATCCACACCCAGCAACCGAGCGGGTCTGCCTCGACAATCGGCACTGTGCTCGTATTTCCGGACGTTTCCATTCTCTCCTTATACAACCAGCAGTGGTTCACGCTGACTGCTTTTCCTCCGGCATGCTGCGGGCAGGAAACGCAAAGCGGGCCGATAAATCGGAGGATGATAATATGAGTTGTTTTGGTGGGTATGTAGTCAGGGATGTGTGCACTTTCTACAGTAGCATAATTACCGACGTGGAATAACTCTAGAATCTATTCAAAACCTCCAACCAGCCGTTTTTTCAGGAGAGGCCGACCCGTCCGCGGAATTGGATAAAAAAATGGCCTTCCGCAAAGGAGGGGACGCCGGAAGGAGGGGATTTTGGGCAAGGGGGCGATCCGGCTAGTGGCCGTTCCCTTATCGGCCATGGAAGGGCTTCCAACCGCGAAAGGGATGCCCCGATGGAAAGAGGAGGAAATATGATCCCTATAAGCTATACTTGCAGTGACTTCTTTGGTAATCTTGCCGGTGCAGGCGCCGGCCTGCAAATACCAGTATCTATCATTGGAGGTGCGGCATGAAAATAACGGTCATCGGCGGCGGATCCACCTATTCCCCCGAACTGGTCAACGGCCTGCTCGAACGCACAAAAATACTGCCGGTGCGCGAGCTGTGGCTGGTGGATATCGATCCGGAACGCCTGGAAGTCGTCGGCGGATTTATCCGGCGGATGGTCGGTGCGGCGGGCAGCCCGTTCTCCGTTGAATTAACGGACGACTACAAGCAGGCCGTTGCGGGCGCTTCCTATGTGGTCACCCAGCTGCGGGTCGGACAGATGCCCGCCCGCCGCGAAGATGAATACCTCGGCAAGCGCCACGGCCTGATCGGCCAGGAGACGACCGGAGTCGGCGGGATGGCGAAAGCCCTGCGGACGATCCCGGTCATCCGCGCGATTGCCGCCGAGATGCACCGCGTCTCGCCCGCGGCGGTGCTCGCCAACTTCACCAATCCCGCCGGGCTGGTCACGCAGGCTCTGACCGACGTCCTGCCGCAAGGGCAGGGGATCGGTGTGTGCAACGTGCCGATCACCACCCGGATGAGTATCATCGAGCGCATGGAAAAAATGACCGGAACGAAAATCGATCCCGCGCGGACCCGGCTCGACACGCTCGGGCTCAACCATCTATCCTGGCACCGGGGGTTTACTCTAGACGGGGAGGATCTGTGGGGGCAGATCCTGGCGGAAACGGTGAAGGAATTGCGGGATCAGAAAGAACCGGAATGGGATCCGGATTGGATCGAGAAGAACCGGCTGATCCCGAATTACTACCTGCAATACTATTACCATACCGATCATAAACTTGCGGCGCAGGAAAAGTGGCCCCCCTCGCGGGCCGAAGAGGTGATGGAGGTCGAGAAGCGGCTGCTGGCGGAATACGCCGAACCGGACCGCACCTCCCCGCCGGATGACCTGACCAAGCGCGGCGGCGCCTATTATTCCACCGCGGCGACCCAGCTGATCGCCGCCCATCACGCCGGGCAGGGGGAAGTGCACGTGGTCAACATCGCCCACAACGGGGTGGTGGAGGGCTGGCCGAAGGATTGGGTGCTCGAGATGCCGGTCAATGTGTCACGCGGAAAAGTGGAACCTCTCCCCGCGCCGCCGCTGCCGAAGATGTGCTTCGACCTGATCGCACGCGTCAAGGATTATGAACTTCTGACAGTCCAGGCGGCGGTCCATGGCGATCGCAAGGCGGCCCGCGACGCGCTGTTGGCGCACCCGTTGGGGCCGAAAGCGGACCGGGTGGACGCTGTCTTGCAGGATCTGCTCGAGACCAATCGCAAGCACCTGCCGTTGTTCTGGGAAGGATGAAATGTCTCCCATGCCGGGACTATCCAAGAAGAATCACTTGAACACCCGGGTTCGTCATGCCCGCGTGTTCCCAGCGGGCATCCACTCCTGAGAACCATGGATTCCCGCTACGAACACACCCGCTTCGCGAGTGCAAGCGCGGGAATGACGACCAAACCAAGGCAAGGTATCACCCGAAAAAACCATCCTTTCGCTTTCTGGACAGCCCCAGTGATCTTCAGGGGGGAGGCAAATAACGGAATGTCATCGGATCGGAAAATTCTCCTGGGCGTGGATATCGGCGCGACCAAAACCCGGGCGCTGCTGGTCGATGAAAACGGCGCGGTGCTGGGCTTCGGCATCGCCGGGCCCGGCAATCACGAATCGGTCGGCTGGGACGGTTTGACGGCCGCGCTGCAGACGGCGTTGGATATCGCCTGCAAAGACGCGGGTGTTGGGATCTCGGATATTCTCGCGGCAGGATTTGGAATCGGCGGACTGGATTGGGATGCGCAGGAGCCGGATACGCGGAAGGCGATCGGGAAAACCGGATTGAGCTGTCCGATGCACCTCGTAAACGACACCATCCTGGGCCTGGTCGCCGGCGCTCCGGAAAGGTGGGGAATCGCGGTTGTATCCGGGACCGGATGCAACTGCTGGGGATGGAACCGGGAGCGCACCCGGATCGGGAGGGTGACCGGCGGCGGGATCGGGATGGGGGAGGGTGCGGGCGCCACGGAATTGATGGCCGAAGCGGTCAAGGCGGTCGGGCGCGCATGGACCAAACGGAGTCCTGCGACCGCCCTGACGGATGTTTTTCTCGAATGCACCGGCGCGCGTGATCTGCCCGACATGTTCGAGGGGCTGATGGAGGACCGCTACCGCCTGGAACCCTGCACGGCTCCGCGGATCTTTGAAACGGCGGCGCAGGGGGACGCGGTCGCGATGGGATTGATCGATTGGGCCGGGACGGAACTTGGGGAAATGGTGGTTGCGGTAACCCGTCAATTGGAATTCCAGAAGCTGGAATTCGATGTGGTGATGATCGGCAGCATGTTCGAAGCCGGCCCGGTGCTTACGGATCCGATGCGCCGAAAAGTGCATTCGGAAGCGCCCCGCGCGCGCTTTATCCGGCTGGCCTGCCCGCCGGTCGTCGGCGCGGCGATTCTGGCGATGGAGCAGGGCGGCTTCCCGGTCGGCGAAGCGGAACGGTCACGGCTTGGACGCGAAACGATCGCGCGCATATAGCTATAGTCGTCATTCCGAGGAGCCGCAGGCTCCGAGGAATCGGTTGCTATTATTCTCGAGTTACCGATTCCTCGCCTTCGCCTTCGGCTCCGTCTCGGAATGACATCCCACAATTGCGAAAGGGCCGGCCAACCGATGGAATCTCTGCTTTGGAAGGAAATCCAAGAACAACCGGAGATTATCCGGCAATTGATCGCCGCCGAGCACGATCATGTGCTCCGCCTCGGCCGCGAACTGCGCGGGAAGAACTGCCGCTTCATCTACTTGGCGGCGCGCGGCACGTCCGACAACGCCGCCCGCTACGGCCAGTATCTGTTCGGCGGAATCAACCGCCTGCCGGTCGCGCTCAGCGCACCCTCGCTGTTCACCGCCTACCAGACTCCGCCCCGTCTGGAGGGCGCGCTGGTGCTGGGCATCTCGCAATCCGGCCAGTCGCCGGATATCGTCGAGGTGCTGGGAGAGGCTCGCCGGCAGGGTGCGCCGACCGTCGCGATCACCAACGACGGCGATTCACCGCTTGCCCGGGCGGCCGAACACGTGCTCCTGCTGGGGGCGGGGCGCGAGTTGAGCGTGGCGGCCACAAAAACCTACACGGCGACTCTCGCCTTGATCGCGATGCTGTCGCTTGCGCTCGACGACCGGCTGCGTCCGGAGAGTCTGCTGCCGGTCGTTCCGTGGATGGAAACCGCCCTGAAATCCGAGCCGCAGGCGCAGGCCGCCGCCGAACGGATGGCCGATTCCAGCCGGGCGGTCGTTCTCGGACGCGGCTACCATTACTGCACCGCGCATGAGATCGCGCTTAAGATCAAAGAACTCTCCGGTGTCGAGGCCGAACCGTATTCCACGGCGGATTTCAAGCACGGACCGATTGCGATGGCGGAGGGCGGGCTCCCGGTGATCCTTGTTTCGTACGGCACGACTTTCCGGCGGGAAATGGAGGTACTGGCCGATCTCGTCCGGTCACAGGGCGCGCGCGTTCTTCCGCTGGCCGACGAACTCCCGGGGATGCAGCCGGCCGACAGCTGGATCCCCCTTCCGCCGGGGGAACCCGAGTGGCTGACGCCGATTGCCGCCATCCTGCCCGGCCAGCTGCTGGCGTTCCACCTGACCCGCGCCCGCGGCCTGGACCCGGACCGCCCGCGGCACATCCGCAAAGTGACATTGACGCATTGATCCTGTGATCCACGATCTCAGGGTAATGACGGGGCAGTACAAGGCAATTTGACCACCAAGACACCAAGACACCAAGACACAAAGTAATAATTATTTCTTTGTGTCTTGGTGTCTTAGTGGTGACTCTCTTTTTGCTTTACGAAGGAATAATATGAAGTCTGAAAAGTACCTTATCGTCAATGCGGATGATTACGGCCGGACGCCGGGCGTTTCCAGGGGAATCCGCAAAGCCCACCGCGACGGGGTTGTCACCTCGACGACCGCGTTGATGAACATGCCCGGGATCGAAGAAGAATTACACACCGCCTTGCGCGAGGCGCCGGATCTGGGATTGGGCGTGCACCTGGTGCTGACCTCCGGTTCTCCGCTCCTGGCGCCTTCCGCTGTGGATTCCATCACCGGCGGGAGGAAGAATTTTCCGGTCTTGGAAGATTTGATCCGCGATCTCCATGCCATCGATCCGGAACAAGCCGCCGCCGAATGGGAGGCGCAGATCCGGAGATTCATTTCGGTCGCCGGGCGGAATCCGGATCACCTGGATTCCCACCACCACGTCTCCTATTTTTCCGAACCGCTCTTTGAACAATTTCTGAAACTAGCACAGCGATATGCGAGCGCGATCCGGATCCCGTTGCCCTGTCCGTCGGGGCATTGCGACGGCCTGCCCCGGGAGTTTTGCCCGGCGGCGCAGGATTTTGTGCCTCGGCTGACCGTAAAATACGGCGCGAAAAAACCGGATTGGTTTATCGGAACATTCTATGACGAGCAGGCGACCCGCGAACAACTGGCATCGATCATCGACCGGCTGCCGTCGGGAATCTCGGAGATCATGTGCCACCCGGGTTACGCGGATCCGCCGCTGCTGGAAGGTTCCGCGTACAACAAGCCGCGCGAGCGCGAGATCGAAATTCTCACGACAGATTCCATTCGGCAGATGGTTGCCAAGCATGGAATAAAGCTGATCGACTTCGCCTCTCTTGAATAAAAAATTCAATAACCACGAAGACACTAAGACACCAAGAAAAAACAAACGAAACGAACCAAAACAAATCGAAAGAATTTACTTTGTGTCTTGGTGGTAATAATTTGATAATTCGGACGACACCTGGGGTTTGCGGATCAGGTTGCGTTTTCAGACCCTTCGCAAGGCTCGGGGCGACATAATAAAAGGATTCAATACGATTAGCCACTAAGACACCAAGGCGCCAAGAAAGAACAAAAAACGAAATGTTTTACTTTGTGTCTTGGTGGTAATAATTTGATAATTCGGACGACACCTGGAGTTTGCGGATCAGGTTGCGTTTCCAGACCCTTCGCCAGGCTTGGGGCGACATAATAAAAGGTTTCAATATGATTAACCACTAAGACGCCAAGGCACCTAGAAAGAACAAACAAATCGAAAGAATTTACTTGGTGTCTTGGTGGTAATAAGTGCCGCGGCCTCTGCGAATGACCATGGGGGTAGAATATAGAGCGTCCGTATGGAGGATCAGAATGGAAAACTCCGGCCACATACCCCTGAAAGAAATTTCCCAAATGATCGATCACTCGCTGCTGCATCCGACGATGACCGACAAGGACATCCTCGCCGGGTGCGAACTCGCGAAAAAATATCAAACCGCGACAGTATGCGTCAAGCCGTATGCCGTTCCGATGGCGCGCGACGCGACCGCCGGATCCGGGGTGGGCGTCTGCGCGGTGATCGGATTCCCGCACGGCAACAGCACGACCGGGATCAAGATCGCCGAAACGCTCCAAGCCGTCAAGGACGGCGCGAATGAAATCGATATGGTGATCAATATCGGGAAAGCCCTGGGCGGGGATTGGGATTACGTCGGATACGAGATCCAGGTCGTCAACGACGCCTGCCTGGCCGGAAACGCGATCCTGAAAGTCATCTTCGAAACGGATTTTCTCCGCGACGACCGGATCATCCATTTGTGCCGGCTGTGCTCGCAAATGCCGGTCGCGTTCATCAAGACCTCCACCGGGTACGGTTTTGTCAAACAACCGGATGGAAAATACGCCTACCGGGGGGCGACGGAATATGTCGTCGGATTGATGCGGAAACATGCCGACCCGAAAGTGCGGGTCAAAGCGGCGGGCGGGATCCGGACTTTGGACGAGCTGCTGCGTTTCCGCGCGCTGGGCGCGGCCCGGATCGGCGCGACGGCGACGGAATCGATCCTGGAGGAAGCCAAGCGGCGCGGCTATATCTGAGGCGCCCGGCGCCGAGGCCGGCTCTCCGGCGGTATATGCTTGGGTATAATCCATTCCAATTCTTATACAGGCGATGTCCCGGTATTCATCGACCCGGCACGCTCTGAGCCGGGACCCAATGGTTTTTCCGGCGAAGGAACGGCTCCGGGCGCTGCGGCGGAGCGGCATGCGATGGTCCGGGAGGAAAGCTGGCGATGGAGAATGATCCGGGGCGGGGAAGTCCTGATCGCTCGGAGAAATCCGAAGCCGCCCGGCCGCGTCCCACTCTGGGATTCCTGCTGGCCAACATCCATATCGGCATCGGCCGCTCGCTGTGGCCGGCGATCGTTAAATCGGTAGCCCGGCACGACGTCAACCTGATCTGTTTCCCCGGCGGCGGATTGCAGGCGGCCGGCGGATTTGAAGCGCAGCGGAACGCCATCTACGATCTGGTGAACCCCGGGAGCGTGGACGGGTTGATCAGCTGGTCTTCCACGCTGGGCGGGGCGCTGGAACCTTCCGTCGTCGCGGATTTCCACAACCGGTTCAAACCCCTGCCGCTGGTAAGCCTGGCCCAGCTCCTGGCGGACGTCCCGACGGTGCTGATGGACAGCTACAACGGGATGCGTTCCGTCATCGCGCATCTGATCGAAGTGCACGGGTACCGCCGTCTGGCTTTCATCCGCGGACCGGAGCGCCACTATTACGCGCAGGAAAGATTCCGCGCGTACACCGAAACCCTCCAGGCATACGGAATCCCCTTCCACGAAGCGCTGGTCACGCCCCCGATGCAATGGGAGGCCGGCGCCGACGCGATCCGATTCCTTCTGGATGAAAATCAGCTGCGTCCACGGATAGATTTCCAGGCCGTGCTGGCGGTCAGCGATCTGCTGGCTCTGGAAGCCCTTAAGGCGCTGCAATCCCGCGGGATCCAGGTGCCCGGTGAAGTGGCGCTTTCCGGATTTAACGATTTCACGGAAAGCCGGTTGTCGACGCCTCCGTTGACCACCGTATCGCTGCCGTTCGGGGAGCAGGGCGTGCGCGCGGTGGAAATGCTCCTGGCCCAGCTCCGGGGAGAATCCGTTCCCAAGCAAGTTCTCCTTCCCTCGCGGCTGGTCATCCGTCAATCGTGCGGATGCCCGTCATCGGCGGTCGTCCAGGCGGCGGCTCGGTCGGCGGCTTTCGAAGGATTGGATTTTCCGATGGCGATGGCGGCCTTCCGCGAACGGGCGCTGGCGGACATGTCCGCGGCGATTCCGGGCCCGGAGGAGAGATCCGGGATCTGGGCGAAAACACTGCTCGACGCGTTCCAAGCGGATTTGCAGGCCGCACCGGCCGGGGGATTCATCCCCACGCTGGAGAAAGTCCTCACGGAGGCGGTGGCGGCCGAGACGGAGCCGGCCGCATGGCAGGGGATGATCTCGGCCCTGCGGCGGCGGTCGATTCCCTACCTCGCGCCGCCCGCGCGGGCATTGGCCGAAGACCTGTTCGGGCAGGCGCGGGTCGTGGTCGGTGAAACCACCCAGCGGATGCAGATCTTCCAGCAATGGCAGGCCGAACGGCAGACGGCGCTTCTGCAGGAGATCGGACAGGCGCTGATCACCACCTTCGACATCGCCAAGCTTGCGGACGTGCTCGCGGAAAGCCTCCCCCGGCTCGGCATCCCCGCCGCCAGCCTCGCGCTTTACGAGCAGCCTTCCTATTCGCTTGAGTATTCGCGGCTGATCCTGGCTTATAACGAGCAGGGACGGGTGCCGCTGGAAATCGGCGGCCGGCGTTTCCTCTCGCGCCGGCTGCTTCCGGAGGGATTGCTCCCGGCCGAACGGCGGTTCAG
Source organism: Anaerolineales bacterium (assembly GCA_016932475.1). GTDB lineage: Bacteria > Chloroflexota > Anaerolineae > Anaerolineales > RBG-16-64-43 > JAFGKK01. The sequence goes on from JAFGCU010000105.1 coordinate 12,751, forward strand.
TATGGTGGTGGAACCGCTCTATTTTCAAGAAACCCAGATCGGCTTCGCGGTCTTCGAGATCGGACCGTATGAAGGTTCCGTGTACGAAGCCCTGCGCGGGCACATCAGCACCGCCCTGAAGGGCGCTCTGCTGTTTCAGGAGGCGCAACAGGCGCGCCTGACGGCCGAGAAGGCCGACCGGATAAAAACCCGGCTCCTGGCGAACGTCAGCCACGAACTGCGCACCCCGCTGAATATCATCCTGGGGCACACCCGGAACGCCATGGACGAGTCTCAATCGGGAGGCGCCGAATCGCCGCCGGGATTAAGCCACGACCTGCAGCACATTCAAAGCAGCGCCGAGCATCAGCTGCGCGTGATCAACGATCTCCTGGACCTTTCGCGGGCTGAGATCGACGAATTGGACCTGCATCCTGAACTGCTCGAGCCTCTGCCGCTCTTAGCCGAGGTTTTTCAGAGCCTGTCCGGACGCGCGGACAATCCCGGAGCCGTGCGCTGGAACCTGAGGATCCCGGACCAGCTCCCGCTGATCCAGGCCGATCCGGTCCGGCTGCGCCAGATCCTGCTCAACCTGCTCAGCAATGCGAAGAAATACACCGAACGGGGGACGATTACGCTGGGCGCGGAAGTATCGCCGCCGTTCCTCCACCTGTGGGTGGAGGATTCCGGGATCGGCATTCCCGAGGACCAGCAGGAGCATATTTTTGAACCGTTCGGAACCGGCGAACACCCCGGCGAAATCCCGGCCGGCATCGGCTTGGGGCTTTCGATCACGCGGCATCTGGTGGCGCTGCATAACGGCACGATCAAGTTGGACAGCCGGGCCGGGAAGGGCAGCACGTTCCACGTCTTTCTGCCGCTGCCGCGGATCAGCGGTTCGCCCGCGCCGATGGTCGAATCCGCTCAGCCGGTTCTCCTGCTGATATCCGCATCCGATCGGCCGGCCGGGGAAATCGTCGAGCTGAGCCGGCGCCAGGGATTGGAAATCCGGCGGCTGCGCGCCGCTGGGGATTGGGAACGGGAGCTGGAGGGCGTGCGGCCTGTGGCCCTGGCCTGGGACCTGGCGGGGGCGGGCGCGAACGACTGGACGATGGTCCGCAGGTTTCGCGCCCATCCGCTCCTGACGAGCGCGCCGGTGATCGTCTACGGCCAGGTCCAGAAGGAGCAGGGGGCGGACGTCGAACTCACGCTGGGGCTGACCAGCTTCCTGGATAAATCCGCCGGAGCGGAAGGGCTGATGGAATCGATTCACACAGTGCGGGTGACGCCCGACGCCGGCCCGGTGCTGATCGTGGATGACGACCCGAACGTGCGCGCGGCGCACAAGGAGACCGTGCTCAAGGGGCTTCCGGGCTTGCCCATCCGCATCGCGGCCGAAGGCGGCGCGGCGGTGGAAGTGATGCGTGAGGAGATTCCGAGTCTCGTCATTCTGGATTTGATCATGCCCGGGATGGGCGGCGAAGAGGTATTGGATTGGATGCGGGCGGACCCGCGGTTGCGGCCGGTGCCGGTGGTCATCCTTTCCAGCAAACTGCTCCGGGAGGATGACGTCAAACGGCTGGAGCGTTACGCGCGGGTGACGTTTCAGAGCAAGGGGATTCTCTCGGAGGCGGAGACAATCGCCGCGCTGCACCGGGCGCTGTTCGGGAGCGATGTGCTCCCGCCGCAGACTTCCGCGCTGGTCAAGCGCACGGTCGCCTTCCTCCACCATAATTACTCGCGCCCGCTCTCGCGCTGGGAGCTGGCGAGATCGCTCGGGATAAGCGAGGATTATCTCAGCCGGGTTTTCAACCGCGAACTGGGGCTTTCCCCGTGGGATTACCTCAACCGCTACCGCATCCTGCAGGCGAAGACGCTTCTGCAAAACACGGCCAACAGCATCCGGATCGTCGCCCATCAGGTTGGTTTTCGCGATCAATCCTATTTCAGCCGGGTTTTCCATAAATTCACCGGACAATCCCCGCAGGCTTTTCGGGAATCCACCGAGGGATGAACCTTCGCCAACAACTTGCGGTATTTAAATGAAGCCCGATCCGTTGGCAGGGTTGAATATGGCTTCCATCCTTGTGAATTGGGTCGACGATACGCGGATTCCGGCCGTTGAAAATGTTACCGAATGCTCCTTGTAACATCGCATAATGCAAAAAAGGCCGGAAAATCCGGATTGGGCAACCTCTCTTCGCGGTGCAGGATAGTGGTAGATTATTTGCGTCAGTTCAGGATTCCCCTCAACCCATGCCCCTGCAACCCTGCTCCGGGATAAATTTGCCCATGTGCGATCCGGGTGTGCTCGGTTTCGTCCGTCATCCCGGCGTGCTCGAAGCCGGGGTCCTGCGATTTTCGCGGTTCATGGATGCCGGCCAAGTTCGCGCCGGCAGGACGATCGACAGGCTTGGAAGCCGTTGCGATTATTTTTAGGAATAGCCCTCCGCCGTTTCACCCTTGGAAAGGAAGGTGGCCGGATCAAAACCTAAAACCAAAAACCGTGGATTTTCCGCCGTTTTTCTGACGAATCGCCAGCTAGCCGACGCTTTTTTCCCACATGAAGGCGTCAGAGTCCATGAGGAGGTTTTTATAATGAAAAAGAGCGGCGTTGACCGTCCGTCCTCCATTTCACAGGATGATAATGTGACCGAAAAAACCGCAGCCCAACCGGCATTAGTCCCGAACGCGGCAATCGAAATCCCCTGGCGCGAAAAGTTCCGGCGTTTATGGCGCGCTGTCTGGCGGCATCGCTGGCTCTACATTATCGTACTTCCCTCCGTGCTTTTTTTTGTCATTTTCAAATATTGGCCTTTATTTAACGCGCAGATTGCATTCAAGGATTTCAAGCCGGTGCTGGGCGTGGTAGGCAGTCCGTGGGTCGGCCTCAAGCACTTGGAGGCCTTCTTCAATTCCTATTATTTTTCACGGCTTATCGGGAACACGCTGTTTTACAGCATCGCCGGGCTAATCCTGGGAATGCCGACGGCGATCATCCTCGCCATTGCGCTGTATGAAACGCGTTTCAACATGATCCGGTCCATTGTCCAGACCGGCGCCTACATCCCGCACTTTCTCTCGTGGGTCATCATGTTCGGCGTATTGCTGACGATGCTTTCTCCCAGCGAAGGGTTGATCAATGAAATCATCAAGGCGACCGAAGGGAAATCGATCTCCTTTCTCACCTCGCCGAAATACTTCCGCTGGGTGGCGATCTTCTCCAATATCTGGAAGGAGACCGGGTGGAGCACGATCCTCTATTATGCGGCGCTGATGGGGATCGAGACGGCGCTCTTCGAAGCGGCGTCGGTGGACGGCGCGTCGCGCCTGCAGCGCATCTGGCACATCTCCCTCCCGGGAATCTTGCCGGTCATCATGATCGTGACCCTGCTCCGCCTGGGCCACATCCTGGATGCGGGCTTCAATGAGATCTTCGTCCTCTATTCGGTTCCCGTGTACAGCGTCGCGGATATCATCGACACCTGGGTTTACCGGGCGGGCATTTTGGAATTCAAATACAGCCTGGCCACCGCCGTCGGAATGTTCAAGGGTGTGATCGGGCTCGTCCTGCTCGTCGTTTCGAACCAACTCGCAAAGCGCTGGGCCCGTACCAGCCTTTACTGATCAGGAGAGATTTCGATGCCGGTCAAATCGCGGGAAGAAATCGTCTTCCAAATACTGGTCAACACCTTTTTGATTGTTTTCCTGCTCATTATCCTGGTCCCGATGTGGCGGGTCGTGATGATGTCGGTCACTCCGCTGGGATATGCCGCGGAGGATACCTCCTTCGGCATGCTCATCCCGCCCTGGAAATGGAGCATCGAAGCTTACAAGCAGCTGTTGACCCATCCGAATTTCCTCCATGCGGTCTGGAACAGCGTGCAGATCACCGTGCTTGGGACTTCGCTCAGCCTGATCCTCACCGTGCCGCTGGCCTATGTCCTCTCGATCCGGACCCTTCCGGGCCGGAATATCCTCATTAATTTCATCCTGCTCACCTATCTGTTCAGCGCGGGAATGATCCCGACCTTCCTGGTCGTGCACGATCTGGGGCTGACCGATCACCTGGCCGCCGTTTTTGTTCCGGTGGCGATCGGAGTCTATAACGTCCTTCTGATGAAGGGATTTTTCGAAGGCCTGCCTGTTGAACTGGAGGAAGCGGCCCGGCTCGACGGCGCCAGCGAATTGCAGGTGCTGATCCAGATCATCCTGCCGCTTTCGAAACCGATCCTTCTCACCATCGGATTGTTTTACGGAGTCTTTTACTGGAACGAGTTCTTCTATCCGATCCTGTATTTGAACGACAACGATCTGATGCCGCTGCCGGTGCTGTTGCGCAACATCCTCATGGCATCCAGCCTGAACGAGTACGTGGAATACGACGCGTTCAGCAACGCGCCCATTCAATCCCTTAAAGCCGCGGGTGTGTTCATCACTATGCTGCCCATGGTGGCCGTCTACCCGTTCATCCAGCGTTACTTCACCAAGAGTACGCTGACGGGGAGCGTGAAGCAGTAAGGAGGAGGTGAATCGGGAAGAAAACTTCCGAGATTTCATGCACCAGCGCTTGTGAGTTTCCAAGCCGAGAATCACAACATTTTCCAAGGAGGAATGGAATGAGAAACATATCCAAGCATTTGTTCCTGGCGGTCGTGATCATGGCGCTGCTTCTCAGCGCCTGCGGCACAGCCACCACCGTCGCCCCGACGGTCGCGAAAGCAACGACCGCTCCCGACGTCGTTCAGCCGACGGCGGAGCCGACCGAAATCCAGCCCGCCACCATCTCGATGTGGGCGGCGGGGCGGGTTTCCGAGGCGGATGATCCGCCGGCGGACTGGGTCGTCTACGACATCCTCGAGGAAAAGCTGAAGATCACGCTGGACCTCGTGGTGATGAAGGGCGGCAACGACGACATGAACCAGAAGATCAACACCGCCGCCGCCGCGAACGATCTTCCGGATCTCTTCTTCGTGAACCGCGATGCGTGGTACGCCCTCGTGGGGCAGGGCATGATCGCGCCGGTCGATGACCTGCTGCCGCTGATGCCGACCCGCACCGCGACCCACTACAGCGATCCGAACCGCAACCGGCTCGTCACGATCGACGGCAAAATGTACGGCCTGCCGGACCCGGGCCAGATCCCGACCACCGATGGCCTGGTGATCCGCAAGGACTGGCTGGATAAGCTTGGCCTGGCGATGCCCAAGACCCTGGATGAACTGATCGAGGTCGCGCGGGCGTTCACCAACGACGATCCCGACGGCAACGGCAAGAACGACACCTACGGCTTCGGCGCGTATCCTGAAATGGCCGGGGTTCCGGAAAACGGGCTTGGCCGGCGCTTCGATTACATCATGGGAGCATTCGGTGTTTCCGGCATGTGGAATGTCACCCAGGATGGTTTCGGGATGAACGTCTACAATCCCGCCTTCCTGGATGCGCTGAAAGTCGTGCGGCAGATCAATGTCGAGGGTTTGATCACCCCCGATTGGCCGACCCTGAAGAAGGACGATTTCCGCGCCAACTGGAAGCAGGGCCAGTGGGGAATCATGCGCGAGAACTTCGCCGCCCTCTCCACCAAGTCCAACTACAAGGACTTTGACGCGAACAACCCCGAAGGCGAATGGGTTGTCCTTCCTCCGCCCACCGGACCGGCCGGACTGAGCTCGGAAGGCCTTTCCAATCAATCGGCGCGCATCTACGCCATATCTCAGAAGGCGATCGACGAGGGCAAAGGTGAGGCCATCGCCCGGTTCCTGGACTGGACCGCCGGTGACGAAGGCTACTACCTGCTGGGCTTCGGCGTGAAGGGCGAGAACTACAACCTGGACGCCAACGGCTACATCACCCTGGAAGGTATCGACCCGGCGAAAGCCTGGACCGCCAAGGAAATGCAGCCCTACACCCAGCTGGGAAATTTCGTCTACATCTTCACCGATGTGGAGCTGAAAGCCCGGTATCCGGAACATCAGACGGCGAACGGCCGGACGATCAAACCGCTCGACTTCCTGGCCGGTTTCACCGCGCAAAACTGGACGGAGTGCACCGCTTCCGGGATCATCAATCCGCCCGATAACTGGGGCGATCTCCAGACACGGTACAACGAAGGTATCCAAGCATTCGTCCTGGATGTGGATAACGAGATCACCCAGGAAGCCTGGGACGCCTTCCTCGCGGATCTGAAGGGGCTGGGCACGGATGATTGGGTTGCCGACGCCCGGGACATACTGACAGGCGCCGGATACCTGAAGTAAGAAAGCCGGCACGGATTTCCTCATCTCGTACGTTGGGCGGCCTTGAGCCGCCCAACGTACAGATGGGGCGGGAGAATCGGACGGAATGGCCGCCACGGAACTCAAGATCGCGTACATCGGAGGAGGAAGCCGCGACTGGGCGCGCAAGCTGATGTTCGACCTTGCGCGGTGTCCGGATCTCTGCGGCCGGATCGCGCTCCACGATATCGACTCCGAATCCGCGCATCGGAACGAACAACTTGGAAACTGGCTCCAGGATCAGCCGGGCGTGGTTTCCCGATGGGCTTATGAGACGGTTCCCGTTCTGGACGAAGCGCTGCAAGGCGCGGATTTCGTGATCATCTCCATCCAGCCCGGCCCGCTGGAACTGATGGCGCAGGAAATCGCCATTGTGGAAGAATTCGGCATGTTTTTCCCGGTCGGCGATACGGCCGGCGCACCGGGATTGAACCGCGGACTCCGGTCCGCCGCGATCTACAAGGGGTTCGCCGAAACGATCGCGAGGATCTGCCCGCAGGCGTGGATCATCAACTACTCCAACCCGATGTCGATCTGCACCCGGACTCTGGCAAAGGTCGCCCCTGCGCTCAAGGTATTCGGGTGCTGCCATGAAGTTTTCAACACGCAAAAGATGCTCGCGGGGCTGGTCGGCCGTTATGGGGGGCTGGACCCCGCGCCCGATCGCCGCGAGCTGCACTGCAACGTCATGGGGATCAACCATTTCACATGGATCGATCGCTGCGAGTACCAGGGTCGGGATGTGCTCGAACTGGTGCGGCATCACATCGCCCAACCCGGAACGGTCCGGCCGTTCACCCGGGTGGAAGTGGAAAGCTGGAAGGACTGGTTCCGCAGCGCGGACCAGGTTAAATACGCGCTGCTGCCGCGTTTCGGCCTGCTGGCCGCAGCCGGCGACCGCCATCTGGTGGAATTTCTGCCGGGGTTCACCCGTTCGATCGAAGGGCTCTTCCGCTGGGGCGTCATCCGCACTCCGGTTTCCTACCGGATCGAACGCTGGCGCGCCGCACCGGAAAAAACACGGGACTTGATGGAAGGCCGAACGCCGTTCCATCTCTTGGGAAGCGGAGAAGAGGGCGTGGAACAGATCAAGGCGCTGGCCGGATCGGGGGAACTGCATTCCAACGTCAACCTGCCCAATCGGGGGCAGATCGCGAATCTGCCCCTGGGCGCCGTTGTGGAAACCAATGCGCATTTCGGGCGCGACGAAGTCCGACCGCTTGCCGCGGGTTCGCTCCCGCCGGGTCTGGCGCCCCTGGTCGCCCGGCACGTCGCCAATCAGGAATTGATCATCGACGCCGCGTTGAGCAATGATCCGGAACTGGCCTTCCAGGCCATGTTCATGGATCCGGCCAACATTCTGGATGTGGATGAAACCTGGAAAATGTTCCGCCGTTTGGCCGTTCTCAACCGGGTATACCTTCCGGGTTGGAAGCTCGCGGGTCCGGATGCCGGCTGATGGGCGGGCAGGATAGGGAACCGTTGCGGGAGAATTCCGCGGAGATTATGGCAAACATGGTGAACGCCCCCTCCAGCGAGTGCTGGTCTGTCCGGATAACGAATTCCGTCCTGCGCCGGTTCTCCGCGGATCGGACGCGCTGGCATTACGAGGAGGGGCTGGTGGTGAAAGCCTTGGCGGATACCGCGGCCGTCACCGGGGATGACCGCCTGGACCGTTTCGTCCGCGATTGGGTGGATTTGTGGGTGACGCCCGACGGGGATATCCGCACCTACCGGATGGAAGAGTTCAACCTGGATCAGGTCTCTCCGGGCCGGTTGCTGTTCCCCGTATTGCGGCAAACAGGCGAGCCGCGCTACCGCAAGGCTATCGAACGGCTGCGCGAACAACTCCGCCGCCAGCCGCGGACGAGGAGCGGCGGTTTCTGGCATAAGCAGATTTATCCGCACCAGATGTGGCTGGACGGCATGTATATGGCCGGCCCGTTTTACGCCGAGTATGCGTCCCTGTTCGGCGACGGCGCGGCGTTTGATGACATCGCCGCCCAGGTCGCGTTGATCGAAAAGCACACCCGGGATCCGAAGACCGGTCTTTTGTATCACGGCTGGGATGAAAGCCGGCAGCAGCGCTGGGCTTCCCCGGAATCCGGATGTTCGCCGAATTTCTGGGGGCGGGGGATGGGGTGGTTCGCTATGGCGATTGTGGATTTGCTGGATTATTTTCCGCCCGGCCACGGCGGACGATTGATCCTGGCTGAAATATTCCAACGAACCGCCGAGGCGGTTGCGCGCGTGCAGGATCCCGAATCCGGGATGTGGTTTCAAGTTCTCGACCAGGCCGGCATTCCGGGGAATTACCGGGAATCATCCGCCTCCGCCATGTTCGCGTACGCATTTGCAAAAGGAGTCCGCATAAATTTGCTGTCGTCCGAATATGAGACCGGCGCCCGCAAAGCATTCCGCGGCCTGGTGGAGCACCAGGTGAGGCGGGATACGGAAAGCGGATGGTCGCTGAACGGGATTTGCTCCGTCGCCGGGCTGGGCGGCGAGCCGTACCGGGATGGATCCTACCGGTATTACACGGAAGAGAAGGTGGCGACCAACGACCCGAAGGGCGTCGGCGCCTTCATTCTGGCCGCCCTGGAATTGGAAGCCGCGGACTCGCGCAAGCGCACGCAGGAGTGATGGATGGGCCCGACGTCCGAGCCGATCATGCAAAAAACCTTCTTCAACGTCCGTGATTTCGGCGCTGTGGGCGACGGCCGGACGATGGAGACTCCGGCGCTGCAGGCCGCGATTGACACCTGCCGCGCCCAGGGCGGGGGGATTGTGTTCGTCCCGGCCGGGCAGTACCTGACCGGATCGCTTTTCCTGCGGGATGATATTCATCTTCAACTGGATTCCGGGGCGACTCTGCTGGGGAGTGAAAACCCCGGGGATTATCCGGTCATCAGCCATCGCTGGGAGGGCGCGGAACAGGAGACATATGCGCCTTTGCTGATGGGACGGAATATAAAGAACATCACCGTCTCCGGCCGCGGACGGATCGACGGGCGGGGCGGCGTATGGTGGCAGCGGCATAAGGAAAAAACGCTAAAATATCCGCGGCCGCGGCTGGTCTCCTTCGCGGATTGCGAGCATGTGCTGATCGAAGGAGTCACCCTGGTCAATTCACCCAGCTGGACGATCAATCCGGTGCGCTGCACGGATCTGGCGGTGCGGGGGGTGACGATCGTCAACCCCCCGGATTCTCCGAACACCGACGGGATCAATCCGGACAGCTGCCAGAACGTGCGCATCTCGGATTGTTACGTGAGCGCGGGCGACGACTGCATCACGCTCAAGGCGGGCAACGAAGCGGAACAGCCGGAGAGGCGGGCGCCCTGCCGCGACATCACGATTGTCAACTGCACCCTGGCGCACGGGCACGGCGGGGTGGTGATCGGGAGCGAGATGAACGGCGGTGTGCAGAACGTGGTCATCGCCAATTGCGTGTTCACCGGCACCGACCGCGGCATCCGCCTGAAATCCCGCCGCGGGCGCGGCGGCACCGTCGAAGACATCCGCGCCAGCAACCTGATCATGACAGACGTGCTGTGCCCGTTCACCATGAATCTGTATTACGGATGCGGCGCCTGGGGCGATCCGGTCGTGTCCGACAAGCGCCCGCAGCCGTGCAACGAGGGCACTCCGCGCTTCCGCCGCATCCACCTGAGCCAGATCACCGCGCGCGGGGTGAAGTACACCGCCGGATTCTTCTACGGGCTGCCCGAGATGCCCGCCGAGGAAATTTCCCTGAGCGATGTTTCGATCAGCCTGGCGGCCGGGAACGAGGGCGGGTATCCGGAAATGGCCGACGGCCTGGAGCGGATGCAGCAGGCAGGGTTCTTCATCCGCAACGTCCGCGACCTGACTCTTGAGCATATCGAGGTCGACGGGCAATCCGGTCCGGCGTTCCGGCTGTTCGATATCGAAGGCGGGAGGATCGGCGCCTGCGGCACATCCACGCCGGATCCCCGGTCGCCGGTCCTGCACCTGAACAACGTATCCCATGCGCTCATAAACGCCTGCCGGACCGTCCCGGGCACGGATGTGTTTCTGCGCCTGGAGGGCGCGCACACCGGAAAAATCACGCTGGCCGGCAACGATCTGAGTCAGGCGCGGCAGGCGCTCGACGTGGCGGACGATGTCCCACCCGATGCGGTCGACCGGGATTCGCGCGGAGAAGGATGACAATCCCTCCGTTCGCGCTGCAGCGTCATCTGGATGCGCTCTACGACGCCTGCCGGCGGCGGCCTATTCCGGCGGAACCGGATTCCCTGCGGGATGCCTTCCGAAATATACTTGGGCTGGCCGGGAGGCGACTGCCGACCGTATCGGCCGAGATGCTTTCCGCGGTCGATCGGCCAAATCATACGGAAGAAAAAATCCGGCTCTCCGCCGGCGAGGATGTTTCCATCCCCGTTTTCGTATTGGTGCCCAAGTCGCGCCCGCCCTATAGGCCGGTCCTGGTTTTTCCGGGGCACGAGCCCGGGATCCAGTATTGCATCGGGAATTTCCCGGATCCGGAAACGGCGCAAATCCACCGGACGGCAAACGATAATTATGCCGAGCACCTGGCCGGATGCGGGTACCTTGTGGGGGCCGCCGAACAGCGCGGCCTGGGAGAGCGCTTGGCCGGGCAGGTTTCGGGAGGGGAACAAAAGCGCTCGTGCCGGGAACTTTCCTTCACCTACATGATGGCGGGCCGGTCACTGATGGGGGAACGCTGCTGGGACGGCATGGTCGCCGCCTCGTACCTGCTCTCCCGTCCGGACGTTGCGCCGGGCGGATTGGGCGCAACCGGCCACTCCGGCGGAGGCGCCACGGCGCTTTGGCTTGCGGCGCTGGACGAGCGCATCCGGACGGTTGTGGTATCCGGATATTTCTGTTCCTTCCGGGAATCGATCCTGTCGATATCCCATTGCGAATGCAACTATATTCCGGGTATCCTGAATTTGTCGGAAATGGGCGGTCTGGCGGCGTTGATCGCCCCGCGGCCGTTGTGCATCGTGCATGGACGGCAGGATCCGATTTTTCCGTATTCCGGCACCGTCCGCGAATTTGAGACGGTTCGGCGGGCGTACGAACGGAGCGGCGCGCCGGAGGCGTGCCGTCTCGCGGACCATCCCGGCGGGCACGAATATCGGAACTCACTGAGCCAGGCTTGGCTGGATCGATGGATGTGATACCTCACCCCCTACCCCCTCTTCCGGCGTCAGCCGGGAGAGGGGGTAGGGGGTGAGGAGGGAGTGCAATAATGAAAATCGTCACTTTTGGTGAGATCATGCTGCGGCTTTCCCCGCCGGGCTATCAACGCTTCCGGCAGGCGCGTGCATTGGATGTCGTTTACGGCGGCGGGGAATCGAATGTGGCGGTTTCCCTGGCGGATTTCGGGGATACGGCCGAGTTCGTGACCCGCCTGCCGCAAAACGATCTGGGCGAGGCATGCCTCGCCGCATTGCGCGCCCGCGGCGTGCAGACCGGCCATGTGGTGCGCGGCGGCGAGCGGCTCGGGATCTACTTTCTCGAGCACGGCGCCGCTCAGCGCGGCAGCAAGGTCATTTACGACCGGGCGGGCTCCAGCTTCGCCGGCATCCAGCCCGGCATGATCGATTGGCCGGCGGTGCTCGCCGACGCCGACTGGTTCCACTGGACCGGGATCACCCCCGCCGTCTCGCAAAGCGCCGCGGAAACCTGCCTCGAAGCCGTCAAGACCGCCGAGCGGCTGGGGAAAACCGTATCGTGCGACTTGAATTACCGGGCCAAACTTTGGAAGTGGGGCAAGCCGGCCGCCGAAGTGATGGCGGAACTTGTTTCCCATTGCGATCTCGCCGTGGGAAATGAAGAAGACGCCGAAAAGGTGTTCGGCATCCGCGCTCCGGAATCCGACGTCGCCGCCGGAAAAGTGGAGGCGGAAAAATACAAGTCCGTATGCGAGGCGCTGGTCAAGCGGTTCCCCAATCTGCACAAGGTGGCCGTCACCCTGCGCGGATCGCTTTCCGCCAGCCGCAACACCTGGTCCGGCGTGTTATGGACCAAAAGCGGATTCCACACCGCGCCGGTGTACGACATCCTTCCGATCGTCGACCGGGTGGGGGCGGGGGATGCGTTCAACGGAGGCCTGATCCACGGTTTGCGCGCCTACCCGGACGATCCGGACAAGGCGCTTCGCTTCGCCGTGGCCGCCTCGTGCCTCAAGCACAGCATCCCCGGGGATGCCAACGCGGTGACGGCGGCGGAAGTGGAGCAGCTGATGGCGGGCGATGCCTCCGGACGGGTGTCGCGGTAGATCCCGATGCGGCTGGTCACGTTTGCCCTCGACGGCCGGGAACGGATCGGAGCGCAGGTGGAGCGTTCCGGGAAGCCCTGCGTGCTGGATCTGAACCAATCCCATTCGGTGCTGCCGGCCGAGATGAACGCTTTCCTGACCGCGGGCGAGCCGGCTATGCTCATGGCCCGCCGGGCGCTGCAGGAAGCAAAGGAGAACGCGTTCCTGCCTGAGGCGGATATTCGTTTGACGGCGCCGGTTCCGCATCCCGGGAAAATACTTTGCCTCGGGCATAATTACGACGATCATATCGGCAAGGACCGGACCCGGCCTTCTGAATTTCCGACTTTCTTCTGCAAGACCGCCAACACGGTGATTGGGCCGGGGGCGCCGATCGTGATCCCGCCCGAAACGGCGAAGGCGGATTTCGAAGGAGAACTGGCGGTGGTGATCGGACGGCGGGCGCGGCGCATCGCCGAAGGGGATGCGCCATCGTACGTCGCCGGGTATACCATCTTCAACGACGTTAGCGCCCGCGATTATCAGAAACGCACCAGCCAGTGGATGATCGGAAAATCGTTCGATACCTTCGGCCCGATGGGGCCGGCCCTGATCACGGCCGACGAGATCCCCGATCCGCACGCGCTGGATCTGGCGCTCACCCTGAACGGGGTGCTGCGGCAGAAAACCAACACCGGCCGCATGATCTTCACCGTTCCGTTTCTGATCGCGACCCTGAGCGCGGTGATGATGCTGGAGCCGGGGGATGTGATCGCCACCGGGACTCCGGCCCGCACGCCGCCGGAACCGGGCTCCCCTGAGTTTATGCAGCCGGGCGATCTGGTGCGGATCACGGTGGAAAAAATCGGGGTGTTGGAGAATCCGGTGGTTGCGGAGACGATCCCGGGGTCTGGGTCCCCGGCTTGAACCACGCCGGGGTGACGGTTATCGTCAATCCGGCGTGTACTCAGATGGAATCGGAGTGAGGTGATCGTCATGCCGGCGCCTGCCCTCGCGGAGCATCCCGGCTCGCTCTGTTCTATGAGCCGGGATGGATGCGAAGCGAGGGTGTACTAAGCCGGCATCCAGAGACCATAATGGGAAAATTTTCCGAGTGTTATGGACCTCGGCCAAGAACGCGCCGGGGTGACGATAATTGAAACGGCGAGGAAGGCTAAGATGGCCAATTTTCAACGCTTGGAAGTGACGAACACCCTACTCGAGACGGGCCTGCTGCCGCTTTTCTACAACGGCGATCTGAATACCGCCGTCGAGCTGGCGGCGGCATGCGTGCGGGGCGGCGCGCGGGCGGTGGAATTCACCAACCGCGGCGAAGCGGCGTATCCGGTCTTTTCCGACCTGGTGCGCCATTTTGCCAGGGCGGATCCGGCGGTGATCCTGGGGGTCGGGTCGGTGATGGATGCCCCGACCGCGGCGCTGTACCTCGCCGCCGGCGCGAATTTCATCGTCAGCCCGAGCCTCAACCCCGAAATCTCGCGGTTGTGCAACCGGCGCAAGGTGCTGTATCTGCCCGGATGCGCGACCGAAACCGAGATTGCGACGGCCGAGGAACTCGGCGCGGAGATCTGCAAGATCTTTCCGGCGGATGCGGCCGGGGGGCCGAAATTCATCCGCGCGGTCATGGCGCCGTGCCCGTGGCACCGGCTGCTTCCGACGGGCGGCGTCGACGCGACCGATGAGAGCGTGAGCGAGTGGATCCAGGCGGGCGCGGCGGTGCTTGGCATGGGGAGCAAACTCGTCACGAAGCCGCTGGTGGCGGCGAAGGATTTCGACGGCCTGGCCGCCAAAACCGCCGCATGCATCGGCTGGGTCAGGAAGGCGCGGGAATCGAAATAACGAAGGCCGCCTCCGCGGGCGAAGAGCATCGATGAGCCTGCCCTCGCGGAGCGTCACCGCTCGGTTGTAAACCGTAAACGGTGATGATTGCGCGGGGGGGCGATGCGAAGAGTCCGTGAATGCGGAAGCGGAGAGTCTTCAAAAGCAGATGCTTCGCATCCATGCAAAAAACGCAGGCCAAGCGCTTAGCAAGACACACTGTTCCCATGAATCCATGATACGAAAGGCGGAAACCATGTCTTATTTTGAATCCGTACCCGCGAAAGAAGGATTGAACAAAGTTGCGGGAAATCCGTTCAAGCTGCTCGATTTTCAATTGCTCATCCTTCCCGACGGCGGGAGTTATTCGGCGGCTACCGGAAGCCGCGAAGTCCTGCTGGTGATCCTCGGCGGCAAAGCGGCCGTGAAAGCCGGATCGAAAACCTTCGCCGGGATCGGCGGGAGGCCGAATCCATTTTCGGGCAGACCGCAATCGGTGTATCTCCCGTGCGGGGCCGAGTACGCCGTCACAGCCCAGGGGCGCCTGGAAGCGGCATTGGTCAGCGCGCCCTCGGAACTGAAAACCGATCCGTATGTGATCGGACCCGAAAAGATCACGAGCGGGGTATGGGGCGCGGCCAACTTCAGCCGCAATTTCCACCAGATCCTCACAGTGGCCGGCCAGCCGGATCTCCCCGCTCAGCGGCTGATCGTCGGGGAGACGTACACGCCTTCGGGGAATTGGAGCACCTTCCCGCCGCACAAACACGAAAAGGAAGACCTGCCGCGGGAGGCGTTCCATGAGGAGTTATACTTCTTTAAAGTTTCGCCTCCCGATGGGTTCGGCTTGACGCGGTACTACAACAACGAGGTGGATACCGGCTTTGTCGTGCGCGACAACACCATCCTGATGGCGCCGAACGGCTTCCACACCGTCGTCAGCGCGCCTGGGTACACGACATATTATTTGTGGGCGCTGGCGGGCAACCACCGCACACAGGCCACCGCCGACGATCCGGCTCTGGCGTGGGTCGGCCGGACCGTGCCGATGCTGAAATCGCTGGGACATTAAAACTTACTCCCCTTCTCCCAGCGTAAGCTGGGAGAAGGGGTCGGGGGATGAGGGAGTGAAAACATGATCCTTGATTCTTTTCGCCTGAATGGAAAAGTGGCGCTGGTGACGGGAGCCCGTCAGGGGCTCGGGAGGGCGCTGGCGCTCGCGCTCTCGGAAGCCGGCGCCGACATCGCCGCGCTCGACCGTAACGATGTCGCTGAGACTTGCCTGGCTGTGGATGCAATAAAGCGCCGCTCGATGGCGGTCAAGTGCGATCTGCGCGAGGCGACGCCGGCCAGCTTGAAACAAATTGTGGATGGCGTGGTTTCCGAACTCGGACGGCTGGATATACTGGTCAACAACGCGGGGATCATCCGCCGTGCGCCGGCGGCCGATTTCAGCGAGGCCGACTGGGATGACGTCCTGGCGATCAACCTCAAGGCGGTGTTCTTCCTTTCCCAGGCGGCGGGAGGCGTGATGCTCGCCCAGGGCGGGGGAAAGATCATCAACATCGCCTCGATGCTTTCGTTTCAAGGCGGGATCCTGATCCCCTCGTACACCGCCGCGAAAAGCGGCGTGGCCGGCATTACGCGCGCTCTCGCCAATGAATGGGCCGCGCGCGGGGTCAACGTCAACGCCATCGCGCCTGGATACATGGAGACCGCAAACACCGCCCCGTTGCGCGCGGACCCCAAACGTTCGGCCTCGATCCTCGAACGGATCCCGGCCGGCCGCTGGGGAACTCCCGAAGACCTTGCGGGCACGGCGGTCTTTCTCGCCTCCGCCGCATCCGATTACCTGCACGGGGCGATCCTGCCGGTCGACGGCGGATGGCTGACACGCTAGGATGAGCATGCAAAAGCCAAGCCTGCCGCCCGACCGGTGTTTCGGACCGGATCCCGCGCAAAAGGAGATAGCCCGTCATCTCCATGGCCTGACCGCGGAACTGCCGCTCATCTGCCCGCACGGGCACGTGGACGCGCGGATGTTCTCCGATCCGGATTATTCGTTCGGCTCGCCCGCCGATCTCCTGATCATCCCCGACCATTACGTCACGCGCATGCTCTATTCGCAGGGCATCCCGCTGGAAAAGCTGGGGGTGCCGCGGCGGGACGGCGGTCCGGTGGAGACCGATCACCGGCGGATATGGCAGCTGTTCGCCGAGAATTTTTTCCTGTTCCGGGGCACCCCCAGCGGCTTGTGGCTGACCCACGAACTGAGCGAGGTTTTCGGCGTCGAAGAAAAACTCGACGGCGGATCGGCTGGGCGGGTGTACGACCATATCGCGGCGCAGCTGGCCACTCCTGCCTTCCGGCCGCGGGCCATGTTCGAGCGGTTCCGGATCGAAGTGCTGTCCACGACCGACGCCGCCGCCGACCCGCTCGCCGCGCACAAGGAGATCCGCGATTCCGGATGGAAGGGCAGGGTGATCCCCTGCTTCCGCCCGGATGCGGTTGTCAACATCGAAGCCCCCGGCTGGCGCAGCGCGGTCGATGCGCTCGCCAACGCGGCCGGATTGGAAATCCATTCCCACACGGATTTCATCCGGGCGCTTGAGAATCGGCGCGCCTTTTTCCGAACCATGGGTGCGAAGGCGGCCGATCACGGCGTGATCGAAGCCTTCACCACGGAATTAACAGGAGCGGAAGCCGAAGCGCTCTTTCAACGGGCGCTGAGGGGGAAACTGGAACCGGATGATGCGCGCCGGTTCACCGCCCATATGCTGATGGAATTCGCGCGGATGAGCGTGGAGGACGGGCTGGTGATGCAGCTGCACGCCGGCGCACTCCGCAATCACAACGAAGCGGTGTTTGAGCGCTTCGGAACCGACAAGGGCTGCGACATTCCGGTCGCCGGAGAATTCACCCGGGGCCTGCGGCCGCTGCTAACCAAGTTCGGAAACGATCCGCGCCTGATGCTGATCCTCTTCACGCTCGACGAGGCGACCTATGCGCGCGAACTGGCCCCGCTGGCGGGGCATTATCCCGCGCTGCGGGTCGGGCCGGCGTGGTGGTTCCACGACAGCCTGAACGGGATGACCCGTTACCGCGAGCAGATCGTCGAAACCGCCGGTTTGCACAACACCGCCGGATTCAACGATGACACCCGGGCCTTCCCGTCCATCCCCGCCCGACACGATCTTTCGCGCCGGGTGGATGCCAACTGGATCGCCGGGTTGGTGGTGCGGGGGATAGTCGGGATGGACGATGCGGAAGAAATGATCCGGGATACAGCCTACCGGCTGGCGAAGAAGACATACCGTTTGGAGTAGAAACGCATGCCCTTTCGAATCGTGGTTTTCCGTTGTTGCAGCATTCCAGGGAGCGGCAGCTTATGACTACGGCGTTCCAGGCTCTCGAATTAAAGACGGATCCGCGCTCGGTGGTCAGTATTTCCGAAGCGGAATGCGGTCTATGCGAAGCGGAAGGCAAAAAGCGGCTTGCGTTGTACGCTGAAACGGGCTCGCCTGCGCTGGGTGAATTCGAGGGAGCGGCGTCCGAGGTCCATGGAAAAACCTTGCTCCTCGGCCCGCTCAGCCCCCGGAATGCCGGCGCCTTGCGCGCCCAAATCCCATGGCTGCAACCGCGCCGGTGGGGGATGCGCACCTCCGCCGGACTTGGGGACCGGCTGGGGCTGGCGACGCCCGGGCACGTGCGGGCGATGCGCGCCGCAGGCGGATCGATCGGACCGATCTTCGCACAGCAATCGATGCGGGAGATGGTGCGGACGGGGCGCACGCCCCAGCAGGTCATGGACGACGCCACTTGGGGAATATTCCAGGAGGGATGGCGGGAAGGGGTCGGGGCGGATGCGGACCATTTGAAAAGCCCGGCCGACATCGATGCCTGCATAGCGGCAGGTTTCACTTTTTTCACCGTCGACCCCGGAGAATTCGTCGACGGCTCCGCGGAGACGGCGGACCTTTCCACTCTGCGCGAGCAAGCCGGCAAACTCCCGCCGGACGCCCAACCGCGCGCCACCGGGCTGCTCGGGCGCTCGATCGACGTCGAGGGGCGGACTCTGCACTTCGACGAGCCGGCGCTCCTTAAAGCCGTCGTCAAGTACGGGCGGGCGGTGGCGCACGTCGCCGCGATGAGCCGCCACCTGGCGCGGGCTGCCGCCGGCAGACTGTGCGAGTTGGAAGTCTCGGTCGACGAAACCGAACAGCCGACCTCGGCGGTGGAGCATGTTTACATCGCCAACGAGCTCCGGCGGTTGGGAGTGGAATGGGTGAGTCTCGCGCCGCGTTTCATCGGCCGGTTCGAAAAGGGCGTCGATTACATCGGGGATGTCGCGGCCTTTGAGGCGGACCTGGCGGTGCATGCCGCCATCGCCCGGCAATTCGGACCGTACAAACTCAGCCTGCACTCCGGCTCGGACAAGTTCAGCATCTATCCGGCGGCGATGCGCCAGACACGCGGATTGGTACACTTAAAAACGGCTGGGACCAGCTACCTCGAAGCGTTGCGGACGGTCGCGGCGATCCAGCCGGATTTCTTCCTGGAGATTTACGTCTTCGCCCGCGAGCGGTACGAAACCGACCGGGTGAGCTACCATGTATCCGCGCAGCTCGAGCGCGCGCCGCTGCCGGCGGCCGTGACCGATCCGCCCGGCCTCCTCAACCAGTTTGATGCGCGCGAGATTCTGCATGTGACCTTCGGCTCGGTTCTGACGGCGCAGGCGCCGGGCGGCGGCCTGAAATATTACGGGCGGCTGCGGGAACTACTGCAGTCGCACGCGGACCGTTACGCGGGCAACCTGGAGGCGCATTTCCTCCGCCATCTTAAACCCTTCACCTCGATTGGAGTCCGGTAGGCCATGACCAACCCCTCGTCTCGTTCATCCAAGGATCTTTCCGGCACCGTCGCGGTCGTCACCGGCGGGGGCGGCGTGCTGTGTGGCGCGATGTCGCGTGCGCTCGCGGAGGTCGGCGCGAAGGTGGCCGTGCTGGATCTCAAACCGGATGGGGCGGAGAAAGTCGCGGAGGCGATACGCGCCGAAGGCGGCGAGGCGCTCGGCGTGGGCTGCGACGTTCTCGACCGGGCCAGCGTGGAAGCGGCCGCGGAGAAGACCCTGAAGGCGTTCGGGCGGGTGGATTTCCTCGTCAACGGCGCCGGGGGCAACAAACCCCAGGCGACGACCGGCGCGGATGCGGCGTTCTTCGACCTGCCGGCGGATGCGCTGCGCTGGGTGTTCGATTTGAACCTGATGGGCGTCGTGCTTCCCAGCCAGGTGTTCGGAAAGCTGATGGCCGCGCAGAAGCGCGGCGTCATCCTGAACATCGCCTCGATGAACGCCATCCGACCGCTGACGCGCATTCCGGCTTATTCGGCGGCCAAAGCGGGGGTGGCGAATTTCACCCAATGGCTGGCGGTCCATATGGCGCAGGAATATTCGCCGGAGATCCGGGTCAATGCGATCGCTCCGGGGTTTTTCCTGACGAACCAGAACCGGTTCCTGCTGACGGACAAGGCCACCGGGGAGCTCACGCCACGCGGACGGACGATTCTCGACCATACGCCGATGAAAAGATTCGGCGCCCCCGAAGACCTGATGGGCACCATGCTGTGGCTGCTTTCGCCGGCATCCGCATTCGTCACCGGGATTATCGTCCCGGTGGACGGCGGGTACTCGGCGTTCGGGGGCGTTTAGCGGCGCAAGGAAAGTAAAAATGGGACCGGGAAAATGCAAAAGGTTCCCGGGTATGATGGTTTTGAAGGCCAACTCGCGATCATGAATACCATTCAGGTCGTCGCCGAATCCGGTCAGACGCTTCCGGAAGAAACCGTCCGGCAGACTCTCCGCCATGCCCTGGAAGGGGAATTCCGCGGGCGCAAGGTTCTGGCGCTCATTCCCGATCACACCCGGTCCCTGCCGCTCCCGTTTCTGTTCCGCACCCTGGTCGAGGCGTTGCGCGACGCGGAGAAACTTGATTTTCTGGTGGCGCTCGGGACTCACCCGCCTCTTTCCGAAGAGCGTTTGTGCGGCCTGGTAGGCATCCGGCCCGAGGAACGGCGGACGCAATACCGGCGGATCGGAGTATTCAATCACGAATGGGAAGATCCCTCCGCGTTGGTTTCGCTGGGATGGATTTCGGAGGGCCTGATTCATCAATTCGCCGGCGCGCGCTGGCACCCGTCATTGGGCGGGGATACGGAAGTGCGGGTCAACCGGCACCTTCTGGCCTACGACCACATCCTGATCGTCGCGCCGACTTTCCCGCACGAAGTAATCGGCTTTTCCGGAGGCGGAAAGTACATCATCCCCGGCGTATCGGGGCCGCAGATGATCAACACCACCCACTGGCTGGGGGCGCTGGCCGGGGTAGTGGGAACCATCGGGATAAAGGATACGCCTGTGCGGGCAATGGTGAACGCGGCGGCCTCCAAGCTCCCGACCCCGGTGACGCTGATCGGGATGGTCGTGGAAGGCCACGACCTGGCCGGGTTGTTTATCGGAGATCTGCTTTCCGCATGGAGCGCCGCCGCCGACCTGTCTGCGCAGCGGCACATCCGCCGGTGCGCGAAGCCCTTCCGGAAGATACTCTCCTGCCCGATGCCGATGTATGACGAACTGTGGACGGCCGCCAAGGCGGTCTACAAACTGGAACCGGTCGTGGCCGAGGGCGGGGAAATCATCGTCTATGCGCCGCACCTCGACACCGTCAGCCGGACCCACGGGAAATACATCTACGAGGTCGGGTATCACATCATGGCGTATTTTCTCGAGGACTGGGAGCGGTTCAAGGATTTTCCGCTGGCGGTGCTTGCGCACAGCACGCACGTGCGCGGATCGGGAAGGATGGAAGGCGGGGCGG
The DNA here is from genome assembly GCA_016932475.1 of Anaerolineales bacterium. Classification (GTDB taxonomy): domain Bacteria; phylum Chloroflexota; class Anaerolineae; order Anaerolineales; family RBG-16-64-43; genus JAFGKK01. The sequence goes on from JAFGCU010000105.1 coordinate 33,981, forward strand.
AACGGCCGCACGCGAAGATCACCCTGGCCAGCCGCATCTCCGCCGAGGAGTGCGCGAAACTTCAACTGGGCTATTGCGATCCGGCCTCCATCCGGCCGGAAGAATGGCAAAACCGCGAGGAGGATGGGATGCTGTACGTCCCGAATTCCGGCGAGATTCTCTTCCGACTACAGGCCGGAGAACAGGCGGCCGGGGAGGTTGGATGAACGCGACCGGATTGATCGTGATGGGGGTTGCCGGGTGCGGAAAAACCACCGTCGGAAAGGCGCTGGCGGCGCGGCTGGGGTGGGATTTCTTCGATGCGGACGGGTTTCATCCGCCCGCGAATGTGGCCAAGATGGCGGCGGGCATCCCGCTCGACGATGAAGACCGTGCGCCGTGGCTGGCCGCGCTGCACGAACTGCTGACCCGGACGTTGCAGGCGGGAAGGCATCCGGTGCTGGCCTGCTCCGCGCTGAAACAACGGTACCGCGATACTCTGCTGGCGTGCAACGACGGAATCCGGGTGGTGTACCTGCGGGGAAGCTACGGCCTGATCCTCGCGCGGATGAACGACCGCACCGACCATTATATGAAGCCGGGCATGCTGCGCAGCCAGTTCGACGCGCTCGAAGAGCCGCGGGATGCGCTGATCGTGGATATCACCCCGACGGCGGAGGAGATTGTGGAAAACGTCCTGTTCCTCCTCCACAAGGATGACGCATCTCCGGCGCCGGCGGGAAGAAACGGGAACATAAAATCCGCCGTTCCATACCGCCGCTGAATCCCGCGGCGGGCGGACCGGCAACAATCTGGAAGGGCAGGGATATGGAAAAAGCGGATATCGGATTGATCGGACTGGCCGTGATGGGCCAGAATCTCGTTCTCAATATGAACGATCACGGCTTCGCGGTGGCGGTCTTCAACCGCACGCCGTCGAAGGTGGACGAGTTCCTGCAGGGGGAAGCCCGCGGCACAAAGGTCGTCGGCGCGCACTCGCTCGAGGAATTGGCCGGCCTGCTGAAAAAACCGCGGCGGGTGATGCTGATGGTCAAGGCGGGAAAGCCCGTGGACGACCTTATCGAGAGCCTGCTGCCGTTCCTGGAAAAAGGCGACATCATCATCGACGGCGGCAATTCCAATTTTGCCGACAGCATCCGCCGCACCGCCTACCTCGAATCCAAAGGCTTGTGGTTCCTCGGGGTGGGGATATCCGGCGGCGAAGAAGGCGCTCGCAACGGCCCGTCGATCATGCCGGGGGGGTCGCGCAAAGCCTGGGAGGCTGTGCGGCCGATCTTTCAATCCATCGCCGCGAAGATCGCGCGCGCGGACGGGTGGGAAGACCCCTGCTGCGACTGGGTCGGGGAAAACGGGGCGGGGCATTACGTCAAGATGGTCCATAACGGGATCGAATACGGCGATATGCAGCTGGTTGCCGAGGTCTACCACCTGATGAAGGAAGGCTTGGGCCTCCCGCCCGAGGCGATGCGGGACGTATTCGCCCAATGGAACGAGGGCAAACTGAATTCATACCTGATCGAGATCACCCGCGATATCCTGGCTTTTAAGGACGAAGACGGACAGCCGCTGGTGGACAGAGTCCTCGACACCGCCGGGCAAAAGGGGACGGGGCGCTGGGCGGGGATCTCCGCGCTCGAACTCGGGATTCCGCTGACGATGATCACCGAGGCTGTCTCGGCGCGGTCGCTTTCAACGCTCAAGGACGAGCGGACCACGGCTTCCCTCCGGCTTGGCGGACCGCCGCCGCGCATCCCGAATGCGGGCGAATCGTTTCTTGCGGACCTGGGGGAGGCGTTGTACGCGTCGAAAATCATCTCCTACACCCAGGGCTACATGCTGATGCGCGCCGCCGCAAAGGAGTACAAATGGGATATGGACTACGGCGGGATCGCCCTGATGTGGCGCGGAGGGTGCATCATCCGTTCGGTCTTCCTCGGGAAGATCAAAGAAGCCTATGATAAAAACCCCTCGCTTACCAATCTGCTGCTGGATTCTTATTTCAAGGAACAGATCGAGCTCGCGCAGGACGCCTGGCGGCGGGTGATCGCCGCCGCGGTGATGTCGGGCATCCCGATGCCGGCCATGATGAGCGCCCTCTCGTTCTACGACAGCTACCGCCGGGCGTGGCTGCCGGCCAACATGATCCAGGCCCAGCGCGATTATTTCGGCGCGCACACCTACGAACGGGTGGACCGGCCGCGCGGGGAATTCTTCCACACCAACTGGACCGGGCACGGGGGGAAAGTAACCTCGTCCACCTACTCGGCGTAAACCTTGAACCGCAAAGCCTGCCCCGGTTGGGATAGGCCGGGGGCGCAAAGAACGCAAAGAAAATTTTGGAAACCTTTGCGTGCTTTGCGTCCCTGGACCGAGCGCCAGGGCGGGCTTTGCGGTGAGAAATGCTGTCAATCGAGGAAACTACCTACGGTTCATCGGTATTGCACAATTATTCTAAATCAATTCCAACCTGAGAACATACTGATAAAGCCCCGGCCTGCCCGATATAGCCATTAAAATCCCCAATATGGCAAATCACTGCTGTCCAAAATCGGCCGAAGTAACCTGAAATACCATCAAAACACCGGCATAATTCCCTCCAAGCCCGCGAAATCAGAA
>JAFGCU010000106.1 GCA_016932475.1 Anaerolineales bacterium
ATCGCCGAAAGCCCCGAACCGCCGATTCCAACCAAGTGGTAACGCATATCACACGAACACCACGATCACGAAGATGAACGCCACCGCGACGGCGACATATACCCACATCTCGCCCAGAAGCACCGGCGGCATGTACTGCATCATCGCGACGATCTCCGGGCTTTGCGCGCTCGAGAGCGCCGGTTCGAAACCCGGGAACGGATACCCCGCCTTGTGCAGAAAGAACCACAGGCTGCCGACCAGCAGCGCGCCGTTGAGCGCCCCCAGCACGATCCCCAGGAGCCAATCCTGCAGCCGTTCACGCAGGAAGCGGTCGGCCGGGATCCACGGCAAGCGCGGGGTCAGGTAGCCGAAATAGGTCAGGAGCGCGAACACGCCCGCCCGCACGCCGAAAGCCTCCGGCGGGCCGAGGGAAGAGAGCAGTCCCGCGGCGTATTTATCCAGCAGCATGTTGATGAACATCGCCAGCACCAGGGAACAGGCTACGAGCAGTTCCTTGGCCCAGCCGCGCAGCGAACCGATCACCGCGAAGAAAAGCACCGCCAGCCAGAACACCAGAGGCATGGTCATGGCGGATTACTTCGGGCCTTCCTTGACCGCCGCGATCACTTCTCCGGCGAGTTTGAGCGACGCGTTCTTCTGATTGATCTTCTCGAGCACTTTGCGCATATCCTTGCGCCGGGGTTTATCCGCCATCAGGGAGAGCACCTCCGCCGCCATGCTCTCGGAAAGGGTCTCATCCGGGAGCACCACCGCCGCGCCCTGGGAAGCCAGATACTCGGCGTTGGTCTTCTGGTACCGCCACGCGTGCGGGTACGGAACCAGGATCGACGGCAGCCCGAAATGCGGGTACTCGCCGAGGATGGATGCTCCCGCGCGCGAGACGATCACATCCGAGGCCGCCAGCGCCCCGCCCATCTCTTCGTGCACGTACGGGTAGGCGTGGTAGCGGGCCTTCTGCCATTTCGGCAGGTTGTGCTGCACCTTCTCCACTTCCGGCCAGTCGAGGGTTCCCGTTATGTGTATCACATGCATCTCCTCCAGCAGCTTCGGCAGCGCGCCCAGGAGCGCCCGATTGATGGACCGCGCTCCCCGGCTCCCGCCGAATGCCAGCAACACCGGCTCATCCGCCGGAATTCCGAAAGCCTTCCGCCCGGCCGCGCGCGAAGCCGTCAGCACTTCCTCGCGCAGCGGGTACCCGGTGACAACCACCGGCGCGCCCTTCGGGTAATAGGCGGCGGACCGTTCGGTGGTCACCGCGATCCGCCGTGCAAACCAGGCCGCGAATTTCGCGGCCAGCGCCGGTTCGATATCCGGCACGTACACCACGATCGGCGCCCTGCGCAGCCAGGCCGCCATGACGGCTGGCGCGGCCAGATACCCGCCGGTCGCAAACACCACATCCGCCTTGAATCTTCCGATCTCGCGCCATGCCTCCGCCAACCCCAGCATCAACCGCAGGGCGTTCCCCGGCACCGCCTTCCATCCCACCCCGTGCATCCCGGCGGCGTGGATCGCCCGGACCGGGATGCCCGCCCGCGGCACCAGTTCCAGCTCCATTCCGCCCAGACCGCCCAGCCATTCGAGTTCGGCCTCAGGCGCCAAATGCCGGAGTGCCTGCGCCGTCGCGAGCGCGGGGTAAATTCCGCCCCCCGTTCCCCCGGCGCAAAGAAGAATCTTCACCCGCCGCCTCCGCCGGGTCGTCTTCCTTCCGGCTTCGCGAAATATTCAGGAGCAGCCCCATCGCCCCGAGCGTCAGCACAAGGTTGGATCCGCCGTAACTGAAGAACGGGAGCGCGTTCCCCGCAAAGGGGAGCACCTGGAGGATCGTCAGGATGTTGACCGCCGCTTCGAGCGCCACCCAGGTGGTCACTCCCGCCGCCAGGAGCAGCCCCAGTTCGTCGCGGGCGTTCATCGCGATCTTAAATCCGCGCCAGATCAGCACGACAAACAGCCCCAGCACGAACACCGCGCCCACAAACCCCAGCTCCTCGCCGATCACGGCGAACACGCTGTCGGTGTGCGCCGCCGGCAGCGAGAAATATTTGAACCGGCTGGCCCCCGCCCCCACCCCGAAAAATCCGCCGGAGGAGATCGCCGCCAGCGCTTCGCGGATGTGCAGGTTGGCCTCGCGGATGTTGCGCCACCCGGCCAGGTAATCCGCGATGCGCTGCGGCCGGATGACCAGCGCCAGGAGCATGCCGCCGGCGCCGATCACCAGCGAGCCCAGCGCCACATTCTGGAGCTTGCCGCCGCCGAAATAGAACATCGCGATCCCCAGCAGCACGACCGTGACCGCGGCGCTGTAGTCCGGTTCGATCGCGATCAATCCGGAGAACAGCGCGATCAGCGCCGCGTACGGGATCAGCCCGAGCTTCAGGTCGTGCAGCACATCGGCCTTGGAGACCAGCCATACCGCCAAGTAGATCACCGTGACGAATTTCGCCAGCTCCGAGGGCTGGACCGAATTGCCGAACAGCCCGACCCGGGTCAGGGAATCGCCCTTGAGGACGACCACCGCGATCAGCGCCGCCACCGTCCCGACCGCGAGCAGGACGACCAATCCCTTCGCCCGCAGGAAGATCCGGTAATCGAGTATGTACATCATGGCCATGAAGATCAGGCCGACCACCGCCCAGCCCAGCTGGCGCAGGAAGAGCACCCACACCGAATCGGCCTCGTAATAGGTGTAGGAGACTCCCCAGGTGGTCGAGGCGACCGTGATCAGCCCGGCGGCCAGCATGGTGGAAACCACCAGGAGCAGGATGACATCGAAGCCGAGGTCCGCCCCGGTCATGCGCTCCTTGAGCATCGACTTCATGCGCCACCGTCTTTCATGGCATTCACCAGATCGCGGAATGTATCGCCGCGCTCCTCGAAATCCTTGAACGCGTCGAAGCTCGTTCCGCCCGGTGAAAGCAGGACGACGTTTCCCGGCCGGACAATCCCGGCTGCTTGCCGGACCGCCTCCTCGAGCGTCGCGGCGCTGGTGACGGTGTACGGCCGCTCCCCCGCCCGGATTTCGCCGAGCGCCCGGCGGATAAGTCCCGCCGCTTCGCCGAAGAGGACGACATGATCCACACGCCGGCGGACCAGTTCGGCCCATGCGGCCCAGGGCAGTTTCTTGTCCCGGCCGCCGGCCAGAAGGACGATCGGTTCATCGAAGGAGCGGATCGCGGCGATCGCCCGCTCGGGCGCGGTCGCGATCGAATCGTTGTACCAATCCGCGCCCAGCCGGCGCCCAACGAACTCCAGACGGTGTGCTACGCCGCGGAAACCCGCGATGCCACCGGCAAGCGCAGCCGCCGGCAGGCCGGCCGCAGCCCCGATCGCACAGGCGGCGACCGCGTTGGCAAGGTTATGCTCGCCGCGCAGCAGAACCGTTTCCCGGGGGGCGACCGGTTCGCGCTTCCCGCCGCGCTCGATCACAATCCACCCGTCCTCGAGGTACGCACCGTCGCCTTCCCAGGCCTTCGGCCCCGCGCGGAAGAACAAGAGGGCGCCGCGCGCGCGGCCGCCCAGTGAGCGGGTCTCGTCCGAATCCCAGCCGAGCACCGCGGCGTCTTCCGCCGATTGGAAATCCAAAATCCGCGCCTTGGCCTCGCGGTATGCTTCCATGGTATGGTGCCGGTCGAGGTGGTTGGGCGTGATGTTGAGGATCGCCGCCACCCGCGGACCGCGGCAGACCAGCTCCAGTTGAAACGACGAAAGCTCCACGACCGCCAGATCGTCCTTCCGCATGTCGTCCAATTCGGAGATCAACGGATTGCCGATGTTCCCGCCGACCCAAGCCTTGCGGATCAATCCGGCTTCCGCGGCCCGGACCGCCATCCGGCCGACCAGCGTCGTGGTCGTCGTCTTGCCCGAGGACCCGGTGATCCCGATCACCACGGCCGGCGTGCTTTCCAGAAAGAGCTGGGTGTCGTTGGCCAGCGGCAAATGGCGCCGCCGGGCTTCATCCACGAACGGCAAATCCGTGGGAACGCCGCCGGAAAGGCAAAGCAGATCGATGCCTTCGAGAAGATCGATCGGGTGTCCGCCCAGCTGGTAGTCCACGGCAATTCCCACGAGTTCGTCGATTTCCTTTTTAAGCGCCCCGGCCGGCTTCATATCCGAAACTGTGACATGGGCGCCTTGGCGGGCCAGGTAGCGGACCAGCGCGGTTCCCTGCCTTGCCAGGCCGAGCACCACGACTTTCCGGCCCGCCAGATTCCGCGCCATCTTTGCTTACGCCACCGCGAGCGCGACGCCGATCATCGCCGCCATCAGCGCGATCAGCCAGAAGCGCTGAACCACCTGAGTCTCGCTCCAGCCCAGTAGTTCAAAATGATGGTGGAGCGGCGCCATCTTGAACAGGCGTTTGCCCTTGGTCAGCTTGAAATACGCCACCTGCAGGATCACGCTGGCGGTTTCCGCGACCGGGATGATCGCGATGATCGGGAGGATCGCCCATTGCGCGGTCATGAGCGCCACCACGCCGAGCACCGCACCGACTCCCAGCGATCCGGTGTCGCCCATGAACAATTCGGCCGGATGCGCGTTGAACCACAGGAAAGCAAACAGCACGCCGACCATCGTGAAACAGAACGGCATTAAAAAAACCTGGTCCTGCAGCGCGGCGATCATCCCGTACGCGGCAAAGGCGGTCGCGGCGATGATACCCGCCAGTCCGTCCAGCCCGTCGGTGATGTTGACCGCGTTGGTGGAACTCAGGATGATGAACGCGGCGATCGGGACGTACCAAATTCCCAGGTCCAATTCGGTCGGCACCCCGGGCAGGTACATGTTCGGCACGTCCAGCACATATTTCAATCCAATCGCCACGAGGACGGAGACCAGGATCTGAAGCGGGAACTTCACCCGCGCCCGCATCGGCCGCCCCTTGAGGCCGAGCAGATCGTCGATTGCGCCCAGGCCGGAGAAGGCGATCAGCACGGCGATCGGCATGAGGATCGACCGGCCGAGGAGAGTCCGGCCGAGAATCGGGACCGTGTTCAGAAGCAGCGTCACCGCCACGACCGGGATGACGATCAGGAGGCCGCCCATCGTCGGCGTTCCCATTTTCAACTGGTGGCGCTGCGGACCCTCGACACGGATCTGTTTCCCGACGCCCAGATAGCGCAGGATGCGCAGCAGCGGCGATCCCCAGATCACCGTCAGCGCGAACGCAATGCATCCCAGGCTTAGCGCCATCGGGACTTCGCCCGTCATTCCGGCACCTCCAGCGACAACACCACTTCATCCAAATGCAGCGCCCGCGATCCCTTGACCAGGACGACATCTCCTTCGCCGATCGTTTTTTTCAAATACTCGCCGGCCTCCGCGGCGGTCGCAAAACGCGAGATCCTGTCCGCGGGGATCCCCTGGGCCTGCGCTTCATCGGCGATCCAGCCCGCCTTCGCGCCCACCGCCAGGAGCAGATCCACCATCTCCACGGCGCGCGCGCCGACCATGCGGTGGCCCTTTTCCTCGAACTCGCCCAGTTCCAGCATGTCGCCGAGCACCGCCACCTTCCGGCCGTCCAGCTCGCCCAGCAGGTTGAGCGCGGCGATCATCGAATCCGGCGAGGCGTTGTAGGTGTCGTCGATCAGGAGCGAGTTGCGCGGTCCGGTGACCGCGACCAGCCGCAGCTGGGTCGAGGGGGTCAACAACCCGCCGAGGATCTCCTGCCAGTTCAATCCTTCCACCAGGCCGGCCGCCGACGCGCGCATCGCCGTATGGACCGAATGCTGCCCGAGGAGCGGAAGATGCACGTGGAGAGTCTCGCCGGCGTAATGCATGTCGAAGCTCACGCCCTCCAGCCCCAGCCCTTCAATATTGTCGGACCACAGATCGGCCTGCGGGTCGAGCCCGTACATGAAGACCTTCGCCTTCGTGCGCGAGGCCATGGCGCGCACGTGCTCGTCGTCGACATTGAGAATCGCCGTCCCGTCCGCGGGCAGCGCTTCCACCAGCTCCGCTTTGCCGTTGATAATCGCCTCAAGGCTTCCGGCCCGCTCGAGGTGCACCGGGCCGACCATCGTCAGCACACCCACCTGCGGTTTGGCGATCCCGCACAGGAAGGCGATGTCGCCCGGAACGTAGAGGCCCATCTCCAGCACGACGCAGCGGTGCGCCTCGGTGATCTTCAGCATCGTCAGGGGCAGGCCGATCTCATTGTTCAGGTTGCTTTCGTTGGCGAGCGTCGGATAGCGCGCCGCCAGGACATTGGCGGTGAGTTCCTTGGTGGTGGATTTCCCCACCGATCCGGTGATCCCGATCACGCGAAGATCGCTGAGGCGCGCGCGCCAGGCGGCGGCGATCGTCTGCAGCGCCTTGAGCGAATCCGCCGTGCGCAGGCAGAGGTGCAGCGGTTGCTTCGGGTCGGCGGAGGGCAGCGCGGCCGGATCGAGCGTGCCGCCCTGCAGATCGACCGCGTCGAATCCAGGAACCTCCTTATCCACGAGCGCCACCGCCGCCCCGCGCCGGAATGCATCCGCGACGAAGGCATGCCCGTCGACTTTTTCGCCCGGGAGCGCGACGAACAGGCAGCCGGGGATCGTCAGCCGCGAATCGATGACCGCGTCGGTGATCACCCGGCGGGAGAGCGGCAGGGCGCCGTACGTCCCCGCCCCGCTTCCCGTCAATGCCTCCAGAACCACGCCCAGGGTCAGCATCGGTTTTTCTTCACCCGTTCGGCGAGAGCGTCCACCGGATTGAATCCGGCGGAATGCCCAGCAAGGCGAAAATCCGCGGCGCCAGCCTCGCGAAAACCGGCGCGGCGGTGATCGAGCCGTACTGCCGGTCGTCGTCCGCGGTCGGTTCATCGATGCGGATGTAGACCAGGATCTGCGGATCGTCCACCGGCCCCCAACCGACGAACGACGCGACGGTCTTGGTCGTTACATACGGGGGAATATCGGCCGTTCCGGTTTTTCCGGCGACACGGTACCCCTCCACAAGAGCCTTGGAACCTTCCAATTCGAGCGAGACGGCGAGCATCTCTTCGAGCGTCTCGGCCGTTGCGGCGCTGATCGGCTGGCCGAGCGGCACCGGGGTCACCGTGTGCACCCGCCCGTCCGGCAGGATGATCTGGCGGACGACATGCGGGGTCATCATCACCCCGCCATTGGCCACCGCCGAGATGGCAACCGCCATCTGTAGCGTGGTGGCCGATACGCCCTGGCCATAGGCGTTGGTGGCCAGGGTGGAATCCGTCCAGGATTGATCCCCCGGCCGGCGCAGGATGCCGCTGACCTCCGGCGACATATCCACGCCGGTCAGCCGCCCGATCCGGAAGCGGTCCATATATTCATAGAAGGGCCCGGGCCCCAGCTGGGTGGCCACCCAGGCCAGGCAGGTGTTAATGGAATGGCGCATGCAGCCGGTCATATCCTGGAGGCCGAACCCTCGCCGCTGCCAGTTGTGTATAACCACCCCGCCGATCTCGATCCGGCCGGAATCCATGAACCACGTGCCCGGCGTGACCGCTCCGGAATCCAGCGCCGCCGCCATCGTGAGGACCTTGAAGGTCGATCCGGGTTCGTACGGGGCGGCGACATTGAGGGAGACCACCTGCCCTTCCGGGTCCATCGGTAATCTTCCCTTGATCTTGAAGGTGTCCAGAAAGCCGTTCGGATCCTGCAGGTCGACCGACGGAAAATCCGCCATGGCGAGGATCTCGCCGGTTTGCGGATTAAGGACAATGATCGAACCGCGCGAGCCCTCGCCCGCGCGAATCCCCTCGCGCAGCGCCGCCTCGGTCTCGGCCTGGATCTCGCGGTCAATCGTCAGGACGACATCCGCGGGCGGCTGCGCCCGGTCCAGGTTGCTGGTGATCTCCACCGGCACGACCGTCCAGGAAACATCTTCGCGGGCGCCTTGGAGGATGTCGTTGTAGAAGCGTTCCACCCCCCAGTCACCGATCTCGCGGTAGAAGCGGATGACTCCCTCTTCCGAGCGCCCCTGCCCCAAGCCTTCCTGGCGGCTGTAGCCGACGACTTCCGAGGCCAGGCTGCCCTCGGGATAATTCCGGAAGAACCAGGCTTCGGTGCGGATGTTGTAGAGAAGATCGCTGGCGTTGTGATATTTCCCGGTTGCATCCGGGCGGAGGCCCTGCGCCACTTCCAATCCGGAGTTCTCCTCCTCGGTGAGCCACAGCGGGATGGCCAGCTTTTGGCCGCCGGAATCGGTCCGCACGCCGGCCATCAGCGTGCAGGTGGAGAGCGGCTGGCCGTACTCGGCCTGCAACGCCGCATCGACTTCCTGCAGCATAGCCACCACTTCGCGCGTATCGAGCTCGGCTCCGGAAGCGCGGGCGACCGCCGCGATCACGTCGCTGAGAGATGGACTCGCGCCCCCGGCCAGCCCTCCGAATTGCTCCCGGTAGAGGTAAACCTGGCAGTTATCCACGTACACGCGGTACTGGCTGGAGTTGCCGGCCAGGAGATGACCGGTGCGGTCCATGATCCGCCCGCGCGGAGTCTCGATGTGCTGGTTCAGCGGATACGGTGCTTCGTCCAACGCCCGGCGGTCCTCGGTGGGCAGGATTTGAAAACGCGAAAGCTGGAGGAAGACAAGCGCCAGGGGAATCAACAGGGATAACTGGGCAAACCGGACCCGCCGGTGGAGGGATCGGTCCATTTACGCTCCACCCTCGCGCAGGATCGCGCGCAGAACCCATTCCAGCAGCGTCTCCCGGTAGGCGGGGGACAGGGCGACGTCTTGTTCGATGTACAGCAGACTGGTCGGGCTGGATCGGATGGTGACGGTCGCGGGAAGATCCGCGACGACGAGGTAATCGATATCGCCGGCTTCGGCCGGCTTGAATCCCAGCTCCGCCGCGCGCGTCCGCATCCATTCCTCGTTCTGTTTTTGGGCGAGTTCCGCTTCCTGCGCTTCGAGCCGGCGGAGCTGCCGGTCCCGTTCGCGGATCAGGCTTTGCACCCGCAGCCCGGCCTCGGCCGCCTGCGCGCCGGTGAATATGAAAAGCGCCAGCATCGCCATCAGGCCGAACACCGACGCCAGACCGATCGCCAGCAGGCGGGTCTGCTCGCGCCATGGGGCTTGCTTATACGCGCGGATCTTGGTCGGTGAAGGCTTCCGGATCGGTTCGTTTTGCATCAGTGTCCCGGTTTGGTTCCGCCGGCCGGGCCGTCGGCGGAGCCGATTTTTTCGAGAACGCGCAATTTCGCGCTGCGCGACCGCGGATTTTCCGCGAGTTCCTCCGCTTCCGCCTGGGCCGGTTTCTTCGTCAACTCCCGGAAGCGGGCTTCCTCTATCGGACCGGGGCCGCTGCGTTCGCCCTTCAGCGGTTTCCCCGCGGCCTTCCGGAACGTCTGCTTGACGATCCGGTCTTCCAAAGATTGGAACGAGATCACGGCCAGCCTCCCCCCGTCCTCCAGGCATTCCATCAGAACCGGGAGGGCTCTTTCCAACTCGTCCAACTCATGATTTACGGCGATCCGCAGCGCCTGAAACGCGCGCGTCGCCGGGTGCATGCGGCTTCTTCCGCCTTCCGAAAAACCGGCCGTTGCGGCGATGACCCCGGCCAACTGCCGAGTGGTGCCGATCGGCCGGTTGCGGACGATCGCTTTGGCGATCCGGCGCGCCCGGCGTTCTTCCCCGTAGCGGAAGAGGAGGTCGGCGATCTCCTCCTCCGGCAGCGTGTTCACCAGGTCCGCCGCGGATTCCCCGCCGGAGCGGTCGAAGCGCATGTCCAGCGGGCCATCCTGGCGGAAAGCAAAACCCCGCGATGGGTCGGCCAACTGGAGGGAGGAGAGCCCGAGGTCGAGCAGGATCCCCGCCGCTTTCCGCCAGCCGATCTCCGCGAGGATCGCGGCTCCCCGGCGGTACGATGCCTGACGCAGGACCAAACGCCCGGCGAAGGGAGCCAGGCGCTGCGCGGCCACGCGCAGGGTTTCGGCATCGCGGTCCAATCCGAGCACCTCAGCGCCCTGCCGGAGAATCCCCTCCGTGTGGCCCCCGCCTCCGACCGTCCCATCCAGGTAGCGCCGGCCGGGACGCGGATCGAGCCATTCCAAAACCGATTGGTAAAGAACCGGGATGTGCTCTGTCGGACCGGCTTCTGCCTGAGCGGCAGTCATCACGGCCCGGTGGCAAGATCGAGTTCGGAGAACCGGCGAGCGTTGGTTTCGGAGTCGTTCAGCTGGGTCAGCTGCTCACCCCACTTCTGAACGTCCCAGACTTCGAGGTACTGGCCGGCTCCGACAATAACCGCCTGGGTTTGCAGGCCGGCGAAGGTGCGCAGGTACTCCGGCACGACAACGCGCCCGAGGTTGTCGAGCGAGGCATCGGAGGCGCCGCCGAACAGCAGCCGGAAGATTGACCTGTTGGCCGGATTGGTTAAACTCAGGGAGTGAGCCTTCTGCTCGAGGACTCGGAACGTTTCGACCGGATAGATCATCAGGCAGGGTTCGAATCCGCGGGTGATCACCAGCCCGTTCGCGAAGCCGGCGCGCAACTTGGCCGGGATGGTGATCCGGCCTTTATCATCGAGCGTGTGGGAGAACTCGCCTAAGAACATTTGTTCGGTTTCCTGTTTTAAACACAGGTGCCGGTCGTCTACCGGCAGCTTAAACCACAATCTTCCATTTTGACCCACAATTGCCCACAGTATATATCATTCCCCCCACTTAGGCAAGTAGTAAAAGGTACCTTTGGCTTGGTTTACCCATCGCCCCCTACGGACACAAATAAACGGCCAGGGAGGGTAACTCCGTCCACGGGCAAGAAATCGGTCACCCGGTTCGGGCGCTATTATCGGGTTGTTTTCACAGGGAACGAAACGCAGGGGATCCACGCCGGGCCGCCGCGTGCGGGATGTGCCGGAGTATGTCAATCCGTGCCCTGCCCCGGCTGCGACTTGCGGAGCCAGGGCACGAATTGACACATATCGATTTCTTTTTCAACAGCATGTTGATCCAGCATTGAAATCCAGCTTTCGGATCCTCGATGGAGATCGCCCGACTTTCTGCATAAAGGCCGGATTATCGCCCATCCAAGCGGGGAATTACGGAATTACCCGGACCGGATTTCACTCCGCCGGATCAAGTTGAAAGCTTGGATCATTTCAGGCGGTTGGGTGCTTACGCGGGGAAAGTGCTTCGGGGTTTTCCATCCAACTTGCCGATGTCGGTCCGGCGTTCCACGCGCCGGAGAAATTCTTCGACGACATCCACGTCGTTGTGCAACTTAAGGGAGATGGCCTGGACGGGGCAGACATCGGCGCATCGCCCGCAGCCCTTGCAGCGGTCGTCGATCCGGGCGTGTCCGTATTCCACCTTGATCGCTTTCACATAACAAACGTCCACGCAGCGGCCGCAGCCGATGCAGGATTCACCGACTTCCACTGTCAGCCCGGGGACGCGCACAACCGTATCCCAGAAGGCATGCGGCCCAAGCCGCAATCCGTGCCGGACAGAGCAGCAGCAATCACAGCAAAAGCAGACTGCCAGCATCTGGCGATAGGGAATCCCCAGCGCGATGGCATCGAACGTCGCATGCACCACCAGCGGCACCAAACCCGTTGCCATGGCTTCCCGGGCATGCGCCAGCGCCTCCCCGGTGCCGACCTCTCTGCCCATGGAGGGATGGATCTTTCTCGCTCCCTCGCCCAGAAACAGGCAGCCCAGCTCCTCGGGATATGCCGCGCAGTGTTCGGCGTGCCGGCAGATGCAGCGGTGCAGGATGACGCGCGCATCGGCCTTGGAAATCAGCGGCTCCAGCAGCCGCCACGGAAGGACGATGCTCTCCTCCGAGCGGACAACCTCATGGACCGGCAGGATGATCGATTCGTTTTCGTTTGTGCTGAAGAGGGGGCGCACCAAATAACCGACCACCGGTTGGTTCCCAATCCGGTTGGCCAGCTTGCTCAAAGGCCAGAACTTCATCAATAGATCGAATACCAGCTTCGGACGCCCCACGGTGAATTACTCCATGCAACCACCCTTGCATTCGGAAGATCGGTTCGGCGGAATTTTCCCCCATTCGGAACTTCGATTCTCAAACAGGAATCCGGATCATTTACTCCGAGTAACGACAAAACCGGATTTCCATTTTTGTACACAGATTACACCGGAAAGAACCGATAACACCGAATAAAAAAAACTCATATCTGCTCAGCCTTTACTGTCCTAACCCCCACACCCCGCCTTCACCTCGAAGAACACCGAGGTTCAGGCACCCCTCTCCCCCTTCCCCGTAAGGGGAAGGAGGAGAGGGGTTGGGGGAGAGGAGGTTAGGACAGTGTATCGCAGGAAGCCTGAGCAATTACAAAAACTCCATGTAATCGGTTTTGGGGGCGCCCGCCCCGGGAGTGGCATCTGCGAACGGGGCAATCCATGGACGCTGTTCCCGACCTGAGCGGATACAATCCCGATAATATCGATAAGGAAAAGCAACGGCAAGATGGGTAATGCAAAATCCCGGCGCCTTTCAGGCCGGGCCATCGCGCCCGGTTGGAGTCTGTACATCATCCCCGCGCCCGCCCCTGCGGAGAGTCACCACCCGTTTCTTCCTTTGCGTGAAGCGGCTTGGGGAACGGGGGTATTCTTGCCGGGGTCATCCCGGCGTGAACATAGCCGGTATCCAGGAGAAGCTTTTCGCGCTTGCCACTCGATACCGGATTGGTAATCACCGGTCTGGCGGCGAAGACAAATCATCCACGGATTAATCCGGATACACCCGCCAACCGATCTCATCCAGGTCAGTCCCTTCCGCTATCTGAAACGGCGCCTCGGCCACCAGGACTTCGGCCTCAACCGCGACGGAGCCGTCGGGCAAATGGATGGCCGCGCGCGTCTCAGCGATCCGCCCCCGGTCCCTGACCAGTTCGCCGCGGATGACGAGCGGCACGCCGATCGGAACCGGTTTCCGGTAGCGCAATTCCATTTTCATGGTAACAAAGAAGCGGAATGCGGTCGCTCCGAGGACGGTCCGGCCGGCGACTTCGTCCAGCAGTGCGGCGGCAATTCCACCATGCAAGTGGCCCGGGTACCCTTGGTATTCTTCCGGCGCCGTCCAATCGACCCGCACCTTCCCGGGCGCCTCGGTATAGAATTTCACATGCAAGCCGGCTTCATTCTCCAATCCGCAGACAAAGCACATTTTGGAATTGGGTTGTTTTTCCGGATTGGTCCGGGGCGTATGGTCCAACATGTTCTGCAACTCCTCCTGCTCATTGGGAAAAATCACCCCATTATACCTACATTGATGCGTGCAACTTCGCGGTTCCCCGGATCCTCCTGACAACTTGTGAAGTCACAGGGATGGGCCGCCGTATCACCAAGAACACACGGGGAAGGCGTTCCGGACAGATTGCTTCACACACGGTCTCAAATCGGATCTGGGGCCGTGTCCGGGTCTGGAGGCATCTGCTTTGCACGCTCCGCCTTGACAAGGAAGGCGGGTGTGGATAAAATGAGAATAATTATCATTCTCAAAATTGGGCGGTGTCCATGAAAACGGCGCAAAACGCTCCCATCCATCTCACCCGCCAACGGCGTCTGGTGCTGGATATCCTCCGGGAATCCAAGGAGCACTTGGACGCGGATACCCTTCATCAAAAAGCCAAGGCCCGCAATGCGAAGATCAGCCTGGCGACCATCTACCGCTCCCTGGCTGCACTGCGCGAAGCCAGGCTGGTCCAGGAGCACCGGTTGGGCGATAATCACGCCCATTTCGAACCGGCGCGCGATCCCCTGCACCACCATTTTACCTGCCTGAAATGCGGTCGGATTGTGGAATTCCGTTCACCGCAGGTGATGAAAGCAGTCCGCGTTTTCTGCACGCGGGAAAAACTGGAGCTTGTCGACGTACGCCTCGAACTGCACGGATACTGCCCAGCCTGCCGTCCGGCATAACCGCCGTCGGTTTTTTTTACTCCCCAACCCCTGGAAAGGGCGAGCCCTTATGAATCTGGAGACAGTTTTTTTTGCCACCTTATTGAGTCTGGTCGCCGGATTGGGCACCGGCCTGGGCGGGTTGATCGCGGTCCTCCACCGGCCCGGCCGGCGCACCTTCGGCTTTCTGATGGGATTCACCGCCGGGGTGATGATCTCCCTGGCCTTCATGGAACTGGTCGCCGAAGCCTGGGCGCTGCAGGGGTTCCTCACCGCGACGATCGGATTCGCCGCCGGCGCATTTGCGATGTTCGGGCTGGATTTCCTGCTTCCTCACATGCGCTTCGGCGAAAAGGAAATTCACGCGCCGGATTCCGCCGCCGATCCGGCCGTATCCGCCGTACCCGATGACCGGGAAGGCTGCGCCCCCGCAGGAGAAAAAGGATGGGGAAGAGGCTGGGGGAAAGGAAGGGGAATGGGCCGGCATGGTCTCCGCCGCGCCGCTTCTCCCCCGGTGGAAATTAATCCACGATTGCTTAAGACCGGCACGCTGCTGGCCATCGGGATTACGATCCACAACCTGCCGGAGGGAATTGCCGTCGGCGCCGGATATGTCCACTTGCCCGAGTTTGGCATGTTCATCGCGCTGGCAATCCTGCTGCACAACATTCCGGAGGGAATCGCGACCGCCCTGCCGCTGTGCCAAGGAGGACTGTGCCGGTGGGACGCTTTCCGCGTTGCGCTTTTTTCGGGGTTCGCCGAACCGGTGGGCGCGTTGGCGGCGGCCTTATTCCTGAAAAGTTTCGAATTCCTTATCCCCGGGGCGCTGGCCTTCGCCGGCGGTGTGATGATGTTCATTACGCTGGACGAGCTGATCCCCGTCGCCCGCGAACATGGCCACCAGCACTCCGTGGCGATCGGGATCATCATCGGATCGATCTTCGTTTTCCTTTTGTCGGGTTTGGCCGGGATCTGAATCCGCAAAGGATGCCGGGAAGGCCGGAAGGGTGGATTTTTTTATCCCTTCTCAGCCAGAGTTCGTCATGCCGGCGCCTGCCCCCGCGCCTGCCCTCCCAGCGATGAGCTCCGGCGGTTTCCCGGTGCGAAGTTCTCGCGAGCGGGGGATGCATCCCTGCTCGCTTCTGATTCATGAGCCGGGATGAATGCAAAGCGGGGGTGAACTTGGCCGGCATCCAATGATTCGTCGCAAAACACTGGACCCCGGCTTTGAGCACGCCGGGGTGACGAATACAACCAAGCACCCCGGGGTGACGAATAAAACCAAGCACGCCGGGGTGACGAATACAACCAAGCACGCCGATGACTTTATGTTGAGACCAACAAACAGGCTGAGCAGTTCCGATAATTTTTGACTTCCCGACTTTCCTCATAGCTCCCGTTGTTTCCCCCGCGGGATTTTTCCCTCATCGCAAAGCCGTACAACATCTTCCGGGAAGTCGAGATCATCCGCGAGGGACGCGAGACGATATTCCCGCACGCGCGCGCCCGCGCGCCGTGCGGCTGTGATATGGCGCCGGTAAGACCGTTCCCCGAACGAGAACCGGATCAATCCGGGCGGCGTCAGCAGCAATAAATTCGTGCCCCGTTTCAAACGATCCGGGGAGATCCCCATAAACGGCGGCTTTCCGGCATGCCGCAAAACGGCGACGATATCCGATTTTCTCAGCCGCGGGAGATCGGCCGGCAATACCATGACCGCATCCGCGCCGCACCGGACGGCTTCCCGCGCCGCGCGGGCCAGCGCCCGGTTCAATCCGTCATGCGGTTTTTCCGCGATAAAAAGCGCGCCGAGTGGCGCGGCGATTCTCCGGACCGCGCGGTCCCTGCCCACAACGATTATCCCGCGAATCCCGTTTATCCCGTTGAGCTGGATCAATGAATGCGCGAGCAGCGAGCACACCAGTTCCCGCCGCTGGCGCAGCGTGAGGATCGGCGCCAGGCGCGATTTGGCCGCCGAGAGCCGTTTGACCGGGACGATCACCCAGCACTTCATTCCGCGGCAAGCGATTGCGCAAAACGCAGCACCCGCGCGGCCAGCTCCCGCCGGCCGGGTTCATCGCGCATGAGCGTATCGGCGGTTTCGACCCGCATGCCAAGCGATTCGATCTCCCCCGTCCGGGAAGCATCCTCCCGGTCGAGGACGAATCCGCGCAGCAGCGGGCGGTACTCGCGCGCCGCCTCCACGGCGGAGGATTCGCGGCCCAATTCGGAAAACATCTTGGCCAGCGGTCCCTTCACCGCCCGGCCTCCGATGATCGGCGTAACCGCAACCGTGTTCGCGCCCGCGATCCTTTCGCGCACACCCGGGAGCGCGAGGATCGGCCCCAGGCTGACCAATGGATTGGAAGGGCAGAAGACGACCGCATCCGCTTCTTCGAGCGCGGCGAGAAATTCGCGCGTCGGCAGTGCGGCTTCCTTCCCGCGCAGGATGAACCCCCGGACAGCCGGATCGCATTTGCGCCGCACGAAATATTCCTGGAATTCCAGATCACCCTCGTCCGTTTCGACGATCGTCCGCAGCAGATCATCGGTGCAGGGAAGTATCCGCGGCCCTATGCCGAGGGATGCGCACAGATGCCGGGTGACCTGGGTCAGGGTCTCGCCATCCCATAACCGACGCGTACGCGCCAGATGCGTGGCCAGGTCGCGGTCGCCCAGCCGGAACCATGCCGGCGCCGATAATTGGATCAGCGATTCCATGCAATGAAAGGTGTCTCCGGCGATTCCCCAGCCGGTCTCGGGCGAGGCGATTCCGGCCAGCGTATACATGACCGTATCGAGATCCGGGCAGATGGTCAGGCCGTACAGTTCAAAATCATCGGCGACGTTGACAATGACGGTAAGGTTTTCCGGCGGCAGGACGCCCGCCAGACCGTGCGCCAGCTTCGCGCCCCCCACCCCTCCGGCCAATGCGACAATTTTCAAATCGTCAAACTCGTTCAGCGCCACAGTACGACCTCATCCAGCATCCGCCCATCCGGTTTGCCCGGTTCCTCGGCGGGGTGCCCGGCCACGATCAGCGCCTGTGCAATCCAGCGTTCCGGAAGCCCAAGCGCCTCACGGACGGTCTGCGGGCAAAACGCCGGCGCGCAGATCCAGCAGCCTCCCAGCCCTTCGGCGTGGAGCCCGAGGAGCAAATTCTGCACCGCGGCGGCGACGCTTTGGACAAGCAACAGGCGCTCGCCCTCCATCCGGCGACCCGCCCCCTCCGGCAGGCCGGATTCGTCCATCAGTGCAAGGATCCCGAGCGGGGCTCCGCTGATCCGGTCCACCGATCGTGCGTTGCGGGCACGGATCGCCTCCGGCGTCTGTCCGTCCGCCTCGGCGTCGCGGGCGTAGGCTTCGGCCATCCGTTCCGCAAGCATCCGGCGTACGGCGGGATCCCGCAGCACGATAAACCGCCACGGTCGGGTGTTGTGGGCCGAGGGAGCGGCATGAGCGGCTTCCAGGATCCGGCGGATGACCGGCTCGGATACCGGATCCGGTTTGAAGCGGCGGATGGAGCGCCGGGAAAAGAGGAGATCGGTTTTTGGGTCAGTCATGTCTTTGGATTGTTATTGTACCGAAAAAAGAGGAACTCCACGACGTAACGAGATCATCATGCCCGCCTGCCCTCCGAGAAATGAGCATTCGCAAACGGGGAAACCCCCTCATCCCTGCCTCCCGTCGCTTCGCTCCGGGACTAGTTCTCCAAGCGCTCACCTCATTGGGCCAAACAGCACCCATAGGGGAAGGATGAATCTATCTCGATGCGCTGGGAGAAGGTGGCCGAAGGCCGGATGAGGGCAGGCGCGGGGATGACGGTCACTTTGCCGCGCGGGGATGACCTCCCGCGGAGTATCACCACTCGGTTCTATTCTTTAATTGCGCAGCGAGGGAGCGATGAGCACCGTTGGTCTTGCAATGCGAGGTTTTTGCGAGCGGGGGAACACCCCGCTCGATACGGTTCTTTTTAATCTAGTGCTGTTTCTCCGCACAGGTTGTTGACCGATTCCAAGTTGTAAGTTATCATACAAGTTAATCCCTATGCCCACGCCCCCGCTCGCCCGCGTGAAGCGGTCCAACGTCAAGGAGCAGGTTTTCCTGCAGCTCAGGGACCAGATTGTCAGCGGCACCTGGCCTCCGGGTTCCAAGATTCCGTCGGAAAACGTTCTGACCGGCAGGCTTGGCGTGAGCCGCGCGGCCCTCCGCGAAGCCACCCACATGCTGGCTTCCCTCGGCCTTCTGGAATCCCGTCAGGGCGGCGGCACGTTCGTTAAGGAGTTTTCCGGGGAGATTCTCTTCAATCCGCTCTTCCCCATGATCGCGCTGGATACAACCGATATCCTCAACGTCCTGGAATACCGCCGGATCGTCGAAAAGGGTACCGTCGCCCTCGTGGCGGAAAAGGCGGGCGCGAAGGAGATTGGCGAGTTGGAGACCGCGTACCGAAAGATGACGCACGCGAAGGGAAATCTGCATGCTTTTGCGCGCGCGGACCTCGACTTTCACCTCGCCCTCGCCCAAGCAACGGGAAATCCCATCGTCATCAAAGTTAACGACATCATCAAGAGCGTATTGAGCGCGTCCATGGACAGGATCGTACGGTCTCTCGGCGTCAGCGACGGCCTCTCGTATCACCGGCGGATTCTCGACGCGATCAAGGCCCGAGATCCCGGCCAGGCGGAATCTCTCATGGAAGCGCACGTGTTGAGGACCATCCAACGGCTGAAGACGGCAGAAAGGAATCATCATGACGGGAAAAAATAATAGAGGGGGGATCGCAGATACCCGCAGGCTGGAAATAAAAGCACGGACCCTCCGCGAGCACGTGGTCCGGATGATCGGCGTGGGCAAGGCCGGGCATTTGGGAGGATCCTGCTCGCTGGCGGAAATCGTGGCCGCTTTGTACTTCCATACCATGCGCTACGATCCCAAAAACATCACCGACCCGGACCGGGACCGCCTGATCCTGAGCAAGGGACATTCGGTGCTTATCCAATATGCCGCGCTCATGGAACTCGGCGTGATACCGCTTGCGGAGCGGGAGAAAGTGAAGACGCTGGCGGGCATGCTTCAGGGGCACCCGGATATGGACCGGACTCCGGGATTGGAGGCGGTCACCGGTTCGCTCGGCCAGGGATTGTCGATCGGTGTCGGGATGGCGCTGGCGCTCCGCCTGGACGGCCGTTCCTCGCGGGTTTTCGTCATCATGGGCGACGGCGAATTGGCCGAAGGCCAGCTCTGGGAGGCGGCGATGGCGGCGGCGCGGTTCGGGCTCGACCGCATCACCGGTATCGTGGACCGCAACCGTATTCAGGCCACCGGCCCGACCCGCGAGGTATTCGACATTCCCGGGATCGAAAAGAAATGGGAGGCGTTCGGGTGGAACGTCCTTAACGTGGACGGCCACCATCTCGCGGCCGTCGTGGAAGCGCTGGACCGCGCCGGCGGGATGAAGGGCGCGCCGACGGTGATTGTGGCCGACACGGTCAAGGGCAAAGGCATATCGTTCGCGGAAAACACCGCAGCCTTCCATAACGGGATCATGAGTCAGGAACAATTCGACACGGCGCTGGCGGAGTTGGGCGCCGCGCGCGCGGCGCGGACACAGGAGAAGCCCGGATGACGATATCAAAGAATCCCCGCATGGCATACGGCGAAGCGCTTGTCGCTCTCGGGAAGAGGGATCCCCGCGTCGTCGCGCTCGAGGCGGATCTGGGGAAATCCACGCAATCCGTTTTGTTTAAGGCCGCGTTTCCAGACCGGCATTTCGAGATGGGAATCGCGGAGCAGAACATGGCGTCCACCGCCGCCGGGCTGGCGCTGGCCGGGAAGATCCCCTTCATCCATTCCTTCGCGGTGTTCGCTTCCGGGCGCGTATATGACCAGCTCCGGAATTCGGTCTGCATCCCCAACGTCAACGTGCGGATCTGCGGCTCGAGCTGCGGTCTCTCGGATTTCGGGGACGGCAAGACCCACCAAGCCGTGGAGGATGTGGCTCTCATGCGCGCCCTGCCCAACATGAGCGTGCTGTCCCCTGCCGATTCGATCGAGCTGACCGCGATGATGGAGCAAATCCTGGATTGGAAGGGGCCCGTCTATATCCGGGTCAACCGCAACGACCTCCCCTTCACTTTTCCCGGGGATCCTTCCTACCGGATCGGCAACGTCGTGAAAATCCGGGACGGTGCGGACGCCGCGATTTTCGCCTCGGGTATTATGGTTTCCAAGGCGCTGGAAGCCGCTCAAATGCTCGCCGAAAAAGGCATATCCACCCGGATCCTAAATGTGGGGACGATAAAACCCCTGGATCGCGATGCCGTCATGGGCTTTGCGGAAGGCGCGCGCGCCATTGTCACAGCCGAGGAACACACCGTCATCGGCGGGCTCGGTTCGGCCGTGCTCGAAGCCCTGCGGGGTGTTCGGCACGCGCCGGTGGAAATGATCGGCATCCACGACGGTTTCGGCCTCTCGGCCGAAAGTTACGACGCATTGTTGGAACATTTCGGGCTCACCGGGGAAGCGATCGCTTCGGCGGTTCGGAAAATCCTGGAGGAAAAATCATGAACATCGGATTTATCGGGCTGGGTATTATGGGCAAGCCGATGGCGAAAAACCTCATCGCCGCCGGCCATGCGCTGGCGGTTTACGACATCAACGACGCTCCGGTCCGGGAGCTTGAGAAAATGGGGGCCAAAGCCGGATCGTCGGCCGCGGATGCGGCGTCTGGATGCGCATTAATCATCACCATGCTCCCCAATTCGCCGCAAGTGAAGGAGGCCGTCCTCGGGGAAAACGGGGTAATCCACGGCGCCAAGGCCGGCAGCATCCTGGTGGATATGAGTTCGATCGCGCCGCGCGCCGCGCAGGATATCGCCGCGGAACTGGCCAAAAAGGGGATCGAGATGCTGGACGCCCCGGTCTCCGGCGGCGAGCCCAAGGCCATCGACGGCACGCTCGCGATCATGGCCGGCGGCAAGCCGGAGGTTTTCGATAAGGTGAAGGACGTCCTCCTGGAGATGGGATCGAGCGCCGTGCTCTGCGGGGGGATCGGGGCGGGAAACATCGTCAAGCTCGCCAACCAGATCATCGTCGCCCTGAATATCGCGGCCGTGTCGGAAGCGTTCACCCTGGCGGCCAAGGCGGGCGTGGATCCGCAGGCCGTTTTTTCGGCGATCAAAGGCGGCCTCGCGGGCAGCACCGTGTTGAACGCCAAGGCCCCGATGGTCCTCGAAGGCAACTACAAGCCGGGTTTCCGGATCGAGTTGCACATTAAAGACCTGCAGAACGCATTGGATACCGCGCATGAGCTCGGCGTGCCCGTCCCTCTCACGAGCCAGATCATGGAGATCATGCAGGCACTGCGCGTGGACGGAAAACAAAAGGACGATCACGGCGGGATAATCCAGTTCTACGAAAGACTGGCGGGCGTCAAAGTCCGCGGCGGCGGGTGGAAACCATGAGCGCAAGACTGGCGGGCAAAGCGGCGCTCATAACGGGAGGCGCGCAGGGGTTGGGCGCCGAAATCGCGCGTGCCTTCCACCGGGAGGGTGCGCAAGTCTTCCTTGGCGACGTGAACGGGCCGGCGGGAGAGGAAACAGCCCGGTCCATCGAAGGCGCCGAGTTCTTTCTTCTGGACGTGACTTCGGAGGACAGTTGGAAGGCGGTCCTCTCGGCGATCGTTAAAAAGGCGGGCAAGCTGGACGTGCTGGTCAACAACGCCGGGATCAACATCCGCAAGGATATCGAGGAAATGCCCGGAGAGGATCTGGACCGGATGCTCGCGGTAAACATCAAGGGTCCGTTCCTCGGCATCAAGCATGCCCTCCCCATCATGCGCCGCGCGGGCGGCGGCGTCATCCTTAACATGTCCTCGGTCTGCGGGTTGATCGGCCACCGATATACGAACGAAGCGTACGTGGCGACGAAAGGCGCGCTGACGCTGCTGACGAAGTCGGTCGCCGTCCGCTGCGGGAAAGACAACATCCGCTGCAATTCGGTGCATCCCAGCACCGTGGATACGTCGTTGGTGCAGTCTGTGCTTAAGGATCCCGCACGGCGGGCCGAACGTTTTGGCGAAGTTCCCCTCGGGCGGCTGGCCACTCCGGCCGATGTCGCGGCCGCGTTCACATACCTTGCAAGCGACGAGGCGTCATTTATTAACGGCGTTTCTTTTCCGGTGGATGGAGGCGTGACGGCCGGGTAATAACCGTCATGCAAACGATAATCGTCATGCCGGCGTGCTCGTGGCGGGCATCCATTGTTTTCAATAATGTATCAGGGATGGATTCTTAGGTCCCGGCCAAGAACA
>JAFGCU010000009.1 GCA_016932475.1 Anaerolineales bacterium
ACCGAGATCACCTACGTCCAGCCGACCACCACCGACCACGAAGAGCTGAAGGCCGCGATCAACGGCCTTGCCACCGGTACCGACACGGCGATGATCGACGCGGTGTATGAAGCGATCGGCCTGCTGCAGAACGTCGCCGGCCGGAAGGCGATCATCGTGTTGACCGACGGGATGGACAACCGCTCCACCCACACCGTGGATGAGCTGATCGAACGGATCGGCCCGGCGGGCCTCTCGATCTCGACCATCGGGCTCGGAGACCCGGCCCAGAAAACCGCGAGCTATGCGGGAATCGACGAACCGGCGCTGCAGGATCTCGCCGGGCAGGCGGGCGGGACGTACGGATTCGCCAACGATCCGGAAGCGCTGCGCAAACTCTACGAACAATACGGGCGCGCGCTGCAAAGCGAATACGTGATTGCGTACACCTCCCCGGCCGCGCTGCGCGACGGCTTGAACCGATCCTTGAGCGTCCGGCTTTCGGAAGACCTGCCCTCGGTGCCGGGTGAAAGCAGCTTCAATCCCGGCGGGCTTGTTCCGGAAGTGGCGTCCTCGCCTTCGGCCAACTGGATGCTGTTCTTCGGCCTGTTGATCCTGCTGGCGGTCATGCTGGTTGCGCCGATGGGGATCCAGTGGGCGGCCGCGCTCGTGAAAGGCGGCGGGAAGACGCACAAGAGCGCCAAAGCATCGGAGACGAAGATCAAGCTGAGCGAAACCCAAAAAACGCCGGCGGGCGGTTCCAAGAAGCCGCCGCGGATCAAATTGAAATAGGAACCGGATCGTGCCGGTACCCGCTTGGAACACCCTTGCTGCGCGAGGGCAGGAGCGGGTATGACGGAGTGCGTCACTTTGCCTGGCTTGGAGAAAAACCGGCGCGATCCATAGGATCGCGCCGGTTTTGATTCCTACCACCTCCCCACCCTTAGGGTGTCGAAAGGTACCCCCCACCCTTAGGGTGCCGAAAGGTGCCATCGCTCCTCCGCGTGGGGATAAATCCATCGTGCTTCGGCTTACTCCCCTCGCTTCATCTGCTCGCGAGAACTTCGAATCGGAAGAACGGCGACACTCATCGCTTGGAGGGCGGGCGCCCGGGACAGGCTGCTCCCCCTTCTCGCCTCACCTGTCCTAACCTCCTCACCCCCAACCCCTCTCCCCCTTCCCCATAAGGGGAAAGGGGAGAGGGGTGCCGGAGGCGCGGTGAACTTCCGCGGCGAAGGCGGGGAGAGGGGGTTAGGACAGTCGCTGGGAATCGGCATGCTATAATCCCGCCGAACCGGAGCCGTTCCTAATGCACATCGTCCGGAAAATAGCCGCACCTTTTTTCCTCGCCTGGCTGGTTTCCTCCTGCAGCGGGAATCCCTCCGCGGTAGAACCGGTTCCCCCCACCCCGAGCGTCTTTGTTCAAAGCGGATTGCTCTCCTCATCCACCAAAGAATCCATGCAGACTCCGATGCCCGAAGCCGGATTGGCGCCGTCCGAGGCTGCCGCGGCGACCACGGCCGCGCCCACCGGATTGAATCCGGCGGGGCCGTATGCGGTCTTCGAAGGCAGGGAGGGGATTTGGATCGCCAATCCGGACGGCAGCTTCCCCACCCGCATCGCGGAACAAGGGATCGGGACCGAAAGCCTGGCCCTGCGGGATTCGATTGCATCGCGCGGCGACAGGATCGCGCTGATCGTGAGAGATGAAACGGGGTTGAATCTTGTGACCGTGGAGATTCCCAGCGGCCGGATGAAAACGGTCGCCCGTTTGATCGATGTCACCCGCAGGGAATTAAGCCTGAATTCGATGACGGCCAAGGCCTTCGCGTATTACGCGGTCACCGAATTCCCCAACCTGGCCTGGCAGCCCGGAAGCGGCGGGGTTCTCGCCTACACCGGCCTGAGGGACGGCGCGTCGGCAGACCTGTTCACCTTCGATTTTGATTGGGAGAAAACCCGTCACGTCGAGCAGGATCCATCGCAGGCGATCCGCCCGATTTGGTCGCCGGACGGGAGCCACTTGCTCTTCTTCGGGGTGGATTGGCTCCCCCCGTTCGGCGCAACCTACATCACCTTCCAACCGATGGCGGGATTCTGGGCGGTGCAGGCATCCGACAACCGCATCCTGGCGCAGCCCAAGCTTAAAGGAACGCACCAAAATTTTATCGGCTGGCAGGACAACACCCATTACCTGGTTTACGACAGCGGCGAAAAATGCCCCGCCAAAAATCTGCGGTCGGTGGATCTGGTCAGCGGTGAAGCGGCGCCGATCGCGGAATTCTGCCTTTCCAGCCGGCCGGCCTTTTCACCCGTTCACGGCGCGCTGTTGATCTCGGTCGGCGCGGATTGCGGATGCGAGCTGGCGGAGGGTGTGTATCTGACGATCCTGCCCTCCATGGCTCCCGTCCGGTTGCTGGAAAAAGCCGCTCTGGATCTTTCCTGGCTGCCGGAAAGCAGGCTGTTCTATGCATATCCGGAAGCGCTGTTCTCGGCCGACGGGAATGTGCGCTACGACCCGCCTGTGATGGGAGCCTCCTACCGGCCGGCGGTTTCCCGGAGCGGCGCGCAGGCCTGGGTGGTGATGGAGAACCACCGCAGCCGGGTGATGCTCCGGACTCCCGGCAGCGGGTGGCGCACCATATTGGAAGGAGGCGTCAGCGCGATGCTCTGGGATCCTGTCTCCGGGGAAACGCTCCTGATCGTGACCGAAGGCGGGGCGCTGTATGCGGCGGCCGTCCCGGATTTCACGCCGCGCCGGATCGGCGACCTGGGCGGATACTTCGACCGGGCGGCGTGGACACCGGCCCCCGGATAGAAGCATTCGAGGGCTGGCATGGATACGCAGGAAGGTTGGTTATCGGTCAATCGTCATTCCCGCGCGCTCCCAGCGGGAATCCAGTTCGTGCCCCCGGGAAAAATCCCGGCAGTTCCCGGATGCCCGCGTCGGCAGGTGCGGGCGTGACGACGGTCGACAAGGCCAACGCAACCTGGCCATCCCCCCTAATCTGGAACCTGATACATCGAGGCCGCGCCGGTCTGCTTTCCCGGCCAATTTAGATACGATTGTCGGAAAATATTTTACCCATCGTTTACCGGGCTGAAAACAGCCTGAAAGGACCGCCAGCTGCGGCAACTGCTCGGAAGACCGGGAGTTGTTTAACCCTTTTGGTGGACTTGCGTTGCTCACAAATTCCGACATTATGCTAAAATCTACCAGTATGCTCGGTCTCGGCAAGAACATCTCCCCAACCCCTCAGACTGGTGGATAACAATCCATGCCCGAAGTCCTCGCCGTAAAAGACCTTGTGACAAAATTTTATACCGATACGGAGACGGTCCACGCCGTCAATGGCGTCAGTTTTCACGTCGACGAAGCGGAGACACTCGGCGTGGTGGGGGAGAGCGGGTGCGGCAAGAGCGTCAGCATGCATTCGCTCCTGCGCCTGATCCCCATACCGCCCGGACGGATAGAATCCGGGCAGGCCATCTTCCAGGGCCGGGACCTTCTGCGGATGTCGCCCGGCGAAATCCGCCAGGTGCGCGGAGCGCAGATCGGGATGGTGTTCCAGGACCCGATGACCTCGCTCAATCCGGTCATCACCATCGAAAAACAGGTGGCCGAACCGCTGCTGATCCACCGCGGCATGACCAATGCGGAAGCCCGGACGCGGGTGGTGGAACTTCTGACGCACGTCGGGATCCCCTGCCCCGAAAAACGGCTGGCGGACTACCCGCACCAATTCTCGGGCGGGATGCGCCAGCGGGTAATGATCGCCATGGCGCTGGCATGCAGCCCGAGCCTGCTGATCGCGGACGAGCCGACCACCGCGCTTGACGTGACCATCCAGGCCCAGTTTGTGGAGCTGGTGAAAAAACTGCGCGACGATTTCCAGATGTCGATCATTTGGATCACCCACGACCTGGGAGTGATCGCCGGGATTGCGCAGCGGGTGGCCGTGATGTACGCCGGGTTTATTGTTGAGCATGCCACCGTCAAGGAACTCTACGCAAATCCCCAGCACCCCTACACGCGCGGGCTGCTCGGCTCCCTGCCGAGGCTGGATGAAACGCGTTCGGTCAGGCTCGTGAACATTAAAGGCCTCCCGCCGGATATGTGCCAGCCCCCGGTCGGCTGCCCGTTTGTACCGCGCTGCCCGTATGCGTTTGACCATTGCAAGGCAGAAAATCCACCGCTCGCTTCGGTGAACAACGGCCATACATCGGCTTGCTGGTGGGATATCGATCTCGGAAAGCCGCGAGGATGAGCATGCCCGCCACCGTCGAAACCACCCCTTCCTCCAACATCCTATTAAAGGTAGAAAACCTGAAAATGCATTTTCCCGTCTTCCGGGGCGTGTTTCGGCGCCGGGTGGGGCAGATCAAAGCCGTGGACGGGAT
This sequence comes from Anaerolineales bacterium, assembly GCA_016932475.1. GTDB lineage: Bacteria > Chloroflexota > Anaerolineae > Anaerolineales > RBG-16-64-43 > JAFGKK01. The sequence continues at coordinate 4,381 of JAFGCU010000009.1, forward strand.
CTCCTTCGATGTGATCCGCGGGGAAACGCTCGGGCTGGTGGGGGAAAGCGGCTGCGGCAAATCTACCGCCGGCCGGACAATCCTGCAGCTCTACCGGCCGACCGCCGGATCGATCATTCTGGACGGCGAGGATCTTTCGAAGATCCACGGGAAAGCGCTCCGCCATCGGCGGCGGAAGATGCAAATGATTTTCCAGGATCCGTACGCCTCGCTCAATCCACGGATGACGATAGGCGAAATCGTCAGCGAACCGCTCGAAGTGCACGATACCTACCGGGGCAAAGAGAAGTCGGAACGGGTTGCCTACCTTCTGCAGGTGGTGGGGCTCAACCCGCTGTATGCCGGCCGCTACCCGCACGAGTTTTCCGGCGGCCAGCGCCAGCGGGTGGGCATCGCCCGGGCGCTCGCGCTCGATCCCTCCTTCATCGTTTGCGACGAACCCATCTCGGCACTCGACGTCTCGATCCAGGCCCAGGTGGTCAATCTGCTGGAAGATATTCAAAAGAAAATGGGCCTGACGTATCTGTTCATTGCCCACGACCTGAGCATGGTCCGCCACATCTCGAACCGCGTGGCGGTGATGTACCTCGGGAAACTCATGGAGCTGGCCGACCGCGCAGAGGTATACATCGACCCCCTGCACCCGTACACCCAGGCGCTGCTCTCGGCCATCCCCATTCCGGACCCGGTCCTGGAGGAACAGCGCAAGCGGGTCATCCTGACCGGCGACGTTCCCAGCCCGGCCAATCCGCCGTCGGGGTGCGTATTCCACACCCGCTGCATGTACGCGGAGCGGGTTTGCACGGACAAGGTCCCCGATTGGCGCGAAGCGCACGCCGGGCATTGGGTAGCGTGCCATTTTGCGGAACGTTTCATCAAAACAAGGGGCGATTGACACGGGAGGATAGAGCATCGCGTCTTCGGGAGAGGAAGGACGCATTGGAAAGGAGGTGGCCGAAGGTTTAGAAAGCGTACGCGTCCGGGAAAGCTCGTTGTCTTTCCGAACAATCTCAAAGGAGGAAAGAACATGATGCGCAAGAGAACCCTAGCGACCATGATTACCACCGCAACCGTCGGCTTGCTGGTCCTATCGGCGTGCGGTCCGCAAAGCGCGAATTTTGCCGCGGGATTTAAATCCAAGGACCCGACCACCTTCGTGATCCAGGAGATCGCCGGCGGTCCGGCCACCCTCGATCCCGCGCTTGCCTACGACAGCGCCAGCGGCGAAATTCTGCAGAATGTCTACGATACGCTGGTCTTCTTCGATCGGGAAAAGAAATCGGACCTGGTCCCGATGCTGGCCACGGAAGTCCCGACCGTTAAAAACGGCGGCATTTCGGCCGACGGGCTGACCGTCACCTTCAAGATCCGCGACGGCGTGAAGTTCCACAGCGGCGAGGAAATGACGGTCGAAGACGTGGCCTTCACCTTCCAGCGCGGCCTTCTGTCGGCCGGCTCGAATTCTCCGCAGTGGCTGTTTGTGGAACCGCTGTTCGGCAGCACAATCTATAACGACATTGTCGACCAGCTGGATCCCGACGGCGAAAAGGGCCTGATCGACAACCGCGACGGCCTCAAAGCGGAAGACTCCGGAGCACTCGTAGGGCTTTGCGAGACGGTGAAATCCAAGATCGTCGCCGACAGCGCGGCCAACACCGTCACCTTCCATCTGGCCCAGCCCTGGGGCCCGTTCGTGACCACCTTCGCCAACATGTGGGGCAGCGTCCTGCCAAAAGCCTGGGTCGCCGCCAACGGCGGGTGGGACGGGGATTGCGCCACCTGGCAGAACTACTATGCTCCGACCGCCGACGAGCTGAACGAGAGCGGCATCGGCAAAAAGGTTAATGGCACCGGCCCCTACAAGCTGAAGGAATGGGGCGATAACGAATTGATCCTGGAGGCCAACGAGAACTACTGGATCACCAAACCGCTCTGGAGCGGTGCTCCGACCGGCGCCCCCAAACTCAAGACCGTAATCATCAAGTATGTCGAGGAATTCAGCACCCGCTTTGCGGCCATGCAGGCCGGGGATGCGGACATGATCCAGGCCGGGAGCGCGCAGGACTGGCCCGTCATGGACGAAGCGGTTGGCGCCACCTGCGATCAGGACGGCGTCTGCACGATCGATGACGCCGCGAAGCCGCTCGTGCGCTATGTCAACCAGGACGTCTCGAACCGGACCGACGCCTTCTTCAACTTCAAGATCAACACCGAGGGCGGCAACGACTTCATCGGCTCCGGCAAGATCGACGGCAACGGCGTTCCGCCCGACTTCTTCTCCGATGTCCACGTCCGCAGGGCCTTCGCCTACTGCTTCGACTGGGACATCTACATCCGCGACGTCGCCCAGGGTGAAGGCCAGCAGGCCAACAACGTGATGCTGCTCGGCGAACTCGGCGACGATGCGAAGGGAATGCACTACTCCTACGACGAAGCCAAATGCGCCGAGGAGTTCAAGGCCTCCACCTGGAAATCGGAGGACGGCAAGAGCTTGTGGGATACGGGCTTCCGCCTGATCGTCGGCTACAACGCCGGCAACACGATGCGCCAAGCGGTTGCCCAGATTTTCCGCGATAACATCAGCGCGGTGAATCCGCTGTTCAAGGTGGAATCCCAGAGCTTGGAATGGCCGAACTACCTGGAAGCCTACCAGGGCAAGAAGCTGCCGTTCTTCATCATCGGATGGATCGAAGACATCCCCGATCCGCACAACTGGACCTTCACCTATACGGCGGGCGCATTCGGCGGCAAGCAAGGCATGCCGCAGGAACTGAAGGATCAGTTCCGGCCGCTGGTGGAATCCGGCGCGAAGGAAATCGATCCGGCGAAGCGGACAGAGATCTACAAGGAATTCAACAAGCTGTACTACGAAAATGTGCCCGCGGTCCTGCTCGCGCAGACCGGCGGACGCCGCTACATGCAGCGCTGGGTGAACGGCTACTACACTAACTCGTTGTACTCCTATAACTATTACTACGTGTTGTCGAAGAGCTAGCCGTTCCGACAAGCGGGAGATTCTTCCCGCCGCGATGAATACCCATCCCCCTCCCGTCCGAGGACGGGAGGGGGATGGCATCGGAAAAGAAAATCGATGAGTGTCACCCTGAGCGAAGCGAAGGGTCTACATACGAACCGGAGCAGATGCTTCGCTTCGCTCAGCATGACAACCTGATGAAAGTTCAAAGGACTGTCTCGTGATCAATTACATCATCCGCCGCCTGATGATCATGCCGATTACCCTGTTCGGGATGACGATCCTGATCTTCCTCATGCTGTGGATCCTGGGCCCGTCGGCGCGTTCCGCGCTCTACGTGTCCGACATCCCCAAGAACGAAGCGGTCATGAAGGGGATCATTACCAAGTACGGTCTGGACGATCCGATCTACGTCCAGTACTGGTCCTGGCTGGTCGGAAGGCCGGATCCGGACAAACCGGGGGAAACAATCGGCGGAATCCTGCGGGGAGATTTCGGTTACTCGCGGACTTTCAGCCGCCCGGTTATGGAATTGATCCAACTTCGGTTCCCGGCCACACTAGAGCTCACCCTGTACGCTTTTCTTCCCATCATTCTGGTCGGTGTGTGGCTCGGCGTTCAGGCGGCCGTGCGCCACAATCAGTGGATCGACCAGATCGCCCGTTTGTTCAGCATCGTCGGGTATTCCTTCCCCGTATTCGTGCTGGGCATACTTCTGATGATGATTTTTTACGCCCAACTCCGATGGTTCCCGGTCGAGAGGATTTCGGACTGGGTGAAAATGGCCGATTACACCAAATACACAAGCCTGGTGACCGTGGATGCCATCCTCAACGGACGGCTGGATATCTGGTGGGATGCCATCCGCCACATGGTCCTGCCCATCATCACGCTGTCCTACACCTCCTGGGCGGCTTTCCTGCGCATCACCCGCTCTTCCATGCTGGAAACGCTGCGCCAGGAATACGTCACCACGGCCCGTGCCAAAGGCGTCGCCGAGAACGACGTCATCAACAAGCACGCCCGTCCCAATGCGCTTATTCCGGTGGTCACCTACAGCGGAATCACCGTCGCCTACCTGCTCGGCGGCGTGGTTATCACCGAGACAATCTTCAACTTTCCCGGAATGGGTTCGGCCGCCGCGAATGCCGCGGGCGGCTTCGACGTGGTTACCGTGCTCGCCTTTACGCTGGTGACCGGCCTGATACTTATTCTGGCCAACTTGATTGTCGATATCCTGTACGCCATGCTGGATCCGCGGATCCGGTTGGGCTGAAAGGCAGAAAAAATACATGAAGAGCGCAAGCGAATCGATGACGCCCCTTTCGGAAGAAGCCATCCCCCTGCGGGAAATCGGAAAGCTGGAACGCTTTCTGGGGCCGGAGTTTTACAGGATCTTCCGGGGCGTGTTCACCAATCCGCTTTCGGTGATCGGCATCAGCTTGATCCTTTTCTTCATCCTGGTGGCGGTTTTCGCCCCGTTTATCATTCCGCCGGTTAAGAACGCCGATCCGTTCATGATTCCGCGCGACGGGTACGCCGCCGCGCCTCTTCCGCCGGGAACCAAATGGCTGCGCCGGCCGCCGGAACTTCCCTTCTGGTACACGCCGCTGACCGGTTCCGACGAGTGGGTGCACATCTTCGGCACCTCCAGCGGTGCATGGGATATTTTCTACGGCCTGGTGTGGGGAACCCGGACGGCGATCATCGTCGGGGTGATCATCGAGGGCGTCACCCTGCTAATCGGGATCATCATCGGGGCCGTATCGGCCTTCTACGGGGGCTGGATTGATGAGGTTCTCATGCGCATCACGGAAATCTTCATGGCGTTCCCGTTCATCTTCGCCGCGCTGACGCTTTCCGCGGTGCTCACGCCCAGGCTGGGCAAAGGCATCTGGCCGCCGACGATCGCGATCATCGCCTTCGGGTGGATGAGTTACGCTCGTCTGATCCGGGGGGATATCCTCTCGATCCGCGAGCGGGATTACATCATGGCGGCCCGGGTGGTGGGCGTGAGTGATTTGCGGATCCTGTTCAAGCACATCGTCCCCAACGCCATCTATCCCACCCTGGTTTTGGCCTCGATGGACATCGGGACCCTCGTCATCTCCTTCGCCGCGCTATCCTTTCTGGGGATCGGCACGGAGGTCGGATACGCGGATTGGGGCCAGGTAATTTCGTTCGCGCGCAACTACATCGGAGTCTTTTCCAAATACTGGTACATCATCGTGTATCCCGGGATCGTCTTGGTCCTCTTCGTCCTGGGATGGAACCTGGTGGGCGACGCGCTGCGCGATATCATGGACCCGAAGATGCGCGGGAACGTAAGACGGTAGACACCGAGAAAACAGCAAAGACCCGGCCAACGCCGGGTCTTTTTTTTGGAATATTATTTCCCCATCCCCTTCCGCGCGCTGTCCTAACCCCCCACCCCTATCCCCTTCCCCTTAGGGGGAAGGGGGGAATGGAAACGAATATCCTCACCCGGGAAGGGGCCTGGGCTGGAAAGTTAAGAAAGAACCTTCAGCGTTTTTTTAATCTCCGCCACGAACAACCGGATATCCTCCTCCTGCGTGTTCCATGAGCACATCAGCCGTACGCCATCCTCCCCGATGAAATTATAAAAGTGCCATCCCTGGTCGTGCAGCGCGCGGATCAGGCGCGGCGGCATCTTTACGAACACCGCGTTGGCCTCGACCGGCATCTGGATTTCCAGCTCCGGAATAGTCTGAAGCTGAGCCGCGAACAGGGCCGCGCACTGGTTGGCGTGGGCGGCGTTTTTCAGCCAGACTCCTCCGGCGAGCAGCCCTTTCCACGGCGCGGCCAGGAAGCGCATCTTCGAAGCCAGCTGCCCGGCTTGCTTGCAGCGGTATTCGAAATCCACCGCCAGGGCTTTGTTAAAGAATATCACCGCCTCCCCGACCGCCAAGCCGTTTTTGGTCCCGCCCAGGCAAAGCACATCCACGCCGCACTGCCAGGTGATTTCCTTTGGCGTCAGGCTGAGGAAAGCCAGGGCGTTGGCCAGGCGCGCACCGTCCATGTGCAGATGGAGCCCATGGCGCTTGGTCACTTTGTAGATCTCGAGCAGTTCCGCCGGGCGGTATACCGTCCCAAGTTCCGTGGATTGGGTGATGCTGACCGCCGCCGGTTTGGGGAAATGCAGGCCGCGCCCGCTGTGGAAGATTGTCTCGATGCTCTCCGGCAGCAGCTTTCCCTGATTCTCCTTCCCCAGAAGCAATTTTGCGCCGTTGGTATAGAATTCCGGCGCCCCGCATTCGTCGGTTTCCACATGACTGGTGTCCGCGCAGATGATGCTGTTATAGGATTGGCACAGGGCGGAAAGCGCGAGCGAATTGGCGGCGGTCCCGTTGTACACAAAGAACACTTCGCAGTCCGTCTCGAACAGCCTCCGCAATTCGTCGCAGACCTCCCGGGTCCAGGCGTCTTCGCCGTAGGAAACTTCATACCCCTGGTTGGCTTCCGCCAGGGATTTCATCGCTTCCGGGCAGATCCCGGAGGAGTTATCGGACGCGAAATAATTGCGATGGATCATACGGTTCTCCTTTTCGAATGCGGCATAATTGTACTGCATGACCGGTCCATCGAGCACGCGGGAAACACCGGAAAAACAACTGTTTCACCGACAACCTTTTCGGAACATGAAAGGGTTTTTATTTTCCCGCCCCTCCCGGCGCTTCGGATCCTTTCCGCGCTTTCCGTGTACAATTCAAATCAGGCACACCGCCGATCAGGAGCGAATCGCATGAAATCCAAGATTCCCTTCCGCGACATCTTTCTGATTTTTATCGGGGCCGTCATTCAGGCCGCGGGAATGGACCTGTTCCTGATCCCCGGAAAACTCGCCGCCGGCGGCGTGACCGGGATCGCGCAGATCGTCAACCGCTTCACCGGCTGGCCAATCGGCGTGATGATTATTTTGTTCAACATCCCGCTGTTCATACTCGGGTGGCGTTTCCTCGGCGGGCGCCGCTTTCTTCTCCGGACGTTTTTGGCGGTAGGCATCTATGCCCTCCTGATCGACGTGCTGGCGGTCTACCTGCCCTCGAACCTGACCGGCGATTCCGTGCTGAACGCGCTGTTTGGAGGCGTGTTGACGGGGATCGGGATGGGGCTTGTCTTCCGGGCGAAGGGCACAACCGGCGGAACGGACATACTTGCCCGGCTGCTTGGCAAGTGGCGCGGGATTCCCCTCAGCGAAAGCTACCTGCTTACCGACACCGCGGTGGTGGTCGGATCGGCCCTCGCCTTCAGCTGGACCCTGGCGCTGTACGCCATTGTGGCGCTGTATGCCTGCGGTCTGGCGGCGGAGATCGCCTCGGAGGGTTCCGGAATCGTCCGGTCGGCGACGATCATCACCAACCATCCGCAGGAAGTGGGGGAAAAAATCATGCGCGAGCTCAGCCGTGGGGTTACATCGTGGCAGGGCACGGGGTTGTATTCCGGAAAGGAGCGCCGGATCCTATTCTGCGCCATCAGCCGGTCCGAAGTCAATCCGCTCAAGGCCATCATTTACGAGGTGGATCCGGCCGCGTTCGTGGTAATCGGCCAGGCGCACGAGGCGCTGGGAGAGGGGTTCAAGCCGCTCTCGGGGTAAAAATTTATTTCTCACCGCAGAGGCGCAGAGGACGCAGAGAAGTATTATTATATAAAACCTCTCTGCGTTCTCGGCGCTTCTGCGGTAAAAAGGTTTTTATCACCTATGCAACAAGGGAAGTCACGGCATCGTAGAGGAACCACCCGCCGAAGCCAAACAGCGCCACGCCGCAGACGGCGAAGACCGCGCGCTGAAACCATTTCCCGAAGAACTTGCCGCCGGTAAACGAAAGCGCCGACAGGAAATAACTCCAAAAAAAATCGCACAACCAGTGCACCGCGATCAGCGCCAGAAACCCCGCCAGGCCGAAAACCCACGACTGCATAATCAGCGCCACGCCGACCGTCGCCCACCACACAAAGAAATAGGGATTGCCCAGGCTGAGCAGGATGCCGGCGGCCAGCGGGGATCCGGAAAACGACGAGGCGGCAACCGCCGTTCGGCCGGCTTCGCGCATCAGCCCGACCGCCATATACAGCAGGAACAGCCCGCCGAGGATTCCGAAAACGATCTTCACGGTAGGATCCGCCAGGAACCGGCCGACGCCGAGCGCGAGGAGGATCATCAGGGGAATCTCGACAATCCCATGCCCGATGGCGATCCATGCGCCGGAATGCGGGGATTGCCCGCCCTTGCCGATCGTCACGGCGGTGACCGGCCCGGGGGCGAGCACGCCCGAAAGGGAGATAACAAATGCTCCGGAGAGAAACGCGAGAAGCGACATGGGGGATATTGTAATCGATCGAGGGAACGGTTCCCATAGCGGTGGATGAACCCTTAGGGTTCCCCTCAACCCTAAGGGTTGGCAATCCTTTGGGGAACCTTTCGGAACCCTTAGGGTTCCCCTTAACCCTAAGGGTTGGCAAACCTGTGGGGTTCCCCCCTCCCCATGATCGGGAGGGGGTGTTCGTTACGGCGAGGGGATTGGCGAGGGATCGGTAGTTCCCAGCAGGCCATGCTCCGTACCCAGGTCGATCTCGCGCATCCGCTCCATCCGGAACTGCTGGGTATACAGGCGGTAGTACTTCCCGCGCACGCACAGAAGCTCGGCATGAGTCCCCTGTTCGCAGATGCGCCCGTCCTCCACCACCACGATCCGGCTTGCACGGCGGATGGTCGAGAGGCGGTGGGCGATGACGAAGGAGATCCGCCCGTTCATCAGGGTTCCCATCCCGCGCTGGATGAGTGCCTCGGTCACCGTATCCACCGAGCTGGTGGCTTCGTCCATGATCAGGATGTCCGGCTGGACCAGAACCGCGCGCGCCAGGCTGATCAGTTGCTTCTGCCCGGTCGAGAGCCGGTTGCCGCCCTGACCGACCTCTGTGTCGTACCCCTTTTCCAGAGTGCGGATGAATTCGTCCGCACCGGCGACCCGCGCCGCATCCGCGATTTCGTCATCGCCGGCGTCCAGGCGGCCGTAGCGGATGTTTTCACGGATCGTTCCGGAAAAGAGGTGCGGCGTCTGCAGGACGACCCCGATCCGGGATTGAATCGCCCTCTGGGTCAGGGTGGTGTAATCCCGTCCCGCGATGCGGATCACGCCGCGCCGCGGTTCGTAGAAGCGGCACAGGAGGCTGGCGATGGTCGTCTTGCCGCCGCCGGTCGGCCCGACCAGCGCGATCGATTCGTTCTCGCTCACGCGCAGGGAAAAATCCTCGATTACCGGCTCGCCTTCCTTGTACCAGAAGGAGACTTGGTCGAATACGACCTCCCCGCGCAGCGATTCGGGGGCAAGCGCCCCGGGCCGGTCGACGATCTCCGGATGGGAATCCACCAGCGAGAAGGATCGTTCCGCCGAGGCGATGGCGTGCTGCATTTCCGAGAACACGCGCGCCAGGTCCTGCACCGGCCAGAGCATGAAGGTGACATAGCCGATGAAGGCCTGGATCGTGCCGATCGAAACCGCACCCTGCACCGCCTGCGCGCCGCCGAACCAAGCCACCGTCGCCAGCGCCACCGCGCCGATTCCCTGTACGATCGGGAGGAAAAGCGCCGATAGCCACGCCGCGCGGAATCCGGCCTGATACATCTCGTCGGTGCGGCCGCGGAATTCGCGCAGGTTTCGTTCCTCGCGCCCAAGCGCCTTGATCACCCGCACTCCGGTGATGGTCTCGTTGAAGGAGGCGGTGATTTTGGAGTTCACCCGGCGCACCTTGCGGTACTGGCGGATGATGCGCTGTTTGAAAAACGCGCCCGCAAACACCAGCACCGGGATCGTCAGAAACACGAGGATGCCGAGATCCCATTTCAGGTACAGCATGAACGCCATCGCCGAGATGATGCTCATCGCCGCCCAGGTGGAATCCAGCAGGCCCCAGGTCACCAGGTCGGCGACTTTCGACGGATCCGAAGTGACCCGCGACATGATCCATCCGACCGGGGTGCGATCGAAGTAGCTGAAGGAGAGTTCCTGCAACCGGGTGAACATGCTGCGGCGCAGGTCGTATTGGATCCGTTCGCCCAGCAGGCCGGCCAGGTAGATGAACGTGAACACTCCGGCCGCCTGAAGAACCGAAAGCACGATGAACAGCCCGCCGATCCAGTACAGCGATTCCGGATGTCCGGGCGTGATCGATTCGTCAATCACCATTTTTTTCAGATAGGTGAAGACGGAATCCGAAAGCGCCACGAGCGCCACGGTGGCCAGGAAACCAAAAAACCAGAGCTTCCGCCGGGCGGCCAGGCCGATCATGCGCCGCAGAGTCCCGGCATCCCAGGATTCCTGAAAATCTTCTTCTTCCCATTGATCCATAGCCATTGCATATTCTCCGTGTAACAAGTCAGAAAAAAACGAAGCAGCCCGTCATCCCCGAGTGCTCTTATCAGGGCTCCAGGCGGGACTGTCATGCAAGTACTTGATCTGTTTCTGGATGCCGGCCAAAAACGCGCCGGCATGACGATCATCCCCTTACGCAACCAGCGGCCCGGCCTGTCCCCCCGCTTCGGCGGCAAGCGCGCCCTCCACTTCCTCCTCGATCCGCGATTGCAGGCTGAAGATCCGCCGATAGAAACCTTCCCGCTCCATGAGCTCGGCATGAGTCCCGGATTGGATGATCCGGCCCTTGTCCAGGACGAGAATCAGGTCGGCGCGCATGACGCTCTGCACCCGGTGGGCGATGATGAATGTCGTCCGGCCCTGCATCAGGCGTTCAAGCGCCTGGCGGATTTCTGCTTCCGTTTCGGAATCCACCGACGAGGTGGAATCATCCAGGATCAGCAGGCGCGGATCCTTGAGCAGCGCGCGGGCGATCGCGATCCGCTGCCGCTGCCCGCCCGAAAGCGTGACGCCCTTCTCCCCGACCATAGTGCGGTAGCCGTCCGGCAGCCCCAGGATCACTTCGTGGATTGCAGCCGCCTGCGCCGCCTCGACGACTTCCGAATCCCCCACCTCGCGTTCCACGCCGTAGACGATGTTCTCGCGGATCGTGCGCGAGAACAGGAACGGCTCCTGCTCGACGATTCCGATCTGCCGGCGCAGGTAGCGTTTGGAGTACTCGCGTAGTTCCACCCCGTCCAGGAGGACGCGTCCGGATGTGTACTCGTGAAAACGCGGCAGCAGGTTCACCAGCGACGTCTTCCCGGATCCGGTCGGACCGAGGAGCGCCACCGCCCGTCCGGGTGCGCAACGGAAGCTGATATCCTGAAGGATGTGGGATTGCCCGCGGTATTCGAAGCCGACGCCGCGGAATTCCACCTCCCCGCGCAGGGTATTGGAGGGTGATACGGTTCCCGCATCCAGATCCTCCTTCGGCTGGCGAAGGATTTCGGTCGTCCGGTAAGCCGAGACCAGCCCGTTGGAGGCGTGCACCACGAGGCGCCCCAGGTCCCGCATCGGCCAGATCAGGTACACCACCATCCCGGTGTAGGCGATGTATTGCCCGAGGGTGATCTCCCCTTGAATCGCCATCACGGCGCCGAGCGTGAACCCCGCCAGAACCTGCGCGGCGCATAGGATGTCGGTCGAAGGCCAGAAGAGCGCGTGCATCAGCAAAAGCGCGCGGCCGCGGCGGAACTTCTCGGTGTTCTCCTTTTCAAACTTCGCCGTCTCGAAACCCTGCTGGGCAAAAGCCCGCACCACGCGCACACCCGCCAGATTCTCCTGCAGGATGGTGGAAAGCACCGCGTCCTGGTCCTGATACTCGTCGTATACCTTGGACACCCTTCGGAAGAAGAAAATCGATACGGCGACGATGAAAGGCACCACAAGGATCGACGCCAAGCCCAGCTTCGGATTAAGGAACAACAGGGCGGTCAGATTCACCAGGAACATCATTCCGATCCGCACCACGCCGATGGCCTGGTCGGCAAAAAACCGGCGAACCGCGTCCACATCGGACGTGCTGCGCTGGATCAATTCACCGGTGGGCATCCGGTCGTGATAGGAGAACGGCAGGTGCTGAATGTGATCGTAGAGCGTGTTGCGCAGCCGCCGCGCGACTCCCTCCGAGGCTCCGGCCGTCGATCGGCCGCTGAGAAAGGAGAAAAGTCCCTCCGCCAGCGCCAGTCCGATGATCCCCGCCGCCAGAATCGGCAGGAAGCCGGCTAATACCGTCTGGCCGACCACCCTATCCACCAGAAAGCCCAACAGGTAGAACGTGCCGGTCTTGGCGGCGCTGGCTCCCGCTTGCGCGAACATTGCAAAGAGGTATAAGCCGCGAAAGCCCGCTGAGTATCTCCACAGGATACTCAGGCGTTCTCCCACGGATCCGGTCTTTTCCGCTTGTTTTTCGGCCATTTCGTCCTCATACGTATGAAAAGAAAAACCACGGGTTTTCCAACACCGTGGTTAAAGAAAAAACCACGGGCTTTGTCTTGCGCCCGTGGTCGATTTCCAAGTGAAACGCTACCGGTCTACAGGCGCAATCCGAGAAGGCAGAATGGGATCACCACCCTCCGTCTCCATCTTCACAATCGCTTCAAACTCCTTATTCATCAAATGCGCCTTTCTGCTGGAATGGTGCGAATCTACCACGCCGCGGGAAAACGGTCAAGCCGGATGCACAAACATCCCCACCTCGCAGGTCATTCCCCCTTGTACGCCGACGCCTCCCGGAACCATTTTGGCTGCCGGAGCCGGTTCTTGCGGTAGAAGGTTTTCAAGCGCTTCCAATTCTTCGACCAACGGCTCTTAACCTTCCGTGACGGAGGCAAAATCCCCAGGAACCGCAGCGCGTTCCATCCCATGAAATCCCGCATCTCATTTTTCGTAAAGATTTTTCCCCCTGCCAGCACCCGCGCGTAGCGCTCCATGAATTCTTCGTAATGCTCCACCCGCGCAATGACGTGCCAGTCTATGCCGAATAGCAGCCGCTGTTGAATGACGCCCGGGAATTCGCGGCACATCGCGGTAAAAGCCTCTTGGTATTTGGGAATGTTCCGATCATCCATCACCGGATGGTGCGCCACATCCGCATATAAATTCGGGTAACGGGCCAGCATTCCGGCGACCTCTCGGACCCAATGCACCGTCGGTTCCGCGCCGGAGGGCAAATCCGAAGCGCGGCCGGGCGCACCCGCGACCCTCCGCCGGAACGCCTGCCAGGGGCGGTCAAAAAACGGCTGGCGCGGTACGTCGAGGTACTCCTCCGGCCGGCTCCACCCGAAGTGCGCCAGGTTGACGTGCAGCCGCGGGTACCGCTCAAGGACGGCGCGCCAGTAACGCGGGCTGGCGAAATCGAAGCTGGCCCGCGGGTATGCCTCGATTCCATCGTGGGTGCAGTGGCCCGTGATTGGAACCTCCTCCCGTTCGCAATAGCGGTACAGTTCCGAGAGCACTTCGTCATACTGCGCACCGGTAAACACTTCATAGCGCGTCATGCCGTTCCGGCGAAAAATGCTCCGCCGCTGGGTATCCACCACGGTGTTTCCGAACGGGCGGTATCCGAGAGGGTTGTACACTTTGATCCCGATGAATCCCTTGTTGCGGACGGCCTCCTTCGCGGAATCCAGCGAGCTGTACTTTTCTCTGGGTCCGCCGTCAGGCTCGCCGGGCCCCGGCAGCCCGGCCCGGTAGGCGAGTTCGCGGGTCGGGTCGAACGGCGCAAACGGGTGGACCCTGCCCTTGAAGGGAAGCACCACATCCCGGTATACCGCATCGATCTGTTCCACGATCGGCTGCAGTCTTCGGGAGTGTTTGAACCCGTATTCGAAATCCACCATCAAGGGGACGGATAATTCGATCCGGTCCTTTTGGAACGCGCTGAACATCCGGCGCGTGATCTCCTCCATATCGCCCTGGGAAAGGATATCCGCCCAATTACGGTAATTCTTTCCGGTGTAGGTGAAGGCAATTTGTTTGACGAGGTCTACGAACCACCCGTGGCTTTCTCCGCGGATGGCCGTTTCGATCACGGTGAAAAGGATCGGCGCCAGCAGCCGGATGTACCATTCCGGGTAGGTGCGCGAAAGCAGATATCCCTTGAGGGGGATATCCCTGCCGCGGAACACGTGGGCATGCACATCGATAACCGGCGTCATCGCCGCCTCTCAAAATACCCCGGGCTAATTCCGGAACACGGGGATATTCGTTCGAATGCCTTTATTGTAAATGCGATTCGGATTTCGGCAACCCGGCCGTCAGGACAAGCTTGACGGCATCCCATGCCGGGAAAGGATATTCCTTCGCGGGTTTTCGGGCAGAGGCGCAAACAGGAAAAGGCGGATTTCACCGTCCTGCCGGCGCCACCCCGCCGGTCAATGCGAGCGATCCGAAATGAACGAACCTCTTCAGGACCCGCCGGAGGAATCCAAGATCCGGTAAAGCCGGAAATCTTCATTCTGGAATATCAGAATCAACCGCCCCGCCTCTTTCAGCTGGTCAATTTCCGCATTGGCAATCTGTAATCCTTCGTCTTCGTGTTCAAATATGCACAGGTAATCGCCTCTGTCGATATCGGAGGATTCGCTGATCTGGAGAGAAGGCCGACCGGTCGTTAACCGCAGCGCCCGCGGTTTGAAAAAGAGAATTACCGACTCTTCCGTCGAATTATTTTCGATGTACTCAAACAACTCCTGCGCCGAATTGGAAAACGGACCTTCGAAGAAGGCCCGATTACTCCGCTGGTTTGCGAGTGTCAATTCCGCCGATTGTCGCAGGAAGAAGAATCCAACCAGCGCCACACAGAGAAATGCCGCCGCAAGGGCCGCCTTTCTCTCCGCGCCCTCCAAGGCTCCGATAAACCACTCCACTCCAAGGAAGAAAAAAAATAATCCCAACGGAAGTATGGGCAGTAAAAACCGGATTCCCTGCGTGGCCGGCCACAGGAGGATCATCCCCATCATGGCCGCGCCATAGATCGCGAAAACATAATACCGGCGAAGGTTTCTGAGCACGCCTATTAAAACAAACGGAAGGGCGGCCCCGAACACCAGCGGATAAAATGGAACGGCCGCGAAGAGAAGCTGCCATCGTTCCACATAATACGTAAAATTCGTTTTGATCTGGCCGAGAGAAATCTCCCCGAGGGATTGCAGATACCCCTGTTCCCCGCCCGGCAACAACAGATATGCCATTCCCGCCAGGACGAGAAAAACCAGGTACGGCAGGGCGTGGAGAAACCAGGGCTTCCAGCCTTTCCAATCCGTTCCGGACCGCGGAACCCCCGCCAATGCGATCAGCTCCGACAGCAGGGCGATGCACACTAAAATGATTCCCGCCGTGCGGACGAAGCAGGATGCGGCCAGGAAGACGCCGAGGAGGGTATATTCCTTCCACCCGGCCGGTTCCGCATGTCGTTCCACAAGGACATTCTGGATCAGCAGAATCGCGGCCATGGAAAACAGTAGAAAGGGAATGTCGGAAAGTATATCGTTGAACAGGCTGAGGACCGCCGGATTCAATCCCATTAGCGCCGCCAATCCGATCCAGCTTAAAGAGGAAAGCCGGCGGCGGAATCCAAACGCGAGGATGATCAGGCAGAAGATGTGGCAGATAACGTTGACGGCTTTCAAGGCCGCAAGGTTCAATCCGAACAAGGCGGTTGGAAGCGCCAGCAGCACCGATGTGCCCCAGGGATAGGCAACCGGGCCGAGATTCTTTGAGGATTGGGTCATCGTAAAAGCGTTCGCGGTCAGGAATTCGGAAACCCGGCCTTCGACGATACTCTCGGCCTGCATGATATAGGAAGCAAAATCATCCCCCCAAACGTGACCGTTGTGGATCATACCGACACCCAACAGAGCGGATAGCGCGATCACGGCGGCCAAGACGATCCACATCCATTTTCCAGACATTCGATCTCCCATTCAATCCTCGCCTCCTCGAAATGCGCACTTGTGTCCGGCGCCTTCGGCCTTTTTTCTCCGGATCGCTCATGAACCACGCTCGTGCCGCAACGTTTATTATAATCTTCCATGGAGCGGTTCTGCGGATCTATCGAAGGGTCGCCGGGCGCATTAATTCCCATCGCGAATAGGGGCGGCTTTGAGATGTCGCGCCCGGAAGGTGCGATCCCGGAGGCGCCCTATGAGCATACCCATAATGGTCACCCTTACCCCGCAGACCTACGGGTTGAGGTTGGGTTTAGGGGTATGGGCTAGGGTTCAGGACAGGATTTGCGTTAATAGACCGGCGAGATCGAAAAATAAATAAGCATCCAAAGGGACGAACAACTCGACCTTGTCCTGCTTGAACGAACGGACATCCAGTGCGCGATCTCTTCCAAATCCCCCGGGAGAGAATATCCGCCCAATGGAGGCAATTCTTTCCGGTATAGGCAATAGCGATCCGCTTGACGAGGTCCACGAACCACCCGTGGCTTTCTCCGCGGATGGCCGTTTCGATCACGGTGAAAAGGACCGGCGTCGTCCCGCCTCCCGATTGGATTTAATTGGAAATGAATGTTGTTAAGTAATTATTGTTTCCTCATCCCGGATTTCGGCCAACCGAAATCCGTTCACAGATAGGCGGCATTGGGGGTAAAGAAAAAGCCGCCTCCCCCTCCTCTGTCCTCCCCCGTTAGCCAAAGAACAGGAGCCGCTAACGGGGGAGGATTCTTATGACGGTTTCATCTCCCGGCTGAAGAACAGGAGCGGCTACAGGGCTCTCCGCCCCCTCCTCTGTCCTCCCCCGTTAGCGGAAGAACAAGAGCCGCGAACGGGGGAGGATTCTTATGACGGTTTCATCTCCCGGCTGAAGAACAGGAGCGGCTAACGGGGGAGGATTCTTACGATGGATTCATCACCCTCCCCATAAACAGGATCGTGCCGGTGGGGTTATCCCGGATCAGGAAGAAGAACGGCCGGTCGATCTTGAACTCGATCGGATCGGCGGGCATGGAGGTGGCGCCGACGATCACGGTCGTCGCGGCGGCTGCCTCGGTTCCGGCTTCGTCGACGGCCACAAACGCCTTATGCAGGACGTCGGTGACGTACAGATCGCGCCGGCCGTCCATGCCCGAGAGATCCGCGGCCTGCGGATCGAAGGCGTCCCGCATTCCAAGCGCCTCCAGCCCATCCGCCATGCTCAGCGACCACTCATACTTGTATTTCGGCAGGGTGAGGACCACCTGGCCCCACTTCATCGCCGCCAGGGTGCCTTCCAGGAATTCGGCGTTCAACCGGGCTTCGACATCCCCGAATTCCCCCTCATCCGGAAGCAGGATAAGCATGGAAAGCTGCCAACCGGCGTACGGGAGTTCGATCGCGCGGTACCCATCCCCGGTCGTGGTGCTCAGAGAGGCTTGTTCGTGCATCATCGGCACATCAACCGCCGTTCCATCCAACAACCGGAAGGAGCCCGGGTGAGTGGAGTCCGGTTCGAAGGAATGCAGCCAGGCGGCTTTGAAATACACCGCATTGGCCAGCACCAGCCGGGTGAGCGCATCCAGCGCGCCCTGCGGGATGATGTCTTTTATTTTCTGATTGGTCGATTGGCTGACCCACTCGTTGATCTTCTGTCGGGCGGCTTCGGCGTCCTGTTCATAATCCACCAGACGCATGCCGGCGGCGTAGTTGGCGGCCAGCGTATCCAGAAAATCCTGCTCGAAAGCGAACCCGGCCTGCCCCCAAAGCGAATTGGCCACATTCAACCGGAACACCTGATCCGGTTCCAAATCCTCCGAATTGGAACGGCTTTCCAGTTCCAGCGCCAGCTTGTTGAACGCCGGATGCAGCCGGTCCGCCGGCAGGAGGAAATGCAGCGCCTGCGCCATTTGAGCGGCCGTTTCCCCCTTTGCGCCGGCATAGGTCATCGCCAGCGCGATCGAGATGCTGTAGGGCGAATAGAACACGTTCTCATCCCCCGCGGCCAGCTGCGGATACAACGCGAATGCGAATTCGTTGTTGCCGCGGACAAGATCCGCCAGGTCGGCATCCGCCACCTGCGGGGCAAGTTCGCGCGGCAGGTCCGAATGGATTTCCTGGGCCTGGACCGGCGCGGGCGCGCAGGCCGGCAGGAGGAGAAGTGCGGATGTCAGAATCATGGCCAGGGAATATTTGGCTTTCACGGTACCTCCTTCAGACCTCTCCCCTTCCCCTCCCCAAGAGGGGGAAAGGAACAGGAGTGAACTCGTATATTGTAGACGCCGAGCGGCGCTCCAGGTTCCCGAGCCGTTATGATTGGGGTAGAACTTCTTTTCTATAGAACCGGTATCGTTTGTAGACCTTGGCGCCCATGTTATGCGCCAGGTCCCAGGTATCCGGGTTGTCTTCGCCGGTAAGCGACATATCCGCCCACTTGTACCCCTTGGAGGCAGCGCGCCGGGCCATCTCGTCGAACAGCAGGATCGCAACGCCGGTATCCCAAAATTCCGGCGGGACGACGATGCTTTTGATGGAAATCGATTCCGGCCGTTTGTTCCGGTACCGGAGCGCGCGCAGGTAATCCCACGGATACCGCAATCCGTTGAGGTGAATCAGGACCTCGTTGTAATTGGGAATGGCCGGGAACCAGCCGACGGCCTTGCCATCCATCTCCGCGAACAGGACCAGTTCGGGATCGGCCAGGTCTTTGAGCGGCATCACCAGGCTTTCGATCGACTCGCGGGTGTAGGAGATAAAACCGGGAAGGTGCGCCAGCGCCCGGTTTTGAAGATCCCACACACGGTCGATCTCCCCCTGCAGATCGTCCATTTTCGCTCCGCGGATGGTCACGGCTTTCCGCCGGCGGACCCGTTCGGCCAGACGCGACAGGCGCCGGACCTGCGGCGTGTTCAGATCGATATCGATCGAATACGCCAAGTTATCGGCATCACGCTTGATCAATCCGAAACGCTCGCAGAAATCCCTGTAATAGGGCGGATGATGAGCGCACAACATGGCCGGCGGCCGGTCATACCCCTCGACCAGGATACCGCGCGAGTCCTCACGGTCGAGGTTGAAAGGGCCGTAGATGGCGGACATCCGGCGGGTCCGGGCCCAATCCTCGGCGCGGCCGAGGAGGGCTTCGGCGACGGCATACTCTTCCACGCATTCGAAAAAACCGAACATGCACTCGGCGTGGCCGCGTTCGCGCGAATCCGCCTCATCTTCCGCGCAGGAGATCGTGCCCGCCGGCTTGCCGTCCTTCCAGGCGATGAACAGTTCGGCGTATCCCTGCTTGAAGAACAACCCGCGTTTGGGGTCGATGACTTTTTCGCGCTCGGGCAGGAGCGGCGGCACCCACAGCGGATCCTTGGAATAGATCCGCCAGGGGAATGTGAGAAAACTCCGCCTGTCTCTGGCTGTTTGGACGGAACGGACCTCAACCATGCTTGCGCTCCGGCGGATCGGCCGGGATCGTTGTGGAGCGGCGCGCTTCCAGCGTGCGCGCGATTTCCGTGTAGTTATCGCGCCCGAGGGGATACAGAAAAGCGAACAAGATCCCCAAGCCCATCAAGACCGCCGGGATCGGCCCGGCGATGAGCCGGATTCCATTGATGGCGCTCTCGGGCTGGACGGCGCTGTTGGGAATGTAACCGGAGCGGTCGAGGACCAGGAGCGCCAGGGGCAGCGCGATCGAAACGGCGATCTTCTGCGCCAGCGTGATCAGGCTGTAGAACATCCCTTCGTGGCGCTCGCCGGACTGCAGCTCGCCGTATTCGATCGCATCCGGAAGCATCGACCAGGGGATGATGTGAGCCGCGGACACGCCGATCCCCGCCAGCACGCAGATCACCAGGATCACGGTCAGGCCGGTGGATGAATTCAACGAAGCGAGGGCCAGCAGGACGGCCGCCAGGAACGCCATCCCCACGATGTACGCCAGGCGCTTATTCAGCCGGCGCGAGATCCACTCCCACAACGGCAGCGCGATCATCGCCACGACGAAGATGGTCGCCATGATCAGGTCGCTTTGCGCTTCCTGCCGGATGACGTGCTTGATGTAATAGAGCATGATCAGCTGGATGATGGCGACCATCACCCAGGTAAAGAGGTAGATCACCAGGCTGAACACGAAGGGACGGTTGTGGCGCACCGCCGCGATCGACTCGCGGATCCCCTTCGGCGGCCGGCGCATGTTCTCTTCGCGCTCGCGGGTGCCGAAGAAGACCAGCCAAAGCGGGATGATGGAGAGGATCCCGAAAATCGAGCCCATCACCAGAACCCGTCCGGCGTTCTCGGGGTGGAAACCACCGACGATCATAATCGGAACCGTAAAGGCGATCAGGCTGCCCAGAATGGAGAAAAATGCGCGCGTGCTCATCAGGGAGGTTCGTTCATCGTAATCCGAAGTCAGTTCGGGCGTCAGCGCCAGGTAGGGCATGTACGCAAACGTGGCCGCCAACTCATACAGGATGAAAACCAGGGAAAAATAAATCCCCAGCGCGAGCGGTTCGGTGAAAGGCGGCTTCCACCACATCAGCGTGAAGGCCAGCATCAAGGGAATGGCGCCGAAAAGGAGGAACGGGCGCCGGCGCCCCCAGCGCGTGCGGGTGCGGTCGGAGAGGTACCCGATGACCGGATCGTTGATGTAATCCCAGGTGCCGCCGACGAAGATCGCCAGCGCGGCGACGGAGGCCGGGACTCCGACCACGTCGGTGAGGAATATGGCAAAAAAAGCGCCGACGATGGTGGTGACCAGGCTGAAGGAAAGGTCGCCCGACCCGTATGCCCATTTTTCGCGGCGGGTGAGTTTGACAGCCATGCCTTGGAAAACCTCCTGGGGATGAATGCACAACGGAGATCGGGGCAATTATATGCGAAACGCCGTCGGCGCGGGCCGCAGATCGGGTTGATCCGCGACGCGCCATCCCCTCCCCCGGCCCCTCCCCATTGGATGGGGAGGGGAGAAATTCATTTGCGGACACCCTGCCGTCAAGGATCTCAAGGTTCCGTATGCTATAATGCCGCGTCCGTTTTATAAATCGGGCTGAGAAGCCCAATCACCGGTAAAGGAGCGATCCGCTTATGAACCAGGCCCCGCTGCCCAACATCCCCTGGGAAGAAAAACCCGCCGGCAGTTTCGACGTCATCTGGCGCTACAGCGGCAACCCGGTCATCCCGCGCAACCTGATCCCATCCTCCAACAGCATCTTCAACAGCGCCGTGGTGCCGTTCAACGGGACCTTCGCCGGCGTGTTCCGCGCCGACGACCGCGCCCGCGTGATGAACCTGCACCGCGGGTTCAGCAAGGACGGCATCCAGTGGAAGCTGGATAACGACCCGATCGAATGGCTGTGCGACGACCCGGAGATCGGAAAATTCCAGTACCGCTACGACCCGCGGGTGGTGTGGCTGGAGGACCGCTTCTATGTGACCTGGTGCAACGGGTATCACGGTCCGACGATCGGAATCGGGTACACCTACGATTTCCAGAAGTTCCATTTCCTGGAGAACGCGCTGCTGCCCTTCAACCGCAACGGCGTGCTGTTCCCGCGCAAGATCAACGGCAACTACGTGATGTTCAGCCGCCCGAGCGACAACGGCCACACCCCGTTCGGCGACATCTACATCAGCCAGAGCCCGGACATGATCCACTGGGGGGAACACCGCTTCGTGATGGGCACCAAGGGCGGCTGGCAGGCGACCAAGGTCGGCGCCGGGCCGATACCGATCGAAACCCCCGAGGGCTGGCTGCTCTTCTATCATGGCGTGCTTACCTCGTGCAACGGATTCGTCTACAGCTTCGGCGCGGCGCTGCTCGACCTCGAGAAGCCCTGGAAGGTGATCCATCGCGGCGGGCCATATTTGCTCTCCCCGCAGACGATTTACGAATGCGTCGGCGACGTGCCGAACGTGGCCTTCCCGTGCGCGGCCCTGTACGATCCGCCGACCGGCCGGGTCGCGATCTACTACGGCGGCGCGGATACGGTCACCGCGCTGGCCTTTACCAAACTCCAGGACGTACTTCACTTCGTGAAGAGCACATCAAAACCATAGACATCCGGCCTGCGGCTGGAAAAGCCCGGTGGAAGCCGGGCTTTTTTATGGACAAGTTTTACAGGATTTTTAAGGATGGGTAGGATGGTAGTAATTAGTATTATTTCTACATCATGAACATCCTAATAATCCTGACCGTTCTTTTTTGCCGTTCGCAATCCTCAACCGACACCGAAAGCCGCCGGAGGAGACGATCGTGGACACACCGAAGAGCATCGGTTTCCCGCGGATGATGAAGGAACCCGGCGAGAAACGCGTTTTCCTGCCGGAGTTCATTCAATTCCTCGCCCAACAAGGATTGACCGTCTGCCTGGAGGAAGGGTACGGATCGCGGTCCGGTTTCTCCTTCGACGATTACCGCCGGGCGAATTCGTCGGTGATCCAAGCCAGCCGACATGAGGTCTTCCGGCAGGATCTGATCCTGGTCCTGCGATCCCCGGCGCGCGAGGACTTCCCGCGGATCCCCGCCGGAAGTTGCCTGATCACAATGCTCCACTTTCCCACCCGTCCGCGGCGTGTCGATCGGCTGCAGGAGATGGGGCAGAAGGCCATTTCGTTGGACGGGATCGCCGACGACGGCGGTATCCGCCTGGTGGAGAACATGCGCGCGGTGGCCTGGAACGGCCTCGAGGCCGCCTTCGACGTATTCGAACGGCGCGGCGCCGGTGGCAGCATTCCGCACTCGGGACCGATCCGGGTCCTGATTCTGGGGGCAGGCATGGTGGGGAAACACGCCGTGGAGGCGGCCACCAAATACGGCAATGTGGAACGGCACGTCCGCCTGCTGCAGGCCGGCGCACCGGGCGTGGTGGTTTCCACAATCGGACGTAACGTCAGCGGGAACCCCGGCGTGATGCAGCGCCTGTTCCGGGAAACCGACATCCTGGTCGACGCCACGCAGCGTCACGACACCTCCAAATCGATCGTGCCGAATGCCTGGCTGGCCTGGCTGCCGGATCACGCCGTCATCGCCGATCTGGCCGTCGATCCCTACCTGCTGGATTCCAAACCGGCCGTCGTGCGGGGGATCGAGGGCATTCCCCAGGGGAACCTCGACAAGCCCACGTTCGCGCCGGATGATCCGGAGTGGGAAAAAACCATTCCCGCGGGCATTCCCGCCTCCAATCGGCGGACGACGGTCAGCTGCTATTCCTGGCCGGGTATTCACCCGGAAGCCTGCATGCAACATTACGCCCGCCAGCTGGAACCGTTGATGGAAGTCCTGATCGGGAAAGGCTACGAGGAGCTTTCGCCGGAGGGGGGATATTTCGAGCGCGCGCTGTTCCGCGGCACGCTGACGCATTGGATCAAACACGGACGGTATCAGCCGCAGCCGCGCTGATTCCGCCGCCGGCCGGCCGGATCTCCATCTGCCGCGGCGGCGCCGACACGGTCACCGCGCCGGCCTTCGTCAGGATCACGGACGTGCTCGATTTCGTCAAGACCACATCGCAGCTTTAGCACGACCTGAGAATAATGAAAAAAAGCCCGTACTGTTCCGGGCTTTTTTATTGGATAGGATTTACGAGATTTCTCAGGATGGACAGGATTTTCTCTTTATAAACAAATGTAAATCCTGAACAAATCCTGTCTATTTCTCTGACAATATGAATAATACCGACACGATTTCATGCGGTCCGGCCTCGAAAGTCACTTCGCCGTTATGACCAGGGGGCAGCGCGCCTTGTTTTATTTCCGCAAGATTGACCAGCTCGGCGCGGCGGATTTTCCTCCCCGGGCGGAGGGTCACCTTCAGCGGCCGATCCGTGCTGTTCCACCCGCGCACGACCAGCCCGCGTCCGTCTTCGCTTATTTTTATCGCGCTGATTTCAAATTCCACCGGCGTCACTCCGATAATGGAACCGCATCCAGGCAGGGCGCCCGCATGTGCGCCCGTTTCGACGGCACGCGGCGGTGTTTCGAACGCGCGCGCTTCGCGCACGGCGGCCCGCCAATCCCCCGCGTGCGGAATGATCGCGTACTCGAACTCCCAGCGTCCCTGCATTTGCGCGCCCGGAAGCGGCAGCATCGGCCCGGCGTGCCCGGTGCGCGCCGGGAAATCGTCGCGGGAGAGCCAGCCGACGCAGCGCAGCAGCGTCAGCGCGATTTCACGCCCGCGAGCCGCTTCCACTTCCGGCAAACCGCGGTTCGCGATCATCAACCCGCAGCGGCTCGTGGATAGGTCGGTGAATGCCCGCTGGGGAACCTCCGGCCGCCAGCGTTCCACCCAGTCCGCATCATCTTCGGGGGCAACGGATGCGCGCTCGACGATCTCGAAGTGGCCGTCATATCGCGCGACGGGCGGTTCGCCGGACTGCCCGTTGGCATCCTCCGCCGGAAATGGGAAATGCACCCTCAGGCGGTGATCCGTCGCGCGATTATCGATCGCCGTGCGCACCTCCACCCGCTCCACACCCGCATGGATCGTCACCCGGGTGGCAATCGGCATCCGGATCCGCCTTGACGAACGTGTTTTCCGGTCCGGCGACAAACCGGCCGGGATTTCGAGTTCCAGGTCTATCTCAAGGCTCTGCCGGACTCTTCCCTTTTGCACCCGGACCGCTTTCCTGCGGGCGCCGAAAATCGTATCCTGCGCGGGCGGGCAAAAATTGTAGCTGTCCCCGCAATCGCCGCCGTCCTGGAACCGGTTCAATCCGGCGTATCGCGCACCCGTGCGCTTATCGGTTATTTCCAGCGTTCCGCCGGATTCCACCCGGATGCGGAAATACTCATTTTCGATGACCGGCGAAATCGTTTTGCGGGTCAACCGCCCGATCGTCCATTTCCCGGCGGCGCTTTGTGAAGCCCGCAACCCAAGCGGCACAAGCGCGCGCAGAAGCGGCGGGAATGCCACTGCTGCCGGCGGCGGAAGCGATTTCTTTCGGATGGAAAAGGTCCTCCATCCGAATCCGGGAAGCGCGGGGGCGACGAACAAGGCGCGCGTCCCGGCGGCGTTGCGCGCGCGGACATGAAACTGCCGCAGGTCCGGGTCCGCGAGGTATTCCCGGAAGTCCGTCATCGCGCGTTTCCACACGCCGGGATCCGGCGTGGAATTCTCGGCCATCACGGCATCCACCCGAAGCATTTCCCCCTCGCGGCGGAAGCCGATCTCGCGGATGGAGAGGTTTCCCGCCTGGCCCTCATGCAGGTTGCCGACGATCCCGGCCAGGCCCTCGCGGTCCAGGATCACATTGATCAATTCCACCGTGCCCTCGACCGCCGCCTGGTGCGGGATGACGGCTCCGGCATCGTCCACGATCTCGAACGCATCCCAATCCACGCTCGGGTGCAGGTCCGCCTCGACCGGCTCATTCCGCGGCCCCGCCGTCGGATGGAACACCACGACCGATTTTTCCGCCGCGCGAGCGTCGACCGACGCGGCGATCGCCTCCAGGCTTGCGCGCGTGATCTCGCCGCCGATCTGGGCCGCCTGTGAAAAGCGCGGGCGCATCTCCTCGTGCACGTCGTCGATCGAGCAGCCGCAGATCGAATCGTGCGGGTGGTTTTGCATCAGCATCCGCCACGCGGCGCGCAGCGCGCCCGCCGGATCTTGCACAAGATGCGGTTGCCGCTGCGTCGGGACGGCGAGGAACGCCCAGGCGGAGAACGGCTCGGCCCACCGTTCAAGCAGCGTCTCGCATTCGCCGTTGCGCTGCTTGATCCACATCCTCGTGGAGAGCACGCCGGGCAGGAGATGATGGCGTTTGGGCGAACGCAATTCCCCGCGCACGACCGGCAGTTTTAATTTTTCTCTGCGGACGGTTGAAGACACGGCGGAGAAGTATTCCGGGAGCGTGGAGTGGATCAGGCGGTCGCCGCGCAGCTTGCCGGATATGGAGCGGATCGCGGAGGCGGTATCCCGCGGCGGTTCCATATGATCGGTTCCGTGCATCAGCAGCAATTCGTTGACGGCGGAATGCGGCCGCAGCGAATCCCGGCGGCGGATGACCTCGTCCGCGAACAGGGATGCGTCCGCCGTCGGCAGGCCGGCGGCGTTGTCGTACCCGTCGCGCAGGTAGGCGGCCAGCACGCGCGAACCGTCCGGCGCATCCCACCACAGCTCGCACGGTTCATCGGAAAGCCCGCGCCGGAACGCCGCCCACTCGATTCCAAACCCGCGCAGGATCTGCGGCAGCTGCCCGATGTGCCCGAACGGATCCGGGGTGTATCCGACCGGCATGCGCGGGCCGAAGCGCCGGCAGGTGCGCGCGCCCTCGAGCAAATTGCGGATGGTGGCTTCCGGGCCGACCAGAAATTCATCCGGCAGGATGTGCCACGGGCCGACAAGAATTCTGCCGGAGCGGATGTGGTGCCGCAGTTCGGCCTCGCGCCCGGGGCGGATTTCGAGGTAATCCTCCAGGATGATCGTCTGTCCGTCGAGCATGAAATTCTTATAGGACCGGTCTGCCGCAAGCAGGTCGAGCAGTCCGTCGATCAGGCCGACAAGCCGCAGGCGGAAATCCTGATATGGGCGGTACCATTCGCGGTCCCAATGCGTGTGCGAAATGAGATGCAGGGTAAGCAAGAGACCTCCGTTCTCCAATCTGAATTTCTCTTCCACATATCGTTTTTGACCTGCACCCCGCCCCTTTCGTTCCCGTCCCAACCCCCTCACCCCCGTCCTCTCTCCCTCGTCCGTTTCTGTCCTAACCCCCTCACTCCGGAGGAGAGGGGGTTAGGACAAGGTGTCTAAAATTTCCCCCCAATACTTGAATAGCAGCAAATGTCCTTCACCTTCGAGGAATCGCGCGCGGCAGTGCGGCACCGCGCGGGCGATAGCGCGCCCCATCCCGACCGGCGCGTTGACGTCGCACAATCCGTGCCAAAGATCAACCGTCGTGGAAATTTCCTCCAAGGAAAATCCCCACGGGCGCACATCGAGATATCCTTCCCAGGCATGGCCGATAATCCCCTGCCGGAACGCCTCGCGCGTGCTGTCCAAACAGACTTGCCATCCGCCTGGCATGGCGAGCATCGCATTATCCGGATTGGAGGGATCCTCATAATCCGGGTGAACCAGCGCTTCCGGGTGATTCTTCCCCCGCCGAAAGACAAAGCCCATCGCCAGCCGGAACAGCGGCCAGGGCAATTTTCCGCCGACCGTGAACGCTAGCCGGTTCTGGGCGATGATGCCGTCCAGCGCGCCGGGAGCATCCACCGGACCGAGACTCGAGATCACGCCGGCGGCGGTCAGCCGTTCGGGAATGAAGCGCGCGCAGGCGAGCACGTACGGCCCGCCGCCGGAATGGCCGCACACCGCGAAACGATCCAAATGCAAATAGTCCGCCAGACGGAGGATATCCTCCGGCCAATCGGTGATGCGGCGCCCGGGCTGGAATGTGGATCCGCCGTAGCCGGGCCGGTCGACCGTGATCAATCGCGCTTTCTTGCGCGCGGTGAGGCCGTCCAGCGGCGGACGGAAGATGCGCGAACCCGGCACGCCGTGGAACAGAAAAACCGGCTTGCCGCCGGGATCGCCATACTCGGCATACGCCAGAATGCGGCCGTCGGGCAATTGAATGGTTTCCATTTTCCTTCCTCACCCCCGGTCCCTCTCCTGCCTTACGGCAGAAAGGGGGGTGAAGGAACGCTCCAGGCTACAACCTTACCTTCTCCAGCATCAGCGCGCGCGCTTCCTCCATCGCCGCCGGACGGATGCGGATCGGGAAGCGGCCGTGCAGCGGGCTGAGCCGCGCGCCGGCCGCGGTGGAAGCCCAGATCAGCCACACCAGCGGACGCATCGCGCCGGTCATCTCGACCGAGCGCTTCAATTCGTCGAGCGTCGGATCGTCCCAGCCGCCGGCCAAGCCGTAGAAAAACAGGAAGACGGGGAAGGAGGGCAGGATCGCCAGGAAGAAGAGCAGCACGCTCGTGACCTGATCGCCCCGCCAGATCAGGGCGGCGATCCCGCGCAGGATGACATAGTGCGTCATTCCCGCCAGAATGGGCGCGACGAGCGATTGGTAAATATACAGCTTTTGCGGGAAGCACAGTTTGTGATTGACGAGGAACGTGGCGATGCCCTTTCCGGCCAGCCCGATAAAATACGCTAGGATCAGCGCGGGGACCTGCAGAGATTCCAGCAAAAGCACGAGGAAAATCACCCGCGCGAGCTGCTCGCCGAAGGTCAGCAGCATTTTCAGGTAGGGCCGGTTCGACCCGAGTTGAACGCTATCCCCGACCCAGGAAAAATGCTCGATGGCGCCCCAGAATGCGAGCGGCACGACGTAGAGCGCCGAACGGTGGAATTCGGGTCCGGTCGCCCCCAGCAGGAAGCTCGGCGCCACCGCGATCAACACCGCCCCGATGAAGGCGCTGACCAGCCCGCCCCATTTGTACGCCATCGCCGCGTAGTACTGCGAGAGAATCCTCTTGCCGTTGGAGATGGCCTCCGAGATGGCCGGCATCACCCCCTCGGTGAGCATCTGCCCGACCTGGAAGGCGAAGATGAAATTCTGCGCCAGGACCCAGTTGCCCCAGATCTCGGCGTAGTTGACCAGGCGGCCCTGCGTCACCCATATTTCCGCCGCCTGCCCGGCCGACCAGGCGCCGGACGCCAGCATCTCGAAGATCCCGAACCCGAATCCCGTCCGGACGATCTCCCAATCGAAGTGCGCCAGGAACAGCACGCGCGTGTTGTAACCCAGCCGGCGGTAGATCCCCCACCCGAGCAGGAAGGTGAACAACTCGGCGGCATACGCGGCCACCCCCAGGCCGATCAGGCCGCCCATCGCCCCGCCGAACGCCGGCGTGGCGCGCCCCCAGAGGTAAAAAACCGTCACGAAGACCGGCTGGACCAGGATCGGCATGACGACGTTGAGCGACACATCCAGGATGCGGGCGACGTCGTGGCGCTGGAATCCCGCCAGCGCGTTGCGCATCACATGATAGAAACCGGGCAGCTGGATCGCGGCGTGGATGATGATGCTCCAGGCGTACAGCGCGTAGGCGGAATGCGGCGCGACCACGCTCGCGAAAGCGATCACCAGCGCCACCTGCACCGCGCCGGAAATAATCTGCCACCAGACGAACATCTGGCCATACTGGATGCCCTTCCGCGGGTCGTGGACGCGGTGCTGCGAAAGGAACTTAACAAAGGCGATGCTGGTCCCCATGTCGAAAAAGTACCACGCCACGTTGAAGAACTGCGTGACGCGCCCCCAGATCCCGAGCGCCTGGGCCGAGGGCAGAATGTACGTCGGGAGGATCAGGTTCTGGTAGAGGATCAGCGGGATAAAGAAGATCAGCCCGAGCGTGAGCGCGACCAGGAAGCCGGAAAGCGGACGCTCGAACCCGATTTGTTCCCAGACGTCGCGTCTTTCTCCTTGCGGAAGCGCTTCCCCTCCCTTGGCAGCCGGGACGGGCTGGGCGCGAAGCATGATTTCATCCAAGGCTTCCGGGTGGCGATTGCTGTACCGGCGGACAAGCAAGAATGCGGCGAAGGAAATGGCGACCATCAGCGCCATCAACACCAGCAGCCCGTTCCGCTCCGCGTCGTGCGGGACGGGCGAGCCCGGGTAATCGGCAAACTCAAGCGGCATCCTTCCGCCCGCCCGCATCGCGAGGTGGT
Organism: Anaerolineales bacterium; assembly: GCA_016932475.1. Taxonomy (GTDB): domain Bacteria; phylum Chloroflexota; class Anaerolineae; order Anaerolineales; family RBG-16-64-43; genus JAFGKK01. The sequence goes on from JAFGCU010000009.1 coordinate 33,838, forward strand.
AGATCAGGTAGTTGTAATAGGCCCACTCGCGCAACTGCGGATTATCTTCTTCGCCCAGAAAGAAATTGACGACGAAGGCGTTTTCGCGCTGCAACCGCCAGATCAGCCAGCTCCCGTCTTCGTAGCCGGTCACCAGCGGATGCACGCTGGATATGGGAGTGACGACCCTATGGCGTTCGCGCACCTGAGGCGCGCCGTTCCAGACAATCTGACGGCGGAGAGGATCCTCGATCGGAACTTCCACCAGACTGGCCGGCTCATCCGTCCGCGCAAAGGCAACCGGCACGCCGCTGACGCTGGAAAAATCCGACGAAGAAATATCCGGACCGAGGATCAGCATCAGCCCGGCGCCCTGCTCCAGGCGGGCCCGCACCAGTTCCGGATCCGGGATCAATCCGTTGAGCAGCAGGACGTCCGCTTCGGCCGCTTCGTCGACAAAAATGAACGCATCTTCGCCGGCCAATTCGAGCGCCGGGCGGACGGTGGAAGTTTCTCCGGCGAGAAATACGCGCACGGCGGCGGATGCGTTCGCCGGTTCCGCGGAAGCAAGCACACACAGGAGGATCAGAAAAACGAGTATCCATTGGTGTGCGGAGGATTGATGAAAAGAAACGGCGCGGCTTCTTGGGTTTAGCATTGGTAGAGGATACAGCCGGAGGGGAAGATGCGCAAATCCCCCCCTCACCCCCCTCTTCCCCAGCCTTTCTCCCACTTGATGGTGGGAGAAAGGCTTATTACAACCCCACTCCCAGCGTTATTTTTTTAATCCGATCGAAAGCGAATATCTTCGTAGACTGTTTTTCAGGAAAAAGCTGGGAGAGCATTTCCCGGAGCGTAGCGACGGGAGGGAAAGGTTGAGGGGTGGCGCGGGGTTTTATCCCTCCTTTCCAACGCACGGGAAAAAAAGCCCGCGCGAATTAATTACTACCGCCAAAGGCGGTGGCCCCGTATACAATCACGACGGGGCATGCTTTAGAACGTCGCACCTGGAAGATGCACTCCTACCGGTTATTTATCGTTGCCGGGCAGCCTTCCCGGTTCCCCTCCCCCCGAGATCGCTCCCCTCATCCCTTCGTGATGGGGGGATTAGAACCATCCTCTGAAACGGAGGAACCCTGGGGGGAAGGGTAACCGGGGCGCGATGCGGTATTTTCCCTGTATCCTTTGAGAACACATCAGCCCGATTGTCACATGATTATTCAGCCTAAAAACAAATTCCACTTCACCGGTAGAACCTTTTCATTCTACTCACTGCCAGAGGCAGTGGTTTTAAAACCTAATAAACAAATCCCCCCGCTAAAAACACGCGGGGGCAGGCTCTTTCGGGGCATAACGCTTCGCACAAAATAGCCCGCGCGCGCGAGCTTCGTCTACCAGCGCCGTGCTCTTGTCCCGGAGCGCAACGACGGGATTAGCGCGGCGCGGCGATCCGACGGGGGATGGATGAAAATATTTGGATTTTCGGTTTTTATCCTGTCAATCCTGAAAAAATCCCCCGGCCTCGCCCGGCGAAGCCGGGGCGGGGCTGTAAATCCTGTCCATCACTTGCCCGCCTTCGCCACCGCCACCCTGTCTCGGCCCTCGGCCTTGGCCTGGTAGAGCGCGTTATCCGCGGCGCGCAGGAGGATTTCCCCGGCGGCTTCGAATTCCGGGATCGCGGAAACCCCGAGCGAGAGCGTGATTCCCGGCAGCATCTTCCCGCCGACCTGGACGTTCATGCCCTTCACGCCGGACCGGATCCCTTCCGCGCGCGCCGCGGCGATCCCGATCGCGGCGTCCGGCAGCACGATCACAAATTCCTCCCCGCCGTAGCGGCAGGCGATATCCTCGTAGCGGACCTGCGAGGCGAGGAAGGTCCCGATCTGACGCAGGACGGCGTCGCCCGCCTCGTGCCCGTACTGATCGTTGAAGGATTTGAAGTGGTCGATATCGATGAAGATGATCGAGAGCGGCGCCTTTTCGCGGGCGGCGCGGTGGATTTCGCGTTCGAGCGTTTCCTCCAGGTAGCGCCGGTTGAACAGGCCGGTCAGGCTGTCGCGGATGGATTGGTTGCGCAGGTTTTCCCGCAGCCGCAGATTGGCCACCGCGAGCGTAATGCGCTCGCCTACCGTTTTGGCCAGCGAGAGCACCCGCGTCCGGGCTTCGCCGTCGGGGATGGGCGCGGGGGATTCCGCGATCCGTGATTGCAGGTGCAGGATGCCGATCACCTCGCGTTGCGCGAAGAGCGGGATGCACATGTATTGGGCCACCTCGGAATGATCCAGATGGTGGCAGCGCATCCCGGTCGAGGATTCATCCATCCACAACACCTGCTCGCGGCGCAGCGCCCAGCAGTGGGCGCGCGAACAATGCGGCGAGTTCCTTCCCGCCTCGATCCCGCCCCAGGCGCTGACCGCATCCAGCGTATCGCGGGATTCGCCGCTGAGGTAGAGCGCGCCGTGCGGGAAGGGAAGCAGGCGCGGAGTGTAATAGCCGATGATCGCGTAACTGTCTTCGAGAACCTGGCAAGCCTGCAGGAAATCCCCCATCTCCGAAAGAAGGGTCATATCGCGGGTTTGTTGCCGCTGCTTTTCCAGCGCCGCGGCCAGCTCATCGCGGGATTCCCGCAACTCCACTTCCGCCCGTTTGATTTTTTCCCGCTCCGCCAGGAGCGTGGTGGTGATTCTTTCGGTGATAAACCCGATCACCAGCAGGAACAGCATTTCCACTCCGATCCCGACCGCGGCCGGAAAGTCCATGGCGTCGAAATACAGGAGGGGAATGCTGAGGGCGGCGCTGGCGACGAACCCGTTCATGAGGATCCCGGGCCGGCCGATGAACAAGCCGGCGTGGATGGCGCCGAGGACGAACATCAACCAGAAGAGCGTGGGGTATCCGCCGGCCAAGCCGACGGTCAACGAGGATACGACCCAGTTGAAAACCGCGAACACGTACATCAGGAGAGTGATATCCCGGACGGCCATTGAACGGAGGCTGATGAGGATATTCACCGCCACCTGCAGCCCGAACAGGGCGAGGATGAACGGCCAATACCTGCCTCCCCCGCCCGCCAGCAGGTACGCCAGGGAAAGCACCGTCTGCGCCAGGCCCAGGAACGGGGTGAGGCCGCGCCATAATTCCTTGGCGAAATCGGATTTTCCCGGGGAGCCGTCCTGAGGAGCGCTCATCATGTCACATTATCGCGGTAGTTCAATTCACCTACGTTATCATTCAACCATCCATGACAGGAGTGCCGAATTTCATTAATGTCATAGTTTATACCATCCCGTGGCGGTCGCCGGTACGCTTTACGGGGATTTAATATGTCACACTTACTGAAGTATATCTTGGAATATCATACCTCTATTTCGAAAACCAATAGATCCTTTGGATTTATGCGATCGCGTCGGTCTTCGCTTACTTTTTCGGTGCAGTTTTTTCCATATAGTCGTTGGTAACGCTAAACCGTTCAGCCTTGTACCGTTTTTAACGCCAGGCACAACCTTCTTGTTGTTCAGTATTTGTCTTCCAACAAGCTCAGTACCACGGTTACGGATTCGTAATTCGCGGCTTTGGTTTTCAGATCTCGGCGTTCATAAGGATGCGTGAAATAATCCTCGTTTCTTAAACAAGACCATTTTCATAATTTGAATTCTAATTAATGTAAAGAGAGAATAATAAATTAAGTACCAATAATAGAGCAGGTAATGTAAATATTATAATAAAAGTGAATATATTAAGAAACATAATAAGCACCATTACAAGTATACTTTTTTTAACTGGACGCTTTTCAATATTTCGTATGGAGTTTATCGCCAAATAAACCATTGCTCCAAAATCTAAAAACACCAGCAACAGGAAGAACCAACCCAGTGGTTGCGCAGGACCACTCTGTAGTAAAGATAAAAAGTATTCGGGTTTTCTAATCAGGATAAACAATAAAAAATAGAAGGGCGGAACAAGTAATAACATATGGAGAAGCCAAAATCCAATACGATCACGCTTCGTTAAAGTCGGTATTTTTTCCATCGGATGAACTCCTCCACATTTCTCCTTATGAGAATTTATCAAATGATCAACAAATCGGAATTTCACAATTCTTTTCTGTCTCGTTGATAGTTATGTATGAGTAGTATATCTTATTTCAATCGTTCTCATTTATTAAATATTTCCCCTTTACAAATATATTAAGGCGGTTACCTAAGGTGTAGGAGTAGGTGTAGGTGTAGGTGTAGGCGGTGTTGGTACTCGAACATAGGGCGATTCTGGTAAAGCTGGCGGTGGAACAAGTATATTCCAGACTTCATTAGCATTATCAAGAGCCTGGCATGCACCTTGACCATATTGCAGCAAATTAGTAAGTTCGGGTAACCACTTTTCAGGATTAACGGGGTCGAGAATTTTTCCACACTCTTTGATAATATCCAATGGTGACATTCCGGCCATTTCAGTAGCTTTATCAGCAGCTGATTTTACTATCGCCGGAGCGACCAATCCGATTCCTAGCGCAACTCCTAATTTATCAAGTAAACCGGCGGTAAAGAGATCGAGGCTGACAAGGAGTATAAAAACCCAAAATATTTTTTCGGCGCTTATGCCCTGCTGCACTAAATAGTTATATGTATTAAGCAAATCCGCAAAGTTTTTAAAGAATTCATCTAAATAATCTTCATATTGGCTAATAAGCGACCGATTTTCATCGGTTATCTCTATTGTAATTGTTTGTCCATTTCTCCAAAATATCACATAATCGCCATAATCTTTATATGCAAGAAAACCAAATATGAGGAGTTCAGGGGTACCACCTTGCCTGATCGGCGCATCGCCCTCGCCCCCCGGCCCATCATATATTGGCGAATCGGACATCAGCGCAGTATTCTCTTCGAATAGATCAATCGCCTGATTATCCACATTCTCAAAATCCCGCGCCGCCTTGCGCAGCGATTCCGCGTCGCCGGCCAGCGCGGCTCCCAAAGCCTTTGCCTGGGTTTGAATTGCGTACCCCGCCTTGCGGGCCGGGCCGGAAAGCTGGCCGTCGTAGCTCGGCATCGCCATGGCGGCCGCGAGGATTTCATCCCCGGCGCGGCTAATTGCCTCGCCGGCGGATTCGAAATCCTTGGCTTTGGTCTTGAGGTCTTCGGTGTTTACACGGATGCGCGCCATAATCCCCTCTTCGTGGAACAGCTTTTATAATTTTGTGCGCGTGAACTATTGACAAGCATAATATCATGATCTATAATCCTTTTCAACTATGTATTTGGGGGAACTATGATTTCACCGCCTCCACAATATCTATACCGTGACGTCCAATACCATCCGCCCGAGGCAGACCGCCTGGCGGATAAAATCCTTGAGAAGATCCGCCAATTTACTATGGAGAAAGACAAGGTGGAGACTTCCTCCAGATATTTGGATTCCAACTGGGAGGGGCGCCGCAAGGAAACCTTTGTCTCTGAAGCGGATCCGCACAAGCGAAAGACTCTCGAGGAACTCGAGCACCTGAGAAAGCAGGAGCAATACTTCCGCACCATTAAAGTGACCCGCCGGGAGCAGTACGTCAACCCGGATTGGGAAGCCTGGCAAAGAGGCCGGCGCTAGTCCATCCGCCGCGAGGTGATCATGACCGTCATCGATTTCAATCCCGAGGATCTCGGCAAGTTCCTGAAGGACGTCGAGGAAGCCAACGCCCAGATCCAGAACGCGGTGGAAAAACTCGCCAAGGCCGTCAAGGAAGTGGAACCCAAGTGGAACGGCGACGCCCAGAAAGCCTTCATCCGCTTCTACGGCGACTGGCGCAAGGGGGTCGATCTGCACACCGCGGCGATGAAAAAATCCGCCGAGCAGCTGCGCCGGATGGCGGACGAGCAACTAAAATAAAAATCACAGATTTCTTGTAAAAAAACGACGAAAGCCGGTTTTTTTACTACCCCACAGGAAGAAATCTCACCGCAGAGCCCGCCCTGGTCGGGCTGGGCCTGGGACGCAGAGGACGTAGAGAAATAAACCAGTAATTCTCTGCGTCCTCTGCGTCTCTGCGGTTAATCCTTATTTTTGCCCGTACTTATCCGTATACCGCTTGTGCAGCTGCGCGACCATCTCCTTCGGGATCGCGATCGGCCGCCCCAGCTGCATCGCATAAAACACCGTCCGCGCGATGTCCTCGACCATCACCGCCGCCTTGACCGCGGCGCCGGCGTCCTTCCCGACCGTGAACACGCCGTGATTCTGCATCAGGATCGCCGGGCTCGCCCCGATCGCGCGCACCACCTCGCGCCCGATCTCCTCGCCGCCGATCGGCGCGAACTTCCCGACCGGAATCTCCCCCCCGAATTCGTCGCAGATCGCCGTGAGGATCGCCGGGATCGGCTTGCCGACCGCCGCGAACGCGGTCGCGAAGTTCGAATGCGTGTGCACGATCCCGCCCACGTCCGGCCGATTCTTATAAATGTACAGATGCGTCGGGGTATCGACCGAAGGGTTCAGTTTGCCCTCGATCCGCTTGCCGTCGGCGTCTACGACGACCATGTTCTCCGGCGTCAGCGCTTCATACACCACGCCACTCGGCTTGATCACGATCAGCCCGGTCTTCGCGTCGCGCGCGCTGACGTTCCCGGAAGTCCACGCCACCAGCCCGTTGCGCGGCAGTTCCTGGTTCCATCGGCATACTTCACGGCGAAGTTTTTCGAGCATAAAGAACACCTCCTACCCTCTTCCCCCTCACCCCTCACCCCAGACCCCTCTCCCGGCATAAGCTGGGAGAAGCCTGTCCTCGATCGAAGCGAGGGGGGGGGCAGGGGTGAGGGAGGGTTTAGCAGGGAGAGGGATAAGCCTCGCACCTCGTCCCCAATTCGCTTGATCGTCTTCACCACCGGATTTTTCCCGTGGTGCTTTACTTCAAGTATTTCACCGCGGCTTTCTCGATGGCCAGCCCCTTTTTGTAGCGTTCCATGAACGCCGCAAAGCCGGCGACGTCGTTCGGGTCGGGCGCGATCGTCGTCCCCTTTTGGCCCGCAAAGACCTTGCCGGCCAAATATGCCTCCAAGGGTTCCTCCGCTTCATCGCGCAACATAAAGGCAGCCAGCAGGGCCATTCCCCACGCGCCGCCCTCGCCGGCGGTTTCCATCACGGAGACGGGGACGTTCATCGCCGCCGCCATGATCTTCTGGCCGACGTTTTTGGTTTTGAAGAAGCCGCCGTGGCCGAGGATCTGGTCGATCTTCACTTTTTCCTTTTCGAAAATGGCCAGCCCGATTTTCAGGGCGGCGAGCGCCGAGAAAAGATGCGCGCGCATGAAATTCGCGAGCGTGAAGCGGCTTTCGGGCGTCCGGACAAAGAGCGGCCGCCCTTCCAAAAGGCCGGTGAGGTGTTCGCCCGAGAAATAATTGTAGGCCAGCAGCCCGCCGCAATCCGCATCCCCGGCGAGCCCTTTGGTATACAGCATTTCAAACAGCCCGGATTCGCCCGCCTCCACGCCCAGCGCCTGGGCGAATTCCTGGAACAGGGCGACCCATGCATTAAGGTCGGAGGTGCAGTTGTTGCTGTGGACCATCGCCACGGGCCTGCCGGTGGGCGTCGTCACCATGTCGATCTCGGAATACAGCTTCGAGAGGGGCTTTTCCAGGACGATCATGGCGAAGACGGATGTTCCCGCGGAGACGTTGCCGGTCCGCTTCGCAACGCTGTTGGTCGCCACCATGCCGGTGCCCGCATCGCCCTCGGGCGGGCAGAGCGGGATGCCCGCCGGCAGCCCGCCCGCCGGGTCGATCAGCCTGGCGCCCTCCTCGGTCAGCTCCCCCGCGGCTTCCCCCGCCATCAGGATTTTAGGCAGGATATTCTCGAGTTTCCACGGGATCTTTTTCGCCTTGAGCTTGGCGTTGAAAACCTTGAGCATGCGCGCATCGTAGTCGTTGGTAAAGCTATCGACCGGGAACATGCCCGAGGCTTCGCCGATGCCCAGCACTTTCCGCCCCGTCAGCCTACAATGGACGTAGCCCGCCAGGGTGGTCTGGAAGCGGATATTCCGGACGTGGGCCTCTTTGTTCAGGATGGCCTGGTATAGGTGCGCGATGCTCCAGCGCTGGGGAATGTTGAATTGGAACAGTTTCGTGAGCTTCTCCGCCGCCTCCCCGGTGATGGTGTTCCGCCAGGTGCGGAACGGGACAAGCAGCTTCCCGTTTTTATCGAACGCCAGATAGCCGTGCATCATGGCGCTGAAGCCGATCGCGCCGACGGTTTTCAGCGGGATTCCGTACTTCTCCTGCACTTCGCCGCGCAGCGCCCGAAAGCTTTCCTGCAAGCCGGTCCAAACGTCTTCCAGATGATAGGTCCAGACTCCGTCTTCATACCGGTTTTCCCACTCGTAGCTTCCCGAGGCGACCGGGGCATGATCCCCGCCGATCAGCACCGCCTTGATCCGGGTCGAGCCGAACTCAATGCCGAGCGCGGTTTTCCCGCTCTCAATGGCTTTTTGAATCTCGTTTTGATTCATGCCCGTCTCCTGTGCTTGATGCCGTCTTCCAACGATCGCCTTCCGCGCATCCTGATCTTCCCCCCTCCGTCTTTCCCTCTCCCCGGAAAGGTAGGGAGAGGGAAAGAGGAGAAAGAGGAAAGAACAGGCGCCCCCCATTGGCTTGCCAAAATTTTTAATTCAACTTCCGTCCTAACCCCCTCTCCCCGCCTTCGCCCCGGAAGACCACCGAGCTCAGGCACCCCTCTCCCCCTTCCCCTTACGGGGAAGGGGGAGAGGGGTTAGGACGGTTCCACCACCACCTTGATCCCTTCGCGCTTGGCCGCCGCCTGGAAGGCATCCTCCGTACGGTCGAGCGGGAAGCGGTGGGTGACGAGCGAGCGCACGTCCAAAAGTTTTTCTCCGACGAGTTGGATCGCACGCGGATAGGTATGCTTCATGCGCCGGACAAGCATAATCGTCGCGCCCTTGCGGCGCGCGACGGAGGCCCGAAAGGAAGTGCGGTCGTCATCCGGAATCCCGGCCAGCAGTATCCGCCCGCCCGGCCGGAGGATGTCGATCGCCGTTTCCACCGCGCCGTTCGTGCCGGCGCACTCGAAAACCACATCCGGCGGCTCGATCCCGTCCAGGCTGGAGGCCTGTTCCTCCACCTGGCGGCACTCGTCCGCGCCGAGGGAACGGGCCGCCTCCAACCGGTGCGCGAGCACCTCGGCGGCGAAAATATGCCTGACGCCGAACAGGCGCACGAGCTGCAGCACCAGCAGCCCGATCGGGCCGCACCCCAGCACCGCCACACGCATCTCGTGCCGCAGTTGGGCAAGGTCGACCGCATGGATCGCGACGCCCAGCGGTTCCAGCATCACGCCGTCCTCGAAATTCATCGTTTCCGGTATGGGAAAGCAGGCGCGGCCGGGCCAGGCGAGAAATTCCCGCAACGCCCCGTCCTGCCGCCCGTGCCCGGCAAATACCACTTTTTCACAAAGGTTGGGATTTCCCTCGCGGCATAATTCACATTCGCCGCAGGAGACCGCGGGCTCCACGGCCACCCGCCGGCCGGCGCCGGTGGTGCCGGCGAACTCGTGCCCCAGGATGAGCGGCGCGCTCAGGCGCGCATCCCCTATCCCCCCCTGCCCGTACCAGTGCAGGTCCGATCCGCAAATGCCGACCGCGGCCACCCGCACCAAAGCCTCCCCTTCGGCCGGAAAAGGGACCGCCTCCTCGTGCATCCGCAGATCGCCGACCGCGTGCAAACGGACCGCTTTCATCACCCGCCTCGCTCAGGAGTGCCGGTAGACATCCCACTCCAGATACCGCCCGAAGGCTTCCTCGACGGCCGGCGCGCACTCGGAAATGTTGACCGCCGTGTGATGCTCGAACCCGTTGTTGCAGATGTATGCCAGCAGCTTCTGGAGGTTGGGGATTTTCACCACCCCGTACCCGCCGAAGGTTTCCAGCTTGTCGGCGGTGAGTTCCCCTTCGCCCACATACGCCGTCACCACGCCGCGCACGTCATCGGTGGAAACGCGGCAGTAGGTGATCTTCCCGCTCCGCAGCCGTCCGACGACGGTGCCGTAGGTGTTTTCCTTTCCGACTGTCCCGGCGATGATCGCCTGATAATCCATGACGGGCGTTTCACCCGGTTTTCCGTCCGCGAAGAGATCCTTCGGCAGATTCGAACAGTGGAAGATGACGGCTTTGTCGGGGTCGCCGCCGTAATTGTTGTTCCAGTCGACCAGCGCCGAGGGTTTTCCGGTCGCGAGGACCATCGCGTACATGCCCACCAGGCCGGAGATGTCGGTCTCGCAGGCCGAAGGCATGAGGTCGTTGCTCATCATGCTCATCAGCGTGCAGGGAACCACGCCGTAGAACTCCTCCATCGCCGTCCAGCATTGCAGCGCGCTCGCCGCGAGGCCGTTCTCTTCGATCCATCCGTCGATCACCCGCCCGAGCTTGGCCATCTTGACGAGCGCCTGCGTGTCGACCCCCTTGGTCGGCACGTAGGCTTTGATCGCATCCAGCTTGGCCTTCACCCCGGCGTCGGAATCGGCGAGCTTGTGCGCCCGCCCGAAAATTTCCGAAAGGTCGACCGTCTCGACCGAGATCCCGCTCCGCTCGAGCAGCTTCTCGCTGTAGCGCACGGTTTTGAAGGCGGCCGGACGCGCGCCGATCGCCCCCAGCCGCGCCGAGGCCAGCCCGCGCACGATCCGGCAGGTCCCGACGAAGGTGCGCAGGTCCGCCCGGAAAGCGTCGCTTTCCGGGTCCATCGTGTGCTGGCTCGTCAGCGTGTAGCGGATCCCGTACTGGCGCAGGTTGCTCGCGCACGACATCTTGCCGCAGAAGGAATCGCGCCGGTCCGCGGAGGTCATCCGGGAGGCGTCGTCGGGGAAGGCCTGGATCAGAACCGGCACATTCAGCCCGGACCAGCGCAGGGCGTTGGCGATCGCGGTTTCCTCGCCGAAGTTCGGGAGCGTGATCAGGATCCCGTCGATCTCCTCGCGGTGCGCCTTGAACAGGTCGGCGCACTTGCGCGAATCCGCGAGGCTGAACACGGCACCGTACTGGGTATCCTCCGGGGCCAGGCAGACCGCCCGGATGCCTTCCTGTTCCAGAACCTTAAGGATGGTCTTGCGTCCGCTTTCGCTCAGATGGCCCGGGAAGAAACCGCGGTTGCCCACAACCACGCCCAGCGTCGGCGCTTTGATAGCTGCCTTCATATCGCCTCCATAATGCGCCGGCTTCCGGCGGTCCTGGTCACAACCCGCGGGCCAGCGCGTAATACATATCGTTCCAACGAAGCTCCTTGCGGAATTCCGAAAGGTTCGTTTCCTTGCCGATCGCGAGGAATTCAATCCCGGCGATTTCGGCGAAATCTTCCAGGTGCTTGCGCGTCACCACCTGGCTGAAGCCGGTGTGGTGTGCGCCGCCGGCCGCGATCCACGCCCCGGCCGCCACCTTCAGATCCGGCCGCGGGATCCACACCACCCGCGCCACCGGCAGCTTGCCCATCGGCAGATCGGGCGGGACCACGTCCACTTCGTTCACGAGCATCCGGAAGCGGTTGCCCATGTCCAGGAGCGTGGCGTTGACCGCCGGCCCGCTCCCGACGTTGAACACCAGCCGCGCCGGATCCGCCTTGCCGCCGATCGAAAGCGGATGCGCCTCGAGCGAAGGCTTGGCGTCGGCGATCGAGGCGCAGACCTCGAGCATGTGCGCGCCGAGGACCTTCATCCCGTTCCCCCCGAAGTGGTAGGTGTAATCCTCCATGAAGGAGGTGCCGCCGGTGAGCCCGGCGCCCATCACCTTCATCGCCCGCACGAGCGCGGCGGTTTTCCAATCGCCTTCCGCGCCGAACCCGTAGCCGTCCGCCATCAGCCGCTGGACGGCGATGCCGGGCAGCTGGACGAGGCCGGTCAGGTCCTCGAAGGTGGTGGTGAACGCGTGGAAGCCGCCTTCCGTTAGGAAGGCGCGCATCCCGAGCTCGATCCTGGCCGACTCGCGCAAGGTTAGGTTCTGCTTGCCGTCCTTGCGCAGCGCGTCGCCGACGGTGTATTCGTCCATGTAGCGCCCGATCTGCGCGTCGATCTGTGCCGGCGTGACCGCCTCGACGTACTTCACCAGCTCCCCCACCCCGTAGCCGTTGACCGAATACCCGAGCCGGATCTGCGCTTCGACCTTGTCGCCCTCGGTGACGGCGACGTCGCGCATGTTATCCCCGAACCGGGCCACCTTCCCGCCCTGCGCGTCGTGCCAGGCGCTGGCCGCGCGGGTCCAGGCGCCAAGCTCCGCCTGTACGTCTTCGTCCTTCCAGTGGCCGACGACGATCTTGCGATTAAGGCGCATCCGCGATCCGATGAAACCGAATTCGCGGTCGCCGTGGGCGGACTGGTTGAGATTCATGAAGTCCATGTCTATCTCGGACCAGGGCAGTTCCTTGTTGTATTGGGTGTGCAGATGGAGGAACGGTTTGCGCAGGGAGGTGAGGCCCGCGATCCACATCTTGGCGGGCGAGAAGGTGTGCATCCAGGTGACCACCCCGACGCACTTCGGCTCGCGGTCCGCCTGCTGGCAGACGTCGTGGATCGCCTCCGGGGTGGTGACGACCCCTTTGAACTCCACCCGCACCGGGATGCCGCGGGCCTGCGAAAGGCCCTCGGCCATCTCGCGCGAATGCGCCGCCACCTGGCGCAGGGTTTCGTCCCCATAGAGGTGCTGGCTCCCGGTAACGAACCAGACTTCGAATTCCTTCAGGTTGATCATGGCCTTTCCTCGCCTTCCGCCTTGGGTCGTGCCGGTAACCGCATCGCGCTCGCCACAGGAGCCCGCGGATGCGTACTCCGCCGCTGTGGATGAAATTTCCGATGGATTTTTCGGGAATACCTGTGCGGCACACACTCAGGGAAGCGCCCCCCCATGACCGGCTGAGCCCGTGCATCCCTTTGCGGCGCCGCGCCGGCGGTTTCTTCCCGCGCCCCGCCGCTAATGCGCCGTGATGTCGACCGCGTAATTCGCGAACAACCGCTGTTTGCCCGTCTCCACGGAGAGCAAGATGTAGAGCCCGGTGACCGTGGCGGGAACCTTAACCTCCGTCGTCCAATCCGTCTTTCCGCCGGACGGGGTGATCGGCACAGAGACGATGTCGGGCGTCTCGTAAAACCCGTAGATGATGCCGTCGCTTCCGATGACCGGAGGATTGCCGACATGGACGTACGTCGGGTATTCGCCCGGATTTTCCGTCTCCCACGAGAACGTCAGAGCCTCGTCCGTGCGTTCGATCCCGATCAGCGTAAGGACGACTTTATTCAGCGCCGTGATCGGCTCATCCTCGGCGTGGATCAACCCCGCGAGGGATTCTGCGACCGGAAACGTCAGGGCGGCATCGACGGAGTCCAGATCTACCGTCAGCTTGCCGGAGCCTTTGTTCTTTTCCTGTTCGTAATAGTTGTATTCGCCCGTCACATAGGTGTAATCCAGGGCAAGCGTGGATCCGGGGGCCGCCTCCGCGCCCGCGCACTCGACGTAGATCATCTGCACCTTCTGTTCGCTCTTTTTCCCGCCGATGAAACCGCGCATCCGGAACCCGGGAGCCAGGCGGTGTCCGCCGCTCGAGACGAATACGGTCGTGCAGTCGGTCCGTTTGCCGTCTGACGTGAGCACGGCCGGTTTGGCGGCCGCCTGCATCGCGCTCCAATGCCCGGTGTCGTTGTGGATGGCCAGGTCGATGTGCAAATCCCCGGTCTCGGATTTTCCGATGCTCGTGGCCTGCGCGCTCCAGCCCCTGTTTTCCCCGTAGGACACGCCCAGGGATTCCTCCTCCGGGAGGACGATGTACTCGCAGGCGAACACGAGGAACAGGCCGGCCAGGAGCGGAAAGTAGGCAAATTTATTTCGCATCGTTCGTTCTCCTTCCAACAGGTTCGTCAATTCCCGCGGCGATACCTGCCGCTATCATGCTCCCGCGCCGGTGGCGCGGGCGGTCTTCATGCGCCTGCCCGGCCGCTAGTCGAATTTCGGGACAAGGGCGTAGATCAGCGTCACCACATCCCAGTAGCGGGTGGGCGCGTCCGTGCCGCCGTCCACGCCTTTGACGGTCTTGACCTGCCCGTCATACAAGATGGTGATGTAATACCCGTAGCATTGCCCGCAACGGGTGTGCCAGGTATCGTAGAACTCGTCCGTATACCATCCGAGTTCGTCGATCGCCGCCAGCAGCGCCTGCACTTCTTCCGGGGTGATCTGCTTCTCGATCTTGCTCGTCCCGTTGTCGCCCACGATCCGGCCGTCGCTGTAGATCACATACAAAACGTCGGTGCAGTCCGGTCCGCCGTTCTTTTCGTAGGTCAGGACCGCGCCCGGTTCCAGCATCAGCCGGGCGGCCTCCTCCTGGCGGAAGGCCGGATCGGTGCAGCCCGCGGCCGCGCCCCCGCCCTGCGAACCCTGGATCGCCCGGACGAGGAATATCACCGCGATCAGCGCAACGACCACGCCGCCTGTCGTCAGGATCAGCTTGCGGCGCCGCGCCCAGAAGGATCTCTCCTGGCCGGCCGCGCCGGATTCGCCCGGCAGACGGGCCCGCCGCGCCGCCAGCTGGCTTTGCACGCCGATGAAGATCAGGGTCAGGGCGCCGATCACGATCCGGGTCCACCAGGAGGAAAGACTCCCCTGGAACTGGATCAGGGTCTGGATCAGCACGTTGACCAGCACGCCGAACAGCGTTCCGAACATGTATCCGGTGCCGCCGGAAAGGAGTGTGCCGCCCATGACCACCGAAGCGATCACGTCCAGTTCGAACATCTGGGCGTACAGCCCGTGCCCGGACATGACCGCGATCGAGAGGGTCAGCCCCGCCAGCGCCGAGCAGAAACCGCTGATCGTGTAGACAAGGACTTTGGTCGATTCCACCGGCAGGCCCATCAGCCGGGCGGATTGCTCGTTGCCGCCGACCGCATACACCGAGCGTCCAAAGCGGGTGAATTGGCAGACGTAGATGGCCACTCCCACGACGACCAGGGCCACGATGACCAGCGGGGAGATGAAATCCCCGGTCCGGGCGGCCGGATCGCTTAAGCCGGGGATCAGGAACTTGGTCTGGCCGAGCACCTTCCACCACCAGTTGTTGATCGCGATCGCGTCGTCGCTGATGAAGAAGCACATCCCGCGCGCGAACCACATCCCGGCCAGGGTGGCGATGAACGGCTGGACCTTCATGAAAGCGATGAAGCTGCCCATGGTCGCGCCGAGCGCGATACCCATCAAGAGCATCAGCAGGATCACGAGCGCCGGGTGCATCCCGCCCCGCAGCAGCGCGGCGGAAGCGACCGTCGTGAGCGCCACCACGCCGCTGACGGAAAGGTCGATCCCGCCGGTGAGGATGACGAAAGTCATGCCTACCGCGCTGATCAGCAGGAAGGGGTAGTTGCGGAACATATTGAAGAACACCTGCGGATCGCGCATGCTCGGGAACGCGGCCAGGCCGTAAATGTACGCGACGATGAACAGCAGTACCGTCGCCGAAAGCGGTATGAACCGCCGGTATTTGGAAACAAGGGAGCCGATTCGCGGCATCATGACGTTGCTCCTTTCGGCGCGACGATCCTGCGGATGAAGCCCCGCACCTGGTCCGAATACAGAACAATGACGAAGATGACGAACAGGCCCTTGATCGCTTGGATCGCAAAGGCCGGGACCCCGACCGAGAGGATCGAGGTGGTCATCGCCTGGATGACCAGCGCCCCGACGACGCTCGCCAGCAGCGAGAACCGCCCGCCCGACATGAGGGTCCCGCCGATCACCACCGCGAGGATCGCATCGAGCTCCAGCGTCAGGCCGATGTTGTTGGCGTCCGAGGTCTTGATGTTGGAACTGGCCACCAGCCCGGCCACGCCCGCACAGAATCCGCAGAACGCGTAGGCCAGCAGTTTGATTTTCTTCTCATCGATGCCGCTGAAGAAACTCGAGCGATAGTTGATCCCCACCGATTCGATGAACATGCCGATCGCGGTCCGCCGGGTGATGACCCAGGACACCAGGAAAACGAAGGTGACGATATACAGCGGGAACGGCAGAACGACCCAGCCGTTGCCGATGAAGGCATACGGGTCGTAGAAGATCTGGATCCGGATTCCGTTGGTGATCAGCTGGGCGATCCCGCGGCCGGCGATCATCAGGATCAGGGTCGCCACCATCGCCTGGATCCGCCCGTAGGCGACCAGCAGGCCGTTCCACAGCCCGCAGACGGTGGATATCAGAAGCGTCACGAGGATCACCAGCCACAGCGGGGAGTATGTGAAGTGCGGATCGAAGACCAGTTTCTGCAGGTTGGGCGGCAGTTCCGTGGCCAATACATACGGGTTCATCATCAGCGCCGCGACCGAGGCGGCGATCGCCATCACCGCGCCGACCGAGAGGTCCACCCCGCCGGTGGCGATCACCATCGTCATCCCGATCGCCAGCAGCATGATCGAGGACCCGTTGCGCAGGACGTCGATGATGCTGCCGTACAGGTGGCCGTCCATCGTGCTGAAGCTGAAGAATCCGGGGACAACGATCAGGTCGAACAAGAGGATGATCGCCAGGGCGAGAAACGGAAAGAACAGCCGGCTCTCGGTGATCGATCGCCAATTAAGGGGCAGTTTGGATGTTTTCATTCTACGCTCCCTGCCATCACTTTCATGACCTTCTGCTCGTCCGTCTCGCCGGCGAGTTCGTTCACCTTCTCCCGGTCGCGCATCACCACGATCCGGTGGCTGGTGCGCATCACTTCTTCGAGCTCCGAGGAAATGAACACGCAGGATTTGCCCTCCTCGGCCAGCGTCAGGACCAGTTTCTGGATTTCGGTTTTGGTGCCGACGTCGATCCCGCGGGTCGGTTCATCGAGGATCATCACCTCCGGGTTGGCGGCCAGCCAGCGGGCCAGAATGACCTTTTGCTGGTTCCCGCCCGAGAGGTTCTTCACCGCCTGGTCGGCCGAGGGGGTGCTGATGTTGAGCAGCTTGATGTATCGTTCGGCAATCTCATACTGCTGCGCCATGCTGAGGTAGCGGAGCCAGCCCCGGCTGGCCTGCAGCGCGAGGATGATGTTCTCGCGGACGGTCAGGTCGTCGACGATGCCCTCGCCCTTGCGGTCCTCCGGGCACAGCACCACGCCGCGTTTGATCGAATCCAGCGGCGAGAAGTCCCTGACGGCCTGGTTTTCCACGACCAGGGTGCCGACGTCCGGAGTTTCGGTGCCGTACAGGAGCGAGGCCATTTCGCTGCGCCCCGAGCCGAGCAGCCCGGCCAGCCCGACCACCTCGCCGCGGTGCAGGTCCAGGTCGAAGGGCTTGATGGCGCCGGCGCGGCCCAATCCGCGCGCGGTCAGGCAGGGTTCCTTTTTAATGGTTTTCATCGTGCGCAGCTTGATCTTGGTCATTTCATCCAGGCCGGAGAGACTCCGGCCGATCATCTTGGCGATCAGGTCGAGGTGCGGCAGCTGGCGGGTGTCGTAGGTTCCCACCAGTTTCCCGTTGCGCAGGACCGTGATCCGGTCGCTGACTTCGTACACCTGGTTGAGGAAGTGGGTGATGAACAGGATCCCCACCCCCTGCTGTTTGAGCTTCTTCATAACGTCAAAGAGCTGACGTGTTTCATCCAAATCCAGGCTGGAGGTCGGTTCGTCGAAGATAAGGATTTTCGCGTTGGAGATTTCCAGCGCGCGCGCGATGGCCACCATCTGCTGGATGGCCACCGAATACGACCCCAGCGGCTGCGTGACGTCGATATCCACGCCCAGTTCGAGAAGGAGTTTCTTGGCGAGCGCGTTCAAAGTCTGCCAGTCGATATAGACCAGCATGCGAAGAATTCTTCTGGCGGACGGGCTCATACCCTCTAAATTCACCTTCCACCACAGAAACCGCATCGGTTCGCGCCCGATGAGGATGTTTTCGGAAACGGACAGGTTCATGCACAGGTTGTTTTCCTGATAGACCGTGCTGATGCCCAGATCCACGGCGTGCTGCGGGGAGCGCACGCGCGTATCCCGTCCGAATAGCGTGATCGTGCCGGTATCCGGATGTTCCACGCCGGTAAGCACCTTGATCAATGTGGATTTTCCGGCGCCGTTCTCGCCCACCAGGGCGTGAATCTCGCCCTGCTTCAGGGAGAGCTCCACGCTCTCCAGGGCTTGCACGCCCGGGAAGGATTTGGAAATCCCGGTCATTTTCAGGATGGTGTTATCGGTTTCCGCCATTGTTCCACCTGCTTTCCGGAGAAAACGCCATTCGGTCCGGGGGGAGAAGCAGCTCGCGCCGCTTCTCCCCCCACTTGCGCAACTTCCGCTTCAGGATGCTTCCAAGCTTATGGAAGTTGCCCGCGGTTTAGTACTTGCGCTGGGCGAAGACTTCCGCCAGGTTCGGATCGGTCGAGCGGAAGACGCCTTCCTGCGAAGGAACCCACTTGGGCAGCGTTTCGCCGTTGAGCGCCTTCAGCGCGGCTTCGTAGACCTGCGGGGCCAGGAGCGGATTGCACTCCACGGTCACGTTCAAGGTGCCCTCGACCAGCGCCTTGAAGGCGCCGGCGGTCGCATCGACCGAGAGGATCTTGATGTCGACGCCGGGCTTGAGGCCGGCTTCCTGGATGGCCAGGATCGCGCCGAGACCCATCTCATCGTTCTGGGCGAACACGCCCTGGATGTCGGTGCTCTGCTTCAGCCAGGATTCCATGACAGCCTTGCCTTCGGTGGCGCTCCAGTTGGCGGTCTGGGTCTGGGTGATGACGATGCCGCAATCGCCCATCTTCTCGCGGAAGCCCTGGCCGCGGTCCTTGGCGGCGGAGGAGCCGACGTTGCCGACCAGCTCGACCACGTTCTTGGAGGCGCTGCCTTCGAGCAGTTTGCACATCTCGTCCGCGGACTTGCGTCCCTCTTCGGCGAAGTCGGAGCCGATGTAGGTGGCGTACAGATCTTCCGACGCGTCGATGCGGCGGTCTTCGAGGACGACGATCTTGCCGGCGTCCTTGGCTTCCTTCAGGACGTCATCCCAGCCCGTGGTTTCCAGGGCGGCGAGCACGATGACGTTGACTTCCTTGTCGGCGATGAAATTGCGGAACGCCGCGACCTGGTTCTCCAGCTTGTTCTGCGCATCGTAGAATTTCAGGAGGAGGCCAAGCTCACCCGCGGTTTCCTTGAAGGAAGCGGTGTTGGCGGCGCGCCAGCCGCCTTCCGAACCGGTCTGAATGAACCCCACCACCATATCGCGGTAGGTGTAGGTCTTCTTCGCGCCGCCGCTCGTGCCCGAGCACGCAGCGAGGAGCAGAACCGCCATTACGGAAACAACCAAACCTAGGATCTTCTTCATGTTGCTCTTCTCCTTTCCTTTCTGGGAAAAATTATTTCTGAACGGAAGCGAAGCATCCTTGCGGAGGGCAGCACTTCGCATACTGTAGGAACCATTTCTTCCCGGCATACCTCCTCTCCGTTTTATAAATTGGGCGGATGACCCTCGCCCGAACTGCCGCGAATAACCAGTTCCGGTCGCAGCCAGATCGTCTCCGACTTCACGGGCGGGTCATTTTCCTCCCGCCGGGCGGCGATCAGCTGGCTGAGCAACCCAACCGCCGTGCTCCCGAAATTCATCAGGTTCTGCCGGATGGTCGTGAGGGGCGGCCAGAAATACGCCGCTTCGGGGATGTCATCGTATCCCACCACCGCCAGGTCCTCCGGGACCCGGCGCCCGAGCTTGCGGCTCGTCTGCAGCACCCCCAGCGCCATCTGGTCGTTGCAGACGAAGACCGCATCCATTTCCGGAAAATGCTCCAGCAGCGTTTCCAATCCGATCGCCCCGCTGGAGGTGGACCAGTTGCCTTCGGTGATCTGCCGGTCTTCCACCGGCAGATCGGCGGCGGCCATCGTTTCCCGCCAGCCCTGCAGCCGCTCGCGGGCGCTCCACCATGTCTTCGGCCCGGTGATCACGCCGATGTGCTTGTACCCGCGCGCGACGAGATGCTGCACGGCAAGCTGGCTGCCGTACCGGCCGTCCACATTTACGACCGAAACCTCCCGCCGCGGGCGGGTTTCGAGGAAGACCACCGGAACGGGGAAGTGTTCCTGTTCGAGCCAACCCAGGTTGCCGCCGATTTCCTGGGTCGCCCAGATGATGCCGTCCACCTGGCGGGAGAGAAAACCGTCCAAAAGCGGCTGGACATCGTCGTTTTCGGGTTGATGGAGCAGGCTGAGGTTGAGGGAGTATCCGGCTTCGTTCGCGCCCTGTTCGATGCCGACCAGAGTCCGGCTCGGGCCGTAATAATCGATGCCGCTGGCCACGACGCCGATGGTGTAACTTCTGCTCTGGGTCAGGCTGCGGGCGATGACGTTCGGGCGGTATCCTAATTTATCAATTGCGTCCTGAACGCGTTGGCGGGTGCCGGGGAGCACCCCGGGGATATTGTTAACAACTCGCGAGACCGTCTGGGTGGATACACCGGCGGATTTGGCTACATGCTTGATCGTCACTCGGTTGGTGGACCGGATCCGCATGCTTTTTTCCTCTGCCAAAACACCAATTTTTGTCCGAAATATCCATGTTACCGCTAACGTTAGCGCTAACATTGTAGATCAACACAGGATTAAGTCAAATTAAAGTATTTCTTCAAATGACCAAGATTAAGTCGACTAATATTTCGATTGAAATGATTTGAAAATACCGAATCTTAAATTAATCCAGGTATTTCGAAGGCGTGTTTTTCCTCAAAAAAATACTGCAGGGAGGCATCCGCCATAAAAAAAACTGCTCAGCCGGCGGTCGTCATGCCGGCGCCTGCCCCCGCGCCTGCCCTCCGAGCGATTAGCGCCGGCGGTTTCCCGGTGCGAAGTTTTCGCGAGCGGGGGACGCATCCCGGCTCGCTTCTGGTTCATGAGCCGGGATGAATGCAAAGCGGGGGTGGATTCAGCCGGCATCCATGGAATCGCAGAAAAACACTGGACCCCGGCTCGGAGCACGCCGGGGTGACAGATAATTCCAAAAATGCCTGTGACGCGACTTTGAAAATGGACCGAAAAAAAATTTTTATACGGCCTTTAAATTACCAGCCGCCCCGCCCGCTCTGAAACCGTGATCTCGGCGTTCATCCCGGATGGAAATTGCAGAAAGTCGTTTTCGATTCCGTCGCTGAAGATGACCCCGGTGTCCGGCGTATGGCTTTCGATCCGTAACGGCGATTCCCGCGTGATTTTTCCGAACACGACGCTGGCGCCGGAGGTTTTGCTCGGAAAAGGCTCCCGAACGCTGAAGTAAAGATAATCGGCTTCCCAGGCGAACCCTCCGGCGGGCGCCGCTTTACCGCCGGCACCCTTCCGGGGGCCCGCAATTCCCTCGGCGCCGGCCAGGATGCTCGTAAACCAGCCGGTCGAACCCAAACCGGTGGATACGATGATTCCGCTTGAGGATTGGCGCTCTTCGCGTTTGACGTGGCGGATCGTATAGCGCAGGGAAGTGTGCGACCGCGGCCCGATGAACAGATCGTTCACCGCGTACAGAACCTGGCCGTTGGAGAGGCTGGCCTGCGCCATCGTGATCGACCGGATTTTCCTGCGCTCCGTGAATACGTCCGGCACGATAAACACCAGGTCTTCCACCCGGAAGGGAAGCAGGATCCCGTCCCAGCGGGCGGGATCGGGATTTACGCCGATCACCGGCTGGCGGTCCAGATACTTGAGCGTGTTGGCCACCAGCCCGTCCTGGCCCAGGACGACGATCGTATCCTCCTTCCCGAAAAGGAAATTCGGAAGGAAAGACCGGTCGACGACCTGCACCCGCCCCAGCCGCGAAAGAATTTCCCCGGCGCGTTGCACCGTTTCCCGATATTGCCGGTGCTCCCGTTCGTAATCCGAAAAATCCGCGCCCAAGTGCTCCACATAGAATTGCGCCTGGGAACGGGTGTTGTGCCGGGCGATCAGCTCGTCGAGCCGCGTTTTGCGGACGATGAGGATGATTTTATTCTCGGTCGCCCGGTTCATCCGCAGATCCGCCTTTCCGCTGCCGCATCAGCTCGCGCAGCAGATCGGGGGAAATGTTCAGTTGGCCGATCTTTTCCGCGCTTTCGGCCAGCTGGCGGAAAGCCTGCGCCACAAGCTGGCCGGGCGCCATCCCGGCGCTCGCCAGGGATTGCACGATCGACGGGTTCAACCCCGCCAGCGGCTTGAGCATCGCCGTCAGGCCGTATGCGCGCGCGTCGGATTCGGTGCGCGTGTTCTCCGCCGCCTGATCCACCAGCTCCTTGCGGTTCTTCTCCAGGCCGACCTGCGTGGCTATCTCCAACTCGCGCATTTCGCGCCGCTTTTCCTGCACCGCGCGTTCGGCGTCCATCTGCGCCTCGAGGACCAGCCGCTTTTTGTTTTCCACGGCGATCTCCGTGTTCAACTCGTTTTCCTTGATCGAGCGCTCCTGTTCGACGGCCGCGTTGCGCCGGACGTAGACCGCCTCGTCCGCGCGCTGGAGCAGCTGCTCGCGGATGTCGGCTTCAAGCGCGCGCGCGGTTTCCGGAGTGGGTTTGATTGCCAGGACCGCCAGATCCAGGATCTCAATTCCCATCGACTGGATCAGGCTGGAAGCCTGCAGGTTCCCGCGGACCTGGCGGGTGAGCGCATCCGCGGCCAGGAGCAGCTCCTTGAGCGGCAGGGCTTTGACCGCTCCCCGAATCCAGACGCGAACATGGTTGACGATCCGCTCCTGGAATTTAACCGGATCGTCGGAGACGTACTTACGCGTGTTCCCGTCGAGGGTGAAGTTGGCGAGGCTGGCAAGCTGGCGGGGATTGGTGACGCGGAAGGTGACATACCCCTGAATGTCCACTTCCTGGAAATCCGCCGTCACCTCATTGACGATGAAGTGCGCATCCTTGCTCTCCAGCGGAACGAGGACAAGCGACGCGGTCGGCGCAAAATAGAAAAAGGAAAGCCCGGCGCCTTCGCGGACGACTTTCCCGCCGCTGTATTGCAGGATGTAATGGTTCGGCTGTACTTTCAAGAATCGAAATCCCAACATGAAGCCTCCTTGTCGAGGGCGGTCGCCCGGTCCCGGATGGGGCTAGTGTATCGCATGGGTGGGGAAAAGAAAAATGAGTCTGCGCCGATTGCAGGTGTCATCCCGGCGTGAGGAAAGCCGTCATCCCGGCGACTGCCCTCGCGGAGCGCGCACGTTCGTCTTTTGACTGTAAACCTGCGCGAACGCGAAGCGGGGGTGGTTTCAGCCGGGATCCAGGAATCCACGCGTACCCGATTGTGGATACCGGCTTACGACACGCCGGTATGACGAACCTGAGGATCATCCCGGCGCCTGCCCTCGCGGAGAGCGCGCGTTCGTCTTTTGACTGTAAACCTGCGCGAACGCGAAGCGGGGGTGGTTTCAGCCGGAATCCCCTCCGAGGGTATAATCCCCAACCGGAGAAAAGAATGCCCGAAAAACCATCGCGAAATAACGGGTTCCGCCTGGCGGCCGCCCTATTCGTGCTCGCCGGATTCGCCGCGGCCTGCGCCGCCGCCGATGGATCGGGGGCGGAGGCCACCGGCTCCGCCCAGACCATCGCCCGGATGATCACCGACGTGGCCTTTCAAAACACATCCGCGCCATCGCCCTCCCCCACCGGTTACGCGCCGCCCGAATCCGCAGCGACGGCGACCACCGGCCCGACCCTCACGCCGACCGAGATCGCCACGGTTGAACTGAGCACGCCCGAACCGGGCATGAGCCGCTCGACCTACTCCGGTTCCACCCCGACCACTGACGCCACCTCGCTACTGACCCGCACACTTTCCCCGCGCTGCAACGCGGCCTTCTTCGTCGGCCATGTTGCCCCCGTTCTCGAGAACAGCGAGGTTAAAGCCGGTTCCACTTTCACCGTTACCTGGGTCATCCGCAACGCGGGCACTTGCACTTGGTACCCGAGTTACTTCATGTACTGGCATTCGGGCGCGCGGATGGAATCTCCGGCCTATATCGATTTTCCGGAGATCATCCCGCCCAACAAGAACCTGTTCATTTCCGTGACGCTGGTCGCGCCGGACGATCCGGGAAAATATTATCAGCGCTGGTACATCCGGGATCCGGAGTACGTCCAGTTCGGGATCGGCCCGAATTTCGACGAGCCGTTGATGGTGCGGATCGTGGCGGTCGCGTAATCCCGCGCGGGCAACCGGCCATCGATAGCGGGCCATCGGCCACGGACAATGGACGGACGATCGGCCATAGACCAGGGACCATCGTTGTTTACGCATAAGGTCCGTGACTCGCGACCGAGAATAAAATTAATTCTTTCGTACAGACTCCGGCTTGAGGTTGTCAACCCCCAGAAGTTTCGGTCGATTCACGATTTTGCGAATGCGGAAAACCTTGGGAAACCAAAACCAAAGCATTTGGCCCGAATCCCCTCCCGATAGCGTTTACCCGGATAGAACACCAGATGATTCCCAAAAGGGCGGCGTTTTGGCGGGGGATGAACAATCCCTCCAATTAAGAAGTGGCGCGGAGGATAGGAATTCCGGCGCCGGGATTTGGAAATGCCGGGGCTGCAATACCTTCGGGCAGTTGGGCAATGGGACAACCGACAACAGCAAATTGCCCGTGGAGGTCTTCGGGCTGGGTTAACGCGGGCGGGTAACGGTTTGGAAGGGAAGTCGCACGGGACAGATCCCCGCTTCGAATTCGCTGCCCGCGGCACAGGAATCCGGGGAAGCGGGTTGGCCGCATCGTCCGGACACTCCCACTAGATAAAGAATACAGGAAAGGATCGCTTTTCCCGTGCGATCCTCTCTTCTATTGGTTGATCGCAAGAAAGGACAGCGGTCCGGTTCCATTCTCCCGGGCCGGGGAACGCGCAAAAAAGAAATCCGCGCCATCTTTTCACCGGTGCAGCTTGTTTTATAATGAAGGGCAGCAAATTGGGGAAGCTCTTTTCGACCCCAGAATCCCAGCCGGCAAACAACCTTTCTTATCCCGAGGCCGCATGAAACTCTTCGTTCCAGGACGCATCTGCCTGTTCGGCGAACACTCCGACTGGGCCGGCGGCTACCGCCGGATCAACGCCGAGATCGAAAAAGGCTATACGCTCATCTGCGGCACGGACCATGGGATCTACGCCGAGGTCGAACCGCACCCCACCTCGCTCGTCCTCTCCTCCACCACCCGCGACGGCAAACTGCATGGGCCGTACGAGATCCCGATGCACCCCAAGGCGCTGCTGGAGGAGGCCGAGAAGGGCGGCTTCTGGAGTTACATCGCCGGTGTGGCCTACCAGGTGCTCACCAACCATCATGTTCGCGGGCTGGTCATCCACAGCGACAAAATGGACCTGCCGATTCAAAAGGGGCTTTCCTCCAGCGCCGCGATCAGCGTCCTCGCGGCGCGCGCCTTCAACCGGGTCTACGACCTCAAGCTGACCGTGCGCGGCGAGATGGAACTGGCCTACATGGGCGAGATCACCACGCCCTCGCGCTGCGGGCGGATGGACCAGGGCTGCGCGTTCGGCAATCACCCGGTCCTGATGACGTTCGACGGCGACCGGATGGATACCGAGACGCTCACGGTGGCCGGCGAGCTGTATTTCGTCATCGTGGACCTGCAATCCAAAAAAGACACGATGGAGATCCTCAACCGCCTGAACCGCTCCTACCCGATCGCGGACAATGCGATCGAGCGCGGCGTGCACGAATTGCTCGGGCCGGTCAACAAACGCATCGTCCATCAGGCGGCGGAAGCGCTGCGCGGGGGCGACGCCAAGCGGCTCGGCGCGCTGATGACCGAAGCCCAGGCGATGTTCGACCAATACGCAATCCCCGCCTGCCCGGAGGAGCTGACCGCTCCGGTCCTCCACAAGACTCTGGCGTATCCGAAATTCGCGCCGCACATCTGGGGCGGCAAGGGAGTCGGCTCGCAGGGTGACGGCACGGCCCAGTTCATGGCCCGCAGCGGGAAGGACCAGCAGGCCATCATCGAAATCCTCGCCAAGGATCTGCACCTGGCCGGATTGGCGCTCACCATGCGCCCGACCCAGCGCATCCGCCGGGCGGTCATTCCCGCCGCCGGATTCGGCACGCGCCTGTTCCCCGCCTCCAAGGCCACCAAGAAGGAGCTCTTCCCGGTCGTCGACCGCGACGGAATCGCCAAGCCGGCGATCCTGTACATCGTCCAGGAGGCGCTCGACGCCGGGATCGAGGAAATCGTGATCATCGTCCAGCCGGACGACTTGGACGATTTTAAGTCCTTCTTTAACGATCCGGTCTCGGTCGAGAATTTCAACAAACTGTCGAAACCCTTCCAGGAATTCGCGAGCCGCATCCTCGATATCGGCAAGCGCGTGACCTTCGTCACCCAGAAGGCCCAGGAGGGTTTCGGCCACGCGATCTACTGCGCGCGCGAAGCCGTCGGCGGCGAGCCCTTCCTGCTCATGCTCGGGGATCATCTCTACCGGTCGAAGGGCGAGGCATCCTGCGCCGCGCAGCTGGTCGAAGCCTACAACCGCTACGCCACCAACATCCTCGGCCTGCGCAGCACGCCGGAGGATCAGATCGCCAATTTTGGAACGGTGGGCGGGGTGTGGGTCGAGGAAAACCGCATTCTGAACGTCACCGAGTTCGCCGAGAAGCCGACCGCGGATTACGCCCGCAACAACCTGCGCGCGCCCGGAATGGCCGAAGGCGAGTACCTGACCGTCTTCGGGCTCTACATCATCCAGCCGCGCATCTTCGAATTCCTCGAAGAGCACATCGCCAACAACGTCCGCGAGCGCGGCGAGTTCCAGCTCACCTCGGCGCTGGACCGGCTGCGCCGCGAGGACGGCTTCTATGGGCTGATCATGGACGGGACGCGCTTCGATATCGGCCTGCCGGATTCGTATCTGGAGAGTTTGGCGCTGTTCCGCGAAGAATAAATCCGACCATCAGACCATGGACGATGGACGGTGAGCGGCCATGGTCTATCGTATTCCCATTTCCCTCCGGAATGGATGTGTTCCGTTTCCCATCCCATCCCATAATGCTCACTCCACCGGTGGAACCTTTGCATTCTACTCGCTGCCAAAAGCGGCGGTTTTGAAACCAAACAGAAAAAAGCCGGAGCGCATTCCACATGCTCCGGCTTTTTTACGTGCGATTATTTCGTGCTGAACCCGAACAGGCGGTATAAGGCACACCAGCCGGCCAGGCCGGTCAGCAGCAGGACAGCGCCGGCGACAAGCAGCACCCAGCCCCACGTGCCCGTTACCACCCCGCCGATATTCAATCCCACCAGCACCGCACCCAGAACCACGCGGATGATCCGATCCACATTCGACTCATTGGCTTTGAAAATGGCGCTCATGGCATCTCTCCTTGAAATTTTCCGGTTTTCTAATTCATTCGATTAGATGCCGGGAAACGGAAAAGGTGACAATTGCGGCCATCGACAGTCGACAATCGGGCATATACCATGGGCGAAAGCCGATGACCACGGATTGCACGGATCCAAAAGGATTTCACGGATCGATCAAAAAAATCTGTGCAATCGGTTTTCTATTCCGTGTATTCCGTGGTTCCGGTTCTCCCGAAGGTCGATGGCCTGGTGTTGACGCGAAGATACATCAACAGTAATTGTCGACCATGGTCCATCGTTCATGGTCCATGGCCGGATTCCTACTTCATATACTCCGTCAGGTCCAGCGATTTATACAACTTCTCCCGCGCTTTCTCCGGCATGGCCGGCTGCGGAAGCCGGTGATACAGGTCGATCGTCCGCCGCAGAGAATCCACCACGATCCGGCAGTGCTCGCATCCGGCCATATGGCGCTCGATCTCGGCGCACAGTTCGGGTGGCGCTTCCCCCTCGGCGAACAGCGATACACCTTCCAGCAAAGTCCGGCACGATTCATGATCCATGGTTCCCTCCAGCTTCCTCCGCCGGCAAAGCAAAGTATGGGGCGAGGCGTTCTCTCAGCCGCAGCCGGGCGCGGTGCAGACGGGTCTTCACCACGTCTTCCGAGATCCCCAGCGCGGAAGCGGTGCCGTCGGTCGGGATATGCTCCAGCTCGCGCATGACAAACACCGCCCTCAGTTTTTCCGGCAGATCACGGATTGCCCGTTCCAATTCCTCCCGGACTTCGGCCTTTTCCAGTTCCTCCTCGGGAAGATCCTTCCAAGCCATAAGCGCGCGTGGAATCAGCGCCCCCTCCTCCGGCTCGGCCGCTTCCTCGACCGAAACTTCCTCCGGGCCGGCCCGCCGCAGCCGCATCATCGCCGCGTTGTAGGCGATCCGATAAAGCCAGGTACGCAGGTCGGAACGGCCGTCGAACCGGTCGATGCCTTTGAAGGCGCTCAGGAAGGTTTCCTGCACCACTTCCTCGGCATCCGCCTCCTGGCGCATCAGCCGAAGCGCCAGCCGGTAAATGCCCGGCGAATGAATCTCTACGCATTCCACGCAGGCTTTTTTTTCGCCCGCCCGGATGCGTTCCAGCAGCCCGGTTTCGGAAGCTTTATCGGTCATAGGGTTAGATGCCCGGGAGGGGCGGAAAGTGACAACCGCCCCTCACCGGCCTCATAATACCCGGGATTCTAGACCTTCCACCCGGTTTTGTCACCTTCGCGGCAATCCGGCATCTAATGTATACAGTACCAAAAAAGCCTGTGTTTAGGAGGAAACGTGAACGAACCGATCCATGTCAGCGATGCCGCTTTCGAGAAAGCCGTATTACAGTCGCCGATCACGGTTTTAGTGGATTTTTGGGCACCATGGTGCATGCCCTGCCGGATGGTTGCTCCCAGCCTGGAGCAGCTTGCCCGGGAGTACGCCGGGCGCCTCGTGGTCGCCAAGGTGAACACGGACGAACAATCGGAATGGGCGATGCGCTTCGGCGTGCAGGGAATTCCCACCATGCTCATCATCCGGGACGGACAGGTGGTCAAGCAGCAGGTCGGCGCGCTACCCTACCCGCACCTCAAACAGATGATCGACCAGGTGCTGGGCGAGGTGGAGCCGAAACAGCCGCTGACGGTCTAGGCGGGCAGCTCAAAGCCCCTCCGCGCGCTTCGGCGACGGGGTCGATTGGAATGTAAGGCGGGGATCGCCGGGTTTCAAGCGATCCCCGCCATTTTATGGTATCATTGGAAGGTAAGGCATGATGAGCGAAGATCCTGAAAAAAGAAAATAGTCCTCTTCTTGGCACTCGGTCGTCTTCGAATTTCCATCCTCATGCAGAAGCAGAGCAATACCATCCTGTAATTCAGCCGTAACAGTACGTAGCAGGACAATGGATGCTTCAGGCAATATTCATTGTCCCTCCCAGGAGAAAAGATGGAAACAAAGCTGTTTGTCGGAAATTTGACGTACGGCACCACGGAAGAAGATCTGCAGAAGATGTTTGCGGCATCGGGCGTCGTCAAGTCGGTGCAGATCATCAAAGATCGGGACACCGGGCAATCGAAGGGTTTTGGATTTGTCGAAATGACGACCCAGGAAGAGGCGCAGAACGCGATTAAAGCGCTGAGCGGCAAGGAAGTTGACGGCCGCGCGCTGACCATCAACCTCGCCCGGCCCCGCGAAGAACGCGGCCCTGGCGGCGGTGGACGTGGCGGCGGACGGGGCGGCGGGCGTGGTGGCGGCGGCGGACGCAGGGACTGGTAATCGCCGCAACGCCAAACGTAACCAATAGGACGGGCCAAATGGATGGTGCCAAGCATTTGGCCCGTTTCTTTTTAATCCGGGATCGCGATTCATTCCAAAACCGGGAAAACGATCCGGCTCCATTATTTTCCCGGTTTTTTACCCCCTATCGTCGTGTCATCCGCTCCGGATATTCCCCGGCCCGCGTTCCCGGATCGCGAACAGCGCCGTCCCCGCCAGGCGCAGGACCGAGGCCGCGACGAGCGCCCCGCCCAGCCCGACCCAGCCCGCCAGGAGAGTCCCCAGCAGCGGCGCCACGACGGTCGCCAGGTATTGGAACATCTGGGCGAAGGAAACGAACATCGCGCTGTACTCATCGGGAATCGTCTTCATCAGCTCGTCGAAAAACACCAGATCCACCCCGGCCTGGAACACGCCGGCCATCCCGGCCAGCAGCGCGATCACTTCCACCCGGTGGGTGGCGGCCACCAGCAGCGGGAACATCCCCACGCCGAACGTCGTCGCCATCAGCACAAAGCGGGAACCGCGCAGACGGGATTGCCGGGACCAGAACGAATATCCGAACAGCATCACCACCGTCCCAACCATGCTGATCGCGCCGATCCAGGAATCCGAGGCTTTGACCGTATTGACGTAATACAGCGGCAGGATCGGCTGGGCGAGGGTGACGCCGGCGAAGAACACGAACCGCTTGAGGGTGAAGGAAAGGAAATCCGGATGGGCGCGGACCAGGCGAAGATACTCGGCGAGCGAATCCCGCCCGGAGGCCGGCTTGGGTGCCGCGCCCGGTGGACGCACCGGCAGTACGATGCTGCTCGAATAGCGGAAACTGATCAGCCCGCCTACGGAAAGCATCAGGAACACCGCCTGGTAGTTGACCGGGAACCCGATCCGGTCGAGCAGCGCGCCAGCGATGACGACGAACACCGCGCTTGTGAATCCGAGGATCGTCCAGCGCCGGCTGAGGAGATCGTAGCGCCCGCCCGGGCCGGCGACCGAGTTCATCACCACCGTGAAACCGGTATTGACGATCGTTTGCGGGATCGTCGCCAGCGCCCAGATCCCGATCACGGCCGGGATCAGCCATTCGCGCGGGATGATGAACGGGGCCGCGCCGGTCGCGGCGTAGGAGGAGATCACCAGCATGCGCGAGAAGCTGTACCACCAGACGATATTGGGGCGCGAATGGAGGAAGCGGCCGATCGCCAGCGCGAAGATCAGCCCGGCGACGGCGGGCATCGCGGTCAGCAGGCCGACCTCGAACGCGCCCGCGCCGAGGCGCGCCAGAAACACCGGCAGGAACGGCGCAGCGGCGCTCGCCAGGCCGATCCCGACCGCGTCGATCTGGACGTTCTGGTAGTTGGAACGCGTGACCTTGTCGAGGCCGGGCGGATAGAGGGAATGCGAAAGCCGCAACCGGACGGCGCTCCACAATGTCCGAAAATTTTGCTTCTCGAGCGGCTGATCATTCATCCCGCGCGCATCCCGGCCGTTCCCATAGAAATATTCCTGCGGGGGCCACCAACTTATGGATTTTACATCCGGTTCCTGTTCCCATTCAGGACAATGCCGGCCCAGCCTGCATCATGGATTCCCCAATGGGATTCCGGATTGCTCCGGGAATCATCGGGCGCCTTAAAAATAACGGCGCCGCAGGGCCATTGTATTGCATTTCAGAAAATACCGCCGCGCCCTGTGGAAATTACGCGCAAAACACAAATCTCATAATTCGAAGCAGGCCCTCAGAGTATAATGAATCCGCCGCTCCACGGCGCATGCCAAGGCCGTCGCGAAGCGCCGCTCAGAACCCCATGGCAATGGATCTGCCGCCTCCCGCACCCACACCCCCTTCCGGCAAAGCGGTCCGCGATCCCCGCCGGGCGCGTCCCACGTTCGGGTTCCTCGTCAACTGGGGGCTGACCAATCCCTACAGCGGGCCGATGTGGTGGGGGGCGGTGGAAGCCGCCGAGGCGCTGGACGTGAACCTGATCGGATTCGGCGGCATCAATATCTACGATCCCCTCCCCGACCGCACGCATTACCGCCAGCTGAAGACGTCCACCCTGGACGGGCTGGTGCTGGTGAACCCCACCCTGCCCCTTCTCCGTCCGGAAGTGTTCGGCGCGCGGCCGGTGGTCAACATCGGCGGCTCGATGGAGAACGTGGTCACTTCCATCCTGGTCGACAACTACGACGGCATGCGCGCAGCCGTCCGGCATGTGATCGAGGCGCACGGCTGCCGGCGGCTGGCCTTCATCAAGGGGCCGGTCGACAACCCGGACGCGGAGGAGCGCTTCCAGGCGTATTCGGATGTGCTCCAGTCGTTCGGCCTGACCGTGGACCCCGGGCTTCTCTATCAGCCTTTCGATTGGTCTCCGCCCGGCGGCCGGGAGGGAGTCCGGACTCTCCTCGACGAACGCGGGATGGAGTTCGACGCGCTCATCGCCGCGAACGACAACATGGCGCTGGCGGCGGTCGCCGAGCTGCAATCCCGCGGCTTGCGGGTCCCGTATGACGTGGTCGTGTGCGGCTTCGACGACTCGATCGAAGCGCCCACCAGCACTCCCTCCCTGACGACCGTGCGGCAGCCGCTGAAGAAAATGGGCCGCCTGGCGCTTGAATCCCTGCTGGCCCACCATCAGGGAAAAAGCGTGCCGCTGAAAATGATCCTGCCCACCACCCTCCGCCTGCGCCATTCGTGCGGCTGTCTTTCCGAAGCGGTCCAGCATGTCGGCGGCGGGTTCCGGGCCGCCCGGGCGGAGGAAGCGGCGGGCATCCCCGCCGGAAAAGACCTGGCCTGCTCCCTCCTGGAAAAACGGCGCGAGATTCTTCTGGAGGAGGTTCACCGCGCGATGGTTATGCGCGATATGCCGGTCTTTGCGCATACGGCGGAGGAATGGCTGGACGCGCTGACGGCCAGCCTGCAAATGGAGGACGACGGGGACGCCTTTCTGACCGCGATCGACCTGACCTCGCGGCGCATGATGGAACAGCAGGTCCCGGTCGCCCGCCTGCAGGATGTCCTTTCGGCGCTGCGGCGCGAAAGCTGCCGCGCGCTCTCGGGCCATCCGGCGCTCGTGGCGGGCGCGGAAAACATCTGGCACCGGGCGCGGGTGTTCCTGGACGAGCTGGTCCTCCAACAGCAAAGCCAGATGCGGATGTCACTCGACAACCAGACGGCCGTCCTGCGCGCGATCAGCCAGACCATGGCGGTCACTTTCCATCTGGAGAACCTGATGGACGTCCTGGCCCGCGACCTGAAGCTGCTTGGCATCGACAGCTGCGTGGTGGCGTTGTACGACGGCGTGAAGCGTCCGGCGGAACGGGCGCATGTGATCCTGGCCTGCGACGGCGGGGAGCGGCTGTCGCTCGAGAACGTGCGCAGTTTTCCCACCACCCAGCCGCTGCCGGCCGGGCTGTGGGCTGAAAAAAGGCGGACCTTCGTGCGCGAGGAGCTCGGATTTCAAAGCGAGGAGATCGGTTTTGTGTGCTTCGAGGTCGGCCCGCACGACGGTGCAGTCTACGAAGCGCTGCGCAGCCAGCTGGGGAGTTCGATCAAGGGCGCCCTGCTGTTCGACGAGCGCGACCGCCTGCTGGCCAATACGACTCAGCTGTACCGGCAGGCGGCGGCGGGTCAGCGGCTGGCGGAGGAAGCCAACCGGCTGAAAGGCCGCTTCCTTTCCATGGTGAGTCACGAGCTGCGCTCCCCGCTCAGCCTCATCACCGGGTTGAGCGACGAATTGATCAAGGACGACGGCGGATCCGCGCCCCAGCGCGGCGAGAAATTGCAGCGCATGCACCTCACCGCCCGGCATCTGGACGGCCTGATCCGCGACGTGCTGGATTTGGCGCGCGACGAATCGGGCGAGCTGCGCCTGGTGTGCGAACCGCTCGATCCGGCGAAGGTGCTCGAACTGGCGGCGGTCGTCGGGCAACAGCTGGCGCGCGAACGCGGGCTGGATTGGCAGGCGCACCTCCCCGCCGAAATGCCGCTGGTATGGGGCGATCCGACCCGGCTTCGCCAGGTCGTCCTTAACCTGATCCAAAACGCCGTCAAGTTCACCGAAATCGGCGGGGTCCGGCTTTCGGCGGCGGCGGGCGGCGATTCCATCACCATAACGGTCGCGGACACCGGCCTCGGAATCCCTCCGGCCGAACAGAAAATCATCTTCGATGAGTTCCGCCAGGCGGAAAAAACCTCGGCGCGCGGATACGGCGGCCTGGGCCTGGGACTGGCGATCTGCAAACGCCTGGTGGAAATGCACGGCGGAAAGATCAGCGTCCACTCCTCCGGCGTGGAGGGCGAAGGGGCGGCGTTTTCCTTCACCCTGCCGACCCTTCAGGCGATGCCGATGGACGAGGACCTGGCCGCCGCGGTATGGATCGTCACCCCAGAACCGGAAAGCGCCCGGCCGCTGGAGGAGTATCTGAAGCAGCAGAGCTTCCGGGTGGAGACCCGGAATTGGGACGAAGACGGGCGCTGGCTGAAGCACGCCGCGCAATCGCCGCCGGCGGCGGTCGTGCTCGATGTTCCCAAGACGCGGGAGCGCGGCCTGGAGGCGATGCGCGCCTTGAAGGCGCATCCGGCGACCGCGGAAATCATGGTGCTGTTCTATTCGCTGGAAATGGAGCGCGACAGCGGCTCCATGCTGGAGCTGGATTACCTGAGCAAGCCGATCGGCGCGCCGGAACTGGCGGATGCCATCCGGAGAGCGGGCGGAGGCGAGGACGGCGCCGCGCAGGGCGAGCTCGCGGGAGGCGGGGGGCGGACCATCCTGATTGTGGACGATGATCCGGGCGTGCTCGAACTGCACGCCCGGATCGTGCGCGCCCAGCACCCCCAGCATAAACTTCTTTTGGCCTCCGGCGGCCGGGAGGCGCTGCGGATCCTCCAATCCGGAGAGCCGGATCTGGTGCTGCTGGATTTGATGATGCCGGACGTGGACGGATTCGCCGTGCTGGAGGCGATGCGGAAGATGGAAACGGCGCGGCCGGTTCCGGTCATCGTCCTCTCCGCCAAAACGCTGACCGGCGAGGAGATGTCGCGGCTCAATCGCAGCGTGGCGGCGGTTCTGCGCAAGGGCATGTTCTCCTCCGCGGAAACGCTGTCTCACCTGAAGGACGCGCTGCTGCACCGTCCGAAGCTCAGCGGAGAAGCCCGGCGCCTGACCCGCAAGGCGATGGCGTACATCCACGAGCACTTCGCCGAGCCGATCGGCCGCGAGGACGCGGCCCAGCATGTCGGCGTCAGCGAAGGCTACCTTTCGCGCTGCTTCACGCAGGAGACCGGTCTTTCCCTCGTACATTATCTCGCCCGTTACCGGATTCAACAGGCCAAACAGCTGCTGGCCTCCGGCGAATTGCCGGTCACCGAAATCGCCCTGAAGGTCGGCTTCTCCGACGGCAATTACTTCAGCCGCGCATTCCGCAAGGAAGTCGGCGTGGCGCCGCTGGCATACCGGCGCAAGCACTGAGCGGACGGCTTGGTCACCGGCGTGCTAATGCCGGACACAAGATTCCATGCAGGTATCGAGGGCTCCCCTCTATACTGTGCATGGAATTTTTCAATCCGGTATGGATTCCCGCCACAGAAGGGATCTTGCGCATGCCCGCCGAGGCCTCCGTATTCCGCACCGCCCGGAACACCAAAGACCGGCTTTCGGAAAAAGATCCGGTTGCCTTTGAATCTTCGATCTCCGACGGGCCGTCGGTATCGGTGGATTCCAATCACCGGTTTCAGACGATCGAGGGATTCGGCGGGGCCTTCACCGAGGCGGCCGCGGATACCTTTTACGCCCTCTCCCCGGAAATCCGGATGGAGATCCTCAAGGCGTATTTCGATCCCGCCTCCGGCAACGGGTACACCCTCTGCCGCACCCACATCGGGAGCTGTGATTTCGCGCTCGGCAATTACGCCTATACGGAAGTGCCGGGCGACGTGGAGCTCGCGCATTTCTCGATCGACCACGACCGGCGCCAATTGATCCCGATGATCCGGGAAGCCTCGCGCGCGGCCGGGCAGACCCTGAAAATTCTGGCCAGCCCGTGGAGCCCTCCGGCCTGGATGAAGACCAACGGCCAGATGAACCGCGGCGGGAAACTCAAACCGGAATACCGCGAGGCCTGGGCGCGTTATTACGTGCGCTTCGCGCAGGAATACGCCCGGGAAGGCCTTCCGATCTGGGGATTGACCGTGCAGAATGAACCGGCGGCTGTGCAGACCTGGGATTCCTGCATCTACTCGGCCGAGGAAGAACGCGATTTCGTCCGCGATCACCTCGGCCCCGCGATCGAGAAGGCCGGTTTCCGGGGCCGGATCAAGCTGTTGGTCTGGGATCATAACCGCGACCTCCTGTTCGAACGCGCCAAGGTGATCTACGACGATCCGCAGGCCGCGCGCCACGTCTGGGGAGCCGCCTTCCATTGGTATGTGGGCGATCATTTCCGCAACGTCCTCCTGACCCACGACGCGTACCCCGAAAAACAGCTGCTGTTCAGCGAGGGTTGTGTGGAGGGCAAGCCGCCCGCCGACGAATGGGAAATCGGCGAACGCTACGGCCGTTCCATGCTCGAGGATCTGAACCACTGGACGGCCGGGTGGCTCGACTGGAACCTGCTGCTGGACGGCCGCGGCGGACCGAACCACAAGGGGAATTACTGCGTCGCCCCGCTGATGGCCGACGTTGGGAAGGGAACGCTCCGCTTCCACAACTCCTACTTTTACATAGGCCACTTCTCACGGTTCGTCCGGCCCGGCGCGCGCCGGATTGTAAGCGCTTCCACGCTCGATGAATTGGAAACCACCGCCTTTATTAATCCGGACGACCGGATCGCCGTGGTGGTCATGAACCGCTCCGAAAAAGCCGTTCCTTTTTCGCTGAAATACAACGGCCAGGCGGCGCCCGTAAAGAGCCCGCCCCGCTCCATCAGCACCTTTTTCTTCCGGGCGTAACGCGGAGACCCAAGCTCAATTAATTGCCGGAGAAAAGACGGGAAAACCAGACCGACACCGGCCGCACCCCCCCCTTTGGAAATTACAAACGTGCTAGTTTTGTGCACAAATCTGCATGCCCCGCCGGAGGGGAGCCCATAGAATGAGGTTGGATCATTTCCGCAAACCAACCGCGGATCGCCCAATCGGAATCCATGAGGACCTCCCTGAACCCCAGCCGCCCTTCGCATGCTTCCTACGCGCCAAACGCCTTCCGAGCGGCCGGATTAAGGCAGGCTCCAAGGAGGTGACAGCCGAAAAAAAGCATTTAACCCTCCATTGATTTTCGGATCATGCCCCATCTTCCGGTCCGAAACCAATCCATTTCTGAAGGAGAAGAAAATCCATGCGCAATAAACGGATCCAAATTCTGTTTGCTCTGCTGGTCGTGGCCTTGCTGATCGTGGCCTGTTCGCCGGCCCAGCCGGCGGCGACCACCGCCGTGAAGGCGACCGATGCGGTCGCCGAAGTTCCCACGGACAAACCCGCCCCCGCCGAAAAGGTCCAGGTACGCTGGTTCGTGGGCTTGGGCGCCGGCAGCGATGAAGGCACCTTCGCCCCCCAGAAGGCTTTCGTCGAGGAATACAACGCTTCGCAGGACGAGATCGAGCTGATGCTCGAGATCGTCGACAACGACGTCGCCTACGACACCCTGTCCACCCAGATCGCGGCCGGCAACGCGCCCGACATCGTCGGGCCGATCGGCGTCCGCGGGCGCGACAGCTTCAAGGGCGCCTGGCTGGATCTGGCGCCGCTGATCGCGGAAAACAATTACGACCTGAGCGATTACGATCCCGCCCTGGTCAAGTTCTACCTGATCCAGGAGCAAGGACAGCTCGGCATCCCGTTCGGCATCTTCCCGTCCTTCATCCTTTACAATCAGGATCTGTTCGAGGAAGCCGGCCTGAACCTCCCGCCCGCCAAGTACGGCGAGAAGTACGTCATGCCGGACGGCTCGGAAGTCGAATGGAACATGGACACCCTGCGCGACGTGGGGATGATGCTGACCTTCGACTCGAACGGCAACGACGCCAAGACCGACGGATTCGACAGCACGAAAATCACCCAGTTCGGATTCATGAACCAGTTCACCGATCCGCGCGGCATCGGCACCTTCTTCGGATCCGGATCGCTCGTGGCGGATGACGGCAAGACGGCCCAGATCCCGGACGCCTGGAACGCCGCCTGGAAGTGGACCTACGATGGGTACTGGAAGGATTGGTTCATCCCGAACGGCGCGTACGGCGGCGCCGACTTCCTGCAGGGTCCCGGCGGCCCGTTCTCGTCCGGAAACCTGGCGATGATCCACATCCACACCTGGTACGTGGCCCCGTGGGCGCTCGGCGAGGTCAAGTTCGACTGGAACCTGGCGGCCACGCCCTCCTACAACGGCACGGTGACCTCGAAGATGCACGCCGACACCTTCTGCATCCCGAAGGGCAGCAAGGATCCGAAATCCGCCTTCAAGGTGCTGACCTACATGCTCAGCAAGGAACATGCGACCTCGCTGCTGTCGATCTACGGCGGCATGCCGGCGCGGCTCTCGCTGCAGGGCGACTACTTCGCCTCCTACACCGAGACCAACTTCCCCGACAAGGACGACATCAACTGGGACGTCGCGGTGGCCGGCATGGCCTTCGCCGACAACCCGAACCATGAAAGCTGGATGCCTTCCTTCCAGGAGACCACCGACAAGTACAACGAGTTCTGGAACAAGTGGTCCAACACCGCCGGTTTGGACATCGACGCGGAATTTGAGCAACTGCGCGTCGCGCTCCAGGCTATTTTCGACGCGGCCCTCGCCTAGCGAGATACGGCATTTCAACTCAGGGTCAGCCCGGCGGCTTGCCGCCGGGCTGACCCTGAAAGGATGGGTGGAAGTGTCCCTCACAAGCAAGCTCCACGCGCTGCGGCCGCAGAAGAAATTCAAAACGAAAATATCCAGCCTCCAGAAGAAGGAAGCGCTGTGGGGGCTGTTTTTCCTGACCCCGTGGATCATCGGATTTATCGGGTTGTATTTCTTTCCGATGGTCGCCTCCTTCGTATTCTCGCTGCTTGAGTTTAATCCCACGGTCCCCGACCAGGCCGCCTACATCGGCTTCGACAACTGGCGCCGGGCGCTGTTTGAGGATCCGGAAGTCGGATTGTCTTTTCTGCGGACGATCCGTTTCTCCGCCATCTCGCTTCCGATCGGCCTGGCCTTTGCGCTGTTCCTGGCCGTCCTGCTCAATTCCAAAAACGTCCTCGGATCGCAGCTGTACCGCACGCTGTTCTACATGCCTTCGATGATCCCGCTGGTGGCCACGGTCCTGATCTGGAACGGCGTGCTGAACGAGCAGACCGGCTGGATCAACATCATCATCCAGAACCTGACCGGCATCCAGGCGGTCGGCAGCACGGGATTGCGCTGGCTGGCGGATCCCCAACTCGTCTACCTCGCGTACACGATGTTCGGCCTGTGGGGGGTGGGCCCGGCGATGATCATCTTCCTCGCCGGATTGCAGGGAGTGCCCACCGAGCTGTACGAGGCCGCCGAAATCGACGGCGCCTCCTGGTTCCAGCGTCTGGGCAAAATCACACTGCCGATGATCACGCCGGTAATCCTCTACCAGCTCATCCTGAACGTTATCGGTTCGCTGCAGTACTTCCTGGCGCCCTTCGTCCTCAACCGCGGGACCGGTTTCCCGGAGGGGATGACCCGCTTCTATATGGTGTATTTCTTCAAGCAGTCGTTTACCTTCCAGAATATGGGATACGGCGCCACCCTGGCCTGGATCATGTTCATCGTGGGCATCATCCTGACGGTCATCCTGTTCGGGACGGCGAAATACTGGGTGTTTTACGCCGCGGAGGATAAAGAATGACTCAGGAACCGGTCGCTGCCCCCGCCCCGGGCCATCGGCGGCTTTCCCGCAAGGTGCAGCGCGTTCTCGCCACGAGCCTGATCACCGGCCTGACGCTGCTGATTTTGTTTTTCTACCTCGTCCCGATGGTCTACGGCATGTTCACCGCGGTGAAAACCGACGGCCAGTTCTCCAAGACCGGCGCGCCCATCTGGCCCGCTTCGGAAGCCACCTTTAATTACCAGGGCGAGGATTACGAAATCTACCTCGTGCCGATTGAGGGACAAATCAAATCCATGGCGCTGATAAAAAAGGGGCGCGCCTCCAGCACGTTCATCGACCCGGCCGACGAAGCCGCCGGCCCGGTCGAGTGGGCGGGATCGTGGCGTTCCCTGGAGCGCTCCTGGGAATTCGATCCGCAATGGGAAAACTTCCCCGATGCCTGGAATACGATCAATTACCCGAACCTTCTGAAGAACACGATCCTCTACGCGGTGATCACCACATTCGGCTCGGTGGTATCGGCCGCCCTGGTGGCCTTCGGATTTGCCCGGTTCCGGATTCCGCGCAAGAATGTGCTGTTCATCCTGATGATGTCCACGGTCATCCTGCCCGGCGCCGTGACGCTCATCCCCACATACTTTTTCTGGTTGAAGCTGGACCTGGTGGGCACCTGGTGGCCGCTGATCATCCCGGCTTTCTTTTCCTGGGGCACCAACGTGTTCCTGCTGCGGCAGTTCTTCCTGACCATCCCGCGCGAACTGGACGAAGCGGCGATGATGGACGGGGCCAATCCGCTCCGCATCTTCGTCTCGGTGATCCTTCCGCAGTCGACGTCGGCGCTGACCGCCGTGGCCTTGTTCCACTTCTTCTACGCCTGGAACGATTTTTTCAATCCCATGATCTACCTGGCCGGCCATCCCGAAAAGTTCCCGATCACCATCGGCCTGACCGCCTTCAACAACCTGTATGCAGCATCGATCAACATGATCCAGGCCGCCTCGCTCGTATCGGCGGTGATCCCGGTGCTGATTTTCTTCTTTGCTCAACGCGCGTTTATGCAGGGGGTGGTGATCACCGGCGTTGAAAAGTAACACCTTTCTCCTCAGAGAAGGACTCTCCATGCCGCCACGGCGACACATTCCGATGCACCTCTATTGCGCATGGGGAGTCCTTCTCCTCCTCTCATCGGCCTGCGGTCCCGCCCGCAGCTCGGCATCCGCACCCACCGTCCTCCCTTCCCACACGCCGACCCCGGAAGGAATGCGTTCCGGCTGGGATTTGACCTGGCATGACGAATTCGAGGGCGGGGCGATCGACCCCGCCCATTGGGTTTTTGATGTCGGCGGCGGCGGCTGGGGAAACAACGAATGGGAGTACTATACCGACCGCCCCGGGAATGCGCGCGTCGAGGGCGGAATGCTGATCCTGGAAGCGCGCGCCGAGAAATACCTCCACCGTAATTACACCTCCGCCCGGCTGAAAACCCAGAACCTGCACGCGTTTACCTACGGCCGGATCGAAGCCCGCATGCGGCTTCCGGTTGGAAAAGGAATCTG
This sequence comes from Anaerolineales bacterium, assembly GCA_016932475.1. GTDB lineage: Bacteria > Chloroflexota > Anaerolineae > Anaerolineales > RBG-16-64-43 > JAFGKK01. The sequence continues at coordinate 74,793 of JAFGCU010000009.1, forward strand.
GCCGGCCTTCTGGATGCTCGGGGCGGACATCAGCCAGGCCGGCTGGCCCGCCTGCGGCGAGATCGACATCATGGAGCATATCGGGCGCGAACCCAACCGCGTGTATGGAACCGTGCACGGGCCGGGATACTCCGGCGGGAACGGCGTGGGCGGCTTCGCAACCGCCGCGGACGGAACGCTCTCGGATTCGTTCCATACGTATGCCATCGAATGGGAGCCGGGCGGGATCCGTTGGTATCTAGATGACAGGGAATACTTCCGCGTCGATCCAGGGATGGTGTCCGGCGAATGGGTGTACGATTTTCCTTTCTTCCTCATCCTCAACTTGGCGGTCGGCGGCGACTGGCCCGGGTATCCGGACGAAACGACCCGTTTCCCGCAGTTCCTGCGGGTGGACTACGTACGGGTGTATCAACTGCCCGGGCAGGCCGGCCGGTATCAGGGCCCGCCCGGCGTCCTGCATCTGGAGGAAATCACCCTTACGGCGCAGGAGAACAGCGACGGCACATGGCAGGCGGCCGCGTCCATCCGCGTGGCGGACGCGGACGGCCTTCCGGTGGAAGGCGCATCCGTTTCCGGCGGTTGGGTGGGGGCGGTCATCCGCGGAGAGACCCGCGGGCGGAGTGATGCCTCAGGGTATGTCCGGCTTCTCTCCGACCCGGTCAGGCGCTCCGGCGATGTGACGTTCTGCGTGACCGGGATATCTCATGGCGGGTATACCTACGACGAATCCGCCAACATACGGACGTGCGGGAAGCTTGAGCGCTGAATACCGTTACAATGGAAGACAGCCATGGACACGATCGATTTTTCGATTTTTGACCACGGGGAAGAGGCGGTGAAAGCGATGCGCTCCGTGTTGGCGCGCTTCGAACGCGAACGCCGCGTCCACGTCAACCTCGAAGTGATCCCCTTCGAGGGCGCCTGGGCGCGGATGGTCCAGATCGCCCTGTACGGCGACGGCCCGGCCGTATCCGAAATCGGCAGCAGCTGGGTCAGCGACATGGTGATGATGAACGCCCTGCGGCCGCTGAGCGAAAAAGAAGCCGGGCTGTTCGGCGGCGAGGAGGTGTTCCTGCCGGCCAGCTGGCAGAGCGTCCGCGCGATCCGCGACTCGCTCAACAGCGACGCCTTCGCCTGGGCCATCCCCTGGGTGGCGGATACGCGCCTCATGTACTACCGCAAAGATCTGTTCGCCCGGGCCGGCCAGGACGGGCGGGACATGTTTTCCGATCACGCCGAACTGGAAGCCTGCCTGCAGGCGCTCCGGGAGCACGGAGCGGAGAGCCCTCTGGTGCTGCCGACCTACCACTCGCGCATCAACCTGCATATCATGGCCGGCTGGATCTGGGCGTCCGGCGGGAAATTCCTTTCCGAGGATTCTCAGAAGGCGGTCTTCGATTCTCCCGAAGCCCTGGACGGAATGGAACAGTTCTTCCGGTTGAGCCGCTACCTGCTCCCTGCCGCGCGGCGGTTGGATGACACCCAATCGGATGCGCTCTTCCGGAACGGGCGGGCCGCGCTGGCCATCAGCGGCCCGTGGCTGTACGATCACCCCGGCGTGGAGCCGGCGCTGAAAGACCAGTTCGCCGTCGCCGTGCCGCCGGGAGTTCCGTTCGTCGGGGGATTCCATTTGGTGATTTGGAAACATGCCCGCCAGGAGAACGCCGCACTGGAGTTGATTGAATTTCTGAATGGAAAGAATCTCCCGGAGGAGCTCTTTCCCGCTTTCTCCCTGCCCACCCGGCTGGATGCCCTGGCCGCCAACCGGTTTGCCCAACACCCCGTCTACCGGGTGATGATCGCCGCCCTGCGGGCCGGCCGCTCCTTCCGGACTGTTTGGATGTGGGGCATGCTGGAGAACCGGCTGTATGAATCCCTGCAACTCATTTGGGATAAAGTCCTGGCCGATCCGGAGGCGGATATCCATGCCATGCTCGGATCGCAGATGCACCGGCTGGCGGAACGGATCAACCGCAAATTGAATTCCTAATCCCGGATTTCCCATTTTCCCGCCGAGACCTATGCCATCCAATTTTGATAAATTAGACCGCTTCATCCTGCCTGCGTATCCCGCGAAACGGCCGTTCGCGAGCTTCCTGCCGGGGATCGCCGGCGAGTACGGGATTCCCCTGTGGGCGTTCTACGTCAACCGCGGGCAGGCCATTGCCGGTTTCGGCCTGGAGGACAAGGACCACCCGCTGATGGAATTCCAGCCGGCCCAGCGGGCGTATCAATCGACCGCGCTGCTCGGATTCCGGACGTTTCTGCGCGGATCGCGCAACGGCCGTTCATGGACCCAGGAACCGTTTTCCCCCTGGCAGGACGCGGACGCCGAGTGGAATATGTACGTCGGCCTGAACGAACTGGAGATCGAGGAGCGCCGCGCGCGGCTGGGCCTGCAGGTTAACGTTTTGTATTTCCTCCTGCCGGGGGAGCCCTTCGCCGCGCTGGTGCGGCGGGTGAGCTTTCACAACACGGCATCCTCGCCGCTCTCGCTCGAGGTGCTCGACGGACTGCCGGCCCTGATCCCCTTCGGGCTGACCAACGGCGCGCTCAAGGAAATCGGCCGCACGATCGAAGCCTGGATGGAGGTCGTCCATCACCGCGAGCGGCTCCCGTTCTACCGCTTGAAAGCCAGCTCGGATGATTCGCTCCGCGTTCAGACGATCGAATCCGGAAATTTCGCCCTGGGCTTCCTCGAGGGCGGGCTTCTGCCGCCGGCGGTGGACCCGAAGGCGGTCTTCGGGATGGATACCGCCCTGGCCTGCCCGCGGGTGTTCCACGAGTCCGGCCTGCAGGGCGTGCTGGACGCGGCCCAAACCACCCAGGGCCGCACCCCCTGCGCCCTGTTCGGCGCGCGCATGGAGCTTCCTCCCGGCGGCACGCGCGTCATCACCAGCCTTTACGGGAACGCCCCGCGGCCGGAGGTCATCGCCGCGGGCGTGCAGCCCCTCCTCGCCCCGGGCGCGGTCGAGGCCAAGCGGGAAGAGGCGCGCCGGCTGACCGCCGAGCTGACCGATTCCATCCGCACCGCCTCCGCCTCGCCGCTCTTCGACGGTTACTGCCGGCAGACATACCTCGACAACCTGATGCGCGGCGGGTATCCGCGTCTCTTCGGCGGAAAACGCGTCTGCCATATCTATTCGCGCCGGCACGGCGATCTCGAACGAGACTACAATAATTTCAATCTTGCGCCGGAATTTTTTTCACAGGGCGAAGGCAACTACCGGGATATCAACCAGAACCGCCGCAACGACGTTTTCTTCGTGCCCGAGGCCGGCGAATACAACCTGCGCACTTTCCTGAGCCTGCTCCAGGCCGACGGATACAACCCGCTCGCCGTTAAGGGAGTCACTTTTTCTCTGCCGCCCGAATCCATTCCACTCCTCCTGGAAACGGCGGAGGAGCCGGCGGCGCTGAAGGAACTGCTGGCGAAACCGTTCACGCCCGGGCGGCTGGCGGCCGCGGCGCAAAAAGCGCGGCTGCGCACCTCCGTCCGGGAATTCCTCGATCGGGTCCTCGGCCTGGCAACTCCTGAAATCCACGCCGCCCACGGCACGGGCTATTGGACGGATCATTGGACCTACAACCTCGATCTGATCGAATCGTACCTGGCGGTCTTTCCGGAGAACCGCGAACACCTCCTGTTCGATTCGGAACCCCTGCCGTTCTTCGACTCCGCCGAGCGCGTCCAACCGCGCCGTGAACGCTTTGTCCTCGAAGGCGGCCAGCCGCGCCAGGCGAACGCGCTCCTGCACGATCCGGAGAAAGCGGCGCTGATCGCCGGGCGGGCGGAATCCCCGCAGTGGGCCCGGGCGGATCACGGGAGAGGGGAGATTTTCCGAGCGCCGCTGTTTTCGAAACTCGTCCTGCTGGCGGCGCTTAAATACGCCGCGCTCGATCCCTCCGGGCTGGGAATCCAAATGGAGGCCGGGCGGCCGGGCTGGTACGACGCGCTCAACGGCCTGCCGGCGTTGTTCGGCTCCTCGATGGCGGAAACGTATGCCCTGCTCCGTCTGGTCGAATTTCTGGCGGACACGCTGGGGGAGACGCCGCGGGAAGTGGAATTGCCGGTCGAGGGATCGGATCTGCTGCGCGCGATCCAATCCGTATTAAAAGAAGAACTCCCCGCGTTTGCCGCCTGGGACCGGCTCTCGACCGCCCTGGAATCCTACCGCGCGGCCACCCGCCTGGGTTTTGACGGCGCGACGGAACGCCGCGAGCTTGCGGATTTTTTCGAAGCTGTCCGCCGGAAGCTGCGGGAGGCGGTCGCCCGGGCTGAATCCATGGCGGGAGATCTCCCGCCCACGTATTTCATACACCGGGTGACATCCCACGATCCGGACGGCCGGACCGATCCGCAGGGGCGCCCGTTGATCCGGGTCACGGCGTTCGAGCCCGCCGCACTGCCGCCTTTTCTGGAAGGGCCGGTGCGGCGCATGCGGACTCTCGGCCCGGAGGACGCCCGGCGGCTTCACGCCCGGGTGCGTGGCAGCGGCCTCTTCGACCGGAAGCTCGGCATGTACCGGGTGAACACCTCCCTGGAAGCATGGCCGCATGAGATTGGACGGGCGCGCGCCTTCACCCCCGGCTGGCTGGAAAATGAATCCGTTTGGATGCACATGGCGTTCAAGTATCTGCTGGAGCTTCTGCACGCCGGCTTGCATGAGGAATTTTTCGCCGATCTGAAAACCGGCCTGCCCGCGTTCCTGAATCCGGAGACTTACGGACGCAATCCGCTCGAGAACTCCTCCTTCATCGCTTCGAGCGCCCATCCCGATCCGGACCTGCACGGGAACGGATTCGTCGCGCGCCTGAGCGGCGCGACCGCCGAGTTCCTCAGCCTGTGGGTGCGGATGACCGCGGGACCCCGGCTGTTCCGCATGGACGGAGATGCGCTTGTCCTGGAATTGCGCCCCGCCCTGCCCGCTTGGCTGTTCCGGGCGGATGGCACGTTCTCGTTCCGTTTTCTGGGAAGTTGTGATATCACGTATCACAACCCGGAACGGAGAGACACTTTTGCCGCGGGAATGACTCCCATGCGGATCAGGGTCCTGCCGCGATCGGGTGAACCGTTCCTGGTGGAAGGCGGCGTCGTTCCGGCGCCGTATGCCGGGATGGTGCGGGACGGGGGGATCGAGAGGATCGACGTGTTCTATTAGCAGAGTGATGAATAGGTCGGAGGAGGGTGGTCGAGTAGCGGTTTCCGCGTATCGAGACCATCGGAATTCAGCGTGGTCTCGCCCGCCCTGTCGGGCTGGGCCAGGGCTCGCAACGACCCCTCCCCCTGCCCCTCCCCAAAATGGGGAGGGGAGGAAAAAGAGGGCCATCCCCTTTCCCGAAATGAGGAGGGGAGAATACGTTGGGGCGCCATGAAATCGTCACCACAATCCAACCGGCGATTCTCGCTGGGCACTATTGACATGATG
>JAFGCU010000010.1 GCA_016932475.1 Anaerolineales bacterium
CGAGTACGCCGGGGTGACGGACAACACCAAAAACGCCTGTGACGCTACGTTGAAAATAACTGTGAAAAAAACGGCCTGAGCAAATACGTTTTTTCTCTTCAATCTAAAAAATTTTAGTAATTGCTCAGGCTTCCTACGATACACTATCCTAACCTCCTCTCCCCCAACCCCTCTCCCCCTTCTCCTTTCGCTCCGCTCAGGGACAGGCCCATAAGGGGAAGGGGGAGAGGGGTGCCTGAACCTCGGTGATCTTCGAGGTGAAGGCGGGGAGAGGGGGTTAGGACAGCAAAGGCTGAGCAGATACAATTTTTATTGCATTGCGAAAAGATGAAAAATTTTTTCAAAAATATTAAAAATAAATCTTGTTAAATCCTATAAATCCTGTCCATTCTATTTTCCATGCGTAATAATTAATCGCCTCTTTATCCAAAGAATGCGGGTTTTTGATACGCCGCATGTTGTTCCCCCTTGACACTAGAACAAATGTTCTGCATACTGTGGGCATGGATAATGAACGCGCGCTGGATGTTTCGCAGCAGGCGCCGGCCGGGCTGGCCGCGCTCTACGGGCCGGATTCGGTCCCCTTGGCGCTCGCGCTGACCGCGCAGATCGCGCTGCGGCGGCCGGTGTGGGTGATAGACGGCGGCAACCGGTTCGACGCGCTGTGGCTGGCGGAGTACGTCGCCCGCAGCGGGCAGGCGCCCGAGCCGGTCCTCGCGCGCATCAACATCTCGCGCGCCTTCACCTGCCACCAGATGGCCGAGCGCATTCTCTCGCTGCCCGCGGAGGCCGCGCCACTGGTGATCCTGCACCTCCTGGATACGTTCTACGACGAGAACGTGCCGATTACCGAGGCGCGCCGGCTGCTCAACGCGCTCTGGCCGGTGTTGCGCCGCCGCAGCCGCAACGTCCCGGTCGCGCTCACCGTGCACCCGCCGCGCTCCGAACGCGTCGCGGACCGGGAATCTTTCTACGACGGGATCCTGCGCCGGGCCGACCGGCGCGTGGGGCCGGAGCAGGAGGCGGCCGCCCCGCCGCCCCCGACGGCGCTTCCCGGTTTTGACAATCCCCTCCGGGCGAATCTCCCGGCACGGGAGCGGGATTTCCGGCATCCGCTTCCGCCGCTTGCGGACCGAAATCCATCGCCCGAATCCACCCCACCTCTCCATTTGGGGTAGTAGGGGCGCAGCATTGCTGCGCCCCTACGGGAAGGGGAGGAGGGGTGCCTTCCGCCCCGGCGGTCTTTCGGGGCGAAGGCGGGGAGATGGGGTTGGGGCAGGAGGTTGAATCATGGGACGGACCCTGGTTTCGATCACCCAACAGTTGGCGCAGGCCGAGGAACGCCTCGGCCGCTACCGCCGCGCGCTCACCCGCGCCGACCAGAAAATCTTCGACGACCTGTTTGCCCTGGCCCGCCGCCGGCTGGCCGCCTCCTCGATGGCCGCCGACCCCCTGCCGATGCAGATCATCCTGCTGGGGATGCTGATCGGCACCGCCTCGGCCGTGGCCGGCCTCGCGGCGCGCGTGGAGGCGCTCGAACATGAACGCCCGCTCCCTCCCCGCCTGGATCCTTGACCTCTACCCCGCTCCGGAAGGCATGGTCCTGTGGCTGAAGACGGACGACGGCCGCGCGCTGCGCGCGGTCGACGAATTGCCGATGAGCTTCTTCATCGCCGCGGAGCCTTCCATTCTGCGCGCCGCGTGGAAGGAAATCTCCGGGTGGAAAAAAGGGCTGCTTCTCGCGCGCGAGCGCCGCTTCGAGATCCACCGCGGCGAGGAGATCGATCTTTTGAGCGTCACCGCGCCGGGGCCGCTCCCCTACCGCGCCGCGGTGCGCGAGGCGCTCGCGCGCTGGCCGGACCTCGCCTTCTACAACGCCGACCTCGACCCGGCCCTGGTCTACGCGGTCGAGCGCAACGTGTTCCCCCTCGCCGAGTGCCAGGTCACCCTGGAAGGGGCGCGGGTGCGGGCGATTACGACCGGTCGGACCCGCTGGGACCTGGCCGCCGAGCCGCCGCCGTTCCGCATCCTCACCCTGCGCCTGACCGGCGAACTGCGCGACCCCTCCCACGGGTACCGCGCGCCGCTCGAGATCACCGCACCGGGGATGCCCGCCCAAACCTGCGCGTGGGATGACCCGCGCGAACTGGTCGAGGCGGTCCGCAGCGCGATCCTCGCTTACGATCCCGACATCCTGCTCACCGCCTGGGGCGATTCGTTCCTGCTGCCCGAACTGATCGCGCTCGCGCGCCGGTCCGGCATCGACCTGCCGCTCAACCGCGACGCGCGCCGGAGCGTGCTGCGCAAGGGCGAGCGCTCCTACTTCTCCTATGGAAGAATCGTCCACCGTCCCTCCTCGGTCTGGCTTTTCGGCCGTCTGCACATCGACCGCCAGACCGCCTTCCTGGCCGACGAGTACGGGCTGGACGGATTGGTGGAGCTCGCGCGCACCACGCTCCAGCCGCTGCAGCAGGTGGCGCGCACCTCCTCCGGCACCGGGATCAGCGCGATGCAGACGGCCGAAGCCTACCGGCGCGGATGGCTGATCCCCTACCGCAAGCGGACGCCTGAGGATTTCAAGACCGCGCTCGAACTCGTGCGCGGCGACAAGGGCGGGCTGACCTTCCAGCCCGAGCCGGGGCTTTACGAACACGTGCTCGAACTGGATTTCGCCTCGATGTACCCGAGCCTGATGGTGAAGTTCAACCTCTCGGCCGAGACGGTCGGGCGGACGTGCCCGAAGTGTGAATCCCGAGGGCCGATAGGCCCGAGGGATCGGCCGCAAGTCGCGCCCTCATCCCCTCACTCCCCTTCTCCCAGCGCCTGCCCCCCGAGCGATGAGCATCGGTGGACTGCCGATGCGAAGACTTCGCGAGTGGGGGTATGCTGGGAGAAAGGGAAGGGGGATGAGAGAGGAGAGAAAGGGGAGCGAGGGGATGAGGAAGGAAGAACGAACGATGCTGCGGAGTTGGGCGCCCCGCCGAGAATCATCCCCGAGATCGGCTACCCGGTGTGCCAGTGCCGCAAGGGGATCGTCCCGCTCACGCTCGCGCCGCTCCTGGAGAAGCGCCTTGCCCTGAAAAAGGCCGCGCGCGCGCTGCCCGAGGGGCCGGAGCGCGAAGTGCTGCGCCGCCGGCAGGTGGCGCTCAAGTGGCTGCTGGTGACCTGCTTCGGGTACCTCGGCTACAAGAACGCGCGCTTCGGGCGGATCGAGGCCCACGAATCCACGACCGCCTGCGGGCGAGATACGCTCCTGCGCGCCAAGGAGATCGCCGAGGAGCGCGGCTACCTCTTCCTGCACGCGCTCACCGACGCGCTGTGGATCTACAAGGAGGGTTCGACCGACGCCGACCACCAGGCGCTGGTGGAGGAGATCGGGCGCGATACGGGTGTGCGGATCGACATCGAGGGGCTCTACCGCTGGCTGGCGTTCCCGCCCTCGCGCCAGTACGCCGGCAACCCGGTAGCCAACCGCTACTTCGGCGCGTTCGAGGACGGCAAGATCAAGATGCGCGGGATCGAAGCCCGGCGCCACGACACGATCCGCTGGATCCGCGAGGCGCAGGCCGAGATGCTCGAGGTCCTCGCCCGCGCCCGGAACGCGGCGGAATACCGCGCGCGCATGGCGGAGGTGTTTGCGATCGCGCGCGGGAAGCTCGCCGACCTGCAGCGCGGCGCGGTTCCGCCGCGCATGCTCGCCATCCTGCACCGGCTCTCGCAGCCGCCGGAGGAGTACCGCGCCAATTTGCCGGTGGCGCTCGCGGCGCGCGCGCTGGCGGCGAGCGGGGTGCATCTGGCGCCGGGCGAATCGGTTGAGTTCGTGCTGACGCTGGGGGGCGGGGCGCGGCCCTACGACATCTGGCGCGCCACCGACCGGGTGGATGCCGCCCGCTACCGCGAGCTCTTCCTGCGCATGCTCGAAAGCCTGGCCGTCCCGGCCGGATACGACCGCGCCGCGATCCTCGCCCGGCTCGACGGCATCTGGCAGGACCCGCTCCCGGGGATGGAGCGGGTCGCGACCGGCGGGTTGCTGCCGGCGGCGGCGTAAACCCCGAAGGACACGAAGAAAACCCGAAAGAGCACGAAGAAAATTATCATCCATGGGACGGGGCGGCGCAGTGAGAGACGGGCGGAAACGCCGGGTTAGGTGCCGGCTCGGGAAGCCTGGATCGTCCGCCTTTTTCCCCGGCCGCCGCGACCACGGCGGATACGATCCGCAACGGTTCCACGAACTTGTTTTGCGGCATCAATCGTTCCATAATATATCCTTGCCGGAGGCGGATATGCCGGTTGATGCAGTCCGGAGATCGGGTGATTCCCGAAAGACGGGAGCGGAAAAAACAGGGTAGATTAAAATAGACCGGAGAAAAGCCGAATAGATAATCAAATGAAGGGGTAATTCGCGAATTGACGGACGGCCGCCGGAGGAATGCTTGACCGGTGCGGATCGCGACGGGCGATCCTATCCAGCGGCCGGCGGATCATCCTTCATTAAACCCGGAGGGCGGTATGAACTCTAAAAAATGGATCGTGGCGGGTGCGGCGGTGCTCGTCGTCGGCTGTCTTTGCCTTTGCTGCGGAGGTTCCGTCATCGTGATCGCCGATCCCTTCCAGATACACTTGCTGGATCTGATTTTCGGACGGGCCGATCCGCTCGTGCAATCCGTGCCGGATACGGTTCCGGTGATCGCCTCAATCGATCTGAAAAGCCTGGCCTCGGCCGATACCCTGGACGTGATAAACGCCTTTGCCGGCGCGTCGGGCGGCGAAGAAACCGAGGACATGCAGGATTACCGGAAAGAGAAAATCGACCCTTGGATGGAAGAAAACCTTGGGGTAAACATCGAGGAGGATATCCTGCCGTGGCTGGGGCAATTCGTCGATCTGGCCGTCTTTTCCGTCAACCCCCCTCAGCCGCAGCAGACCCTCCCGCTTGTCGAGCGGATGGTCTTGCTGGCCGAGATCCGTGACCGCGAGAAAGCGGATTCCTTTATTGGAAAGCTGATCGATTCGACTGCCCGAAAGCTGGGGATTGATTGGGCGGAGGATTCGTACGGCGGAGTCACGGTCCATCGGGGTCTGCTCCAGGGGTACGGCCAGTCCATGATGTACTTGGCCCGGTCCGGGAACATTTTGCTGTGGACGACGGATGAGCTTTCACTTCGCAAGGTGATCGATACACAATCCGGCAGCGAAACACCGATATCGAAGGCGGAATGGTATCGGAAAACGATTGCACAACTGCCGGGTGAAAAGGCTGTGACCTTCCTGGCGTCCGGAAACGCGTTCCAGGATCTCTCCGGAATGGCGAATTCCACAGTCGGCGGCGTGAACGCCGGAGCCTTCTCGATGCTCAATTACCAGAATGCCGTTCAAGGGGTCGGATTCTCCCTGACCGCCGTTCCTCAAGGCCTGCGGATGTATACGGTCGCCAATTACGACACGGACCGGTTGACGACTGACCAGCAAGCGGCGTTGTTTTCAGCCGGGGCGTTGAACGACACCGAGCGTTTGCCGGATGCCACGCTGGCTTTCCTCTGCGGGCAAAACCTGGGATTAAGCTGGAAAAACGCCAAAGATCTGTTATTGGCCGAGTTGCCCGGCGGGGATTTCGATGAAACGATGCAATCCCTGGAAAAACAAATCGGGTTCAATCCGGACGAGGACTTATTCCCCTACCTCACCGGCGACTGGTCCATCGCCCTGCTGCCGAACGCAGAACAAGGATCCGCGGATCCGGAGGGGGCGGACCTCGGGTATGTCGTTTCGGTCGATACCTCCGACGAGGACGATCTGCGGCGGACTGTCGGAAAATTCAACGATGCCCTGGAGCATGAGCGCGGCGTCACGGTGGAACCGCGTTCTATCGCCGGGATCGACGCGTATCGGCTCATTTCCGGTCCGGATCATGAGACGCTCGCGGTGTACGGGGTGGGGAAGGATCATCTGACGATCGCCTCCTCGGATTATATTTTTATGGATGTGAACAACGGAGGATCGTCCATTACTAGCGCGGCGGTGTATGAGGAGGCTTGGTCCGGGATCCCAACCGGGTTCGCGCCGGTATTGTATTTCGATTTGCGCGGAATCATGGACTATGTGACAGATCGTGAACTCACGGATCAATTTAAGGGGATCCTGGATCCGGTATTGACGGTGGTATTCGGCACGAAGAACGCAGGGCAAGGAACAATCGTAAACGTGGTTCAGGTAAACATCGAAAAGTAATCCCGGGAAACCCGGTGAACCGTGCCGCCCCGGACGGCGTTTCTCTGCCGGTTCGATTGTTGGCTTGCGGCGGAGGCGTGAGAGGGCATCCCGGGCCGATGGCAGCCTGTCCCGAGCGCAGTGAGGGAAGGGATTGGTCAATTCACATAGTCCGCGATTTCTCGGGGCCGGCGCCCCTCGGAACGACTTTGCTGGGTTGTCCTGAGGCCAAAGCCGGGATCGGTTAAAATTATTCCAATTCTCATGGCCGATCCGAACGACTCCCCCCGCCTGACCGATCCCACCGGGCGCGAGCATGTGCTCGCCGAACCGGCCACCTCCATCGGGCGCGGCGTGGAAAACGATATTGTCATCACCAGCAAACGCGTTTCGCGCGAACACGCCCGGCTTTTGCGCCAGAACCAGGTGACCGTGCTGGAGGATGCCGGGAGCACCAACGGCACTTTTCTGAACGACGAGCGGATCCGCGAGTCGGCGGAGCTCACCGACGGCGACCGCATCTCCATCGGCGACGTCACATTCGTCTTTCACGATCCGGAAACCACCCTGCGCGACACCTCCGCCTTCGAATTGGAGATCGACCGTTCGTCGGGGATCGTTCGGATCAACCGCAGGGTGGTCGCGCTCTCCCCGAAGGAATTCCTCCTGCTGGCCTACCTGAACGATCGCCGCGGCCAGGTCTGCGCCAAGGACGAGATCGGCCGGGCGGTCTGGCCGGAATACCGCGAGGGCGTTTACGATTATCAGATCGAGAACCTCGTCCGCCGCCTGCGCAACCGGCTGGAGCCGGACCCGGAAAACGTCCGCCTGCTTCTGAATTTGCGCGGGCTTGGGTACAAGCTGGTCGTCTAGAAGAATTTTACGAAAGCTGGTCGAGTAGCCTCGGTAGTCTCCAGGGGTTTTGGAATAGCCGGTCGAGTAGCCCCGGAGGTCTACCGGGGCGTATCGAGACCTCCGTATATTTATCACGGTCTCGATACGCCTGCAAAGAGCGCAGGCTACTCGACCGACTTTTTTCGTCCTTTTGATGGCACGTTGTTAGCGAATTGTTAGCTTGTGGTTAGGCTTCGGCCCGCCTTGCCGGGGTATCCTTTTCCGCAAGGAAGGTGACCGATGGTGAATTCAACCGTCCGCAATCCGCGTCTGATAATTTCCCGGATAATCCCTGTGGCGACCGGGCTGATGCTGCTCTCCGTGGGAGCTATCCTTGTCCTGGTTCCGTTGACCTATTGGTGGTCGCTGTTTATCCTTTTTCCGGGATTGATTTTTCTGGTAACCGGCGCGGTTCTGGGGGTTGCCCTCGGTTGGCGGAATCCCCTGCCGCTGGCATTAACCGGAATTGGATTCGTCGTGGCCACCGTGGGGGCGATGTTCCTTTTGGGGGCGGATTGGGAGGTCTGGTGGCCGCTGATGCTGATCGTCCCCGGCGCGGCGCACGGTTTGCTCGGGATGATCAAGGTCGAGTCACCGTCTGTCCGCCCCTGGGTGCGGATGCACCTCTGGCTGGGCGTGGATGTCCTGCTGCTCGGCCTGGTATTCCTCCTGAATAATTTCAGCCGGAACGCCATATTAACCGCGTGGTATCCCTTCCACTGGTGGGGGATTTTCATCCTGATGCCGGGGCTGGGAGCGTTCTATAATGCTGCCAACGCGGTGCGATCGGGATTCGACGGGCGGCATCTGGTCGTCCGTTCGCTGGCGGCGTTCGGCCTGGCCGCCTGCGCGGTGACGCTGGCGACTTTCCTGAACGCGGGATGGGCGCTTCAGACCGCCGCCGGGTTGGCGGCAGCCGGAATCCTCTTTCTCTTTTGATCGCGCCGGATTCTTCCTGGGAGCAATGAAATGAGCGACGGATCGTTGGAAGGTAAGACGTTGGGTAAATACCGGGTACTTCAACCTCTCGGACAGGGCGGGATGGCGCGGGTATACCGCGCCTATCACCCCCAGCTGGACCGCTACGTGGCGGTTAAAGTTCTCCGTCAGGATGTGGCCGGCGAGGCGGAGATGACCGCCCGCTTCAAGCGCGAGGCGAAAGCCGTCGCCGCGCTGCGCCATCCGCACATCGTGCAGGTGTTCGATTTCGACACCCAGGACGACCTGTGCTACATGGTGATGGAGCTTGTCGAGGGCGACTCGCTCAAGACGCGCCTGACCGATTACCGGACCCGCGGAAGCCGCATCCCCAACGGCGAGGCGGTGCGGATCGTGCTCGACGCGCTGGGCGGCTTGGAATACGCGCACCACGCCGGGATCGTGCACCGCGATATCAAGCCGGCCAATATCCTGCTCACCGGCGACGGCGCCGCGGTCTTATCCGATTTCGGCATCGCCCAAGTGGCGGGTGGCACGCAATACACCTCGAGCGGCGCAATGATGGGGACCCTGCAGTACATGGCGCCGGAACAGGGGCTGGCCCGCGGCGACGCGCGCAGCGATATTTATTCCATGGGAATCGTGCTGTACGAGATGCTGGTGGGCGAGCCGCCGTTCGACGCGGATACGCCCCTCGCGATTCTGCTCAAACACATGAACGACCCGTTGCCCATCCCACGCGAGAAGAATCCGGAAATCCCGGAGCCGCTGGAACGGATCCTGCTGAAAGCCCTCTCCAAGCAACCGGAGGGCCGGTATGCCTCCGCGAAAGAGATGGCGCGGGCGCTCGCGGAAGCGGCCGCCGGGGCCGGGATCGGCGTTCCGGAAAGAATCTCGCGCCCGCTTTCCTTCACGACCGCCGCTTCCGACGCCGATACGGTGTCCATCTACACATCGGCCGAGCGCGCCAAACTGGCGGATGCCGCGTTCTCCAAGGACCGGACGGATGCGAATCTGCCCCGGACCCTCGCGAGAAAGAATCCACCAGCGGAGGGATCCGCCCGGACCGTCCGCATTCTCCGGACGGTTTTTATCTCCCTCTCGCTCATTCTGCTCTACTTCATGTTCAGCCTGACGGCGGCCGCCGCCCTGAACCGGGCGGAGATTATGGAAAAGACATGGCCGGTGGTCATCCTGCTGCCGGTTTTTCTCCTTGGGGGATTGGGGGAGGATTTGAACAATCCCTGGATGGCCGTTCCCATGCCGCTCCTGATGCTCACCGCGGTCCTGCTGGCATTTTTTGTCGGGACGGGGCGTTGGGAGTTATGGCCGGCCTGGCTGCTCGAGCCGATCGCGCTGTTCGCGGGCATAGCCGTCCCTGTCGGCGAAGCAACCGACCCGCGGCACGGGGATTTTCAGGCGACGCGCGGCTTGCGCCGGATCGTCACGGGAGCCGGACTGGTGTTCTTCATCGGCTGGCCGCTCTTCATCTTTGTGAGTATCCTCGCACAATAGGCGGGGAAAATTAAAGGAGGCAACAATGAATCAGAAAGTTTCCGCAATGATCGGTACGATGTTGATCCTGCTGGGCGGGCTTTTCCTGCTGGTCAACATGGCGTTCCAGGCCGCCGGGGTATGGGTCTGGCAAACCTGGCCGCTGTTCATCGTCGCGGGCGGGGTCATCTTCATGCTCGTTCCCGTCTTCTACCGGGCGCAGAAATGGGCGGGTGTTTTCTTCATCCCCGGAATGCCGATCCTCACGACCGGCCTATTGCTCTTGGTATCCAGTACCGGCAATAGCTGGAATATTTGGGGGTGGGGTTGGGCGCTGGTGATCCTGGCCGTAGCGGCCGGCCTGGCTCTGGCCGGGTTTGCGACACGGATCCTTTGGATGGCCGTACCGGCGATCCTTCTCGGCGCGACCGCATTGATCCTGGCCTACTGCGCCGTCACCGGCAACTGGAGCGATTGGGTCTGGCTGTGGGGCCTTGAAGTGGCGGCGATCGGCCTCATGATCCTCTCCGTGGGGTACCTGGCGAAGAACATGGTGGTGCGAACGGTGGGCTGGTCGTTCATCGGTTTCGGCGCATTTGCCGCCACCGTGATGATGGCGCTGGCCGGACAGAATGCGCGCACGATGACATTCGTATCGGCCGCCATACTGATCCTGGGCGGGATCGCCCTGATCGTTGGAGGATATCTATCCGGGAAAAGGATGCCCGCGCCTTCCGGACCAACCGCTGCGAATCAATAATCCTTCGAAGGTAATATCGGTAGGGAAACTGATCGAGGCGATCCCCGCGCCCACCCTCGCGGAGTAATGTTGCCCGCTCTTGATCTTTGGGGAATATTGTGAACGAAGCGAGGGTGTTCTGGCGGGGACCGCCTCGATTCAGATCAGGGTGAAGACCGGGATCCGAGGTACGCCGAGAGATAAAGGACTGCCAGGAAAACCTGGATCGCAAGCATCGGGATGACGCGCGCCGGCGCCGCCAATCCGCTTCCCGCGATGTAGAGACTCGCCCCGATCATCCCGAGGATCACGGGAATTATTGTCAGGAGAATTACACCCCTTCGTTCGACCGGTTTGTGATCCGCCCATATCAATAGCGCGGTCCAACCCGCCATGAGCGACGCGCCGACGTACATGGCATACCGGTATTCCGGACCAGGATGGAAATCAGTCAAGCCGAACATCGCGGCGCCAGCCGGAGGAAAAAGCATCGGCACCAGCATCACGGCATCCATTGCCGCGCCGGTCCAATACGCCAGGCGGAGTAAGCCCACCCGTCTGTTCACGACTTTTACCTCCTTCGATCCATTGGGGATTCTCGATACGCCGGACGGATTCCCCGACGCGAATTAAAAAACAAAGTGGTGAAGCAAATCGAGTAGAACCTTTCCGCCTGCCGCGAGTATTGTCACGACGATCAACGCAATAGCGGCGAAGGCGGCATGATGTACCGTTCTTTTCCTTGACATAGTGATTTCCACCTCAAATATGTATACTATGTATGATACGGAACACGATGTTCCGTTACATCTTATCCGGGTTTTTCCGGTTGTCCATATTCAGGAGGGGCGGAATGTCCGATACCGAACAAAAACCGAAAAGTGTCCCGAAACCCGGCCCGGAGACCGTGGACCGGCGCGCGGCGCGCACCCGGCGGATGATCAAGCAGGCGTTGACGGAACTGATGCATACGATGCGTTTTGAAGATATCACGGTCCAGCACATCATCGAACGGGCGGACGTCGGCCGCTCCACTTTTTATGCACACTATTCCGATAAGGATGAGGTGGCGAAGGAGCTGCTCGAAGGAATGATGGAATCCATTACGCGCGGGGTGAAACACGGAGCGGAGGAGGACAGCGCGGCCTTCCCGATCGCCGAGATGTTCCGTCACCTCCAGAGCCAGCAGTTATCCGCTCACGGGGTATGGCAGAGCAACCGCGGACGGGATTATTTATTTTCCGTCGGGCAGGCGTACTGGAACCGGAGGATCGAGCGGGAACTCCGGGCGCGCCTGGGAAAGCGCGGAGCGCTCCGGGTCCCCATCCCGGTCGCCGCCCAGATGGTGACCGGCGCGGCGACGGCGCTGATCAATTGGTGGCTCAAGAACAAGATGCCGTACTCGCCCGAGGAGATGCAGGAGATGTTCGACCAGGTGATGATGCCCGGGATCCGGGATTTGTAGGGGCGATCCATTGGATCGCCCCTACGACCGCCTCGGTCCCTATGACCGCCTCGGTCCCCACGACCGCCTCGGTCCCTACGACCGCGTCGGTCCCTATGACCGCCTCGGTCCCCATGACCGCCTCGGTCCCTACGACCGCTTCGGTCCCTATGACCGCGTCGGTCCCCAAAACCGCCTCGGGTCCCCATGACCGCGTCGGTTGATCCCACCGCGCCAGCCTGGTTTCAATACGCCAACCCGATCCACAAATCGTTGACGTTGGTTCCGGTCGGGCCGGTGAGGATGAGGTCTTCCAGCATGGAGAAAAACGGATACGAGTTGTTTTTCTCGAGAAATTGATTCGGATCCAATCCCAAACGACGCGCGCGTTCGATCGTCCGGCCGGTGACGAACGCGCCGGTGGCATCGGTCGGGCCGTCCACGCCGTCGGTGGCCAGTGTGGCGAGCGCGGTTTCCGATTTGCCGTCCAGGGCGATTGCCGCCGCGAGCGCCGCCTCCAAATTCCGCCCGCCAATACCGGCGCCGCGGACTGTCACGGTGGTTTCTCCGCCGGCGATGCAGCAGGCCGGCCCGCGGCCGCTTTTCCGGATCAATAGACCGGCGAATCGTTTTCCGGCTTCCCTGGCTTCGCCCTCCCAATCGTCGGCCAGAAATTCCACCCGAAATCCAAGCCGCTCGGCGGCCGCTCCCGCGGCTTCTCCCGCCAGCCTGTTCGATGCGATGATGCGGTTTTCGATGCGGGAGTTTGGGAGGGTGAAATCCGGAGCATCCCTTGTGTATTGATCCAGGCTGCATACGATCGAGTGGGGAAGGCTCTCGCGCAGCTTATATTTATCAAGCACGCCGTTTATCTCCTGCGGGGTGTACCTTCGAAAGACCGTCGGACCGGATGCGATCGTTTCCAGTGAGTTGCCGACCACGTCCGACAGGATCAAACACAGAACGCGGGCGGGGTATGCCAGCCGGGCCAGGCCGCCTGCTTTCAGCAGCGAAAGCGGACTGCGCAGGCGGTTGATTTCCCGGATCGAGGCGCCGGATTCCAGAAGAAGGCGATTGACCGATCGAAGATCTTCCAGAGGGATCCCCGGCCGTGATAATTCGACCAGCGCGGATCCTCCACCCGAAATCAGTACCAACACCAGGTCGGTTTCGGTTGTTTGGTCGAGCAACCGGGAAATGGCCTTGCCTGCGGCCAAACTCCCCGGAGTGGGAAGGGGATGGCCGCCCTGGATGAATTCCACGTTTTTTACAGTCTGCGCCGGGAGATCCGGCACGCTCACAACGCCGGCCGCAATCCGATCTCCCAGCATTTCCTCCGCCGCCCGTGCCATCGCGACACCCGCTTTCCCCGCGCCGACAATAAAAACCCTCCCGGAAGATGCCAAATCCTCGCGGATAAGGGAGCGCCCTACGGCCGCGGCGGGATCCGCCGCGCGCAATACAGCCTCGTGCAGGATCGAGAGATGAGACCGATACTCGAAAAAAGAGGGTTTCATAGGAGCAAGTCTTTCGCGGGAGAAAACACGGCGGTAAGATTGTATCATCGGAGCAGGATGCTTCGCGGTTTGCCCGCCCGTTGCCGGAGGAATCTCCCGAACACGATCCCGGGAATACATCCTGGAGAATAATCGGATGATCGATCAGAAATATGCGCAAGCGATCGAAACCATTTGCCGCCGTCTTTCCCGGGAACCGTCCCCCATCTGGGCGTTCACCGGGAGCCTGGGTTTTGCCCTGCAGGGCATGGAGGTGGCTGTGCATGATGTGGATATCCAAACCGACGCAATCGGCGCTTACGAGATCGAACGCCGTCTTTCCAAATACAGCATCCGGCCGGTCATCCGCGCGGAAACCGAGCGCATCCGTTCCCATTTCGGCGCGTTGGCAATTGAAGGCGTCAAGGTGGAGATCATGGGAGACCTTCAAAAGCGGCTGCCGGACGGACGGTGGGAGGATCCTGTGGACGTGACGCCCCACCGACGCTGGGTGGACTGGAACGGGATGCGTCTTCCGGTCCTTTCGATAGAGTATGAATGTCGGGCGTACGAGATCATGGGAAGGTTCGAAAAGGCGGAGATGCTGAGGCAATGGCTCAAGGACAGATCGAACGGCCGGCATGGAGCGCCCCCGTAGCCTTCCGTCTTCGAAATGAAAAGGACGGCTGCACGATCCGAATGCTATAATCCCCGTCATCTGCGATGAGAAAAAAAGCCGCTGCAATCCCCGGAAGAAGGATTGTCGTCCGTCCCGGCGTTCTTCTTAAGGGTCTGCTTGTGGCAATACCTGCAGCCTGCCTTGCGGTTTACCTCGCCGCGACGGTTTGGCCGTCCATCGGCGCGCAAGGAGCGGATGTCCTGAGGGATTTGGTCGGAGACCCGGCCGTGGCCTGGCTGGAAGGCAGGGTCTTTCAGGTGCAGGACGCGTTGCTGCAAATGGAATACCGGTTGGGCGCCAAGCCGGATGCGCCGTGGGCCGTCGGATCCATGACGGCTACTCCACAAAAAAAAAACCCCGTTCCAAATACGCCTTTCGTGATTTCAACACCGGCGGTTAAGGCAGAAATCCCAAGCGCTCCTTCGCAGAGCGCCATTCCGATCCGCTGGCCTCCGCTTCCCGTTCCAGCCTTGGGATCGCTTGAGGGCGAGGGAGAATGGGCGTCGTATTTTTCCAACGGGCGAGGGGAGACGGCCGCCTACCGAACCTTTTTACAGCCCGATCCGGACCGTCCGTATGCCATCGCCGCCGTCGTGGCGGCCGACTTGGAAAAAATCCGATTGCACTACGTTCTCGGATTCGAGGAACCATTCTTTACGGAAGCCGTGGATGTGCAGCGGACAGGAATCATCCCCAAAGCGGATAAACAGCCCGGGATTCTGCTGGCCGCGTTCAATGGCGGATTCCTGACCCGGCATGGATTATTTGGAGTGGTTATCGACGGAAAAATTCTGGTGCCGATGATCGACGGGCTGGGAACGCTGGCTATCTATCCGGACGGCCGCGTGCAAATCGGCGTGTGGGGCGGTGATCTCACTTCCCTCGAAGGGATTTCGACCATCCGGCAAAACGGTCCCATCGTAATCCACGGCGGCAAGATTAATCCGAGGGCTTTTGAAGATTCATTGGAGTTATGGGGAGCGTCCTTGGGCGGGGATATGGCGACCTGGCGGTCCGCCGTCGGGGTCAGTGCGGACGGACGGACTTTATACTACGCGGCTGGCGGGAGCCTGAACATGCCCGCCTTGGCGCATGCCCTCCAGGCCGCCGGCGCATACTCCGCCATCCAGTTGGATATCAATCATTTCTGGGTCTTGTTCACGCGGTTTGTTTTCGAGCCGGACGGCCCCAAAGCGTTTCCTCTGCTGGATGAAATGAGGGAAAACGTCGACCGGTATTTGTATGCCTGCTCCCGCGATTATTTCTATCTCGCGTCGAAAACCCCGTAGTTCCACTACCCGCCCAGCGCGATTTCTTGAATTCGAATAGACGACAAATCGCGTGTTCCCAAACCCGCTTCCGCGCCCTTGACGATGCAGCCGATGTCCTCGGGAGTCAGCCCGAAGAGGGAAGTGGCGTAGGCGTCGGCGGCGACGATGTCGGAACTGGCGATCACCGTGTCGGTTTTCTTCACGTCGTTCCTGTTTCCGCCGCGCGGACCGTTGGCGGTGAGGATCCGCACCGCGTCCACGACGGTCAGCGCCGGGCGGAGATACGCCACGAGTTCGGAGAGCTTCTCGGCGATCCAGGAATGGACTGCGGGCCGGTCATGCAGCGTTCCCATCAGATTCTTCATCCCCAGGGTCAGGCGGGTCAGGTCGTGATTCTTGGCGACCGGTACGTTGATCAGCACGTCGGCATTAAGGATTTCATCGATCATCTGGACGGTCTTCAACCGTTTGGCATCCGGCAGCGTCACATCGGCCCATTTTCCGTAATCCACCCAGTTGTAGGCGCCGTTGGAATCCAGAAAAAACGTTGAGGTCAGGTGCATCGTGCCGCCGGCGGCTTCGACCTGTTCCTGGATTCCGCTGTCGACGTACGCCTCCCGGGAGGATTTGTAGAAAGGATAATCCAATACGAGGACTTGCCCGGCGTTTGCTTCGCGGCACAACCGGACCAGCGCCCCGACCACCCACGGATTGGTCGTCGCGGCTTGATCGAAGGTTCTGCCGGCGCTGCAGATATTCGGTTTAATCACAACCTTGGCGCCGGATGGAACGAAACGGCCCATGCCGCCAAGCGCGGAGATCGCGCTCCGCACCAATGCCTCCGGATCGTCCCCTCCATGCGCCACCGCGAGGTATGCGGGATCGGAAGCGGTGGGCGTGCCGGTTGGGAGGGAGGTCGCGGATGCGGCAAACGGAGCCGGTATGTCGGTGACGATGAAGGAGGTCGTCGGAGTGGATGCGGCCGCCGACGGTCCGGCCGCCGGGCCGGCGTGGGGCGCCCGCCCGCAGGCGGAAAGAAACCGGCCGGCAAGGATCGATCCGAAACCGGTAGCGGCAAGACGCAGGAACTTCCTTCGATTCACCCGGGTCTTCATCGCTTGAACCTCCTCCGGAAATTCATTTCACCAAACCCAACTCCCATACTCCGGAACTCCGGCCGGTTCCCGTGAGATTTTCCCAAACGGCCGGGAGATCTCATTTGGGTCGTCGAGATCTTCCCATTTCCCAGGGTGAGAAATTGCTTGGCCCGCGGAGCTTGCCCAGAGCGCAGCGAAAGGGTCGCTCGCACCGGCGCCTGTGTATTCCTTTTTTATCATCTGTCATGGTAAACCATAGAATGGTTGCGCTTCGGCGGCGCCGCGGGGATCGACGTTGACAAGTGAGTTATCCGCGGACGGAATCACAAGGCTCCGGACGAGTCCGCTTTCTCCCCTTTGAGCGTTGCCTCGCGTTCGGCCGTGTACAATTGCAAACCGTTATACAGGTTGTGATACAGAACGTAGAAAGTCGGCCCGAGCGCCGCCAAAGGATGTAGATACGTCAGCGCGATCCAAACCGTAAAGGAATTGTTCTTCTGCCCGAGCACCTGGGAGCCTTCGCGGCGGAAATCGCGGCCGCCGATCAGCGCACCCGCCCCGAAGTTCGCCACACATATCAACAGGGAAATAAACCCGATCCAGAGCAGTTGGCTGGCGGAGAATTCAGCGCTGGATTGCAGGAAGGCGGAAGCGCGGGATGTGACAATGAAGAGCATGGCCAGCCAGATTGGAAACGAAAGGACCTTTCCTGGGAGGAGGAATCGCTGCGCGGCGGGGAAGCATTTCCGCAGAAGAAACGCCAGCCCGAGCGGGACGAACATGACTTCCAGAACCGGGGGAAGAATTTCGCCGGTGGTGATGCGGACGGTCGTGCCCGCGACCCAGGGCAGGAGAAAGGGCAGGATGAGCGCGATCCCGATATTGGTCAGGAGGACGCAGGGCAGCACATAGTCGACCCTCCCGCGCAAATACGAGACGATCACCGGAGTGGCGGTGGCGGTCGGGGCGATTGCGGTGAGGAATCCGATCAGCGCCACGACCGGGTCGATCGGGCGAAGGAGGAAAAAAAACGCCAGCGGGATGGCCAGGTTGGCGAGGAAGATCAACAGCATGCTGGCATGAAAAGACTCTCGGGTGACGGTGATATCCAAAAAGGCGAAGAACAGCATCCCCATCAGCAGGTAGGGGAGCAACCCCGCCGCTGACTGCGCTTCCGGGACCAGCGCCCCGGCGATCATGGCGAGAATCAGGGCGAAGGTCCGGCCGTAAAGGCGCCAGATTTTCCGCAGGAGGGAAGGTCTGGGTGCGGGGATGTTCGGCGGGTGGATTTTCATCCGGCTATTATATGCCCTCGGGCGATGCGTCCGCGGAATTCGCGGAATAGGGCTGCTGTGCACGGCGGAACGCCTCAAGCAAATCGGCGGGATCCGTGTGAAAACTGATCAGGTAAAAAACCTCCGGCCCGCGCAGGAGCACTTTTTGCCCGAACGGGTTCTTCGCGGTCGAGTAGTGGGCGGTGGGGCGGGCGATCTTTCCGGTGCGCCACTGGTACACTTCGCGGACCTCCCGGGCAACCAATTCAAGGTTCGGGCCGACGATGTAATTCATGTATGTCAGGGTTTCGGCATAGGTCAGCCCCCGGACCTCTTGGATTTCGTCGAACCGGATGGTGAACCGGCTAGGGCCGCGTTTCCCGATTTGCATGAAGTAATTCAGATCGATCTCCACGCCTCCGTCGACAAGATGGTATTTTGCGAGACCAAGGCTGTACCCCCGGGATGCGCTTTTTCCCGCCGCCCGCCAGAAAATCCACAGGATGATCCGGATACAGGCGTACATGGCCAGGATGAACGCCATGATCGTAAACGGCCGGATCAGGGACGCGGGATCCTGGGATAACACGACACCCAGAACGGTGAATTCGAAGGCCAGTATTGCCAGGACCCCAAGGATCAGGAGACTCGAGACGGTCAAAACGATCGCCAGGAGGATCCGGCCGATCCAGGACCAGATGTTCCCGGTCGGGTAACTGCCCTGGGTGCCGCCCATCCGCCAGCCATTTCGAACCCAGTAAATTCCAATCTCCAGGAAGAAAATCGGTACGAGGACGAAGGTGGAAGCGATGGCAAACCCCACACTCCATTGTCCCCAAAGGTCCGCGCCGATGGCGGAAAAAAACAAATCGGAAAGCGGAAGCGCGAGCAGGAGCCCCAGGCCGCCGCTTAGCCCGAGCAGGAGACAAGTGAATCCGCCGAGGACGACGGCGATATTCGTCAATTTCATTTTCTCCTCCAAGATAGGTTTTTTGGATTAATTGGATGATCAACCGGGGCTGACCCAATTCCCTACGGGATACCGGTTCCCGGGTTGCCAGATTCCACACGGCCGGCTGTTCCATCGATGCGCAGGAAATCTCCGGGGCGAATCCGATCGAGCGGGAGCCGGTCCACGCATGGAATCCCGGCCAGGATACAGCCGACCGCGGTGATCGGTTCGCATTCCTCGTTCAGAATGGCGGCCGGCGCCGTGCCGGTTTTCTTCATCCGGTACAGGGTATAGGAGCCGACCGTTGAGCCTTTGCCGGTGGGAAACACCAGAACCTTTCCGGAGATACGCTGGCCCTCCAGATCGTGGCCCTTTTCCACGACGGTCCCCGTCTCGGGATCCACGCCGCCGAAAAAGGATATCCCCATCCGGCTGACGAGCGCTTCCCCCTGCGCGGATCCGGGATGGATGCTCCGCCCCTGAAGGACAACTGCGCCGGGGGTCATTTTTCCAATGCCTCATTCACGACCGCGTCGAAATCGAGCAGCCGCGTTTTGAATTTATTCTTCGAGGAAGCGTAATAGCATGCCTTGGCGCTGTCGGTCGCCATCGCGCGGAACCGCCCGCGGATCGGGGCGACGACGCAGCAGGTATCCACCGCGAACTTCGCCCCGCTAGCCTCGATGGCTTCCGTGTATCCCAACCGATCGGCCTCGAGCTTGACCGGCCGCGAGGTGGTAATCCAGAATTCCTTCGCCACCCGCTTCCCGCGCAGGAGTCCGGCGATCCGCGCCACTTCTGGAAGGGTAAGGTGCGGGCAGCCGAGCGAGAAGAAATCCGCTTCCCCGGCGTTTGCGTCTGTGAGTGAGGCTTTTGCGGTTCGCAGATCATCCGCCGTCACGGTGAAGGATTCGCGGGGTGGCGTCTGCCCCGCGGCTTCCGGTGTGACACCTGGGATATAAAACATCGCCAATCCGCCGTATGTGGCGATGCTGGCGCACAGGGATTTCCACTGCTCCAGGGTGGCCTCACGCACACCGGCGATCCAGGGGATCGCTTTGCGTCCCGCGGCTTCCAACCGCTCGCCGATGTTTTTCCCGAGTGCTCCGTAATCCGACGTATCGACAAGCGGCGCCGTCACAATCACGGTGATGCCCGGTCGGCGGTTTTGATCCAGGAGCATCCCGTATTCCGGCGTCCGGCCGGTCAGCGCGGCGGCCAGCGCGCTCGGGCCGCCCTCCCGGTTGGTCCGCGCGCCAAGCAGCGAATTGGCGTAGCACACCGCGCTGCTTTCCGCCCATGCGAGCGTTTCTCCCGCCTGAGGCAGGTTGCATGCCAGGTACGGTGTGCAGGTGCAGGTCGGGGTTACGCCCATGCGGGTGAACGCCTCGATCACCCGCAGCTGCTTTTCGGCAAAATCCGCCGGGATACCCAGCGCCTGCCAGTTTTCCAAATCCATCCCGGCCGGGTTGAGCGTGGCCGGCACGCGCACCTTCCCGCCGCCGTCGGCCATCTCCGTCAGCCACTCCAGCCCGGCCTCTCCGAGGTTGTCGTAGCTCACCCCCGCGATTTGCACCGATCGCACCGGGAGCATGCGACGGGCCCCGTAGATTTTTCCCAATGCGGCCAGGATCCGCATGGCCGTCTGCGCGGCCCGGCCGTGATCGCCGGCGAGCATGGATTGTTCTTCGGGAGTGAGGATCATATCTGTATCACCGCCTCACCCCCGTCCTCCGTCCCCTTCCCCCTCTCCCGGCATAATCCGGGAGAGGGGGAAGGGGTGCAGGGGTAGGGGATGAGGATGGAAATGCCGGTCTACCATCCAAAGCGATTCAAATCCACATCCGGGAACGGCGTCTTTTCGAATTTCTTGCCTTTGGTTTCCAGTGGTTGGGTAAGGTCGTATCCGACCCGGCAGGTGTTGTGGGTCCCCGGTTCGCTGGATGGGTCGAGCGAGGATCCGGGCGCGCGCGGCATCACCACCAGGTCTTTATCGCCCTGGAAGCGGGTGGCCATCGCCCATTCGATTGCCAACGGATCGTAGATGTCGATGTCGCGGTCGACGACGAACACGTGCTTGCACGAACGGTGGCCCGCGAAAGCCGCCGCGATCGCTTTCTTTCCGTCATCCTCGTGTTGTTTTTCGATTTGTACGATGGCATGCAGCCACGAGCACCCGCCCGGATTGACGTGCACGTCGAGGCACTTAACCACGCGGCTGACTTCGCGGAAGATGGTCGGCTCGCGCGGCATGCCCATCAGCAATTTATGCTCGAGCGCGCCGGGCAGCAGCGCCTGCCAGATCGCATCGCGCCGGTGGGTGACGGCTTTGACTTCAAACACCGGTTCATCGCGGATGATATCCTGCGTTTCGGTCAGGTCGACGAACGGGCCTTCCGCGTGCCGGCGGCCGTAATGGACGGTGCCCTCCAGCACGAATTCCGATTCGGACGGAACGAGGAGGTCGATTGTCTTGGCCGGCGCAACGGTGAAGGGTTCGAGCGCGTTGGCGATTGTCAGTTCATCAAACCCGAGTGCGACCGAGGTGGCCGCCGCGGCGAGGATGTTGGGCGGCAGGCCGATGCACACCGCCACGTCGAGGGATTTCCGGTCCGAAAGGTATGTGTCGAAGTGGCGGCCCTGAACGACCCGGACGGCCATTTCGGTTTTTGAAAATTGCATTGCCCGGTGGAAATCGGCGTTCCGGCCGTGCTCCGGATGCTTCGCCAGGAAGACGCCCGAGCTGATGTAGTTCCCGCCGTCTCCTTCGCAATGGAGGAGGATCGGCAGTGAATCAAGATCCGGCTGGAGGTTCACCGCCTCCTGGCAGGGCGGGGTGCCCGCGTTCCAGAGCGTCGGCGCGATCGGATGCGCGATCGCGCCGGTCATTGCGGCGATGATCTGCGGAGGAGCAATCCGGAGGTACTCCGCAAACGGCTCTTTGCCGCAAAAAAGGTTTCCGATCACCCGTAACTTCGATTCGTTTACATTCTCGAAAAGAACGGGTCTGGGTTCGAGCTTCTTGAGAATGCCGGCTATTTCGTACGCCTTCGAAACCGGCTCGCGGACGACGGCCAGTTTTCCGCGGCGCTCCAGATCGGCGATGTAATCTCTCAGCGTCATGGATCAGCCTTTGGGAGGATTTTCCGCAGAGGATGGTTCCGGCCCGTGCCAACGCGGATAAAAATCGTTTTCGATCCCCATTCGCGCCAGCGCCCGGCCGACCGAAGCATCCACAATTTCGGCGACGGTTTGCGGATTTCCATAGAAGACGGGGATAGGCGGGAAAATGACCGCGCCGGCCTGGGCGGCTTCCTGCATCCGCCGCAGGTGCCCGGCATGCAGCGGTGATTCGCGCACCAGAAGGACGAGCGGGCGGCCTTCTTTGAGGCAGACATCCGCCGCCCGGGGGATCAGATCCGGTGTATACGAGTTCGCGACGGCGGAAAGCGTTTTCATCGAGCAGGGCGCGATGATCATCCCGTCGACAGGGAAGGAACCCGATGCGATCGGGGCCTGGATTTCATCCGGGGGATATACCGTCGACGCCAGCTTTTCCACCCCGGCCGCGGACCGCCCGATCTCCTGCTCGATGACTCGGCGGGCGGCGGCGCTGACGACGAGATGGGTTTCGACTGAAAGCGATCGAAGGATCTCCAGCGCCCGGATCCCGTACACGGCGCCGGAAGCGCCGGTAATGGCGACAATGATGCGGCGGTTCATGGGATGATTGTAACGTTTCGGCAGGGAGTTGTCACGGATCGAAAAACCGCTTAACCGCAGAGACGCAGAGAACGCAGAGAAATATATAGTAAAAAACCTCTGCGACCTCTGCGTCTCTGCGGTGAGATATTTCCGCGGGGGTTAATCAGAAAGGTGGCGCATGTGCACAAATCCCCCTTTACGAATTGGACCGAATGGGAGAACATATTACCGTTCAGGAGGTGCAATGTCCATCATCGCCTATTGCGGCCTCAATTGTTCCGAATGCCCGACATTCACCGCCACAAAAACCGGCGACCGGGTGCTGCAGGAAAAGACCGCCCGCGAGTGATCGGAACAGTTATCGGCGTACACCGGCCGAAACGATCTGCGCGCGGACGAGATGGTATGCGACGGCTGCCGCGCCGAGGACGGGCGGGTTTTCCTCGGCTGCCGGGTGTGCCCGATGCGAACATGCGCCCGGGAGCGGAAATTAACCACCTGCGCCGAATGCGGGCGGTTCGATAGCTGCGAACAGATCAACGGGTTCTTCACCCAGGCCGCGGACGCCAAACAGCGATTAGTGGAACTTCGACGAAAGGAATAGACAGGATTTACAGGATGATTAAGGATGGGAAGTTAATTTTTAGAAAGGTATTGAAAAAGGAATAAACAGATGTCATTGCGGGCAATCGGAGGGGGCGAAACAATCTCCCCCTTCGGGAAAATCGGGAGATTGCTTCGTCGCTTCGCTTCCCGCAATGACATCCTCAGCCATTTTTCAACAACTTGTTGGGGACGAAATCCTGTTCATCCTGTCTATTATCATTTCAATCTCCTCACAAAACCGGACGGTACATGAACCTTTCCTTTGAAGTGATCACCGAAGCCGATATTCCCGAACTGCCCCGGGTGATGACGCGGGCGTTCGACGATGACTCGCGGAGACACCTGGGGGTGGATCGGGGCGGGCCGGAGGGCTACGACAACGGGGATTTCTTCCGGAAGTGGCTGTTCGGGCAAACCGTGACCGAAGGCTTCAAAGTATTATTCGAAGGCGCCGCCATCGGCGGATGTATCGTCTGGATTTTCCCGACGGGCGACAATATTCTTGGGACGATCTTCATCGATCCGGATTTCCAGGACAGCGGGGCGGGGAGCGCGGTGTGGAAGTTCATCGAAGGCAGGTATCCGCACACGAAAAGCTGGCGGCTGGCGACTCCGAAGTTCGCTACGAAGAACCACCATTTTTACGAAATAAAATGCGGTTTCCAGCGGGTACGGTCGGATCGGATTCTCGGGAAGCCGGCGGATGAGTTTGTTTATCGGAAGGTGATGAAGGCAAAGAAAAGATAACCCGGGGCCAATTTCTTTCCCACATCCGGCCCCACGGGGAAGCCGCCTTCGTTCGGCTTATACCGGGAAATGGCCGGGTTGAGGGGGCGAGATTTACTCCTCCCGCCGTTGGATGTTGAGGAGTCTCCCGAGCACTTTTGCGCCGGCCACGCCGTGCCCGTGCGGGTGGTTGTTAAAGTAGACGTATGTTTCCTCGGAATCCTTCTCCACCTCACGGATCTTCGGCAGCCACTCTTCGAGTTCTTCCGCCGTGTACAGATAATCGTACCGCTCCGCCGGATCTGTATGCTCATACCAGTGCGCGGCGTTCCGCCCGTGGAAACG
This sequence comes from Anaerolineales bacterium, assembly GCA_016932475.1. GTDB lineage: Bacteria > Chloroflexota > Anaerolineae > Anaerolineales > RBG-16-64-43 > JAFGKK01. The sequence goes on from JAFGCU010000010.1 coordinate 23,869, forward strand.
GATGTATCCCACCGGCGAGGTGGCTGCCGCCGCGGGAGGCATCAGCCCGCGCAGCTGCGGTTCATCGACGCAGCAATAGCCCATGGAAAGCCCGCGCAACAGTTCGAGCGTTTCCGGGCGGGCCCAGGCGGCGTGGCGGAACTCCGCCACCAGGGGGTGGTTCTCCAATCCGGCGTGAAGGCGTTTCAGATATTCTTTGTTTTCCGGAATCGGATGGAAGGAATTCGGAAATTGGGCGAGCACACAGCCGAGTTTCCCCGCTTCGGCAAGCGGCCGGATGGAATCGGCGAACGCCGCGAAATCCGGATTCTCCCGCTCGTGGGTTAACCCGCGAAAGGCTTTTACGGTGAACAGAAAATCATCCGGCGTTTTCCGCAGCCAGGCGTCGATGTTGCGGGTCGAGGGCAAACGGTAAAACGTGACGTTCAATTCGACCGTGGAGAAAAGCGACGCGTAGAAGGACAGCCAATCCTTCTCGGGCATCTTTTCCGGGTAGACCGGACCGACCCAATCCTTGTAGGAAAAACCGGATGTACCGATGCGGATCATCTTGGTCCGATTTGATTCTCCAATTCGGCACCCGTGGGGCGCTTTTCCATACCCTTGGGGGCCATGAATTTCCCCAGTCTACAACTTTTTTCCCCCAATGCGGAGGGTGATTCCTTTTTCATCCCATTTATATCCCCCCACGTATCGGTAATCTTAACGACCGTCGGCAACAAAAGCGGATTTCGCTCAGGGCACCAGAACCGCCGCGCCGTCCAGTTCCGATGCTTTGAGAAGTTGAAGAGCATGGTTCGCTTCATTCAAGGCGAAGGTTTGGGTGGTGACTCGAATGGGGATTCGAGACGCCAAATCCAGGAATTCCACCGCATCCCGCCGCGTGGCGTTGGCGACGCTGCGGATGGTCCGTTCGCCATACAGCTTATCGTAGGACAAGGCGGGGATATCCGACATGGAGATGGCGTTAATCGCGAGCGTGCCGCCGGGCCGGAGCCGTTCCAGGGCAGCGGGAACCAGCGCGCCGGACGGGGCGAAAATGACGGCGCGATCGAGGAGGGCGGGCGGCGAATCGGATGCGGCGCCCGCCCATTCGGCGCCGAGCGACCGTGCATGCTCGCGGTGTGCTGAACTTCGTGTGAACACAAACGCGCGGCAATCCCAATGCCTGGCCACCTGGATGGTTAGATGGGCGCTGGCGCCGAACCCGAACAGGCCGACGGTTTCTCCCGGTTGCACCTCCGCCCTGTGCAGCGAGCGGTATCCGATGATCCCGGCGCACAGGAGAGGCGCGGCATGCACATCGTCGAACGCTTCCGGAATCCGGAGGGCGAAATCCGCCTGCGCCAGGATGTACTCCGCGTATCCGCCGTTCCGGTGCAAGCCCGTGAATTCGGCGTTTGGGCACAGGTTCTCTTCGCCGCGCCCGCAAAACGCGCATTGGCCGCAGGCACCGTGCAGCCAGAAAACGCCGGCGCGATCCCCAACCGACCAGCCGGCGGCATCCGTCCCCAGGGCGGCGACCGACCCGACGACCTGATGGCCCGGGACGACCGGAAGCCGCGGAATGGTCAGTTCTCCCTCGACCGTATGCAGATCGGTATGGCAAACAGCGCAGGCGGAGACGCGAATCGCGATCCGTCCGGGTCCGGGCTGCGGATCGGCTAATTCGGTCCACTCCAGCGGAGAAGCGGCGACCGGGGCGGGGGTGCGGAGCAGCTGGGCGTGCATGGCTCAGGGGTTCCTGGATCCGGCGGTGAAGAAGCCGGTGAGCGTCGGAGTTTTAATTATTCTGCTTGACGGCGGCGGGGATCGGCCGGCGCAGGCGAATAATGTTTCGCAAACGCGCGCGTGACGCTACCCGCCTTCCGCGTCTTCGGGCGAAGGAACGCCGAGGATATTAAAGCCCGAATCCACATACATCACCTCGCCGGTGACCGCCGCGGACAGATCCGAGCACAGAAAGACGGCGGCGTTGCCGACATCTTCGATGGTGACATGCCGCCGCAGGGGCGCCGCATCGCGGAACCGGGAGCGCATGAGCTTGAATCCGCTCACCCCCGCCGCGGCCAGGGTGCGGATCGGCCCGGCGCTGATGGCGTTTACCCGGATCCGCCGCGGACCCAGGTCGTTGGCCAGGTAACGGACGGATGATTCCAGCGCGGCCTTGGCTACGCCCATGACGTTATAGTTGGCGGTGACTTTTTCTGCTCCGTAGTAGGTAAGGGTCAGGAGCGCGCCGCCCGGATTAAGGACCGGAAGCGCGGCCCGGGCGAGTGCGGTGAAGGAATATACGCTGATATCCATCGCCAGGTGGAATCCCTCGCGGGTGGTGTTGTAGTACGGCCCCGCGAGTTCCTCCTTGCGCGCATATCCGATCGAATGAATGAGGATATCGACCCCGCCGAAGTATTCGCCGGCTTTTTTCATCACGGCTGAGATCTGCGCATCGTCCCCCACGTCGCATGGCTCCACAAACCGCGACCGCAGGGATTCCGCCAGCGGGCGCACGCGTTTTTCCAGGACCGGGCCGGCGTAGGAAAATCCCAGCTTCGCTCCTTCGCGGGCGAACGCCTGGGCGATCCCCCAGGCGATGCTGTGATCGTTGGCCACTCCGAAAATGAGCGCGGTTTTACCGGATAATAGACCCATCTATTCCTCCTGCCTGTGTTCGGCCACGATGACATGTCATGCTGAGCGCCCGCCCTCGCGGAGCATTCATGCGTGGACTTGATCGAAAAGCATGGATGACTGCGGAGCAAGCGAAGCGAAGCATCTGTTTCCATATTCTTGAGACCCTTCGCTCAGGGTGACATCTCACAAGGTTTCCGATTATTTCTCACACTTATCAAAACTCCCGCATCTTTGGATGCGGGAGTGGCCCGTCAGCCGAGCAGGGTCTTTTTCGCATCCAGGACCGCGGTGCTGCTCTTCATCACGACCTCGCCGGCGACGCGGATTTTCGGGAGCACATCGGCCAGGTAGGCGCGGAACAGGTCCTTTTTATGCGGGAGGATTTGGGCATCCCGCAGGATCAACCAGGAACAGATGATCCAGGCCGCCATATCGACCAGGTCGCCGGCATAAAAATCGATGACCGCCCGGTCCTGCCCTTTGAGATGATCGACCGCTTTCTGGAACTGGCCGGTCGATTCCTCGAGAGCGGCTTTTTCTCCAGCCAGGTCGGAATCCACCGCGAGGTCCATCCATGCGTGCAGGAGCGGGTCGAGCGAGTGGCCGAGCAGTTTGCCGGTGGCGGCGACCACCTGCAGCTGGCTGGTGCCTTCGTAAATGTTGGTCACGCGCTGGTCGCGCATCAGGCGTTCGACCTGGAACTCGCGCATGTACCCGACGCCGCCGTGGATCTGCACAGCCTGGAAGCAGACCCGGTTGCCCATCTCGGTCGAATAATATTTGACGATCGGGGTGAGGGTTTCGGACATTGTGGATGTGGTCTTGAGGCGCTCGCGGGCTGTGTCCGGATCGGCAGGCGTTCCTTCGGCGGCGGCGCGTTCGTAGGCCTTGAGCAGATCCACCCAGCGGCCGGTCTCGCCGAGGAGCGCCCGGGTGGCTTCGATCTCGCCGCGCATCGCGACCAGCATCCGCGCGACCGGCTGGAGTTCGCGGATCGGTTTGCCGAATTGAATCCGCTGGCGGGAATATTTATCGGCCTCGCGGTAGGCGGCTTCGGCGATCCCGAGCGCCTGGGCGGCGACGGCTAGGCGGGCGCCGTTCATCAGGGCCATCGAGTAGCGCAGCAGGCCGAAGCGCCGCTTGCCGATCAGCTCGGCGGGGGTGTTGGTGTACTGCAATTCGCAGGTGGGCGAGGCGTGCAGGCCCATCTTGTTTTCGATGCGGCGGATCTTGACCGACGGATCCCGTTCGACCAGGAACAGCGAAAGCCCGCGGCCGTCGTGCGATCCCTCCTCGCTGCGGGCCAGGACGAGCGCCACGTCCGCGTTTCCGTTGGTGATGAACCGCTTGACCCCGGTCAGCCGCCAGACCTTGGCGGCCTCGTCGTACACGGCGCGGGTCTGGACCCCGCCCAGGTCTGAGCCGGCATCCGCCTCGGTCAGGATCATCGCGCCGGAGACTTCCCCGCGCGAGAATTTCGGCAGCACGCGCTGCTTGGCCTCCTCGCTGCCGTACTCCTCGATCGAGGAGGCGATCTCCTGCAGGCCGAAGATCGTCATCAGGCCGCTTTCCGCGCGCGAGACGATCTCGACCATCATCTGGTAGACGCTTTCCGGCAGGAACAGCCCGCCGTATTTGCGGGGCAGCATCGAACCGAACAGCTCCGCCTGCCGCAGGGCTTCGATCGCGTCGCGGGTGGCTTTGGCGTATTCCACCTGCCCGTTGGCGAAGTGAACTCCTTCCTCGTCGGCCTCGGCCGCGCGCGGCGCCACCCGCGTGGCGCACAGTTCGCCCAGCACCTCGAGGATCATGCGGTAGTTATCCTTCGCGTCGGCGTAATGGCGCGGCGCGGTGGGATACTGCCCCGCCTCGGCGTAGTTCCTCTCTTTAAGCTCCAGCACTTCGCGCAGGTCCAGCTGCTCGAGCCGGAACTGCAGGTCGGGGTTATCCAGGAAAAAATTATCGATCATCGACGGCTCCCTGTCATCCCGCCTTCGCGGGATTGCCAACACTTCCACCCTCGGTGGGAATAATCGCGGTCTGGAATGAAGAAGGCGAATCGCCCAATCGCAACAAGGTTCACTTGGCCTTTTCGCGGAGAGATTGAATGATGAGCGGCAGCACCTCGGCCATATCGCCGACGATCTTGTAATGGGCGACCTGGAAAATGGGCGCGTCCGGATCGGTGTTGATGGCGATGATCTTCGAGGATTGATCCATCCCGGCCCGGTGCTGGATGGCGCCGGAAATCCCCGCGGCGACGTACAGCCGCGGCCGTACGGTGACGCCCGTCTGGCCGATCTGGTGCTCGGAAGAGATCAATCCGGCGTCCACCGCGGCGCGCGATGCGCCCACTTCGCCGCCCAAAAGGTTGGCCAGGTCGCGCAACATCTGGAAATCCGCCGCTTCGTCCGCGCCGCCGCCGCCCGCCACGATCACGGGTGAATCCTTCAGGTGGACGGTCGACGGCTTCACCGAGCGGCTGAGAATCGTGAGCGCCAGATCGCCTTTTTCCAGATCCGGTTTGATCTCCTCGATCACGCCCTTGCGCTTCGGGTCGGCGGCGGGTTTGTGCATCACGCCCTCGCGCACGGTCGCCATTTGGGGCCGCGTGCGCGGGTTGACGATCGTCGCGATCAAATTCCCGCCGAACGCCGGCCGGATTTGATACAGGAGTCCCGGATAGGTTTTATTCTCCCGCTTGTCGGTGTACTCGCCGATCTGCAGGTCGGTGCAATCCGCCGTCAGACCGCAGCGCAGGGCGCTGGCGATCCGCGGGGCCAGGTCGCGCCCGTTGGAAGTCGCCCCGATCAGGAAGATCTCCGGTTTGCGGCTGCGGGCCAGGTGCAGGATCACGCGCGCGAAGGGCAGCGTGCGGTACAGCTCGAGTTCCGGATGATCCGCCAGCAGCACGCGGTCCGCGCCGTGCGCGATCACCGTTTGCGCGAGCTCCTTCACGCGGTGGCCGCACAACACCCCCGTCAGCTCGTGATGCAGCGCATCCGCCAGTTCGCGCGCCTTGCCGAGGAGCTCCAGGCTGACGTCGGCGATTTTTCCTTCGTTTTGTTCTATAAAAACCCAGACGCTTTGAGTATCCGGCATGATTACCTCAACCCACGATGTATTCCTTCACCAATTCCTCGATCATGGCCGCAATGCCTTCCCGGGTGGGGGCGATATCCTTGCTGGCGGCCGATTCGAGGACGACAAAGTTGATTTTATGGACCTGGGTCGGCGATCCGGCCAGGCCGATTTTCTCCGGCTCCGCGCCGATATCCGCCGCCGCCCAGATCGGGATTAATTGGTTGCGTTCGGACAGGTGTTTCTGCAAACCGGCCTCGGTTTTAAACTCGGGCCACTTGGCGAGCAGCGCGGCGAGTTCAAGCGGTGTGGCGGCCAGTTTGTATTCGATCCGTTTGCGGGCCGAGGGCGGGCGGGGCGTGTTGGCCGAAGCCACCACGGTGATCAGGCAGGGCAGGGTGCAGCGGACGATTTCGGTTCCGAGGTCCAGCGTGCGCTGGACGGTGATCTCGCGCCCCTTGAGCTCGAGTATGGATTCGGCGTAGGTGATTTGCGGGATGCCGAGTTTTTCCGCGACCTGCGGTCCGACCTGGGCCGTATCTCCGTCGATCGCCTGCCGGCCGCAGAAAACGAGATCGAACGCGCCGCTTTTCTCGACGGCGCACTTCAGCGCATACGAGGTGGCAAGCGTATCGGCGGCGGCGAAAGCGCGGTCCGTCAGGAGTATGACGCGGTCCGCGCCGCGATACAGGCAATCCCGCAGGACATCCGCGGCCTTGGGCGGCCCCATCGTGATCACCGTCACCGTCCCGCCGTGCTTGTCGCGCACCTGGAGCGCCATCTCGAGCGCGTTGCGGTCTTCCGGGTTGAAGATCGCCGGAAGCGCGCTGCGGTTCATCGTGCCGTCCTTGGTCATCACGTCGCCGGTCACGTTATGGGTATCCGGGACCTGCTTGACCAGGACCACCGACCGATAGGATTCAGAAGTCATCGTGCGTTCCTCCCGCGATCGCCCGGGCTGGGCCGGGCGCGGATTTCATCCAGAGCCTGTTCGAGGGCTTCGACCAATTCAGGACCGGCACGGAATCTCCAGGGAATGCTTTTCCAGGGTTCCGGCACGGTATATAACCCCACACGAGGCCCGGTCGTCACACCCTCTTCCGGAAGCGAAAATGCGCGTTCCAGGAAGAGTTGCGACTTATTTTCACAAAGATCGTGCCCGTTGAAGCGGCTGTCGATCTGAATTGCCTGGCTCACCATGGCCGGACCGCCCGCCACCGGATTGCGCCCGCCGCGCCGGCGCCCCATCACCGCCCGGCCTTCGGCCGGTATCATAGCACGAACGAGGACGGCTGCGGGAAAATCCTCCGCCTCCGTCACAAGATTCAACATCCAGTGCATCCCGTAGGTGAAGTATACATACGCGTGCCCGGGCGGCCCGAACATCACGGTATTGCGCCGGGTGCGTCCGCCGCGGCTGGCGTGACAGCCGAGATCGTTGCGGCCGATATAGGCTTCGGTTTCGATGATGATCCCGGAAAGCCTGCGGCCGCGTTCGAGTTTAACCAGCCGCGCACCCAGCAGAGCGCGGGCGGCCTCAAGCGTGGGCCGCCGGAAAAAAGCGCGGGGGAAGCGGGCGGGTATGAGGCGGCGAATTCTCATCGGATGAGCGTGGATTCCAAGGAAGCTTTTTTTTACCCGGCGCCGACCGGCCGGCGGCATCCGGATTGAGGATTGCACCCCGGTTGATTGGACCGCTGGCTCCGCGTGGCGGCGATTGGCCAATTATAAAAGGAAAGGCCGGCATCGGGGGATGTCGGCCGCAGGAGAATTACGAGGTTCCCTGAGGAAAAGGCTCAGGGGACAGGGACGAGTTGAAACCGGGGATCGCGTTCGTACGTCAGCCGCAATCCCTCCGCCAGCGAATACTTCGGGCGATAGCGGAGCAGTTCGCGGGCCAGTGTGAGATCGGCGCACATCCGCGAGAGGCCGCCTTCTTCATAGGGTGTTTTCAGAACCTCGCCCTGTCTGACCAGGCGGATAATTTGCGCCGCGAGCGAGTCGACGGATGTTTCCACGCCGCTGCCGACATTGATAATCATCCGGTCCACGCCCGGCGCGGTGGCCGCCGCGGAAAGGCATTCGACGGCGTCGTCGAGATAGACGTAATCCCGAGTCTGATGGCCGCCATTGTGCACCACCAGCGAACCTCCGCCGGAAGCCTGGCGCAGGAAGCGGGCGACGACGGGTGCGTGCGCGGCGGGCAGCGGCTGGCCCGGTCCGTAAGCGTTGAACACGCGCAGGATGACCGTTTCAATCTCCCACAGCGCGCCGATCGTCCGCACATAATACTCCGCCGATAATTTTGAAACCGCGTACGGGGAGCCCGGATTGGGGGTGGCGCTTTCCTTGACCGGCTGATTTTGCTGCTCGCCGTACACCGCGCCGGAGGAGACGAACACCACCCGGCGCACGCCCACGTCGCGCATGGCTTCCATCAGGCTGACCGTGCCACCGACGTTGGTGGCGTTGTATTCGCGGGGGTAGAGAATGGATTCCTGGACGGATACGCGCGCAGCCAGATGGTAGACGCATTCCACATCCTGGAGCAGGGTCCAGAGTTTGGGCCGGTCCTGGACGTCTCCGCGAGTGAAGAGGACGGCCGGATTAAGCCGGGCGGGATCGCCGGTGGATAAATCATCCAAGCCGCGCACCTGATGCCCGGCTTTCACGAGCGTATTGGCTAAAGCGGATCCCAGAAAACCGGCCGCACCCGTTACAAGAAAGTTCACTATCGTCTCCAGAACAAAAGTGCGGGTTGGAAGATCACTTCCCCGCACTCGCTGATTGGGATTATAGCATGTGGGGTATGCCTCTTCCTGACGGTTGCCATACGATAAGGCGACGGCAAAGACCGCGGAATTCGGCTGTATTTCAGTGTTTTTCTATTTATGGGGCGCTTTTTCGACCGTACTTCCGCATTCGGAGCATTGGGGTTTTTTTCGGATCTTAATGGGCGTAAATTCACCCGAGAGCCCATCGAAGGTCATCAAACGCTCATAAAGCGAATCGCCAATCTCCAGAATAATCTTCATCGCGGCAAGCGCTTGCAGCGTGCCGATGATCCCCGGGAGCGGTCCGAACACGCCCGTACCGGAGGGGGATCCGGCGGCCCCGGGATCGGCGGGATCGGAGAAAATGCAGCGAAAGCACGGACCGCGGCGCGCGTCAAAAACACCGACAACCCCCTCGAACCGTTGCGCGCTTCCATACACCATCGGCTTACCCTGGCGGACGCAAACCCGGTTGATCACCTTGCGGGCGGCGAGGTTATCGGATCCGTCCACGATAATCTGGTACGGGCGCGCCAGATCATCGGCGTTGACCGCGTCGAATGTCACGGGATGCATGTCGAGAATGGTTTGGGGATTGATCCCGACCAGCCGGCCGCGCGCGCTTTGCACTTTGGGATGCCCCACATCCGGCATCGCATACAGGATCTGACGGTGCAGGTTATCGATGTGGACGGTATCCGGATCGACGATTCCGATCCGGCCGACTCCGGAAGCGGCCAGGTGGAGCAGGGCCGAGGAGCCGAGACCGCCGGCGCCGACAACGAGCACGCTTGCCGCGCGAAGCCGGGCCTGCCCGGCTTCGCCGACCTCCGGCAGGCGCAGGTGACGGGCGAAGCGCGAGCGGTCATCGGGGGAAAGCATGGGCGGATCGGGCGGATCGGATAACCGGCTCACGGCGCACCTTGTCGGCCAGCGGGATGAAGAAGATTATACAGGATGAGGGGGGAACCCTTTGGAACCCTTAGGGTCGGGGGGAACCTTTCGGAACCCTTAGGGTTGCATTAATCATCAAGAATCCGATGAGTCGAAAACCCGAACTATTGGGATCCAGGAATTGCCGTTATATGAAGTCGCCGGCCACCAGAATCCCCAGCATGTGCAAATCGGAGTTTTTTATCGGGGATTCCGATCGTCGTCCAATTGGATCAATTGGCGTAATCGGAATGGCGGCTGACGAAACATCATTGTTTCCAGATTGAAGTATATGATGTGAGGAGAACGGCCAGTCGCGAAAATCTTTTACAAACCCGTGATGCTGCGGATTTTGATGGATATACCGCACCAGGCTGATCGCTTGCTCCGGATGGGATACGGGGATGCGGCGAAAGGGATGCTGAAAAAGACTTCCCGTCCGATGGTAAGCGAAGTTGATGGACTTGGCATAGGCATTGAGAAAGTTGCCGATCCTCTGACCGGGCGGGATCCAAGCGGTTGCTTCCTTTTTTGTCTCGCCGGATGATCCTTCGAGTATCTCGACTTTCTTTTTAATCCTTACGAAAAAGTGAAAATGGTTGCGAAGAAGACAATACGCATAAGTATCCGAATATGGAAAGACATGCAGAAGATACAATTCCATAAAATGGTGGTAATCACGCTCTTCCACAAAGATGTTCTCGCGGTTGTTGCCGCGGGAAAAAATGTGATACCGGATTCCATATTGAACGGCAGTTGGACTGGTCATATCTCCCCCTGTAGGAAATGATGTCGGATCAATGATGCTATAGATATTGTTTTTTGGCAAGCAACGACGAACCTTTCGGGACCCTTAGGGTCGGGGGAACCTTTCGGAACCCTTTGGAACCCTTCGCAACCCTAAGGGTCGGGGGAACCCTTTGGAACCTTTCGGAACCCTTAGGGTCCCTTTTTGATCCCCTTGACGGCCTCCCCGCAACCGATTTCCTTTTTCAATGGTTTTTTATTGTCTCCGATCACTTTTTCCTCTATACTGGCCTCACGGGTGATTATATGGAACCATTGGCGGAAATCCGGATTGGGAAGAAAATGGCGCGGTTGGGCTTGACGGTCGCCGTCGCCGAATCTGTGACCGGCGGGTTGATCGGATCCCGTCTGACCGACGTCGCGGGATCGTCGCTGTACTTCCTCGGAGGCGTGGTCGCCTACTCGAATGATGCCAAAGTAAAACTGCTGGATGTCCGGCGCGAGACGCTCACCCGGCACGGTGCCGTCAGCGAACCGACGGCGCGGGAGATGGCGGAAGGAGTCCGCAGGTGCTTCGGCACGGATATCGGCCTGGCGGTTAGCGGCATCGCCGGCCCGGGCGGCGCCACCAAGGATAAGCCGGTCGGTTTGATGTGGCTGGGTTTGTGCGCCGGGGATGGCACGCGCTCCCGTTCGATACGCCTGTCCGGAAACAGATTGAAGAATAAAATCGAAGCGGCCGAGGAAGTCCTCAGGCTGCTGGAGGAATACCTGGATTCCCTCACCCCGTGATGGCACCCCTTCCCGGAGAATTTGAGACCGGCGTACTCCAGGAGAGCCCGCCCTCGTTCCGGATCAATCCACGCATTTTGGAAAAGTGATTATGATGTGTGGTTATTCCGCACTTTGCGGCGCTGTGCGGAGCGCGGAATAATCGGATGCCGGACCGATCGGCAAATCCAAGGAGAACTTCAAATGCCCGTTCGCACACTGATCATGGGCGCCGCGGGGCGCGATTTCCATAATTTCAATGTTTTCTTCCGCGACAACCCGGATTACGAAGTGGTGGCGTTCACCGCCACCCAGATCCCCGATATTGACAATCGCGCGTACCCGGCATGCCTGGCGGGGAAGCTGTATCCGGAGGGAATCCCGATCCGCGCCGAGAGTGAACTCCTGGATTTGATTCGCGACCGGCGGGTGGATCAGGTCATCTTCGCCTACAGCGACGTGCCGCACGAGTACGTCATGCACAAAGCCTCGATGGTGCTGGCCGCCGGCGCCGACTTCCGCCTGATGGGGGAAAAATCGACCCAGGTCAAATCCCGCAAGCCGGTGGTGTCGGTGTGCGCGGTGCGGACCGGAGCCGGAAAAAGCCAGACCACCCGGCGGGTGTCGCTCATCCTGCGCGGGATGGGGTTCAAGGTGGCGGCGATCCGCCACCCGATGCCCTACGGCGACCTGGCGAAACAGGCGGTGCAGCGCTTCGCCGATTATTCCGACCTCGATACGCACGAGTGCACGATCGAGGAGCGCGAGGAGTATGAACCGCATATCGACAACGGTGTGATCGTGTTTGCCGGCGTGGATTACGAGAAGATCCTCCGTCAGGCGGAGCAGGAGGTGGACATCGTTCTGTGGGACGGCGGAAACAATGATTTTTCTTTTTACGTGTCCGACCTCAAGATCGTGGTGGCGGATCCGCACCGCCCCGGACACGAATCCCGCTACCACCCCGGTGAAACCAACATCCGGGGTGCGGACGTGGTCGTGGTAAACAAAGTGGATACCGCCGACCCGCAGGCAGTGGCGAAGGTGATCGAAAACGTGCACGCCCTGAACCCCGCCGCGACCGTCCTCCAGGCCGCCTCCCCGCTGATTGTCGAGAAACCGGAATTGATTAAAGGCAAGCGGGTATTGGTGATCGAAGACGGCCCGACCCTCACCCACGGGGAGATGGCCTATGGCGCCGGATTTGTCGCCGCCGAGCGCTTCGGAGCGTCCCTGATCGTGGATCCGAGGCCGTTCGCGGTGGGATCCATCCAAGCCACGTTCGAGAAGTATCCGAAGACCGGCCCCATCCTTCCGGCGATGGGATACGGCGAGGCGCAAATGCGGGATCTCGAAGCGACGATCGAGAAGGCGGATGTGGATATGGTGATCGTCGCCACGCCGATCGATCTGACGCGCGTGCTCTCTATCCGCAGGCCTTTCCAGCGCGTCCGTTACGAACTTGAGGAGATCGGGAAACCTACGCTGGAGGATATTCTACAATCCAAATTCGGATAGGCATGCCGGCTGGGGAAAATAAAAAACCGGCCGCGGATGCAGGCCGGTTTTTTATTACGGGGACGGCAATTACTTCTTTTTCGGGAACCGGCTGAGCACGGTCGCCGGCTCTTTGTCCGCTTCGCCGCCTTCCGATCCGCCCAGTTGCACGAGAATCTTTTTTCCTTCCACGGTGAAGGCATTCTCCAGATACGCCTGCCCAAGCAGGAAGCGTTCGCTGTCGATCGCGCAGGAGGTGACAATGCCGATGGCGCGGCCGGTCTCGTCCGTCACGGCGTCGCCCGGGTGCGCCATGCGCACGCCCTTGCGGTTGAACCGGAATCGCGTCACTTCGCTCTGGCGCGAGCGTTCCTGCTCGAGGAACGCCTTGCGTCCGATGAACCACGGCTTGTGCGGCTTTACGTAGGATTCGAATCCGCCGTCGCCCACGCCCAGGTTCCTGGGTCCCGCGAACTCGTGACCGTAGAGCGGCAGGCCGGCTTCGGTCCGCAGGCTGTCGCGCGCGCCGAGGCCCACGGGTTTCAATCCCAAAGGCTCCCCCGCTTTCATCAGCGCCTTCCATAGGTCCGCCGCGCGGTCCGGATGGACGAATAATTCGTACGCGACGGATTCTCCGGTATACCCGGTGCGCGCCACGACCAGGTCGAAACCCCCCAGGCGGGCGTCGCACAGTCCGGTGCGCGCCAGGCGGGTGATTTTTTCCTGTATGGCCGCATCGGCGCCGAGGGCAAGCAGGATCTCGCGCGCTTTCGGTCCCTGCAGCGCGATGTCGACCCGCCGATCGGCGCCGCTGGCGCGGTCGCGCAGATTCCGCAGAACCACCCCGCCGCGCCCGGGCGCTTTGGCGCCGGGCCTTTCCCGGTCGACGCAGACCTTTCCTTCGCGGACGGCGTTGACCCACGCCCAGTCCTTGTCGTCGTTGGAGGCGTTCACCACGATCAGGTAATTATCCGCGCTGCGGCGGTAGATCATGAGATCATCGATGACCTTTCCGTCGGGATCCAGAAGGTGGGTATACAGGGATTCTCCCGGCGCCAGCGCGGCGACCTCGTTGGCGCACACCGCATCGAGGAAGGCGCAGGCATCCGGACCGCTCGCATCCCATACGCCCATGTGCGCCACGTCGAACAAGCCGGCCGTGTTCCGCACCGCCAGATGCTCATCCATCACGCTCGAATACCAGACCGGCATATCCCAGCCTGCGAACGGGACCATCTTCGCGCCGAGCGCTTGATGCGTTTCGTGCAGCGGGGTGAGCCGCAGCGGCGGTTCCGCCGGTTCCTTCCAGGAGAAGTCGGGGAGTGGCGCGCCAATTTCTGCCTGGAAGGGCGGGATGAAGTACGGACGGGTGGCGTCGGCTGAAGAGGCGGGGGCTTTGGGCATTGCCGCGGCCCCGCCCCGGAGTTCGATCTTCACCGGCCCGGGCAGCTTGCGCTTCAGGTCTTCATCAAAGCGGACGTATCCGTCCGACAGGGCGCGCAGCCAGGCCAGGGCGAGCGGGGCGCGGGTGGAGGGAACCGTCAGAACGAATCCATCCTTGTCGCGTTCGAGCGACGCCTCGGTCACGCCGCCATGCAGCGGCAATTGGGTGGATTGCGCTTTGCCGGCTTTGAGGGAATACACGTCGTTGGTCGTCGCCCAGTACAAAAATGCCTGCGCGGATTCTCCGCTGACGGCGATGCGCGAAAATTTCTTCTTCGACGCCGGATCGTCCCGGTAATAAAAGTGCGGATATCCGTGCTTGTCGGCATTAAAATCGATCCCGGCTTTTTCGGCAAGGACCCGCACGCGGATGCGGGCATCTTCCATGGCGTCGAAATCGATCCGCGCCCGCAGCAACGACCCCTTCTTGCCGCTGTAGGAAAATGGATGACAGGCCGTGAGCACCTGGGCGATTACCGCCGCCAGTTTGTCCATCTCCGGTTCGCCCAAGCCCCGCTGCGTCACCCACGGCGTGCCCATGCGGATCCCGGTGGGTTTGCCGGCCGAAGGATCTCCGGGGATGGTGTTGCGGTTCAGCACGATCCCGGCCAGGTCGAGGACGCGCGCGGCGATGTCGCCCGAAAGGGGCGTGCCATCCGGCGCGCGGACGCTCTTGCAATCCACGTTCAGGAGGTGGGTGTCGGTTCCGCCGTAGGCGATTTTCAATCCCCGCGCCGCCAGCGAATCCGAGAGCCGTTTGGCGTTCCGGACGGTCTGATGTTGCAGTTTGCGGAATTTCTCCGTGCGCGCGAGTTGGAACGCCACCGCCAGCGCGGCGAAGACGTTGACGTGCGGGCCGCCCTGTTCGCCGGGGAAGACTCCGCGGTCGATCTTGCGCGAAAGAACCGGATCGGTGGTGAGGATGCAGGCGCCGCGCGGGCCGCACAGGGTTTTGTGCGTGGTGAAGGTGATGACGTGCGCGTGTCCGAGGGGCGAGGGGTACACGCCGCCCGCCACCAGGCCGGCGACGTGAGCTATGTCGGCCAGAAGGTATGCGCCGACCGAATCGGCGATCTGCCGGAAGCGTTTCCAATCCGCCGCCCACGGGTAGGAGGTGTAGCCGGCGATGATCATCTTCGGCTTGTGCTCGCGCGCCAGCGCCTCGATCGCCGCGTAATCGAGTTTTTCGGTGGCGGGGTCGATCGTGTAGCCGATGATCTTGTACCAGCGGCCGGAACGGTTGGCCGGGGATCCGTGGGTCAGGTGGCCGCCGTGCAGGAGATTGAGCCCCATGACCGTGTCGCCGGGTGTGACGAGCGCGTCGTACACGGCGGTGTTGGCCGGCGCGCCGGAAAGCGGCTGCACGTTGGCGTAAATCTCATCGGCCGGTATTTCGGCGGTGGCGAACGCCTCGGCGCAGCGGCGCCGGGCGAGCGCTTCGATGACGTTGGCGTATTCCGTGCCCTTGTAGTAGCGCGGATCGGAGTAACGCCGGAAATGGCCCAGGCGCGCGGGGTAGTCGAGGATTTCCGCCTCGCTCATCCGGCGGGTGTCTTCGTCCGGATATCCTTCGGCATAAATGTTCTGCAACCGGCTGCCGAGCGCCTCCAGCACGGCCCGCGGGGCGGTGCTGGAGGACGGGATCAGGATCAGTTTCCGGTACTGCCGCTCGGAATCGAGACGGATTAATTCCTCGACGTCCGGATCGATTTTGGCAAGCGTGCCGCGCACGAGGAAATCGCCCATGGGTTGCTCCTGTATTTTTGGATGTGCCGGTTGCGGAGAGGAGGGGAAGCCGCGCGATCGGCCGGAGCGCTCCGGTTTGGGGACCGGCTGCTCCGGTGGGCAGGCTCCAACCGCCCGCGGTCGGACCGGGTAGTGGGCGAAACAGGGTTCGAACCTGCGACCTCATCTGTGTAAGAGATGCGCTCTAACCAGCTGAGCTATTCGCCCGCCGGGGATATTATACCAGCGGAGCCTGTCATTCCGAGGGGTCTTTAGACCCCGAGAAATCGAAGACTTTTTAATTGTATTAGAATTAATTGTGGAATTAACCTGTCTCCAAGGGGGAATCTCATGCGCCGTACTTTCTACGTTTATATCCTGGATAACCGGAACCGTAGATTATTTATTGGTATTACCAATAATCTTGTCCGGCGCTTATTCGAATATCGAACCGGGATAAATAAGGGATTTGCGCATCGTTACAATATCCAGCGTTTGGTCTACTGGGAATCCACAAACGATCCCGGAACTGCGATTGCGCGGGAGAAGCAGCTCAAAGGGTGGAGAAGGGAGAAGAAAATCCATCTCATCGAATCCATGAACCCGGATTGGGAGGATCTTTCCATCGGATGGGAAATTAAGGTTGAACAGTAAGTAAACATTCACAACCGATCCCTCCGCCGCTGAAGCGGCCTCGGGATGACGCCCGGCGAAGGTCATTCCGAGGGGTTTTTAGACCCCGAGGAATCGGCAGATTATGGAATCGGACCAGTTCACGTGTAGAAGGATTCACCGATCCCTCGTGGGTAGTAAAATTCCCATTATGTCCGATGCATTGCATTTCCGCTGGCTTGGCACGGCCGGGATCGAATTGGAATACCGCGGCGAACGGATTCTGATCGACCCCTACCTCTCCCGGTTTCCTATTTGGAACACCATCCTCGGCCGGCCGGTCCCGAACCGGGATCTGGTGACGCGCCACCTTTCGCCGGCGCGCGCCGTGCTGGTTTCCCATGCCCATTTCGATCATCTGGCGGATGTTCCAAACATCTGCCGGGAATTTGGCGCGGTGGCGTATGGCTCTGCCAACGCGAGCGCCATCCTCCGCGCGCACGGCCTGCCGGCGGAACAGGCGAAAACCGTACGCGTGGGGGATGCTTTTAGGGTCGGACCATTCGATATCCGGATCCTGCCCGGACGGCACGGACGAATGCTGGGGATGCTGCCCTTTACCGGAAGGCTTCCGGCGCGTCTACAACCGCCGCTCCGGCTTTCCGACTACCGGATGGATGAAATATTCTCCTTCCTCGTAAAGGCCGCTGGCAGGTCTGTCCTTTTCTGGAATGGCCCGGAGTCAGAAGACATTCCCCGCGCGGATGTGCTGTTCTATTGCCCGCTGTGGGGCGTGCGGGAATGTGCTGCCGTCGCACAGGCGGCCAAGGCAAGCGCCGTTATTCCGGTCCATTGGGATGATTTTTTCTGCCCATTGGACGGGGCTTACCGTCCGCTTGTGGTTCCGCCCGGTTGGAGTTCCCCATGGATCCGGCGGATGGAGCCAAATGTATTTGCCCGGAGTGTTGAGAAATTGCTACCGGGAACGCGGGTATTTATTCCCGAGATCCTTCAATCGATCGCTTTAGAACTTGCTGCAGTCAGTGCATGACAGGTGCGGGTCTTCGCGAAAAAACGTTCCTTGTTGGTTCGTTTATGTGCGCCAAGGTTTTTTGGCGCGAGGCCGGGTCGAAGATTGACTTAACCGCAGATTAACCGGAACCTCCCCGATCCCTTCGCATCGCATACGCTACTCCTCTGACCGGCCCACTCCTCTTGATCTTCCGTTTTGACGCTCTTATGATGGATTTAATACTGCGCGGAGATATCTGAAAGGAGATCTCCGCCTTGAGAGGAGGCGATGCGGGGGCACCCTTTCGGGGTGAAATAACCGGGGCGGTCGCAAGATGACCGCCCCATTTTTTTCACGGATGCTTTTCTTGATCGGATGACGACTTATGCCGGAATGGCATCGGTCACGATGCGCGCCAGGTTGATCGGGCGGATTTCACTGATTTTACCGGTCACCTCGGTATCCACGGCCGCCATGGTGGGGATCCCGATCAATTCCCCTTTGGCATTGATCGCCATGCCGCCCGAATTTCCACGGTTGACCTCCGCGTCGGTTTTTATCCAGCCGCGGTCCTGGTCGATGGAATTATCCGCAAGGAAACCGGAAACTGTGCCCCGGGTAAACGTCGGGGTATTTCCGCCGAGTCCCGGATATCCAAGGATGGAAATTGGATCGCCGATCCGCAGCGTGTCGGAATCGCCGATCGGAATGGTGGGGAAAACCAAATCGGACGGCAGGGGATCTCCGTTGGATTTGGATACGGCCTTCAGCAAAGCCAGGTCGTAATCTTCGTCGAATTCCACGATTTCACAATTGTAGAATGTATCCGGTTCCTGATCGGGATGCTCCCAGTTCAAACCGATCCGGATGCGTTCGTCTTTGTCATAGAGTTTGCCGGTCTCCACATCTCCCAGGACGTGGAAGTTGGTCAGCACATATCCGCGGGAATCCAGCAGGCTGCCGGATCCGCCGAACGTGCCGTCGTCGGTCCGCACGATGACGTGGACCAATGCGCGCAAGGCCACATTTTCCGCCAGTGCCTGCTGGGTCGCCGCCAGCCCGGGATTAACCGTCGGCTCCTGGGTGGACGTGGGCTCGGGTGTGGCGGTGACGGTCGCGGTGGGGGTGGGCATGGCGAAGAGTTGCGGCAGCAATGAGGCGCCTCCCAGCCCAATGGCCAGGACCATCCCAAGCGCGAGGAGGGAGCCGCAGCCGATCAGCCAGCAACCGCGTCCCTGGCCATGGTGTTCGGCGGCCGGGAGCGGTTTTTCCCCTTCCCGAAGACGAAAAACGGTATCCCCGATCCGGAATTTATCTCCGTGAGTCAGATACACCGGAGTGGTGATGCGGACCCCGTTCACCCAGGTGCCGTTGCTGCTGCCCAGGTCCGTCAGGACGACCTGTCCCTTGAGCATTTCGAGTTTGGCATGCGCCTGCGAGGCGCTGGTATCTTTCGGGAGGGGAACTTCGTTGTTTTCGGCCCGGCCGATTTTCATGCTCCGGCCGACTCCGATCTCCGCTCCGTTGTCGCCGCGGATGATCGAATACAGTTGGAGCGATTGATAACTCACGGTTTTGGGGCCATCCTCGGCGGGAGCGCTTTCGAACACGGCGGTCGGATTAACGCCGGCCGGATCCGCGGGTTTTACGGTGAAGGGAACATCATGGAACCGGATCCGGTCATCGGCTTTGATCTCGGTGGAGGTTTCAATGCGCACGTCATTGACAAAGGTTCCATTCCGGCTGCCCAGATCCTTGAGCATCGTCCGGCCCTCGACGAATTCCACCTGGGCATGGTGCCGGGAAATACCGGTCTCATCGATAACGATATTGCATTCGGGCGCGCGGCCGATCAGCATGGCGCACGTCACGGGGTATTCCTTTCCGTCCCGGCCGATTAATCGAAGCGCGTTGGAAGGTTGGTTCATGGTCTGGTCCTTTTTTTAATGGGTCGGCGTTTTTACGAGAATGGATGGGGAATCCGGCGGGGGAATTGCCCCAGGCCGATCTCCTTCAGGACGGGATTGTACTTAGTAGGGGAAGAATATGCAATTACCAGGTTGGGGAGCCTGTGCTCCGGGGTTGGATGAACCTTTCGGAACCCTTAGGGTTGGATGAACCCTTCGGAACCCTTCAGAACCCTTAGGGTCGGGGGGAACCCTTCAGAACCCTTAGGGTGCGGAGCATCCCCCGCTTGACCCTCCCCGCCCTCCCCGATACAATCACGGCAAATCCATACATTTTTCCGCCGCTCCGGAGGCATCGCGGGCGGCGGTTTCGTGAGCCGACATGCTCGAAGCCCTTACCGACCGCTTGCAGCAAATCTTCAAAAACCTCTCGCGCCATGGCGTCCTTGGCGAAGCGGATGTGGATTCCGCGCTGCGCGAGGTCCGCCTGGCGCTTTTGGAGGCGGATGTCCACTTCACGGTCGTGAAGGATTTCCTCGCCCGGGTGCGCGCACGCGCGGTCGGCAGCGAAGTCTCGCGGGCGCTCAACCCGGCTCAGCAGGTGATGAAAATCGTCCATGAGGAACTGGCCGCCACGCTCGGGCCGGCCGCGCCGTGGTCGCCCACCGGCCCGAAGCCGCGCGTGGTGATGCTTCTCGGGTTGCAGGGGTCCGGAAAGACGACAACGGCCGGGAAGCTGGCGAAGCTTTTCCGCGCGGATGGCGAGCGGGTGCTGCTGGTCGCCGCAGACGTCCAGCGTCCGGCGGCCGTCCGCCAGCTGCAAATTCTCGGGGAACAGGCCGGGGTCTCGGTCTACGCCGTCGGCGGCGGAACCCCGCCGCAGATCTGCGCCGCCGCCCTCGAACAGGCGCGGCGGGAATCGGATACCCTGGTTTTTCTGGATACCGCCGGGCGCCAGCAGATCGACGAGGCGCTGATGGCCGAACTGGTCTCCATTAAGAAGGAAACCTCTCCGGTCGAGTGCCTTCTGGTGGCGGATGCCACGACCGGCCAGGAAGCCGTCCACATCGCCGCGAGTTTCCACAAGGCGATCGGCCTGACCGGGCTGATCCTGACCAAGATGGACGGCGATGCGCGCGGCGGGGCGGCGATCTCGATCCGGGCGGTGACCGGCGTTCCGATCCGCTGGATCGGAACCGGCGAGGGGCCCGGCGCGCTGGAGGCGTTCGATCCGGAACGGATCGCCGGGCGGATTCTCGGCCAGGGCGACATGATCGGATTGATCCGCCGCGCGGAGGAAGCCTTCTCGGCGGAGGAGACCCGGAAGCAGGCCGGTCAGATCCTCGGCGGCGAGTTCACCCTCGAGGATTTGCTCGCGCAAATCCGCCAGATCCGCAAGCTCGGGCCGCTGGGGCAGATCCTGGATATGCTCCCCGGGGCGGGTGCGGGTAAGATCACCCCCCAAGAACAGCGCGACGCCGAGCAGGATATGAAGCGCAAGGAGGCCATCCTCTGCTCGATGACCTCCCAGGAGCGCCGGCAGCCCGGGCTCCTCGATGCAAGCCGCAGAAAACGGATCGCCCGCGGCTCGGGGACCGAGGTCCAGGAGATCAACCGCCTTATCCAGCAGTACCGCCAGGCGCGAAAAATGATGAAGATGCTCGGGAAAAACGGGGGTAGGGGCATTCCCGGGATTTTCGGGTAAAATAGGGGTTCCAGGAGTTCGGCGGCGGAACCGTGCCTGTCCCACGTCCTCTACGCTGCAACGAGCGCCGGAATCCATTCATCTTAAGCAAGGAGTAGGTTCTATGGTTCGTATTCGTTTGCGCAAAATAGGCTTGAAGCATCAGCCGTATTACCGGATCGTGGTGGCGGACCGCGAAAGCCCCCGCGATGGGCGCTTCCTTGAGGTCGTGGGCACCTACAACCCCCGGACGGAGCCGTCCACCATCCTGGTGGAGGAGGAACGGGTTTACTACTGGATGGGCAAGGGCGCGCAACCGTCGGAATCGGTCGCCCGACTCTTCACCCAAGTTGGGCTGAAGGATCGCTTCGACCGGCTGGCGAAGGGTGAAAAAGCGGAAACGCTGCTGGCGGAAGCCGAAGCGGCCAAGCAGGCCCGCCCGGTCGTGGTCAAGACCCGGCGCGATGTCACCAGCGCCAGCAAGAAGAAGTCCAAGAAGAAGAAGGAAGAGAAAGCGTAACCCGAGGGAAAAGCACATGGCGATGAAAGAACTGGTCGAGTACATTGCCAAGGCGCTGGTCGAAGATCCGGCGCAGGTGCATATCTCCGAAGTAGTCACCGGCGCGAACGTGCACCTGGAACTGATGGTGGCGCCGGACGACCGGGGACGGGTCATCGGCCAGAACGGACGGATCGCCAACGCGATCCGCTCGCTTCTGTGGGTCGCCGCCGCCCAGGAAGGCCACCGGGTTACGTTCGACATCGTGTAAATAGACCCTCATCCCGCCGGAAGATCACCGGCTTCCCTTCTCCCAGCTTATGCTGGGAGAAGGGTTAGGGATGAGGGAGAGAGCAAGAATGGTTCCCAATAATAAACGGGACTCTAAAAAAAAAGGCTTAGGCCCGTCTCCTCAGGACAACGGGCCTTCTTTTTTGGCCGTGGCCCGCGTCCGGCGGCCCTTCGGCGTGAAGGGCGAGCTGCTGCTGGAAGTCCTCTCCGATTTTCCCGGCCGGCTGACCCGGAACGAACAGCTGTATGCCGGCGACGAACAACACCCGCTCGTCGTGGAAAATGTCCGGCGGCATGGCACGGATATGCTGCTTCAATTGCAGGCGGTCCGCGATCGCGATGCCGCCGAGAAACTGCGCGGGATGGTGCTTTCCATCCGCGTCGACGACCTGCCTCCGCTACCCGCCGGCGTGTATTATTTGCACCAGATCGAAGGGCTCGAGGTTGTCACCGAGCAGGGCGAACGCCTGGGGCGGGTGAAGGAAATCCTTAAAACCGGCGCGAACGACGTGTATGTGGTGCAGGGGGGCGAACGTGAAATACTCCTTCCGGCCATCCCGCAGGTGATCCGCGAGGTGCGGCTGGAGGAGGGGAAGATTATTATTCGGATGATGGAAGGCCTTGTGTAGAAAAAAGAGCGGCGCGGTCCTTCATGCCCGCGCGATCTTGGCGGGTGCCGCACCGGGCTGATGGTTGCGGGTCCGGCGCCGGAAAATTACAGCATTTCTCCCCTTCGTAGAATGGTGTTGATGAATTTTACGAACGGCGCCATCAGCGCCGTCTCCCAATCCTCCGCCTGCAGCGGCGCTTTCCCGATCAGATAATCCGGCCCCGCCATTTTCTGGATCAATTGTTGCGCCTTTTTTAGGTCTTCCCGGGTGGGGTTATCCGGCATGGAGGCCAGCAGCTGCTCATCGCCCGTCAGGGGGGTGCCGGATAATTCCGTGCGCAATTTAAAGCCAATCCGCCAGGCCGAGTATTCGCCTTCCACCGAACATCGTTCGCGGATGGATTGCCGCATGTGATGCGCCTCATGACCGATCAAGATCAGCGAATGCGTAAACCCGATGCTGTGGTCGATCGAGATCCAGCGTTCCCCGGCGAAGTTTTCGTGCCACCCGGCGCCGACCCCCTTCAATTCCTGCGTATTGTAGAGCGCGATATCCTCCCGGATCAAATACGAGGCCGCTTCCCGGAAGATCGGCCCGGTTTTCGCCATCGTGGAGAGAATCTCAAGCGCCTTCGGCCCCCAATTCCGGGGATCGATCTCCAATTCCGGCAGATTTTCCCATAGCAACGCATAGCTTCGAGCGATCGTATCGATGGATTGTTTGAGGGGCATGGAGCCTCCTGAATGGAATACCGTTTCTATTATATACAGGCGAGCTTCTGGATTCCATTCCATCCATTTATCTCAGATCGACTATTTCCTCGCGCCGGTATTATATTGGCTAATATGGTGGATGTTTTTTCTCCTCTCCCCCTCCCCGATCTCGGGGAGGGGGAGAGGGCAGGGAGAGGGGGAGAGGACAGGCGCGCACCGGCGGCCGGGGAGTTGCATGGTTGGGATGGATGGAATGACGTGCGCGATCTCGGGGAGGACATACTATGTCAATAGGGAAACCGGGAAGGAGGAATAATTCCCTCTCGGATCAAAACGGGAGTTTTGACCGATGGCAGTGGAG
>JAFGCU010000107.1 GCA_016932475.1 Anaerolineales bacterium
CGAGATCGCTCCCCCCATCCCTTCGGGATGGGGGGATTAGAACCATCCTCTGAAACGGAGGAACCCTGGGGGGAAGGGTAGTCGGGCTGTGATGCGGTATTTTCCCTGTATCCTTTGAGAACACATCAGCCCGATTGTCATATGATTATTCAGCCTAAAAAAATTTTCACTTCACCGGTAGAACCTTTTCATTCTACTCACTGCCATAGGCAGTGGTTTTGAAACCTAATAAGCTCCGACCATGGATTTTGGACGATAGACCATAGCTGTCGTCCATGGTCCCCCTCCTCTGACCTCCCCCGTTGTTCAGCGATCGAGGAGCGGCCAACGGGAGAGGATTTCCGATAGTCTTTCTCTCCTCTGCGTACATGTATTCGCCCATGCACCCCTCGGCCATCATCCAAGATCCTTCCTTCAGGATCAGGTTTTTCGATGGCCTATGGTCGGTTTTCTCCGTCCCTGATCTGTCGTTTGATAGTCAATTGGTAGATCAAGATACCGGCTAATTTAGACTCTATTCCTCCTATTAACCTTTCTTGACACAGAACGATTGTTCGTGTACGATATTTTCAATAAGAAACAGTCAATTTTGGCAAGGAGGTTTCGATGCGAGAAGGCGGAATAACCGATCGCCAGACCCGGATGAAGGCCTTCATCGAGGAATACTTCTCCGAGCACGGCTATGCCCCTTCCTACCGGGAGATCATGAAGCACGTCGGGATCCCGTCGCTTTCCGTTGTGCGCTACAACCTCGACCGCCTTCAGCGGGAGGGTCTCCTGGAACGCGATCCGCGCGTCGCCCGCGGCATCCGTCCGCGGCGCGCCCCCGAGCAGCAATCCATCCGCGTCTGGGGCTACATCCAGGCCGGCGAACCCACCCCGGTCCCCGGCGTCACCGAACCGCTCTTCGGCGAAGACGAAGCCCTCTCCATCTCCCAGGATCTCCTCCCGCGGGATGCCGATCTGTTCGCCCTCGTCGTCCGCGGGGATTCGATGATCGACGCCATGGTTCACGACGGGGATTACGTCATCCTCAAACCCCAGCACGAAGCCCGCAACGGCGAGATGGTCGCCATCTGGCTGAAGAACCGGGAAGAAACGACCCTGAAATATTTCTTCTCCGAAAACGGGAAGGTCCGTCTCCAGCCCGCCAATCCGGCGATGCAGCCCATCCTGATCGACAACCCGGATGAAAACCTGGAAATCCGCGGCAAGGTGGTGATGGTCATCCGTCCGATGGAAAAACGCCTTCCGCTCGCGCAGTAGTTCGGCCATCGACCATGGACGATGGCCGCGGATCCTTCATTGAGTGTTATACGCGTCCAGTTGGGGAACCGATTGTGAAGTTACTTGATATTCTACAGTTTACCCAAAACCACTTCCTCATCTCATTACTGCAATAGGTTCTCAAATACTCAACGGCCATGGTCTATCCTCCATGGTCAGAATTCACTTCGGCCATAGTCCAAGATCGATCGTCGGTATCCATACAACCGGAAAATCCCCCCTCCTCTGTCCTCCCCCGTTAGCCATAGATCAAGGAACGGCTAACGGGGGAGGAAATGGGAAGGCCGTTTCTTTGCTCTGCGCACGCATAACCGCTCAAACAATTCTCGGCAATCGTCCGTGGTCCATCGTCCACCGTCCGCCTTTCTGGTAAACTCGTGCAATTCGGACGGACCCGTTATGTCGCTGATCGAGATCCTCTCCATTGCCGTTGGGCTTTCCATGGACGCCGTCGCGGTCTCCCTGTGCGCGGGCGCGTCGGGCTTTGCTTCCAGTCCGCGGTCCGCCCTCCGGATCGCCTTCCACTTCGGGTTGTTCCAGGGGGTCATGCCGCTGCTCGGGTGGCTGGCCGGCAGCACCATCGCCCCCTACATCGCCGGGGTCGATCACTGGCTGGCATTCCTGCTCCTGGCGTTCGTCGCGTTCCGCATGTTCCGCTCCGGCCTTTCGAAGGAAGATCCCGACCCGTCTTGCGATCCCACCCGCGGCTCCACACTCGTCATGCTTTCGGTCGCCACCAGCATCGACGCCATGGCAATCGGCTTCTCCCTGGCGCTGCTTGCGGCGCCGATCCTGGCCCCCTGTCTGGTGATCGGGCTGGTCACCTTCGCCCTGTCCTTTGCGGCCACCCATCTCGGCGGCCGGCTCAGTCTCCGCTTCGGAAAGCGGATGGAATTGCTGGGCGGCATCGTCCTCCTGATCATCGGGGGGCGGATCCTGATCTCGCACCTGCAGGCCCTGTAATCCCCCCTTTCTCCGTACCTCCGGGTACTGGCTTAATCAATTGGCCAAACGTATAATCCTTTTCGGGACCCGAAGGAACCTGGAATGAAGATCATCGATCTCACCACGCAGGCCGCCGACGAAGGAAAACCCTCGGTCTTCTCCTTCATTAATAAGCTCTTCCCAGAAGACAAGCAGAAGCAGACCGAACTGGACGCCCAGAATGAGGTGATTTCCCGCATGGATGTGGCGCTGGGGAATGACTTCACCCTGATCCGGGATATCAAGATCCCCGGCCTCGGCACGTCGATTCCGATGGCGCTCGTCGGGCCGCCCGGCGTCTTCGTCCTCTACGCCAGCCCCGTGAAGGGGACCTTCCGCGCCCGCGGCGACGCCTGGCTGAAGCTGGATAATTCCGGGAACATGCGCAATACGAACCCGAACCTGCCCAACCGCACCCGGCTGTATGCCGAGGCGATCCGCAAGTTTCTGGCCCAGAACGGTTTCCCGGGCGCCGAGATCGAGCCGATCCTGCTCTTCACCCAGCCGGAAGCCTTCGTCGAAAACATCAAAGCCCCGATCCGCATGGTCATGTGCGATGGCATGGAAAGTTACAGCGAGAGTCTCCGGCTCCTCAACCCTACCTTTTCCCCGGAGGAGCAAGAGTCGGTCGTGCGCTGGCTATCCAATCCGGAGGGGAAACTCACCATCTCCGATGAGATCGCCGCCGAGGGGGACGAAATCGCCCCCCAGCCGGTGATCATGCCGTCCGAAGAACCGCCGGCCGACGAGCCGGTTCAGGAACTGGATTTCATCACCGAAGACGTGATGCGCAACGCCTTTGCCGCGCAGCGCGAAGAACCCGTCGATATTCCGATCCCGCCGGTCATCGAAGAAGCGGTCGAGCAGGCGCCGGGCATCGGTTTTTCGGTCTCCGCCCTGCTCGCCAAAACGCGCATGTCCACCAGCCAGATCACCATTCTGGGCGCCTTCGCGCTTTTGGATTTGCTGGTGATCTGCGTGGGGTTTGTTTTTGTGGCTTGGAACATGATGCGTTGATGCCGCCCCGCGGTCTCTCCGCCGCAACCCTCCCATGACCAATACAGGCGACGCTCCCTGGCTGTCCGTCATCATTCCCGCCTACAACGAGGAGCGGCGCCTGCCCGCCACGCTGGATAAAATCCTGGCCTACCTCTCGGACCGTCCCTTCTCGCACGACGTGTGGGTGGTCGATAACGGCTCGACCGATCGCACCGCCGATGTGGTCCGCGAGTACGCCCGCCGGCATCCTTCCCTGCGCCTGGAACAGATCGCCATGCGCGGCAAGGGCGTCGCGGTCCGCACCGGAATGCTGCGTGCCAAAGGGGCCTACCGTTTCCTGTGCGATGCCGATCTGTCCATGCCGGTCGGGGAATTCGAACGCTTCTATCCGCCCTCCCTGAAGGATGCCGACGTCGTGATCGGCTCGCGCGAGGTCCGCGGCGCCCGGCGTTTCGACGAACCCGGATACCGGCACCTCACCGGGCGGGTGTTTTCGCTGGCGGTCAAGCTCCTTGTCATGCGCGGTTTCGAGGATACGCAGTGCGGCTTTAAGTGCTTTCGCGCCGCCGCCGCCGAGGATCTTTTCTCGCGTCAGCGGTTCAACGGATGGTCCTTCGACGTGGAAGTGCTCTACCTCGCCCGCCGGCGCGGTTATCACGTCCGCGAAGTCCCCGTCTCCTGGTACTATCAATCCGACAGCCGGATCCGGCTGGCCGCAGACTCCTTCAACATGTTCGCCGATCTCATCCGCATCCGCTGGTTTGACCTGCGCGGGATGTATGCCCGGCCTAATCCGCACGCCCTGCCCGACTCTTAACCGCGAGCGGCGCCTGCTGCGCCGGGGGTGCACCCTGATCGCGGGGCTC
Organism: Anaerolineales bacterium; assembly: GCA_016932475.1. Taxonomy (GTDB): domain Bacteria; phylum Chloroflexota; class Anaerolineae; order Anaerolineales; family RBG-16-64-43; genus JAFGKK01. The sequence continues at coordinate 4,137 of JAFGCU010000107.1, forward strand.
GACGAAGCCGGCCGCGGCGCCTGGGCCGGCCCGCTGTCGGCCGGCGCGGTGATCCTCCCCCTCCGTCTGCCCGGCCTGCGCGCCGTCCTCTCCGGAATCCGCGATTCCAAACAGATGACCCCCCGCCAGCGGACTCTTGCCGCCGGGGTGATCCGCTCCGTCGCCGTCGCCTGGGCGGTCGGTTCGGCCACCGCCGCCGAGGTCGACCGGATCGGCCCGCTGCGGGCCACCCATCTGGCGATGCGGCGCGCCGTGGACGGCCTTACCTCCGTTCCGGATCACCTGTTGATCGATTATCTGCGGCTGCCCGGGATCACCCTGCCCCAGACGGCGATCACCCACGGGGATGCGCTTTCCCTTTCGATCGCCGCGGCGTCGATCCTGGCCAAGACCTGGCGCGACGAGCTTATGACCGCCATGGATGCGCGTTACCCGGGATACGGTTTCGCCGCGCACAAGGGGTACGGGACCAGCGGCCACTCCGACGGGCTCGCCCGCCTGGGCGCCTGTCCGGAACACCGCCGCTCCTATGCGCCGGTCCGCCGCGTGCTGGAGTCCTCTCCGGTATAATCCTTCCGGATCGGAATGCCATGAGCCCACGCGACCCGAATGACCTCTCGGTCGAAGAACTGGAGCGCCTGCTGTCCGCCAAACGGCAAGCCGCCCGGCGGGAACGCATCCGCCGCTTCGGCCGTTCGGGGCGCGCCGTGTTCACCGAGCCGCCCTCCTCCGCCTCCGCCCCGCCGCCCGCCGCGGCCGCCGCGCCCGCCCGCAGGAATATTTTCGACCGTCTCCTCCTGGCCGTGGAAATCGGCGCCGTGATCGTCCTCGGGCTGGTCGTCCTGCAATTCGTTTTCCAGCTCCAGGAACTCAACCGCGAATCTCTCGCCGGCATCCTTTCCGGAACCCCATCCGCCACCCCGCTGATCACCGCCGTCGTGCTCCCCTCCGGGCACACGCCCCCGACCTCGCCCGGCGGCGCGGCGCTCAACGAGGAGGAGATTCCCTCCGGCCTTCGTCCGCAGATGCAATCCTATCTGTCCCTCGCCATCCCCACCCGCGGCCCGGAGCAGCCGGTGCGCCTGGATCTTCCCAGCCTCGGAAAATTCAACCTGCCGGTCGTGGAGGGCGACGGCTGGGAGCAGCTCAAGCAGGGAGTCGGCCACCACATCGGGAGCGCCAATCCGGGCACAACCGGCAACATCGTGCTCTCCGCCCATAACGATATTTTCGGCGAGCTGTTCCGCGATCTGGACCGCCTCCAGCCCGGCGATGAGGCGATCGTCTACACCGCCTCGCAGAAATTCACCTACCGGGTCATCCGCATCCGGATCGTCGAACCAACCGATGTTTCCGTCATGGCTCCCACCGGGCGCCCGACCCTCACCCTCGTTTCCTGCTACCCCTACATGATCGACAACCAGCGGATCGTCGTCACCGCTGAGTTGGCCTCCTTCTAAGAAAACCGCTGGTCGAGTAGCCCGGGACGGTTAACCGGTCCTGGGCGTATCGAGGCCTGGATGTGAAAATACAAAATATTCACCAAATTATTAGGCTTTTCTGAGGAAATCCGGGCTTCGTTACCGGCTGGCATTCTTATGCTACAATTCGCGCGATTTCACCCCGAGATAGCCGAAACCCCCAGGCGAACTGCGTGGATAACCCACGGGATTGCATTTCCGGAAACCGCCGGGGTGTGCCTTGTTCCGGGTGAAGCGAGGGAAAGGATATTCCATGTCGGAAAAAAAATACCGCTCGTCGGGCCGCGATGACCTTAAGAATCCGGATTACTCCCATATCAAGCGCGATCTGCGCCGGATCCTCGTGATCGCCGGTTCTTTTGTCGTCGTCATGGTCGTATTGGCGTTCATCCTTCAATAACTTCGGGAAAGCGATAATCGAATGTCTTCTTATCTGCCCACTCCGAAATCCAAAAAACCAAAGCCGGAAAAAGCCGCCCCGACTCCTCCGCCGCCGGTATCGGCGCCGGAACCCGCACCGGAACCCTCGCCCGCCCCGGCCGCCGAAAAACCGGTCCGCCGCAAGGGCCTTCCGGAATGGGCCAAAGGCATGCTGATGACCTTGGCGGTCGCCGTGCTCGTGTTTTCGGGTGCGAGTGCGTACGCATTAATGCGCAATTTCTTCGGCAGCGGGGGCACCTCCATTGGGATTGGTCCGTTATCGGGGGATAACACCCCGCTTCCGCCCGGCGTCACCCCCACTGTGCCAATTCCCGTCACCAGCTACAAGCCGTGGAACGGTGTGGACCGCGTGACCATCCTCGCGCTCGGCCTCGACGCCCGGGATTGGGGCCCGGAAGCGAACTCCACCGCGACGCGGTCGGATTCGATGATCGTCCTGACCATGGACCCGGTGATGAAGACCGCCTCCATGCTCTCCATTCCGCGCGATCTGTACGTCGAGATCCCCGGATACGGGTTCGACAAGATCAACAAGGCTTACTTCTACGCCGAAAAGGACCGCCTGCCGATCGGCGGGCCCGGCCTGGCGATGCAGACGGTGGAAAACCTGCTCGGCGTGCCGATCGATTATTACGCCGTGGTGGATTTCAACTCCTTCACCACCGTGGTCGATGAAATCGGCGGGATCGACGTTTACATTCCCTTCGACAACATGATCATCGATCCGGTCGGCGACGAGGAAGTAAAGGAACTTCACTTCGGCATGAACCACCTGACCGGCTCCGAGGCGCTGGCCTTCGCCCGGGCTCGCTCCACCGAGGGCGGGGATTTCGACCGTGCCGCCCGGCTCCAGCAGGTGATCCTCGCCATCCGGGATAAAATCCTGAGCCTGAATATGGTCGGAACCCTCCTTACGAAAGCGCCGGCGCTTTATACCCAGATCTCGAGCGGGATCAAGACCAACCTGACTCTCGAACAGATCCTCCAGCTGGCCATGGTCGTCACGGATATCCAGCGCCAGAATATCCACCAGGGCGTGATCGACGAGTCTTGCCTGCTCGCGTTCGAAGACTTCGGCGAGGAATCCGTGCTCGTCCCGGATCTCGGCAAGGTCCGCGACCTGCGTAACAAGCTGATCACCTCCGGCGGCGTGCTCGGGTATGCCACTCCGCCGGCGGACCTGGGGGAGCTCGCCCTGCGGGAGAACGCCAGGATCGAGATCGTCAACGCATCCGGGAAGGACGGAATGGCCGGGGCGACCAAGGAATTCCTTGTCCGCAAAGGTTTCACCGACGCCAATATCACCACCCGCACCGCAACCGCGGATGAGATCTTCACGTACCCGCAGTACACGCTCATCACGGATTACACCGGCAGGCCGTATACGGTCGGTCTCCTGCTGGAAATAATGGGATATACGGCGGCGAACATAAAAACCAGCATATGGCTGGACAGCCCGGTGGACGTTCAGATATTCCTGAAGGCGGATTGGGAAATCCCCGCCTAGGGTCAACCGGCGCGACAATAAAAAAAGGACGCGGCCTCAATCGCCGCGTCCTTTTTACTTACCCGGTTATAAAAAAAACTGGTCGAGCCCTGCCCCGGCTTCGCCGTGGAGGTGCCGGGGTAGCCCGCGTTCTATGCGGGCACATCCCTGGCCCCGCCCGCCAGGGCGGGCGAGACCGCGCCAAATTACCGGTGGTCTCGATATGCAAGAACCGCTGCTCGGCCACCTTCAATCCCGTTTTCATCACCCCGTTACCCGAAAATCCTGTAAATCCTGTTAACAAAAGGTCTATTTCTTCCAGTGGATGATCTCTTCCCGCTCCGAGCCGACGGATACGAGTGAAACCGGCACCCCGGTCTCCTTTTCTATCCGTTCCACGTAGCGGCGCGCCGCCGCCGGCAGGTCTTCCTTTGTCCGCGCGTTGCGGATATCCTCATCCCACCCGGGCAAGTCGGTATACACCGGGCGGAACGTCTCCAGCCCGGACATGCCCAGCGGCAGTTCCGGGTATGTTTTTCCGCCCCGCTCGTAGGCGGCGCAGATCCGGACGGGGTTGAGCCCGCTGAGGATGTCGAGCTTGGTGAGCACAAACTCGGTCATTCCGTTCTGGCGCGCCGAGTAGCGCAGCAGCATCAGGTCGAGCCATCCGCAACGCCGCGGCCTGCCCGTCGTCGTGCCGAATTCGTCCCACGGCATGGATCCGGTGCCGCGCAGCCGGTTGCCAATTTCCCCGGTCTGCTCGGTCGGGAACGGCCCTTCTCCCACGCGGGTCTGGAACGCCTTCACCACGCCGATCACCCGTCCCAGCTCCCGCGCGCCGACTCCCAAACCGGAAAACGCCCCCGCGATCCCGGTCGGGGAACTTGTCACGAACGGGTACGTTCCCTGGTCCAGGTCCAGGAGCGTTCCCTGCGCGCCTTCCGCCAGCACCGTCTTGCCGCTGCGCAGCGCGTCCGCCACCAGCGCGGAGGTGTCCGCGATGTGCGGGCCGAAGGTTTGCGCGAATTGAAAGAAGGTTGCGGCGATCGCGTCCGCGTCCAGCGGCGGCTGGGAATACAGCTTCTCCAGAGTCCGGTTTCCGCGCAGGATGTGCGCCTTGATCTTGTCGGCGCATTCTTCGGGCTGAGTCAGTGTTTCCGCGCGCAATCCGCAGCGCGCCGTCTTTTCGGAAAACGCCGGGCCGATTCCCCGCCCGGTGGTCCCGATCTTCTTCTCGCGCGCGCCTTCCTCCGCCTGATCCAGCGCGATATGCAGCGGGGTCAGGATGTGCGCCGCGTGCGAAATCTTGATCCGCTCCGGGGAGCAATCCACCCCCTGCGCGCGCAACTGGTCCATCTCCGCCAGCAGCCGCTGGGGATTGATCACCATGCCGCTCCCCAGGATGCACAGCGGTCCGGGATGCACAATCCCGGACGGGATCAGGTGCAGCCGAAAGATCTTCCCGTCAGCGGTGACGGTATGGCCGGCGTTGTCTCCGCCGGAAAAGCGGGCGACGATGGCCGCCTCGCCGGCGATCGCATCCAGGATGCGTCCCTTGCCTTCGTCGCCCCATTGGGCCCCGATGATGACATGCAGCGGCATAAGCCATTCTCCTTCCGGACCGGCGTCGTCGTGCAGGCGCCAAACGAGGGCGTTTTGCAACGCCCTCGTCCTCGGACTCTGCCGAAATCCTCAGATCACTTTTCTTAAGTATGCCACAAATTCGCCGGCTGCGCACCCCCCGCCGGAAGGCGCCCGCGGCGCGCGCCTCGAACAAAACCTGCGGGAAATGCGTAGATTAATAGTATGAACGGCAAATCGGAATTGCGCGCCGTGGGCGCCTTTCACATTCGGTTTTCTTTGCCCGCCGGTCTTGCGGGTGCGATCGGCGCTCGCACCGACCACTTCCCTACCGCTGATTTCCGTCCCCCGGAAGGCTACCGCCTGCTTCCTGAAAGCGATAGAATATCCGCCGAAGGAATACACGACGGTGACTTCGCTGCCATCCGAAACCGCGACGCCCGCGAAAAATATTTTTCAGCGCCTGCGCATGCTTCCCAAGGCGCACGCGCTGCTGTTGCTCACGCTGCTGGCCGTCATGCTCGCCGGGCTCTTGCTCTCCCCCCCGGGGTTGCTCGGGAAGGCGGATGCGATCGGGTACGCCGTCTGCCACCGGATCGATCTGCGCTCGCTGCACCTTGGGGAACGTCAAATGCCGCTGTGCGCGCGCTGCACGGGCACGTTTCTGGGCACGATCGTGGGAGCGCTTCTCCTGATCGGATTCGGCCGCGGTCGTTCCGCCGCCTGGCCGCGGCGCGGAATTCTGATCCTGCTGGCGCTGACCGCCGTGCCCTGGGGATTGGACGGGCTCAACTCGTACGTCTCGCTTTTCCCCCGCCTCCCGCACGTGTACGAACCGCAGAATTGGCTGCGGCTGACGACCGGCATGCTGCTCGGGTTCGCGATGGCCGCGGTGTTTGTGCCGGCGGTGAATCAGAGTTTATGGAAATCGCCTTCGTCCGAACCCGTCATCCGCGGCTTCCGGGAACTCATTTGGTATTTCCTGCCCGCGCCGATCCTGATCGGGCTCGCGCTGACGGAGAATCCGATCATCCTCTACCCGCTGGCGATTCTCAGCGTCGCAGGGATCCTGTTCCTGCTGACCGGCGTGTATACGGCTTTGCTGCTGATGGCGCTTCGCCGGGAAGGCTTGGCGGAATCCTGGGCCCAGGCCTGGCCGTCTTTGGCCGCCGGATTCCTGCTCGGGCTGCTCCAGATCTACGCCATCGACGCCGTTCGTTTTCAGCTCACCCGCACGTGGGGCGGGTTTGGCCTGGGGGGATGAATTTCACCTGCCGGATTTCCCCGCCGTTCGCGGACTGATCCGGTCACTTTTGGAGGTGCATCATGGATATCTTTTCCGCTTTTGGGTTGTCGGCCAGCGCCGGGTTGAACGCCTACATCCCTCTGCTCATCGTCGGGCTCCTGGCGCGCTACACCAATACGATCAAGCTCACCGAGCCGTGGGATACCCTCACCGAGCCGTGGGTCCTGCTGGTGCTCGCGGTCCTGCTGCTGATCGAGATCCTCGCCGATAAAATCCCGGCGGTGAATCACTTCAACGACGCCCTGCAGACGCTCATCCGCCCGGTCGCCGGCGCGATCACCTTCGCCGCCAGCGCCCACGTCATCACCGAGCTCAACCCGGTCGTGGCGATGATCTGCGGGTTGTTTGTCGCCGGCACGGTTCACGGCATCAAAGCCCTGGCGATCCGTCCCGCGGTGACGGCCACGACCGGCGGCACGGCCAACCCGATCGTCTCCACCGCCGAGGATGTCATTGCGACGGTGCTGTCGATTGTCGCCATCCTGATCCCCGTCGTCCTCGGGGCGCTGATCTGCATCATCTCCGCCTGGATCATCTGGTTGATTCTGCGGAAGATCAATCGCGAGGCAAAACAGGCTTAACCGCCGCGGGGAAAAACCCGTTTCTCCGCATAAAATACGGAATGGGCTTGGCCAAAACCGCCCGGGAGAAGAATCCCGGCGGTTTTCGATTCGCGGCCGGGCGGCCCGGTTTTTGGATTATCGTGTACAATAGGTGTCACCCGTTGTTTGGGAAACATCGCCCTCCAGGAGGATATTCATGGAACAGCCTGCACCCGCTCCCGCACCTGCCAAGAAATCGAATAAAGCCCTCATGATCATCGTCGCCATCATCGCTGTCTTGGTTATCTGCTGCGTCTGCATCGGCCTGCCTTTGGGTTATTATTGCGGCGATCTGCTTACCGGCGGTGAGTGCGGCTTTTAGCTCACCTTTCAATCGATCCATCGCTTGGGAATATCCTCGGGCGGCCTGATGGGCCGCCTTTTATTTACCCTGCTCCCGGATCCAGGTCCCCGCGGCCGGCGTCCAGATCAGGTCCTCGCCTTCTTCCACCGGTTGATCCTGCGCGCAGATCACTTCCCCGCCGCCGGCGGTGCGCAGCCGGATCCGGTATGCCTCCCCCTTGCGGATGGATTCCACCACCGTGCCGCGGAACCCCTCCGCGCATTTCCCTCCCACCTTATGAAGGCTTCCCCCGCTTGGGCGCAAAAGGAGCCACCCCGGGTCGCCCCGCTTCGGGCCGGGCGGATCCGTCTGGGCTTCGTGTTCGCCCAGCGCTGTTTTAATCCTCAGCGGCCGGATGCTTGTTACCGTGCCGCGCAGCACCGTTCCCAATCCGAGAAAATCCGCCGCCCAGGCCGAAGCCGGCCTTGCGATCAACTCCTCCGGCCGCCCCGATTGCACGATCCGACCGTCGTGCAGCAGCGCAATCCGCTGCGCCGCGCCGAATGCTTCCTCCTGATCGTGGGTGACATACAACGCCGGGATCTGAAGTTCCCGCAGCAGGCGGTGCAGCTGGCCGGCCAGCTGTTCACGCAACGCGCGGTCCAGCGCGCCAAGCGGTTCGTCAAACATCATCAGTTTCGGACGCGGCGCGAGCGCCCGGGCCAGCGCCACCCGCTGCTGCTCTCCTCCGGATAGGTCCGCCGTCCGGCGTCGTTCGAACCCGGCCAGCTCCACCCGCGCCAACGCTTCCGTGGTTTCCCTCCGAATCCGGTCCTTGGGCAGATTCTGCATCCGCAGCCCGAAAGCCACGTTTTCCGCGACGCTTAGGTGCGGGAACAGGGCGTAATCCTGAAACATCAATCCGAATCCGCGCCGGTTCGCTGGCGTGTGTGTGATATCCGCGCCGTTCCACAGCACGCGCCCGGATTCGGGCTGCTCCAGTCCGGCCGCGATCCGCAGCAGCGTGCTTTTTCCGCCGCCCGAAGGCCCGAGCAGGCAGACGGTTTCGCCGCGGTCGACGCGCATCGTCACGCCCTCCAGCAGAGGCTTGCCTTCGTAACTCTTGCGGATGTCGATCAGTTCAAGCATGTATACCTTTTCCCACCTCCCCCGTTTACCGCTCTTGTTCTTTGGTAAACGGGGGAGCCTGCCCTCGCGGAGGGCGCAGGTTTGGTTTGTTTTATAAACCTGCGCGATCCCGAAGCGAGGGGATAAAGGAGGGGGTTAGGGGAAGGTGGGGTCAGGTCTGCGCCTTCTCCTGTTCGATCGCCAGCACCACCCCCGCGCAGAAAAGCATCAGGAGCGTCGTCATCGCCATCGCCTGCCCGTAATTCAAACCGCCGGGCTGGGAAAGCAGCCGGTAGATTCCAACCGGCATCGTCGGGAAATCCGGCCGGACGATGATCGAGGTTGCGCCGAACTCGCCGAGCGAAATGGCGAACGCAAACGCCGAGGAGGAGAGAATCGCCCGCCGGACGATCGGAATATCCACCGTCCACCGGATCCGCCACGGATCCGCCCCGAGCACCGCCGCCGCTTCCCGCAGCCGCACAGGGATTCCCGCGAAGGCGGGTTTCAATCCGCGCACCACGAACGGGAACGCCACCAGGCTGTGGGCAGCCGGAATCATCCACGGCGAGCGAATCCAATCCGCCGGGGGACGGGAAAAAACCAGCAGCATTCCCAATCCGAGCGATACCGCGGACGTTCCGAGCGGGAGAAGCAGGAACGGTTCGAGAAATCGGTCGAACCGGTTCGGCCGGGCCAGCAGCGCCGCCGCGGGGATTCCGAGGAGCAGCGCCAGGACCGCCGTCGCCGCGGCCGCCATCAGCGAATTTCCCGCCATCTCGACCGGGGTCGCGAAGAAGGCCGATCCCCTGCGGTTGTGGAACAACTCGCGGTAATAATCCAGCGTCCATCCCGTTTCCACCGCCGACCTCGCGCCTTGTGCCGGATCCGTCCGCAGGAACGACCTCGCCGCGGGGGCGGCCAGCGGCAGGAAGAAAAGGAGGCACAGCATCAGCGCCAGCACTCCCACGGCGGTTTTCTCCGCGATCGATCCGGGTTTTCGCGCGGCGCGGAAACCCACCCGCCCGGATCCGGCCTGCGCGCGCTCCGAAAGCCGCGAGGAGATGACGATCAGGGTCAGTGTGCAGGCAATCTGCAGGATCGAAAGGAGCGCGGCGGCCGGCAGGTTGAGCGCCTGCAGCGCCTGGATGTAGATCTCCACTTCGATGGTCGAGAAGGCCGGCCCGCCAAGGATCAGGACCACCCCGAATGAGGTGAAGTCGAACAGGAAGACCAGCGCCGCGGCCGCCAGCAAATGCGGCATGAGCAGCGGGAATGTAATCCGGGTGAAAGCCTGCCATGGGCCGGCCCCCAACACGCGTGCGGCGGCGGTCAGGCGCGGATCCAACCGCTCCCAGGCGTTGCCCACCAGCCGCAGGACGATCGAGGTGTTGTAGAAAACGTGGGCGAGGAGTATCGCGCCCAGCGTGTGCAGGAACTGTATCGGCGCTTCGATCAGCCCGGATTGCATGAGTGCCAGGTTGACCCATCCGCGCGACCCAAGCAGCGCTTCGAAGCCCGCCGCCACCACCACCGTCGGTAGGATGAAAGGAACGAGCGTAAACGCGCGCAGGATCCGCTTAATTGGAAAATCAAACCGGGCAAAGAGGTATGCCCCGGGCAGGCCGACGATCAGCGTCAGCACCGTGGAGAGCGCCGCCTGCAGGACGGTGAACCCAAGCACGTCGATGGCGCGCCGGATCGGGAGCGACTCCCAGCCGCTTTCCCGTGCCGCGTCGATCCCCGTCCGCAGAATCGCCGCCAGCGGGGTGTAGAAAAACACGCCGATAAACAGCACGGCGGGCATCCACAGCAGGAGACGCTTCACCGGAACCCGGGAGAGCCGGCCGCGGAGCGTTTTTCCTCCCGTCACGGCAACATGATTTCCTTCCATGCTTCCATCCATTCCTCGCGATGCGCGCGGATCTCATCCGGCGCAAGCACAGCGGGCGTTTCGGGGAGCGGTGCGAACCGGAGAAAAGCCTCCGGGAGCGCAGCCTGCGGATTGACCGGGTACACCGCCATCTGCAAAGGAATATCCTCCTGGAATGGAACGCTCAAAAGGAAGTCCACCAGTTTTTCCGCCAGGGCGCGATTGGGCGTGCCGGCCAGGATCCCGGCGAATTCGATCTGCCGGAAGCACATGCCGGGGCCGGTAAGCGAAGCGGTCGGCGGTTCGTCGCGCGGCGGATCGGCGTAGATGAATTCGAACGCCGGACTGGATGCGTAAGAGACCACCATCGGCTGCGGGCCTTTGCCGGAGGACGCGCTGAAGTTGGTGTAATACGCCGTTTCCCAACCGTCGACGACCGCCGCCCGGTTGGCCTTCAACGATTTCCAGAAATCCGCAAAACCCTCCGGTCCGAAATGCGCCACCGTGGCGAGCAGAAAAGCCAGCCCGGGCGAGGACGTGTAGGGGTTCTCCACCGCCAGAAGCCCTTCGTATTCGGGCAAAGTCAGGTCCTCGAGCGCCTGCGGCACGGCGAGCATTTGCGAAGAGAACCATTCCCGGTCGTAATTGATGCACACGTCGCCGAAATCCACCGGTAATGCGCGGTTCTCCGGATCCAGCCGGAAATCGGCCGAGATGCTTTCCGCCAGCGGCGAGGAGTACGGTTCGAAGATCCCCTCCTCCAGCGCGCGGCTCAGGAAGGTGTTATCCACCCCGTAGAACACGTCCGCCAGCGGCGCGGCCTTGGTCAGGATGGCTTTGTTGAGCGCCGCGCCGGTATCGCCGCTTTCCAGAACGATCACCTTCGCACCGGCCGCTTGCTCGAACTGCTGCAGAACCGATTCGCTGACGGCGAAGGAATCGTGGGTCATCAGCGTGATGGTGCGCTCCGGATTTGCTTTTTGGCAGGCCGGGAGCAACAGCACGAGCAGCACGGATACCGTTCCAAAGATTGAGCGGATTCGGGCGGCGTGCGCGCTTTCGCGGATCAGGCGGCGGTTCGGGTATGTATGCACAACAGCACTCCTCTTTCGACGGTTATGGTGGCGCGCGCCTCCAGCATCCGGTTGCTTACGCCGCGCGTCCGGTGGGGAATAAGCGTTTCGCCTCGCAGCGGGAATTTCAATCCGTCGGTGGTAACCCCCTCGGCGGGAACCCCGATCGGCAGCAGGGAGACGATATCTCCGGCGGTTCCGCGCACGGCGCTTTCCTTACCGATCCGGAAAACCTCCTCGCATCCGTCATCGATGCGGACGTCGATGGATTCCAGCGCCGGGTCGGTCAGCAGCGAAAGGTTCGCCAGGATCTGGTCGGTTCTGCCGCCCAGCCCGGCCAGGATCAGGATGACGGGATACCCCTCCCGCACCGCGTAAGCCAGCGCGAGTTCGAGATCCGTTTCATCTTTTTCCGCGGAGAAGGATTGAATTTTGGTGCCGGCATGGATAAGGGAATCCCGGACCGGATTCGGGAGCGAGTCTAGGTCGCCGATCAGCACATCCGGCGCGCGCCCCAGCGCCAGCGCATGCCGGCTGCCGCCGTCGGCCGCGATCCACTCGTCGTCGTTTTGCAGCAAACGTTTGGCGGCATCCGGATCCGGAAGCGACCCGTTGGCGAAGATCACAGCGCGTTTGTGCGGCATAAAATAAAAACCCTCCGCCGATGGAGGGTGAGGGTGAGTCACACGATCCCTCCGCCGGCATTACCCGGAGCAGGTTCTGCGGGTCGAAGGCTGTGCGCCTCCCTCTCAGCCCGGATACGGGCTCCCCGTGAATATGATCCAATTCTACGTGAGGGTCACCCTCCGGTCAAGGAGGTTTTTACGACCGACGCGGTCTTAAGACCGCGTCGGTCGTAAAAACGCGCAATCCGTCGCGAAAGATACTTTGGGTCGCCGAACTCCCAATCCTTCCATGCCATAAATGCCCTTTCGGCTGGAATCGTCCTTGGTGGTCCGCTCCGGATTCAAGCGCCCGGATCATCCGCAGGAAGCGCGGATCTTCCCGGGCCGGCCCGTAATGGGAAAGCCGCCTCCGGCACCATGAATGCCGCATCATCCTGTCCCGCGGCAATACCTTGATTCCGGAATTTGTATTCGGATACCGAAATACAATCATGGGGAAATTTCCATCAGATCAACTTAAAAATAATACAGTAAAAATGATTGTGTGATTGATTTTTTCGAAAAGTGCGCGGAGAATTCCGGATTCCAATGTAATTTCTTTGCGCCCTTTGGGTCGCCGCGGTGAGATTTGATTTTCCCCAGGACACTTTCCGGTGATCAGAAGTTAAGCATTAATTCTGCACCAGCTCCAAATCCGGACTCACATCCATGTTCAACGCCGATCGCTGCCCGGCTTGAAAACGGAAATAGCCGGCGGCGGCGACCATCGCCGCGTTATCGGTGCACAATTCGAGCGGCGGCGTTCGCACCGGGCATGGCGCCAGCTTCTGCAGCGCAGTCCGCAACTCCTGGTTGGCCGATACGCCGCCCGCCACCAGGATCTCCTTCGCGGCGAATTCCCGCGCGGCGCGGACGGCTTTCTGCGCCAGCACGTCCACCACCGCCGCCTGAAAGGATGCCGCGAGATTCGGGATGGGCAGGCCGGGCTCCGGCGGATTTACCCCCGCCGCAAGCGCCGGCTGGTATTTCCGGACTTCGCGCAAGACGGCGGTCTTCAATCCGCTGAAGGAAAAATCCCACGTGTCTTCCAGCCAGGCGCGCGGGAAGCGGATCGATTCGGGGTCGCCCAACTTGGCGGCCTCCTCGATCGCCGGGCCGCCGGGATACGGCAATCCGAGCAGGCGCGCGACCTTGTCAAACGCCTCGCCCGCCGCGTCGTCGAGAGTCCCGCCGAGCCGCCGGTAGTCTCCGTGGCCGTGCATCAGGTACAGGTCGCTGTGTCCGCCGGAAACGATCAGGCACAGCACGGGGAAGGTTTCTTCCTCGTCCCGCCCGAGCCAGAGCGAATAGATGTGCGCTTCCAAATGATGAATGCCCAGGATCGGAAGGCCCGCCGCCAGCGCCAGCCCCTTGGCCGCGTTCACCCCGACCACCAGCGAACCGGCCAGCCCGGGCCCGCGCGTGACCGCCACCGCGTCGAGTTCGTCCACGCTCAGGTGGGCTTCTTCAAGCGCGCGCCGGATGGCGGGCTCGATCGTCTCCACATGGCTGCGCGATGCCATTTCCGGAAACACGCCGCCGTAGCGCGCATGCAGTTCGCTTTGCGAGAGCAGCACATTGGAGAGGATGCGCGTGCCGTCGCCGACGACGGCCGCCCCGGTATCGTCGCAGGATGTTTCGATTCCGAGCACCCGGATCTCGGGCTTGGCGGATTTGGCGGCGCTCATCTTGCCTTCTTTCGGGTTCGGGCCGCGGGCTTTTTTACTCGGCCGGCCGCTCGCGCGCGTTTTCCGCGCGCGGAAGTCTTCTGTTGGCGGGCGGCCCGCCGCCGCGATCCGCCCCGCACCGGGAGAACCAGGTTCAAGGGGTATGGCGCGACCACTTCCACCGCACCGTCCGGCCGGATCCACACGGTGTTCTCCAGCCGCACGCCCATGCCGCGCTCCGGATAGTACAACCCCGGCTCGATGGTGAACACCGCGCCCGTCTGAAGCACGTCCCGGTTGGATTCCGCAAACAGGAAGGAGGGCGATTCATGAACGTTCAACCCCAACCCGTGTCCGATCAGGTGCACGTACCCGCGCTCTGTTTTTGGATCGCTGCGGATCGTCGGATGGCCTTTCGATTCGAACAGAGCGCAGACCGCCGGCTGGATCTCGTTCGCGCGCATCCCGGCGCGGATCCGCTCCTCCGCGTCCGCATACGCGAGGAGGACCTGGTGGTGCAGGTCTTCCACTTCTTCCGGAGCATAGCCCATGCACCAGGTGCGGGTGACGTCGTAAAAATATCCGCCGCCCATTTCGCACGGGAAGAGGTCGAACACGAGCGTCTTCCCCATGCAGACCGGTTCCGCGTCCGTGCCGGTCGAGTGCGGGATCGCGGCGTCGCGCCCCTGTGCGAAGATGGTCCCTTCCGGAGCCTCGGCGCCGTGCCCGGCCAGAGCGCGCCGGATGAAGGCTTTCACCTCGCCGATCGTGAGCGTTTTGCCGCCGCGCCCGACGAGCACTTCTCCCCGCGCCGAATGCGAAGAAAGAAATTCGGCCGTTTCCCCGATTACCGCCGTGGAAACCTTGCCGATCGACCGGATCCGGTCGATCTCGTCCGGGCTCTTCGTGGAGCGCGCCCGCATCAGGACCGGGTCTTCTCCTTCGGAAACGAGCTGGATATCCGGCGCCTGGGAGGGCAGCGCGGCGAGCATGGCATACATCGAGGATAGTTCCACATTGCCCCCGATCGCTACGCGTCCGCGGATGCCCATCTCCCGGAATATCCGCGCCATGCGGATCGCTCCGGCTCTGGCCGCGTTCCCTCCCGCTTCCTTCAGGATTTCCTCGGGATTGAACTCGCTTAGGTTGCGGCAGCGTAATCCGGTCCGCGCCGCCTCCTCCCGCTCCATCGGGTAATGAAAAAGCACCGGAGGTTCACCCTGTTTTTTAATTAAATCCGCGCGGGTGATATTGGCCACGCCCGTGAAATAGACCATGGCCGGATTATGGTTGGCCGGTCCCGTAATCCACATGGCATCCAGGCCGCGTTCCTGCATCAGGCGATCCAGATCTTGTTTCATGGCCCACCCCGTATATTTCGGATTAATTCAATGTAATGCCTTACGGTCCCGCCCGTTTTCCCATTAAAGATTATAGCAGTGGTGCGTTGGAATGGAGGCGGGCATGGTCGGCTTCTTCAGGCGGTTTTTTAGCGTCGGGGACGGCAATCGTGGTATTATGAGGCCGCGAAGACATATGAGCGCACAACAGAAAATCACCATTATCGAGGGTCCACCGCCCGTTTTTGAGGATCCGGGTGCGGCATGGCCCGCCAGTCTGGGGGACAGCATCCGCCCTTATCGTTCCGCCTTGACGCGGATGCGCACGTTTAACGGACCGGCGCTGGTCGAACGCTGCTACCATGCCTGGAAAAAACGGGAGCCGATTGTGCTCGAGTTCCGCGCCCCCGACGGCCGGATCACCCAGGCCCCCATTCAAGCCGCCCGGTACGTCCCCACGGCGGAAGGGCAGCTGCTGATGCTCTGGGTGCGGCTCGATCCGGAGGAAGTGGAGACCGAGCGCGACTCCGGGGATTGAGAGGTTGCATGCACTACGGTCCAACGAGTTCCGAGATCGACTCCACCCGTTACCCCGAACTCCGCAAGTGGGTGGTTGGATGCCTCTCCGGGCACAAAAAACCAAACGAAATCATTTTTCAATTATGCCGCCGGACGGGCTGGGATTGGGGCCAGGCCAAGAAGTTCGTGGAACAGGTCGTCGAGATGGACCAGAAACAAGTCCATCAGAAGCGGATGCCGCTGCTGCTGTTTTTCGGCGTCCTTTTAATTGTTAGCGGGGCAATTTCCTTCATATCCGCTTTTTACGACATGACTGCGGTTCTTTCGACTCTAGAACCTCCCCTGGACGCTCAAAAAATCGTCAATGCGGCGCTCATGTCCCGGTCTATTTATTTGATGCTTCTCAAATTGTTTTACGGATTGCTCGGGGTCATCGGCGGAAGCTACGGGACCTTAAGCGCTGTGAAAGCCGCGATGACCGGCGAAGGGGATGACCTGCTTAAAAGCGAAACCCAGCCTTAGCGCGCAGCAGCGCCGCAATCTCGATCGCGCAGGCGTTTGGAAACCATTCCGTCATCCGCAGTTTGAAAATCCGTCGATGTCCGGAAATCCACCAAGGAGGAGTTCAATGAATACCAAGTCCATGCTTCTGGCCGGGGGACTGGCGGGGATTGCAATGGGCGTCCTCGCCGCAATACCATTAATCGGCATTCTAAGTTCGTGTTGTTGTCTCTGGGCGGGCCTTTGGGGCGCCGGCATCCTGGCCGTTTGGATCTACCGCCTCAGCAATAAAACCCAGCCAAGCCTGACCGTCGGCCAGGGAGTGCTGTTGGGATTGGGCGCAGGCCTGGTCGGCGCGGTGATTGTTTCGATCTTCGGCGCCATCTCCAGCGTCCTCTTCAGCGGCTCCTCCGCCGCCCAGTACACTCAGATGATTGAGCAGATGGAAAGCATGGGCACGGAAATCCCCGCGGAATACGCTCAGATACTCGAGCAGTATTCCTCCGCCGCCGGCAACATATTGGTCAGCACGCTTTGCAACTTCTTCGTCTTCCCGCTTTTCGGCATGATCGGCGGCCTGATCGGCACGGCTCTGATCTGGAAAAATAACGCGCCCGCGGCTCAACCGCCGGCGGTTCAGTAGCCCGCGCTTTGGTAAAAAAAAAAGCGACCGGGGTCCGCGCGGACCCCGGTCGCTTTTTATCTACCAGGTCTTTCAAAAACCTGATCAACAGGTGGCATTGCGAGCGACCCTTCGCTGTCCTCTGGACAGGCTCCGGGAGCAAATCCATCTCCCCCTCGGAAAATGGAGAGGTTCCTTCACCCGCTTCGGATGGGGGGGCCGGGGTCGCTCCGCCCCCCTGGCCTCGCCACGGGGAGCCGGGGAAACCGCCCGCGGCCGCGGGGCGGGCGATTAATCCTCGACGAATTGCCCGCCGTGGATTTCCTTTTCCCGAAGCAGCCGCTGCGGATCGTATTTCAGGATGACTTCGACGGATTGGAAGCAGCGGCCGTTGCCCTGCAAGACCTTCCGGCATGTGTAGAATTGCAGCGTCCCTTTCGGGTCGTACTCCCCGCTCAGGTCGTTGGCCAGGTTGATCCGGGCGGTGAGGATTTCTCCGCAGCGGTTGCACTTGACCGATATCGACGACGCCAAAGGCGGACGTCCGCCCGAAAGAGACCCCAATAATTTGTCCAGAAACCCCATACGATTAACCTCCCATGAATCTCGTCGCTACCCGCCGGCGGCGTGAATGCCGCCGTTTGTCAATTCTACTCCGGGAATACCGTTAAGAGGACCCCGTTCTTCCCGGCGTGCCGGTACCTCCGCGCTGCGGACGATGCCGCCCGCCATGCCATCCGCCGTCCGGCACGCTGCCGCACCGATGCTTGCCATTCCCACAACCCAAGCTCTCTCCATGCCGCGGATCCCCCCTTGTACCATTTGCCCCTTGCGGTGGAACCTCCTCGTTGGGATAATCATGCTGACGGGAGCACCCCTTGTCGAAGACACGCACCGAATTCATCTGCCAGCAATGCGGCTATTCCAGTCCGCGCGGAATGGGCCGCTGTCCGCGTTGCAACGCATGGAACTCGATGGTCGAACAGATGACGGCCGCCCCCGCGCGCGGGTCCGCAACCGCCGGACCGGTTCTCTCCAAACCCCGCCGCCTGAGGGAAGTCGAAGGCGGAGAAGAAAGCCGTCTTCCGCTTCCGATCGAGGAATTCTCCCGCGTCCTGGGCGGGGGCGTGGTTCCCGGCTCGATCGTCCTCATCGGCGGAGATCCCGGCATTGGAAAATCCACCCTGCTCCTGCAGGCCTCCTGGATCCTGGCCAAATCTTCGGGTCCGGTGTTGTATGTATCCGGCGAGGAATCCGAACGCCAGATGAAAATGCGCGCCGTCCGGCTGGCCGAAGGGAAGTCCAAAGGCGCGGCGGCGTATCCGGAATCGCTCTTCCTCGTCACGGAAACCCGCTTGGATGCCATCCTCGAGCATGTGCAGGCGCTCTCCCCCCGGATCCTGGTCATCGATTCGATTCAAACTGTGTACTTGCCGGAATTAACTTCCTCCGCCGGATCCGTCTCGCAGGTCCGGGAGTGCGCCGCCCGTCTGCAGGCCCTTGCCAAATCCTCCGGCTTGGCGGTGTTCCTGATCGGGCATGTGACCAAGGAGGGTGTCCTCGCCGGACCGCGGGTGCTCGAGCACATCGTCGATACGGTCCTGTACCTGGAAGGCGACCGGTTCCAAAGCTACCGCCTGCTGCGGGCGGTGAAGAACCGCTTCGGGGCGGTTTCGGAAGTGGGTGTATTCGAGATGCGCGGCGACGGATTGGCCGAGGTTGCCAATCCTTCGGAGGCGTTCCTGGCCGAACGCGCCGCGCAGTCGCCGGGTTCGGCGATCGCCGTGGTAATGGAAGGCACCCGGCCGCTGCTGATTGAAATCCAGGGGTTGACCAGCCCGGCCGCCTACGGAACCCCGCGCCGCACGCCGAACGGGGTGGACCTGTACCGGTTGCTGCTGATCGCGGCCGTGCTCACCCGGCGCGCGGGATTGCGGGTCGCGGAGGAGGACATCTTCCTCAACGTGGTCGGCGGCATGCGGATCAACGAACCGGCGGCGGATCTTGCCATGGCCGTTGCGATCGCGTCGTCGGTGAAGGACCGTCCGGTGGCCGCCGATCTGGTGCTCATCGGCGAGATCGGCCTGTCGGGCGAACTCCGCGCCGTGAGCCAGACCAACGCCCGGCTGCGGGAAGCGGCGGCGCTGGGCTTCCGCCGCGCCATCCTCCCCAAGACGGTCCGCCGCGGAGAGGACCCGCCCGGGGGAATCGAGATCCTCCCCTGCCGAACGCTCCGGGAAGCGATCGAGACGGCGCTGGTGCCGAATGCATAACACCCGGACTCTCAAACAGATTGCGTTTACGATCTGGGGAATCTGCTTTCTCCTGATCGCGGCGTTCCTGGTGGTGTGGAGCGGTTTGGGGAGCACGCTGGCGGCCGCCATGTTCCCCCCGCCCACCGCCACCCCGACGGTCACCGCCACCCCGACCCGCACTTCCACATTCACGCGCACCTTCACCCTTACGCCGACGCAAACCCGCACGCCCACCCGCACCCTGATCCCGTCAAACACGCCCACGGTTACCATCACCCCCACCGACACCCCGCTCCCGTATGCCTCCGGCCCGGTCATCATCGGGCACTCTGTGGAAGGCCGCCCGATCGAGGTGTACCGTTTCGGTACGGGCCCTTCGGAACGGCTGACCGTTCACGGGATCCACGGCGGAAGCGAATGGAACACGATCGCCCTGGCCGATCAGTTGATCAAGGAATTGACCGATCATCCCGAGATGATCCCCGAACAGACGGTGCTGTACATCGTCCGTTCGCTGAATCCGGACGGGGAAGCCAAAGCACACGGCCCGGAAGGGCGGGCCAACGCCAACGGCGTGGATTTAAACCGCAACTGGGACGCCTTCTGGCAGGCGAAATGGCCGCTCGACGGCTGCTGGGTGATCACCCCCGTATCCGCCGGTCCGTTTCCATTTTCGGAACCGGAGAGCGTCGCGCTCCGGGATTTCATCCTGGAACATCAATTTACTGCGATGATAAATTATCACAGCGCGGCGCTTGGAGTTTTCGCCGCCGGGCAGCCCCCCGATCCGGCGTCCGTCCGCCTGGCGAAGGCAATCGCCGCGATATCCCCCTACCAATATCCCCCGATCAATACCGGGTGCAAATACACCGGGAACCTCGTCGACTGGGCGGCGTTTCAGGGAATTGCCGCGGTGGATCTTGAATTAATGACCCACACCAGTACCGATTTCGCCGTGAATTTAAAAGTTCTCGAAATCCTGCTCCACTTCAAATAAAAACCGGCCGTGTCCGAAACCCCGGTCTCTTTTCTTCGGTTGTTCACTCCCTCCATTTCTTACCAAAAAAGGCACATGGACACGAACAAGGTGTTGAAAAACGCGCGTGACGTCGTTGCGAACGGCCCCTTCGCCGCGCTCAGGATGGACGCCGGATGCAAAACCCCGGCCCCGCCGGGATAGGGCTCGCATTGGCACTCTGTTCGTTTTTCAGCAGCCTGCCATGGCTCTACTTGTCCTGCCTTTCTGTCTTTGCGGTGGAAATAGACGCTCATCAATCAACGCGGGGAACACCGGAACCGGTTCCTCCATTTGAGCCTCCGGGGTCCCTTGCAACTCCGAGCCCGCCTCCATATTGCACCCGGGCGGAATTTCGCCGATAATCCACTTCCATATGGTTGCGGCCACCGGCTGAGATCCGCGGGATGCGGGCGGGTTCATAATCTCGGCCGGCCGCCTGGCCGGATGACCCTTACGGGAGCGGCGGATGAAAAAATTTCGGCTGGGCGATATCCTTTCGGACTGGATGGAGATCCGGCAGCAGGATACGGTCCTGCTTTGGCGCGGACAGCTGTTAAGCCTGGTTCTGCTCGGCAGCCTGCATGTCTCCATATTTTTATTTATTTTCAATTACATCCGCTGGATCCAATCCCGCGATCCCCTCGCGCTGCGGTTCGTCATGGTTAATGCTGCGGGTATCTTCTCGATCGCCGGTCTGTGGTGGCTCAACCGCAAGGGTTGGAATCGTTCGGCATCGATCATCTTCATCCTCCTGGTATCGGTCCTGCCGTTCCTTTCCATCCCCGCCGCCGAATACGAACGCACACTGATCGGCGCGTCCATCTCGATTGCGCTGGCTTCATTCCTGTTCGCCCCGACCGGATCCTTTATGGTGATGGCGCTTCAGACCGCCCTCTACACGGCGAGATATATTCAAAGCGGAACCCCATTTACCTATAATTATTTCTCCGTTGTCGTCATGGGCCTTCTGGCCTTTATTTCCTGGATTTGCGCCACCTGGTTCGAGGCCGCCCTGCTTCAGGCGCACGCCTTTCAGGACCGGCTGCGGATGGTCACCGAAAACATGGCCGGGGTCATCGGGCACATCAACACCCACAGCATCCTCCTGTATGCCAGCCCCTCGGTGAAGAAAATGTTCGGTTGGGACCCGAAGGAAGTGGAGGGCCGGTCGGTGCTGAATAACATCCACCCCGAAGAATCCGAAGTGGTGCTGAAACAGGTGCAGGCGGCCGTCGCCCAGCACCTCCCCACGATCCGGCAGGAGTTCCGCTTCCGCTGCGCGGACGGGGAATACAAATGGATCGAATCGGAAATCCGCCTGATGTACAAACCGTCGGGGATCTTCGACAGCGCCATCTTCGGGATCCGCGACATCTCGCGCAGGCGCCAGGCGGAGGAAGCGCTGATCCGCGAGCGCACCTTCCTGCGCGCGGTCATCGACGCCTCGCCCAACCTGATCTGCGTCCGCCAATCCGACGGCACGTTTACGCTGGTGAATAAAGCCCTGGCGGACGCGTACGGTTCCACGCCGGAGGCGATGGTCGGCCGGACGGATTCCGAGTGCCCCCATCCGCCGGAGGGAGTCGAACGGCTCCACATATCGGACCGCGACATCCTCGCCCGCAGGGAATCGATCATCATCCCCGAAGAAAAGATTGCCCTGGCCGGGATGGGCGAGCGTTGGTTCAGCGTCACCAAGATTCCGCTGCCTGAAGGGAACGGCCGCTGCGATCAGGTGTTGTGCATCTCGATGGATATCACCGACCGGAAACAGGCGGAGGAGGAAATCCGCCGCCTGAACGCCGAGCTGGAACACCGGGTGGAGGAGCGGACCGCGCAGCTGGAGGCCGCCAACAGGGAATTGGAAGCCTTCGCCTATTCCGTTTCGCACGATCTGCGCGCGCCGCTGCGCAGCATCGATGGTTTCGGGCAGGCGCTGCAGGAGGATTACGCCGCCCATCTGGACGATCAGGGGCTGGATTATCTGCAGCGGATCCGCTCCGCCAGCAAACGGATGGGGCTCCTGATCGACGACCTGCTCCAGCTCGCGCGGCTGACCCGCGGTGAGATTCGCCGCCAGCCGCTGGATC
This sequence comes from Anaerolineales bacterium, assembly GCA_016932475.1. Lineage (GTDB taxonomy): Bacteria > Chloroflexota > Anaerolineae > Anaerolineales > RBG-16-64-43 > JAFGKK01. The sequence continues at coordinate 26,068 of JAFGCU010000107.1, forward strand.
TGAGCGCCATGGCGCGCCGCGTGGCGGAGGAATTCGAGCAGGCCGAACCCGGCCGGAATGTGCATTGGACGGTGGCCGAAAGATTATCCGCCGAGGCGGATGAACGGCTGCTGGCGGCGGTTCTTGAAAACCTGCTTGGGAACGCCTGGAAGTTCACGTCCCGCCGCAAAGAGGCAAAGATCGCATTCGAGTCGGTGGTCACTTCCGCGGGTGAACGCGCCTATTGCGTGAAGGACAATGGCGCCGGATTCCAGATGGACCATGTGGATAAGCTCTTTCACGCGTTTCAACGGCTGCACACCGTCCAGGAATTCCCCGGGAACGGGATCGGATTGGCGACGGTCCAGCGCATCATTCACCGCCACGGGGGGAGGGTGTGGGCGGAGGGCGAACCGGAGAAAGGGGCCGCCTTTTACTTCACATTGCCGGATTGACGCAGGGGGAAACAGAAAACCACAAGTCGAACGCGGATAACTCAATCCCCAAGCAATACTATCGGAATAACCCTGCCCTGCTGAGCGCCTGCCCCCGCGAAGCGGGGATAGCGAAGCATCTACTCTTGCTTATATAAACTCTTCGCTTCGCTCAGGGTGACATTACCAATAATTTTCCTTCGTGTTCTTTCAATCTTCCTCGTGTCCTCCGCGGATTCTCTTTTCCATCAACCAAGCCGGTTCCAGGACCTCCCGGATATTTCCCTCATGATCGACGTAAGACCAGCGGCCGGGATCCTCGGCGATGACGCGGTATCCCAGCCGTTCGTACAAAGCGCGCGCCCGCGGATTGTCTTTCTCCACGCCGATCGACGCCGTGTCCATCCCGCGCCGGTGCAATTCGTTCTCCGCCGCGGCGAGGATTCGGGTGCCCAGACCCCGGCACCGGAAAGCGGGCTTGATGCGCAGCGCGTACAGATACCCGCGCCGGGTGCCGTCGGCGAACCGCGGATCGCTGCTGCTCCACTGGATGAAAATCTGCCCGACCATCCCGCCGGTCGGCGTGTGTTCCACCATCAATAAATGCCGTGTGCCGATCCGCATATCCTCGTACGCCTGCCGGAAAAGGCGGCGGAAATGGAGATACACCCCGTCCCATTCCAAGCCCGGCAGGTCTTTTTCTTCGATCGGCCGGATGGCAAACTCGTTTGCTTCCCGCCGGCCGTTTCCGACGGCAGCCTCCGCCGCCTCGTTCCGGAAGGTCTGTGCCGTCATCGGGTTGCACCCCCGTGGTCTTTCTTCGGAAGATCCGCAAGCAGCATATCCAGCATCCGCGCCTCGTCCTCCGCCGTGGAGATCCGGCCGTCCAGGCGGGCGCTGCGAAGCGTGTGCAGGATTTCCCGATAGCGCGGCCCCGGCGGCAAACCGCGTGTCCGCAGCAGCGAACCATCGGTCTCCGGCTGGACGGCGCGCCATTCCGCCAGGTAACACGCCAGCCGGTCGCGGACCAACCCATCCGATTGCAGGATGGCTCCCACCAGCGCCGGTTCCGGCACATCCTCGAGAAGATCGGCCACGCGGCTGGGGGGGGCTTCCGCGGGTAGAACCGCCAGCCGGTCTACCGACTGGCGGGCGGCGAGAATGTTCGTGGCTTCCCGTTTTGGAAGATTGAGGCGCTCGAGGATTCCCGCCAGCGCGTCGCACGGATGCCCGGTCAGCCAGGCGGAGAGCGGCGGCACCATATCGCGGCCGCCGCCGGCCAATCTCCACTTCGGGTCCGGCACGAACGCACGCGCGCGGCGGACATGCTCCGCGTGGATCGGATCCCAAGTCAGGTCCGGATGGATCTGGCCGAGGATTTCCAGTTCCTGCAAACGATGCAGCGCGTTTTCCGGAGCGGTTTCTTTCAAGATGGCTTCCAGCTCATGGCGGATCCGGTCGCCGCTCACCCGGTGCAGGAGCGGCAGCGCGCGCGTGATCAGATCCCGGGTGCGGGGCTCGATCGCAAATCCCAGCCGCTGCTCCAGCCGGACGGCGCGCAGAATCCTCGTCGGATCGTCGACGAAGGAAATCGAATGCAGCACCCGGATCCGTTTCTCCTCCAGATCGCGCAGCCCGCCCCAGAAATCGCTGACCTCCCCGAAATGGGCGGCATTCAAAGACAGCGCGAGGGTGTTAATGGTGAAATCGCGGCGGTGAAGATCCAGCTTAAGGTTTCCGCGTTCCACTTCCGGAAGCGCCGAAGGGTGCGGATAGAATTCCGCCCGGGCGGACACCAAATCCAGAGAATCCGGAAGCTCGGAAACCGCCTCCGCGCTCAGCCCGAGTTTCGCCGGATCGACGCCGCGCAGCAGCCATTTGGCCGTGCCGAATCGGTCATGACTGCGGATCCGCCCGCCGAATTCCTTCGCCACCGAACGCACAAGCCCGATCGCATCCCCCTCGACCACCAGATCGAGGTCGTGCGAGGGGATCCCAAGGATCAGATCGCGGACCACGCCGCCCACCAAGTACAGCGGCATGCGCTGCCGGTCCGCCACAGACGCCATGGCCTGCAGCAAAGCCCGCCGCGCCGCCGGGAAATTCTGCTCCAGCGCTTCGCGCAGGTTCCGCCGGGCGGCGGGCATCCCGCCCTTCCCGGGCGCCAGCGCTTTGATCAGGTCGGTGCGGGTGACGATTCCCACCACGTGATCGCCCTCGGGCGAGACGACCGGAATCTGCCCCCAACCCTGCTCTACCATCAGTTGCTGCAGGTGGGTGATCGAATCGGCGAGTTGGACAGTGACCGAACCGCCTTCCATCACGGTTTCCACGTGCGCGCGCTTCATCCCGTGCGCGACCGCGCGGTCCACCGCGCGCCGCGTGAGCAATCCGACCACCCGTCCGTCGCGGACGACGGGGAAACCCTCGTATCCGTAGCGTGCCATCCTCTCCGCGGCCTCGGCGACGGTCAGGTCGGAGGCCACCACCTGCGGGCGCGGCGAGTAGATCTGTGCCACCGACAACGGCGGGGTGATGGCGGCGGGCAGCAGCTCCTCCAGCTCGCGGCGTATTTCGTCCCGCGTGCGCCCGCGGATGAGGGCCGCCGCGGCGCGCTCGTGCCCGCCGCCGCCGAAATGCGCGGCGATCTCCGAGACGTCGATCGAATCCGTCGCGGCACGCGCCACCATCTGGATGTGCGATCCCAGATCCACCAGGACGAACAGTCCATCGGGGGTGTACAGGTCGCGCAGTTTATGGGCCAGGGTGGAGATTTCCTCGACTTCCGCCGGAGCGGCGGCTTGGGCGATCAGTATCCGGCGGCCCTGAACGGTCAGGAATTCCGTGCTGTCCAGAAGGCGGTCGTACAGTTCGCGCTGTGACGCCGAAAGCGGATGGTTGAGGAAAGGGGCGGCGAGGGTCAGGCTGGCGCCCTGCTCGATCAATCCGGCGGCAGCGCGCACATCGCGCGGTGTCGTGCCGGCGTAGGAAAGCGATCCGGTGTCTTCGTAAATCCCCAGAAGGAGGAGTGTGGCTTCCTCCGGAGTCAGCGGATAGGGGAGGGCCTGCAGGGATTCGACCAGCAGCGTGGTGCACGCGCCGACCGTATCCACCGCGCTGGTCCAACCCTGCGGCATCGTCTTGTGCGGCGGGTGATGATCCACCGCGTGCACGCGCGTTGCGGCGCTTACGCCGCGGACGGTCGGCATCGACTGCGTATCCACCAGCGTCACCCGGTCGACCCGCCCGCGCGGCAGGTCGTCCATGGTTTCGAACGGCAGCGCATCGCCGTACAGCGCCAGGAAAGCGTGCACGTTGCGATTCGTCCGGTGCGGGAGCACGGCGTGCGAATCCGCTTCCAACAGACGCGCGGCGAGCATGGCGGCCAGTGCGTCGAAATCGGCTTGTTCGTGCGTCAGGATCAGGTGCATGTCGGCATCCGGTTCGATTATACTTCCGTGACAATGGATCGAGGCTGCCCGATGACCGAGACGCTGGACCCCGAACTTCTCTGGAGCCGCCTGCTTTCCGGTGAACCGGATCTCATCCGCGCCGCATGGGAATCGCTTGATGCCGCGGGACGGGAGGGCGTCCGCCGGCATCTGCAGACAATGGCGGAGGAGCCGGGCTGGCAGCCCGGCCAGCGCCAGGCCGCGCGCTCGGCGCTGGATTGCCTGGAGCCGGATCGCGGCCGCAAGGCCGGGCCGGATTCAAAAAGCCGTTAGTGTCCATCCACGCCGATCATGAATCGAGGAGCGCTTCATGCCGATAGAATTCATCCGCGACGTTGCGTCGTGGGATAACCTGACCGCCGAATGGAACGAGCTCCTGTCCCGCAGCGCAGTGGAATATCCGTTTCTACGCTGCGAATTTCTGCGCGCCTGGTGGGATCACCTCGGCGGAGGGGAATGGCCGTCGGGCGAATTGCAGATCGCGGTCTGGAAGGAAAACGGCGCCCTCCAGGGGATCGCCCCTTTGTTCCGAAGCCGCCGCGACGGCGATCCGGGGCTGTTCCTGATCGGCAGCGTGGAAATATCGGATTACCTGGATGTGATGGCCGCTCCGGACCGGCTCCCCGAGTTTTGCGCGCATCTGCTGGACGCGCTGGCGGCGCTGCCGACGCAGGAGTTCCGCGCGCTCGATTTTTCCAATCTGCAGGCGGGTTCGCCCACCATTCCGATCCTCGAGCAGGAAACCGCGCGCCGGGGATGGACGCTGGAACGCGCGCCGCTTCAGGTTTGTCCGGTGATCGACCTGCCCCCGACCTGGGAAGAGCATCTCTCGGCGCTAGAGAAAAAATCCCGCCATGAAATCCGGCGCAAGCTGAGGCGCGCCGAAGGCGGGGAGGAAAAATTGGAGTTGAAAATCCGCGGGGCTTCCGGGATGGAGGAATTCTTTCGCCTGATGGCATGCGACAAGCACAAGGCGTCATTCCTCACCCCGCTGATGCGGACTCAATTCCTGGCGATCGCCGAAGCCGCCGCGCAGGCCGGAATGCTGGAACTGGCCTTCCTGGAAATCGGCGGGCGAAGCGCCGCCGCCTACATGAACTTTGCCTTTCGAAACCGGATCTGGGTTTACAACTCGGGAATGGATCCGCAATATGCGGCTTCGTCGCCGGGCTGGGTGTTGTTGGCCATATTGATCCGGCGCGCGATCGAATCCGGGTATCGCGCGTTTGATTTTATGCGCGGCGACGAGCCTTATAAATTTCAATGGGGCGGCAAGGGCGAACCGATCCTGCGCCTGACGGTCCGCAGACCGTAATCGAAGGATGTCATTCCCGCGCCTGCCCTCGTGCTTGCCCCCCGAGCGGTGAGTACCGGGGATTATCCGATACGAAGGTATCGCGAGCGCGGGAAGCTCGCAGGTTCGTCTTTGATCTTTGGATCTGCGCGGACGCGAAGTGAGGGTTTTCGTAGCGGAAATCCATAACTCATCCACCGATAAACCGCCGGAAACCCGCAAAACCCCCGCGGGCATATTGATCAAACCCTGTCATCCCCTCAACACCCCCTAATCCTCCTATTCCACCAATTTCGGTCCGATTATCTTCCTCCTGTGGATAAGTGGTTAAAAATTGTGGAAAAGTCGGGAAAAAGCAGGGGAAAATGTAGATAATTCTTGGGAATGTGTGGACACAAAATTAGGGCAAATCCTACTTGCACCGCGAATCCGGTTTTTTTCCGGATTAATTTATTGTTATCAAAGAAACGGCTGCCGCCCACAGGCCGATCGTCACAATAAATGAAACCGCCCAAAGCGCATACGCCGATGGCTTTTGCCCCATTCTCCATGCCAACCATCCAAGGATCGCATTCAACAGCCAGACAAAACCTCCGGCCAACGGAAGGATTAACAGCCGGCTTGGATCGCCGGGGCTTGTCGGTACGCCGGCCGGGTCAAACCGGAACGGTTGATCCATCGCCAGTTGGGATTGGATTGCCGTCAGGAAAGCGCCCAGCGCGGTCATTCCAACGGATCCGCCGATCAGCAATCCAAGCGCGGGCGGATTTTTTAGAATCTCCACCAGAATCGAGGGCGGTTGGATGGAAGAAGACTCAATTTTTTCAAGGCTTCCGTGGGCGGAAAGGTCGGTCAGTCTCGTGGCGAACCCCGCCGGATCTGCCGGAGAAACCGCCAGATGCCGGTTCTTTGTCACCAAAAGCAACAACCGCTGTCCGCGGTCGGTGGCCAGCCAGTCGACTTGTGTTTCCCCTTCCGCCGCCGCCCGCCCATGCCACACCTCCAGCCATCCCGGAGCCGCGGAGCGGATCGCCGCCGGGATCCGCCCTCCGGAACGGATTTCTTCGATCTCTTCGATGGGAAGAATCTCCCGCCACGGGCCGAACCGCAGAGTCAGTGAACCGGAGCTGGAAATCTCATACCCGGCGTTGAGCAGGAATACAATTCGATAGAGGACCGCCGGCAGCAGGAACAAACCGGCAATAGCGATGATCAGGCCGGCCGCGGCGGCGGTATCCGGGGGATAAGCGAACAACCGCCAGCCGGCGGCACCGATCAATCCGCACAGAAAAACGCCCAGGAGAATGTGGAGTACAAGCAGGCGGGTCCGGACGGCCGGGAAGCGTGTCAGCATCGGGGAGAAAGCGATTCCGAATTTTTCATGCGCGGGCGTGCCATATCCAATTTTTCCGTTGGGGTAAAAAAACGCCGCCAGCGTACTTTCGCTCAGGCTCCGGGAGCTTTCAGGATTTCGGGTAGATCGGCACATTCCACGCGTGGAACTTCGGCTCCATCCCGCGCACAATCCGGAAATACAGATCGCGAAGCTTGCCGACGAAGGGTCCCATCTTCCCATCGGCGATCGGGCGCTTGTCCACGTGCGCGATGGCGGCGATCTGCACGCCGGTCCCGCAGAAGAAGGCCTCTTCGGCGAGGTAAACTTCGGTCCGGTCGATCGGCCGCTCCACAACCGTCATGCCGAGTTCTTCCTGCGCCAGCTGGATCACGGTGCGGCGGGTGATGCCTTCCAGGATGTTATCGGTGACCGGCGGGGTAACCAGCACGCCGCCCTTGACCATGAAGAAATTCTCGGCGCTGCCTTCGGAGATGTGCCCGTCGGCGTTGAGGACAAGCGCTTCGTCGTACCCGGCGCGGATCGCATCGGTCTTGATGAACGCCGAGTTGACATACGCACCAATGATCTTTCCGCGGGCGGGAATGCTGTTGTCGTCGATCCGGCGCCAGGAGGAAAAGGTCACCGACGATCCCTCCTCGCTCTCGATGTATCGGCCGAAAGGGATCGAGACGATCGTGATGTCGGCGTGCAGATCGTGCAGCCGCACACCGACCGTCTCATCCGGCACAAAAGCCAGCGGCCGGACGTAGGTGTCTTCCTTGCGGGCCTCGGCGCGCAGGAGTTCGATCGTCACGTCGGCCAGCTGCTGCGGTGTGTGCGGGAGCTCCATGCTCAGAAGACGCGTCGAATCCAGGAATCGGCGGAAGTGGTCCAGCGGCCGGAACAGATAGAGTTGTTCGTCCTTTTCATTCCAGTACGCCCGCACGCCGCCGAAGACGCCGGTGCCGTAATTAAACGTGTGATTGAGCACGCCCACCTTCGCCTGCTCATAGGGTACGATTTTTCCTTTGAAGTAAGCAAACTTGGGCAACGTCATAATCGTCTCTCCTCCGGGGCGGGGGTTCGGGGAAAATCGATCCCAGGTTGCCCCATTATATCCCGGCCTTGACGACTCCCATCGGCCGGTCTACACTACGCATAACAGGCGCCCCCGTCCGCCCGCAAGAAGCTTTGTCTTCGGGCGGGCGGGGTTTTTCAAACCGCAACTACGGGATCCATGAATACTTCGGATGCATCGACTTCGCCTCGGATAAAAATATTCTGCGCGTGGGGCGTTTCCCTGCTGCTGGCATCCTGCGCGATCGCCGGACGCAGCGAGAAGCGCGCCCGCATGGCAACCGCGTTCCCCAGCCCGACCGTCACCCCGCTCTCGGCTCCGCTGCGGCCGACCGGGACCCTGCCCCCGGCGCTTTCGGCGACGGAAACGCCAGAAAGCGTGCTGGCCTGCCCGGATCGAAAAGGCGTACTCCGGGCGGAGACCGTCCCCAGCACCGTCACCGGATCATCCGCGGAATTCTACATCTACCTTCCCCCCTGCTATGATTCCGATCCCCAGGTCCGCTACCCCGTCCTGTTCCTTTTTCACGGCTTGGGACGGACCCCCGAACAATGGCACGACCTGGGATTGGAGGCAACCGCCGATCATCTAATCGTATCCGGGCGGATCGCTCCGCTCCTGATCATTCTGCCGAATATCCCCGGAGAAGACTCGAACGATGCCGTTTTTCTGGCCGATCTTCTCCCGGCGGTCGAGGCCCGCTTCCGGATTCTGGCCGGCCGGGATCACCGCGCCGTCGGGGGCGTTTCGCGCGGTGCGGAATGGGCGCTGCGCCTGGCCCTGCGCCGGGCGGATCTGTTCGGGGCGGCGGGCGTGCACAGCATCTCCCCCAGCCCGAAAGCCCTCGCGGATTTCTACTTGTGGGCGGAGGCCGTGCCGGAATCGGTGTGGCCGCGGGTGTATTTCGACGCCGGGTATTCGGATCCGCAGCTCCCGCAAATGCAGGCGATCGTCCAGGTGTTCGATCTCCTTTCGCGCCCGTACGAGAAGCATGTCCCGCCCGGCGACCACAGCGACAACTATTGGAGCGGGCACATCAGCGATTATCTGCTCTGGTACGCCGCCGGCTGGTTAACCAAAAACGCGCCCGCCTGAACGATGGCGGGCGCGTTCATTTTCCGGTTGGACTTCTATTTCTTCTCTTCTTTTTTCTTGGCCGGCTGCATTTGCCTCACGACCAGGAATACCGCGGCCGCCCCGGCTCCGAGCGCGAAGAGCCCGGTCGTGGCGAGACCGGAATAGATGTGCAGGCAAATGAACGCGCCGAGCACGCCGAGAAAAATCGCGATCTTCAGCTGCCATTCCCTGGCCGCATCCAGAAACGTCGAAGTGGTAAGCCAGCCGATCATAATGCCGAACACCAAACTGCCCAGCGGTCGTATCAGGGATCCGAAGATGTACGCCAGTTGATCCCATCCTTCAATAAAACCTTCCATGGTGGCCCTCCCGCACAAGGATTCCCGTGCGAACACGGGTACCGGCAAGTCTAAACCCGATTTTTAGGATGTGCAAGCCGGAAGGTACTTGGAATAGCCCTATCGCAATGTCGCCAAGCCGCATCGTGGTAAAAGGAAAACCGAGGAATTGATTTTTTCTGCGCTTCTTCCCCATCGCGTCAAAGCTCCAAATCCCCCGGCTTGACAACGCCCCAAACAGCGATACAATTAGTTCAGTGATACAATTGATACAAGAGGTGCGCTCTTGCAGCTCCGATTGGATTTTCAGGAACGGGAGCCGATCTACCTGCAAATCGTCGAACAGGTGAAAAGCATGGTTGCCTCGGGCGCGCTCAAGCCCGGCAGCCAGCTTCCCACGGTTCGCGAAGTTGCCGCGGATTTGCGCATTAATTTCAATACCGCCGCGCGCGCCTACCGGCTGCTGCATGAGGAAGGGATCATCTCCACCCAGCAGGGGCGCGGGACGTATGTCTTGGAAGCCCCGCCTCCCGCGGAAGCCCGGCGGACGAAACGCGAACGCCTTCAGTCGATGATCCACGGCTGGCTGGAGGAGGCCAAACGGCTCGGCTTTGCCCCGGATGAGGTCGAAAAAGCCTGGCTCGATGGATTTGCGCGCTGGTCGAAAGGGTAAGCGGTAAAAATCCCCGGCGCGGGAATAATCGAAATAATGGAGAAACCAAAATGACGGACAACGGGATGGCTGGTTCGAGAAGGGGAAAGACCGGTGCGGGCGCAACCTACCGGGTCAGCCCGATCGGATATTTTCTGTTTATGACGATTGTCACCCTGGTGGTAATCGCCGCGGTGGTCATGGATTACGCCCGCGTGCCGGATGTCATCATCGCGGCGGTCACGATCCCCGGAATTCTCCTGGCGACGTCCATCATGGCTTCCTTAAAAATGGCCAACCAGTGGGAAAAGGCCGTCATCCTGCGGATGGGAAAATTCCGCGGCCTGCGCGGACCGGGAATGTTCTGGATCCTGCCGGTTGTGGATACGATCGCGGCATGGATCGATCACCGCGTGATGGTCACCCCGTTCAACGCCGAAAAGACGCTCACCAAGGATACGGTGCCGGTCGATGTGGATGCGGTCCTCTTCTGGATGGTATGGGACGCGGAAAAAGCGTCCCTCGAGGTGGAGAACTACCGCCAGGCGATCGCCTGGGCAGCCCAGACCGCGCTGCGCGAGATCATCGGCCAGATGACCCTCGCGGATATCCTCGTCGGGCGCGCCAAGATGGACGCGGATCTGCAAAAAATCATCGACGAACGCACCACGCCCTGGGGCGTGACCGTCCAATCGGTCGAGATCCGCGACATCATCATCCCGCAGGACCTTGAAGATGCCATGAGCCGCCAGGCCCAGGCCGAACGCGAACGACAGGCGCGCGTCATTCTCGGCGAATCCGAGCGACAGATCGCCGATTCCTTCGCGGAAGCTTCCAAGGCATACCACGGCAATCCGACCGCGCTGCACTTGCGGGCGATGAACATGCTGTTCGAAGGGCTCAAGGAAAAAGGCGCGCTGGTCATCGTGCCCTCCAGCGCGGTGGACACCATGAACCTGGGCGGCCTCGTCGGACTGGCTACGCTTGAGAAGCAACTGGTAAAAAAGGAATAAACCATGGCCACGCCTGATTATCCGCTCTGGGAATACCGCGTGGGTGAATTCGGCGGGATCCTGAGACACGAACCCGGTAAAGCGGAATTGGAAACCGTCCTGAATGCCTGGGGCGAAGAAGGGTGGGAAGTCATCGGCACCGTGTATTCCGACAACACCTCCCGCCTGCGGATCATCGCCAAACGCCCGCTGTCTCACGCCGCCCGCAGAAAGCGCAGCATGCCCGGGCTGGACGGCGAAATGACGTAGGCCCCGAGTTCGCTCCAAGTTGGAACGGGAAATCCGCCCCGGAAGCCCCCCGGGCGATTAGCATCGGTGATTTTCAAACGCGAAGATTTCGCGAGCGGGGGGAGCCGGATTTTTCGGCGATGCCCGGCCGCGTGAATCCATCGAAGGTTCTATGGACATCCTTCCAATCGCACATTTTCTCAACGGCCTGCTGATGATCGTTCTCCCGGTCGGGCTGGGGATCTACCTGACCCGCCGCTGGAAGCTGGGTTGGAGACTCTGGTTTATCGGCGCGGGAACCTTCATCCTTTCGCAGGTCGGCCATATCCCGTTCAATCTGGTGATGAATCTGCTGCTCAACCGGACCGCGCTCGTCGACCTTTCCCCAACCGGGCAGTTGATTTTCAACGCGGTGTTCCTCGGACTCAGCGCCGGCCTGTTCGAGGAGCTGTTCCGGTACGGCATGTTCCGTTGGTGGGCCCGTGATGCGCGTTCGTGGCGGACGGGAATCCTGATCGGCGCCGGCCACGGCGGGATCGAAGCAATTCTCCTCGGCCTGCTGGCGCTTCTGGCGCTTCTCCAATTGGCGGCGTATCGCGGGGTGGATCTCGCCGCGCTCGTCCCGGCCGACCAGCTGGCGCTCGCCCGGGAGCAGATAGCCGCGTACTGGTCGATGGCCTGGTACGACTCGCTCCTCGGCGCGGCCGAGCGCCTGTTCACCCTCCCGATCCATATCGCCTGCGCCGTGCTCGTGCTCCAGTGTTTCACACGGCGCCAGGGCTATTGGCTGTGGCTGGCAGTGGGATTTCACGCGTTGATCGATGCGACAGCCGTACTCGCCATCAAGGAGATCGGGGTGTACGGCACCGAAGCGATCGTCGCGGGATTTTCGCTCCTGAGCCTGTTCATCATCTTCCGGCTGCGGCAGCCCGAACCGGCGCCGGACTCCGGGCCGCCGCCCGCGCTTCCCTTGGCGGATTTCACCCCGCAGCCGATTGCGGAAACATCCGAGAAACTCGACGATACTCGATTTGCGTAGGCGCATATGATCCATACCGAGAAAATCACCAAGCAGTTCGGGAAAGTCCTGGCGGTCGACAGCCTCAGCCTCGACGTGCGCGAAGGCGAAGTGTTCGGATTTCTGGGCCCGAACGGCGCCGGGAAAACGACGACCGTGCGCATGCTGACCAGCCTGATCGGAATCACCCACGGATCGGCGACCGTTGCCGGTTTTGAAGTGGGCCGGCAGGACACCGACATCCGCCGGACGGTCGGCGTGCTGACCGAGACTCCCGGAATGTACGACAACCTTTCGGCGGAGACCAATCTGCGCATCTTCGCGGAGCTCCAGGAAGTTAAAGACGCGAAGGGGCAGGTCGAAAAATACCTGAAGATGCTCGGGCTCTGGGATCGCCGGCTGGACGCGGCCGGGACCTTCTCCAAGGGGATGAAACAGAAGCTTGCGATCGCGCGCGCGCTCCTGCACGAGCCGCGGATCCTGTTCCTCGACGAGCCGACCGCCGCGCTGGATCCGGAGGCCTCACACCTGGTCCGCGAGTTCATCGCCGATCTGAAGAAGGAAGGCCGGACGATTTTCCTGTGCACCCACAACCTGGACGAAGCCGACCGGCTGTGCGACCGGGTCGGCGTCTTCAAGACGCGCCTGCTGGTCCTGGATACTCCGGCCAATCTGCGAAAATCGGCGTTTGGCCGGAAGGTCGTGGTCCATCTGCGAGCGGCGGACGAAAGCCTCGCCGGCGGACTGCGCCAACTGCCTTACGTCCGGGACGTGAAAATCGTGGAGAACAAACTGGTGATCACGCTCGACGATCCCGAGCGGCAAAACCCCGGGATGATCCGCGCGCTCATCCAAGCCGGGGCGGAGGTGGTGTTCGTCGGGGAGCTGCGCCACTCGCTGGAAGATGTTTATCTGCAATTGGTGAAGAACGCCTGAGGTGGATATGGACAAGGTACGGACGATCATCCGCAAGGAATGGCTGGAAGTGTTCCAGAACAAGCTCGTGATCTTCATGGTGATTTTTCTGCCGCTGATGATGGCCGCCATCCCGCTCGGGATTCTCTACGGCATGAAGGAAACGATTCCGGCCTCCGCCCAGGCCGTTTCTTCCGAGGCGCTTCCGAAGGAAATGGCCGCCCTGTGCCCGAGCACGCTCGATACCGGCGACTGCATGAAGGTGTTCATCGTCAATGAATTCATGATCCTGTTCATGATCATCCCGGTCGCGATCCCCGGAGCGATCGCCGGTTATTCGGTGGTGGGCGAAAAAACCACCCGCTCGCTCGAACCGCTCCTGGCGACACCGATTACCACCTTCGAGCTCCTGACCGGGAAATGCCTGGCGGCGGTCATCCCCGCGGTCCTGGCAACCTTCGGCGCATTCGGAATTTTCGCGGTCGGCGCGGCGGCCATCCTGGCCAATCCCGCCCTGCTCTCGGTGATCCTCGATTTTCGCTGGCTGCTGGCGGTCTTCGCCGTGGGCCCGCTGCTGGCGTTCCTGGCCGTGACCTTCGCGCTGATGGTTTCCTCGCGCGTCAACGATCCGCGCGTCGCCGAGCAGATCTCGATGGTCATTATCGTTCCGGTCATGGTCGGATTCTTCGGGCAGATTTCCGGCCTGTTCATCCTGAACAAGGAAATTATCCTCGTCACAGCGGTTGTCATGCTGGTCCTGGATGTTGTGATGTTCTATCTGGCGACCAAGGTGTTCCAGCGCGAATCGATCCTCACCCGGTGGAGATAATGTCATGAAGCATATTCGGCTGGCATTTGTCCTGGCTCTTCTGGCCGGGTTGATCACCATCCTCCCGGTCCTGGCGCAGGAGGAAACCCTCACCATGAGTTTGTCGCGGGATTGGGGCTACGGGGGGTTCGGCGGCGACATCCAGGGCACTTTTTCCTTCCACGTGCGCGGGCCGGCCAACCTTGCGCGCGTGGAATTCTATATCGACGAAATGAAAATCGGCGAGGATACGGCGGCGCCGTTCGATCTGCAGTTTGTGACCGATAATTATGCGCTCGGAACGCACGAACTATACGCGCTCGGGCACACCGAAGACGGAAAAATCCTTCGCTCAAATTCCATGAATCGCACCTTCGTCCCGGCTGCGGAGGGCGGAGCGGCGGCCATTAAAATCCTCGTCCCCCTCTTCGCGTTGATTTTCGGCGCGATGGCGCTGTCCGCGGTCCTCCCCCTGCTGCTGGGCCGCAAGACCGTTTCTCTGGCGGCGGGAACTCCGCGCAGCTACACCTTCGGCGGCGGGATCTGCCCGAAATGCAGGCGCCCGTTTGCTTTCTCCTTGTTTACGCCGCATCTGCTTGCGGTAAAAATCGCCCGCTGCCCGTTCTGCGGCCGGTGGGGCCTTATGCAACCGGCGCCGCTGCACGAACTGCGCGCCTCCGAACAGGCGGAACTGGAATCCGCCCAGGGGCAGATTCCGGAAGCGTCCGAGGAGGAAAAATTAAAGAAGGCGTTGGACGATTCCAAATTCCAGGGACTATGAGCCGCCGGCAATCGAAACGGATTATCCTGGCGATCTGTCTTGGAAAACGGTCCGGGCTGCGCGACCCGGGCTGTTGGAGTTAATTCCTCCTGTTGCTTCGGGAATCCTTCGGAGTATGATTACCGCATGCTGGAGGAGGAACCGGCCTTCATGCGCCCCGCAATGAAATTACATGCCGTCCGTCTGGCTCTTTTTCTTCTCGGGACCGGGATCCTTGCCGGATGCCGGGTTTCCGATTCCACGCAGCCGCTGTCGAATGCCGCTACGTTAATCGAACGCACGGTCGACGTCGCGGGAATGAAACGCTCGTATCTCCTGTACATCCCCGAAAATATCCGCAGCGCCCCATTGGTTCCATTGGTTCTGGTCTTTCATGGCGGAGGCGGCCGTCCGGAAAACATGCCGACCATCACGGGATTCACCAACCGGGCCGAAACGGAAGGGTTCGCGGTGGTGTATCCGCGCGGCACGTCCAGGCTGGGTTTCATCCCCATGTTCACATGGAACGCCGGGTTTTGCTGCGGCTGGTCCCAGCGCGAGGAGATTGACGACATCGGATTCGTCCGCGCGCTGCTTGACGATCTGGAAAGCGTCTTCCCCGTGGATCCGCGCAGGATTTATGCGACCGGCCTCTCGAACGGAGCAATCCTCTCCTACCGGCTGGCCTGCGAACTGGCAGACCGGATCGCGGCCATCGGCCCCGTGGCGGGCACCCAAAACATCATCGCATGCCATCCCTCCCGGGCCGTGTCGGTGATCCATTTCCACGGGACGGCCGATCCGAACGAACCGTACGAGGGAGGGCGCGGCAGCGGACCAAGCAGCGTCTCGTTTGCCCCGGTCAGAGATACGATCGCATTCTGGATCCAGGCTGACGGATGCCCGGAAACCGCCTTACGGGAGGAATCAGGGCCGGCCCTACGGGAAGCGTACGGCCCCTGTCGTGACGGGAGCGCGGTGGAGCTTTATTCGATTGCGGGCGGAGGCCATAGCTGGCCGGGCGGCGAGCGATGGGCTCCCTTCGCGGAAGAACCTACCGGGGCGATCGACGCGACGGAAGTAATGTGGGAATTCTTCCAGGCGCACCCCAAGCCGTAAACAGCGGGGGATAAACCTTTTCACCGCAGAGACGCGGAGAATCCAGAAAAATTCTGTAGTTTTCTTTGCATCCTCTGCATCTCTGCGGTGAAGTATTTCGTAAAAACACTCCAAAAAAAGTTGATCCTCAGGCATTCTCCCCTATCGGTGTAAAATTACGTGCAGAGTATTTATGGCACCCAACAACCTCACCCCTTCAAGGCTCGCAACCTTCGAGTTGTTCGTCGACATGCCCGCGGAAGAAATCACCGCGCTCGAATCGGCTCTGGAGGAGAAGCGCCTCCCGAAGGGGAAGGATGTGTTCCGTGAAGGCGAGAAAGCCCGTTATGTCTACTTCCTCCTCGAAGGCCGGGTCAGCATCTGGTACCGGCGCGGCGATGAAGAAGAGCAGGTCCGGGTGCTGGAACCCGGGGAGCTGTTCGGCGAGGAAGCGATTCTTGGAACAGGGCTCCGGCATGCCTCCGCGTTTGTGGAGGCGGATTCCCGTGTGTTGCGGATTTCCCATCCTGCGCTCCACGAACGGCTGCGCGGCCTGCCCCTGACGGCGGAAATGCTGCGGACCGCGGCCCGCGGGCGGCAGCTGGTGCGCGGCCGCTCCTTCCACTGGCTGACTCCCGACGAAACGGTGTACCTCGCCACCCGGAAAACCAATCTTCTGCTGGTTCCTAACCTTGCGCCGCCGGTTCTGTTCGGATTGCTCAGCCTGGGCGGGGTGGTCGTCATACGCCAGCAGAGCTGGCCGGATGCCGCCTACCTGATAGCGGGCGCGGGATTGCTGGCGGCGCTTGCCTACGGCGCCTGGTCGGCGGTCGATTGGGGCAACGATTTCTATCTGGTTACCAACCGGCGGGTGGTCGCGCTGCGCCGGGTGCCGCTCATCTACGACGACCGGCAGGAGACGCCGCTCGACATGATTCAATCCGTCTCGTCCGCGAGCACCGTCAGCCAGCGCGCGTTCGGGTACGGCGACGTGACCGTGCGCACCTACACGCGGCCGATCGTCCTGCGATCCATTCCCAATCCGAAAGCCGCCGCCCGGCTGATCGAAACGATCTGGAAGCGCCGCCAAGTCCGCGAGGAACAGGATGACCGCGCGGAGATCGGCCGCCTGTTGGAGAGCCGGTTGAATCAGAAACATTCGGCCGAAGCGAGTCTGGAAGGAACCGAAGCCCCGGAGACGGGGGCCGGCCAAACGGCGCCGTCCGCACCGCCCGCGCCGGCGCTGGGCGGGATGCAGACCCGGGTCGAACAGGGCGGTGTGGTCACATACCGCAAGCACAAGTTCTTCCTGATGCGAAACTTGTTCCTCCCGGTCCTGCTTATCCTGGCCGCCATCCCGATCGGGGCACTTTTGACTTCGGGGGTTCTTCCGGTGGACCCGCTGTTGGGAATCACTGTGGTGATCGGCGTCCTTGCAGCCGGTCTGGGTTGGAGCGCATACGAATACCTGGATTGGGCCAACGACCTGTACCAGGTCACACCCGAACAGATCCTCGCGCTGCACCGCAAACCCCTCGGAGATGAAGAACGGCGCGCGGCGGGCCTGGAGAACATCCTCAGCCTGGAATACGACCGGCCGTCGCTCTTGGCGCGCCTCCTGAATTTCGGCACGCTGAAGGCCGTCGTCGGCCAGGTGAACTTCACCTTCGATGAAATCGGCGATCCGGTCCATGTTCAGGAGGATATCTTCCGGCGGATGGAAGTAAAGAAGCGCCGCGCCTCGGATTCCCAGCGGCGCCAGCGGCGCGAGGAAATCGCGGATTGGATCGAAACCTATCACAACCTGACCCGCCCCGGCGCGGGCGGCGCGGAACCCAAGGAGCAGAAATGACCATTCGAGAAATTATTTCTGAGCCGACCCCGGTGCTTCGGAAAAAAGCCAAGAAGGTGGATAAAGTCACCTCCGAAATCCGGCGGCTGATCGACGATATGGTGGAAACCATGCGCGTCGCGCCGGGCGTGGGCCTGGCGGCGAATCAAATCGGCGTCTTGCACCGGGTGATAACCGTCGAGTACGCGGAGGAACCCGAGCAGCCCGCCCCCGAGGGCGCCCCGCCGCCAAAACCGGCGCTTTACCTGCTGATCAATCCGGAAATCTCCCGCGCTTCGCGGGAGAAGATTGCCGGGATCGAGGCCTGCCTTTCGGTTCCGGGCTTTGCCGGCGAGGTCGAACGCCACACGGAAGTCGTCGTCAAGGGCTTTAATCCCCAAGGCGCGCCGGTGCGGATCAAAGCCAAAGGCTGGTTGGCGCGCATCTTCCAGCACGAGATCGACCATCTGGACGGGATTTTATATGTGGACCGGGCCGAAAAAGTATGGGAGATCAATCCGGGAGAGATGGAAGATAACGTGTGAATGGACAAGATTTACAGGATTTGCTCGGGGTGTCAGATATATAAAAGAAATAATCCTGTGAATCCGAAAACAAATCCTGTCAATCCTGTCCACGATTTCTCTCCCACACCGCCACCCAATCGATCCGCACATGTCCGGCCGTTTCGTCGGCCGGTTCGTAGCCGTCGAGGGTCGTTGTCACCTCCAGCACCCAGTGCATGGGCGTGTCGGGGATCCGGTCCATTGTCGCACCGATGACTTTTCCGTCGAGAATGAAGACCACCGAATCCTTGGTCCATTCGATGACCGCCGTATGCCACGCGCCGCTGAGACGGACCCCGGATGAGAATCCGGCCGCATCGTTGCCCGCGGTCGCATCCTGCCGGTGCATGTAGGCCTCGATGACCATATCGAGGTTACCCTCCGGGAAGTCGATCTCCCCGTCGCGTGGCCAGGTCTCGCTGTCCGGCCAGAGCAGCCAGGCGATCTTGTACCCGTGCAGCGCATCCGATTGAAAACGGACGGCGTACCGTCCGTACAGCTGCCCGAGCGGACCGGCGCGCCCGTGGATCAGCGGCACAGGCGCCGCGGCCAGATGCGCCCCTCCTACCGTATGAACATAAACGTCCATGACCCCATTGGCGATGGAAAGCGTTCTGAATGGGCTGTACAGGCCGCTGGCCTGATCAGTCCAGCCTTCTAGAAACGCCCACCAACGGTCCCGATAGGATTCGGGCAGGCCGGTGCAGATCATCGGTTCCATCCCGCAATCGGACCATTCCCCAAGCGCGAGATCCTCGGTGAAATCGTCGGTAAAGATCTGCCGCCAACCCGGCAGGTCGCCGAGCGGCAGGCATTCCCCGCCGGGGCAGGTGTTCTCCGGCGTGGGAGTGGCGAAAGGCGATGGAGATGGCTCCGGATGCGCGGCAGAACATCCCGTAAGAATGTTGACGAGAATAACGAACAGGAAAAAAATAATTCGCATCACTGGACTCCAGAAAGCGGTCACCATTTTTGTACCAGCTCAGGCCGCTATTTCCACGGATTATTTTCAACGTAGCGTCACATGCGTTCTTGGTGTTGTCCGTCACCCCGGCGTGCTCGAAGCCGGGGTCCGGTGATTTTCGGCGATTCCATGGACGCCGACTAAGTCCACCCCCGCTTTGCATTCATCCCGGCTCATGAACCAGAAGCGAGCCGGGATGCGTCCCCCGCTCGCGAGAACTTCGCACCGGGAAAC
>JAFGCU010000108.1 GCA_016932475.1 Anaerolineales bacterium
GGACCCAAGGGTTTGCAGGCTTCCAACGTCGTAGTGGTTAAGTAATCACACCCTGTCACCCAAAAGCGCCCCGGCGGGCAACCGCCGGGGCGTTTTTTTATTTCTCCAAGGCAGGATACAATCCCCTTTGCCTCCCGCTTCCGTGAACGCCGCATCGCGAGATGCATTTTTCCGCCAGGATTGTTATGGAGGATACAAGCGGATGAAAAGATGCGCGCATATTCTTCCGGCGATCGGCATTGTATCCCTCGCGTGCGCGGGTCAGACCGTGATCCTGAGCAGCGCTTCCCCAACCGCGTCCTCCATAGACCGCCCTGCGGCCGCCGATACGCGCGCGTTGGATCCGAACTCGCCCCAGGAAGCTCCCGCGCCGGATTTGGTCGATCCCGCCGATATGGTCTACCTGGGCGCGTTTCGCCTTCCCGGCGAGGAGGCGCCCCCGAAGACGTTCGCCTATGGCGGGAATGCCATGACCTTCAATCCCGACGGCGATCCGGCGGGGAACGATGCCCATCCCGGCTCGCTGTTTGTCATGGGCCACGACCGGCAGGCTTGGGGATCGCTGCCGGACGGCAACCAAGTCGCGGAAGTCAGCATTCCGGCGCCGGCCATTGCCGGCGATCCGGCCGGTCTCCCGGTCGGCGGATTTCTTCAGGGCTTCGCGGATGTCACCGCGGGATATTTCACCGACCTCGAGGAAATTCCCAAAGCCGGGATGCAATACCTCAATCATCCCGATACCGGTCCGCGGATCCATCTGGCTTGGGGGCAGCACCTGCAGCCGCCGGACGTCCCGTCGCATGCGTGGTTTTCTCCCAGCCTGGCGGCTCCGGATCTTGAGGGAGTCTGGTTTATCGGCAATCAGAACCCCTACAGCGTGAACGGCTATTTGTTTGAGATCCCCGCCGCCTGGGCGGATGCGCACGCGTCCGGCCGGATGCTGGCCGCCGGGCGGATGCGCGACGGCGGGCAGGGCGGGATGGGGCCGGCGCTGTTTGCCTACCGGCCGTGGGGCGAAGGCGGCGCCGCGCCCGCCCCGGGCACCCGGCTGAGCGAAACCGTACTCCTGTTGTATGCGACCTCGGACTCCACGGAGGATATCGTCCGCAGCCAGACCGGGTATCAACATCCGGATGAATGGGAAGGCGGCGCGTGGCTGACGACCCCGTCGGGGAAGTCGGCCGTCCTGTTCGCGGGGACCAAAAGCAACGGCGCGAAGTACTGGTACGGCTACCGCAATCCGGACGGCAACGCGCTTGCCTGCGTGGACGCGCAGGTCACGGATTTTCCGACCTGCCGCAGGGCCGACGGCGCGGCCTGCCCGCCGGAAGATTTTTCCGGCTGCTGCAATGCGGACGAAGGGGACTGCATCAGCCAGAGGGGGTGGTGGAGCACGCATTATGACGCGGAACTCATCTTCTACAATCCGGCCGATCTGGCCCGGGTGGCCGCGGGAGAGATGGAATCATGGGAGCCGCAGCCTTACGCGATCCTCGACATCGACGAGCATCTTTTCCTTAATCCGACCGGCACCGATCTGGAGATGCTGGGCGAAGGAGAACAGCGCCGTTATCGGATCGGGGACGTGGCATACGACCGCGCGAACGGGGTGCTCTATGTTCTGGAGCTGTATGCGGACGGGGCTAAGCCGGTTGTGCATGTATGGCGGGTATAAAACGAAAAAATAGACAGGATTATGAAGAAAAAATAATTTGACACGGTCAAGGACAAAAGTGATAATCGTAGGGAATTCTTCGCGTCCTTCGCGCCTCTGCGGTTAAAAGGTTTTTTTTAATACCGCGGAACGCTCGGATCGGCGCGCAGGCTATAGGCGTCCAATCCGCCGCGCAGGTGCATCATGCGATGGAACCCCCTCTTGGCCAGGTATATCACCGCGTGCAGGCTGCGAATCCCATGATGGCAGTAGATCAGGATTTCCTCGTGCGGATCGAGTGCCCTGCTCCACTCGGCTATCGTCTCCGCGGATTGCAGTTCCGCGCCCGGCAGATGCCAGTGCGCAAACTCCTCGGGTTCGCGCAAATCGATCAGCCGCGGAGTACGGCTTTGCGCGATCAGCTCGCGCAGCTGCTCGGGCGTTAGGTCGCGGAAGAGTTCTTCAGCCACCGAACACCTGCAGCGGGATGGGGGTGAAAACCAGAACAAAAAGGATCAGGCCGACCCAGGCTAAAATCCGGTGACGGAAATCGAGCGGGGTTACGGTATCCAGCGGTTCGGCATGCGCCCGCCCCAGGAAAAAGATTATGACCACCCAGAGAAACCAGCCCGGCCAGAAAAGGCCGAGGACGACCATCCCGAACATTATCCATGGAAGGATCCGGCCGGCGCGTTCCCCCAGGAGGACGTAGAGCAGATGGCCGCCGTCGAGCTGGCCGGCGGGGATAAGGTTCAGCCCGGTGATCAACAGCCCCGCCCAGGCGCCGAAGGCCAGCGGATGGATGATGACATCCACGCCTTCCATCGGGAACGGAAAACCGGTAAAGAACGAGCGCAGATAAAAGAGGACGGGCGCGGTATCGAACACCGCCGGTGAAGGAAGCATGCGCCCGAACACCGCCAGCTTGGCCAGCATGTAGAGAATCGAATTGCCTTCCAGCGAAAACCCCTCGCACGGGCCGAGGTCGGCGGGTAGCGCTTCGACCGTGGACATCGTCAGGCCGATCACGAGCAGCGGCAAAGCGACCAGGAAACCGGCCAGCGGGCCGGCGATCCCGATCTCGGCCAGGACATTGCGGTTGCGGGGAGGCTCCTGCATGGAGATCACCGCTCCGAGCGTGCCGAACGGGCTGATAAGCGGGAGGGGGATGAAAAATGGAAGCGTGACGCGGGTATTGTTTTTCCGGCCGGCCAGGTAGTGCCCGAATTCGTGCGTCCCGAGGACGGCCAGAAAGCTCAGGGCGAAAGGCAGGCCGGCGGGAAGGTTGGCGAGCGCCTGCCCGGCGAGGATGACGATCAGTTTCCATTGATAGGCGAGGCTCCCGGCCAGGTCGGCGGGCGTTTCGCAGGGGAGGGCGGAGGCGGGGACCGCGTTGATCGCGGCGGTGAAAATGACGCTCCCGAGGGTTAACAGGAAGAGCAGCAGATTAATCCGCGCGTTTCCGCCTCCCGGGCGGGAGAGGTCCTTCACCAGGAGGATTTCCTGGCGGGCGTTATCCCCGCGCAGAAGCGCCGTCAGGCCGAGCGGCTTCACGCTGTCGGCGAGCCGGGCGTAGGCTTGTTCGCTGTCCTGCGTCAGCCGCCCGCGCGCGCGGAATATGAAATTCTGTTTTGGGCCGCCCAGCATCGTCTCTTCCACCGCCATTACGCGGCTGACGATCCGGGAAAGGGCTTCCAAATCATAAGGATCGGTCATGGGTGGCATTTTTCCGGGCACGGGCTGCATCCATTCCGCCGTCCCAAGTTAAGTCCGCGCATTCTATCATGCCGGGAAGGGCATCACAATCCGCGCGTCTTCCAGCTCCAAAGACTGCTCCTGCTCGAGAGGCAACACGCCGAACCCGAATCCCTTTTCGGGGGAGGCGACCGCATACTGGTTGTCGATCCAGAGCACCAACCCGAGCGGCGGACGCGGCGGACGCGGCGCGTTCAGGACTTCCGCGTCGTCGACGAAGAAGTGCACCGCGGTTGCGGTCCACTCGATTGCGTACTTGTGCCAGGCGGCGGGATCGACTTCAAGCCGTCTTTCCTCGGCGGAGTAGAACCGGCGTGCCCGGCGGAATGCCCATCGCCGCGTTCGGGGAAATGCGGCCAGCAGCGCGCCGCCGGCGGCGATCGGGGCCAGCAAAAGAGGGGGGAGAGGGCGGAAGGAAAGCGTCTGCGCCTTCCAGCCCGAACCGGGCACTCCTTGCGCGAGCGCAAGATCATGCGGCGGCGAGCCGTAGAAGAACCAGGCGCATTGCGGGGCGGCGGGCAGCTTGCGCCCGGCGCCGCCCATCCCAAGCGACAACGAGAACGGATCGTTCCAGAATCCGAAGCCGAAGGTTCCGAGCGGATTTGGGATCGACGCCCGCGCATGGACTGAAAAACGCAGCGGCGGCGTCCAGCGGAACCGTTCGCGCGCAAGCGCCTGGGTGTCGTCCAGCTGGGCATCCGCGTAACACCGCACCGGCGGGATGCGCAGGTCGGCGTGATCGATCAGCGGCGGCGTTCCGGCCGCCGCGGCCGGGAGCGGCAGAGCGCCTTCCGGAGAGCGCCGTACGCGCCCGCCGCCGATTTCCCAAGGAAGCAGTCTGCCATCGACAGGCGTCAAGCAGGGTCGGGGAGGACTGGTCTTCGGCATAAGACGTTGCCTTACTCTCCATCGGCCGCGGGATGCATTCGAATTCTCATAACCGGCAATGATCCACGACCGGTCGACCATCGTCCGGTTCCATCGAGTATAATCGATACTCTCGGAGGATGACCCATGGAGATCGTGTGGTACGGCCTTTCCTGTTTCCGCCTAATGGAACGAGGCATGGCATCGGTGGTGATCGATCCGTATGACGACAGCGTCGGATACGATGCCTTGCGGCTCAAGGCGGATATCGTCTGCATCTCGCACGATGCTCCGGGCCATAACTGCGTGGAAGCCGTCAAGGGCGAAAAGCGGATCATCCGCGGGCCGGGCGAGTTCGAAATCGGCGGCGTGTTCATCACCGGCTTATCCACCCGCCATGCGCCGGATGCCGCCGGGAAAAAGAAAAAGGCCGAGCCGAAGGATTCCAATACGCTGTATTTGGTGGATTTCAACGGGCTGACGGTGGCGCACCTGGGCGACCTGGATTACGTCCCGACCCAGCAGCAGATTGAAAACCTTGGAGCGGTGGACGTCGCGCTGGTGCCGATCGGCGGCGGGGGCGGGCTGAATGCTTCGCAGGCGGCGGAGGTGATCAGTTTGCTCGAACCCTCGATCGTAGTGCCGATGCACTACCGCACCCCCGAGATCAACCTGAAGCTGGACACCCTCCAAAAATTCGTAAAGGAAATGGGCCTTTCCGCGCCCAAGACCCAGGAATCGCTGAAAATCACGCGGGCGGATCTTCCGGGAGAGACCCACGTGCTGGTTCTGGATCATAAGCGAGGCGCATGACCGCGGTCAAGCTTCTGATGACCTGGGATATCCTGCCGGGGCAGGCGCAGGAGTATTTCGAATTCATCGTGCGGGAATTTTTGCCGGGAATGCAGAAGCTGGGGGTGGAACCGACCGATGCCTGGTACACCGCTTACGGGGAAGGCCCGCAGATCATGGTGGGGGGCGTGGCGCCGGGGAAGGAAGCGATGGACGAATTCCTTGCGTCGCGCGAATGGCAGGAAATATCCGAAAAACTTATGAATTATGTGGAAAACTTTTCCTACAAGGTGATCCGCGCCCGCAACGGGTTTCAGATGTAGGAAAAAAGCATTTCTCACCGCAAAGCCGCAAAGAATATTCTTGGTAATAAATAAGTAAAAAATCGTATTTGCTCAGGCCGTTTTTATTACGGTTATTTTCAACGTAGCGTCACAGGCGTTTTTGGGGTTGTTCGTCACCCCGGCGTCCTCGAAGCCGGGGTCCAGTGTTTTTCTGCGATTCAAAGGATGCCGGCCAAGCATGCGCCGGCATGACGATCGTCGGCTGAGCAGGTGCAAAAAACCTTTTAATTCTGAAAATCCTTTCAAACTACTTCTTCGATTCGCCGGTGGCGGCGGCGGATTTGGCTTCCGGTTTTTTCTTCTCCGGGGCGGCTCCGGCGGTAGAATCCGAGGCCGGCTTTTCCGGAGTGCTTTCGGGCTTGTCCTTGTGGATGTTCACGCCTCCGGACGGCGAGCGATGGTCGGTGGCGTACCAGCCGGTCCCCTTGAAGATGATCCCGGCCGGGGTAAACACCTTGCGCAGAGACTTCTTCCCGCACTCCGGGCATTTGGTCAATGGAGGATCCGAGAAAGTCTGGTGCTGTTCGAATTCCACGCCGCACTCCGTGCAGCGATACGTATAGATCGGCATTGCGTTCCCTTTATCCGCGTCCGCCCGGCCGCTATTTCGTCGGTTCCGGCTGTTTGCCCCGCATCCGGTTCCAGACGCCGACAACCTTATCCCACGCCTCATGCCGGTATTCGTTCCAGGCGTGGATCATGGCGGGCAGGGCCGAGAGGAAGATCACGACGATCAGGATGAGCAGGAAATACTTATCCAGCACCTCGGGCGGGATCCACTGCCCGAGAAAAAATCCCGCCAAGGTGACCCCGACCGCCCATAACAACCCGCCCAGAAGGTTGAACAGCATAAACCGTTTGTAGTCCATCTCCACCGCGCCGGCGACGATCGGCGCGAAAGTACGGATGAACGGCATAAACCGGGCGATGGTGATCGTCTTCCCGCCGTGCTTCTCATAGAAAGCCTTGGCGGCGAGCAGATTTTTCCGGCGGAAGAGAAGCGAATTATCGCGGTTGAAGATCGGCGGGCCGGCCTTCTTTCCGAACCAATATCCGACGTTGTCCCCCAGGATCGCCGCCGGGGTCAGGGTTAATAGCAGGATTCCCAGGTTCAACTCCCCGCGCGCGGCGAGCAGGCCGGCGGTGAGCAGCAGGCTGTCTCCGGGAAGGAAGAATCCGAAAAACAACCCGGATTCCGCGAAGATGATCGCGGTCATGCCGATATACCCAACGGTCCGGATCAATTCGATAAGGTCGATGCCGAAAAACATGAATTGCCTTTCCAGTTATGAAATAGCCCGGTAGAGGGCTGAAGAATTATAACCCATCGCCCGGCGGCGTCCCGAAAATGAGGGAATTATGAAAAAGCGCGGGATTTCGGCGAACGCGAAAACTTATCGCACTTCCACCTGTACAGCCCGGACGGCTACCCGCCAGCGGTATACGCCGGCGGCAAAGTCATAAGAGCGGCAGGTGAGGAGCGTTAGCCAGGGAAGCGCTTCGTGGCGCAGGACGGAGAGATCGTCGGGGCGGACGAGCAGAACGGCGCGTACCTTGTAAATGTACTGCTGTCCGTCGAGCAGGACGATGATCGTATCATCGTAGGCCAGGGAGTAAAGATTGACGAACGGGCCGGGCTTGCCCGAAGGCAGGTAAACGTGGGCGGTAACCACCGAGTTACCAGCCCAGGTGGGGAAGGTGGTGCCGTTCAGCCAGCCGGCCTGACTCCACAACCAGGATACATCCCACTCGGATCCGGTTTGCGGGACGCCAACGATCGGGATGCGAACTCCGATTTTGGGGATGACCAGGGATAGATCGTCGAGATCGGTATAAGCCTTGTCCTCCGGCTGGACCGGGAGATCGGTAATGCGGTCCGGGGAGAAACCGGTATCGGGCAGGCCGCTGATCGCGGTGGTGATCGCCAGTGCCGCGGCTGAAAAGTTGTTGAAGACCCGGTCGGTGGGCGAGGTGGTGGCGAGCGAAACGTTGTTGGCGCCGCCGGGAGGGACTCCCAGCCCGTTGACGCGGGTGACGACCTGAACGGTGTACGTCTCCCCGGGAGTGAGCGTGCCGAAGTCGATGGTGATGGTGTTTCCGGAAATGGTGGTCGGGAAACCGGCTCCGGGCGAGACCGAGACGGACAGGATGTCGAGGAAGGAGGGTTTCGTATCCGTAACCACGATGTTGGCGGCGTTGGTGGTGCCAAGGTTGGTGACGGTGATGACGAAGGTGACGATGTCGCCGACCTGGGCGGAGGCCGGGTCACCGTATTTGGTGACCGCCGGATCGGCGATCAACACAGCGCCCGACTGGTCGCCGAAATCGACGACGGCAATCGTCCCGTCGCCGAGGACCACGCCGACTTCGTTGGGAGTGGTGCTTATGTACAGGGCCGGATCGGTTTCACGAACGGTGTAGATGCCGGCCGGCAATCCGCTGAAGGAATAGGTTCCATCGGCGGCGGTGGTAGTCGTGACGAAGACGGAGCCTCCGCTGTCGAGGAGCGCGACGGTAACCCCGGGGATGCCGGGTTCGCCGGGATCATGGGACCCGTTGACAACACCGGTCTCGTCAAAGACGGTGCCCCGGATCGATGATGGGATTCCGCCGGTGATCGGGGTGTCGCCGAAATCGACCAGGATGTTGCCACCGGAGGGAACGGTGACCGCCACGGAGTTGTTGGTCGTGCTGGAGAACCCCGCCGGGTCCGTTTCGACGACTTCATAATCCCCGGGAGCGAGGCTGGAGAAACTGTAAGAACCGTCGGAGGCGGTGATGCGCGTACCGATTGCCGCACCCAGATCATCGTATAGCGTGATCGTCACTCCGGCAATCCCGAGTTCGCCGGGATCCTGGATGCCGTCGGCGTCAAGGTCGGTGAACACAACCCCGTAAATCCGTCCGGGCTGCCGGGTCTGGGTGGGCGTGACGGTCGGCGTCACGGTCAGGGTCAGGGTTTGGGTGAGCGTCGGCG
Organism: Anaerolineales bacterium; assembly: GCA_016932475.1. GTDB lineage: Bacteria > Chloroflexota > Anaerolineae > Anaerolineales > RBG-16-64-43 > JAFGKK01. Next base: position 8,390 of record JAFGCU010000108.1, read on the forward strand.
TCTCGGTTTCCGTTTGCGTGTCGGTGGGGGTCACGGTATACGTGACCGTGCTTGTCGGCGTTTCCGTCGGAGTCGGTGTCTCCGTGCGGGTCGGGGTTTCGGTGAGGGTGAGGGTCGGGGTCGGCGTCTCCGTAACCGTCGCGGTCGGCGTATCGGTCGAAGTCGTCGTCGGAGTCGGCGTTATCGACGGCGTGTAGGTCTCCGTCGGGGTATCGGTGATGGTCGGAGTCTGGGTGATGGTGGGCGTCTGCGTGATGGTGGGCGTTTCGGTTATCGTCGGCGTGTCGGTGGGTGTCGGTGTGTATGCGACGTAGGGGACTGTCACCGAATCCGGCGCGGAGGTTGTCCCTCCGGCCGAGGCGGTGGCGGTGTTGGTCACCGACCCGAAGGTAATATCCCCCGCCACGATCATGTAGGTGGCTGTGCAGGTGATGCTCTCGCCCGGGTCCAGGAATGCGTCGAGGTCGCCAACCGTGGCGACGTCCGGGCAGAGCTCATCGACTACGCGGTCGTCGGCGACTGTCACCGGCCCCTCCAGCGGAGCCACGCCGGTGTTGGTGACGAGATAGCTGTAGTGCAATACAGCGCCGACGACGGAATAGCGGTTTTCCGCGGCGCTCTTGACGATTGTCAATCCGGTGTTGGCATACGACGCCTGGGCGGTGTCCGAAAAAAAAGTGCCGGAAGATTGCGGATATTCGCCTTGCGCGGTTCCCGTATTCCAGTGGCGCACGGTGTCGCTGGCGTTGACCGGCCCGACGATGCAGGTCGAGATGTGCAGCTCGTTTCCGGATGCGGGAGCCGGGAGCGGGTTGCGCGGATTGGACCAGGAACAGCTTGCGATCATGAGCGTGATGGCGGGGTCCGGATCGGTCAGGGTGACGGCGTACATCGGAACGTCGCCCGTATTCTCAATGGTGAACCGGTAGTACACCGGCGTTCCGCCCGACACGCCGACAAACGTCGTCCAGGGTCCGGTGGGGGCGGTGGAAATCTGCTTGAGGAGGGTGATGGCCGGATGGACCGGTTGAACGACGAGCGAATCGGCGGCGGTGTTGCCGTTGACCGTGGCGCCGTTTATCACGGCGGATACGTTCCCGCTGGTGTTGTCGTAATTTCCGGGGGTGGAGGAGATGACGCGGACGGTAACGGTGCAGGATCCCCCGGCTGCCAGAGTGCCTCCCAACAAGGCGATGGTGTTTCCCCCGTTCGGGGCGGTGACGCTGCCTCCGCAGGTGTTGCTGGTCACAGATGGATTGAGATTGACGATATTCGTTGGATAGGTATCTGAAAAAGCCACGCCGGCCAGCCCGTTGTTCGGGTTGGGGTTGACGATGGTGAAGGTCAGGGTCGAGTAGACATTGACCAGGACCGGATTCGGGGAGAACTGCTTGGCGATCGAAGGCGGGCTTAGGGCGGTTAGGTTCGCGCCGGCCGAGCCGCCGGATCCATAATTCGTGCCGGATTGGGTCGAAAAAATATACCCGCTAATGTTCGCGTGCGGGCCGGCGGTGGTGGCGACAACGTCCACCCGTACCGTGCAGGATCCGTTGGTGGTGCCCGATCTGGCCGGAATGGTGGCCGGTGTGATATTCCCGAAGTTGAGGACGGTCGAGCTCGCGCCCGGCGACCAGTTGGGGGAGCCGCCGCAGGTGGTGACTGCGTTCGGAGTGCCGGCCACCTGCACCCCGGAGGGAAGTGAATCGGAAAACGTGACCCCTGAGAGCACCACGTTGTTCTCGTTGGTCAGGGTGAAGGTCAACGTGGAGACGGCGGTGCCGTTGGCCGCGATCGGATCGGGGGCGAACGCCTTGGCGATGGTCGGCGGTTGGGGCACGCCGCAGCCGGTGATGACGATATTATCGAGGTGCATAGCCGCCGTGGGTTGCTGCTGACCGACTGCGTTGATCCGAAACGCCGTCGTACTCGAGCCGGTCGATGCGGCGTTCAACGGAGTCTGAGAATACCAGGTATTCCGGGTTATGGCGGACCGGGAGTTGACTGTGGAGTAGCTTCCTCCATCAGCACTTGAATAAAGGTAGATGTAATTGTCGCTGGCGTTCGCCCAGTTTCCGGCAAGGTAGAAATCGAAGGAGATAGCCACGCTCGTGAATTTGCTCGTATCCAGGGTGAGCTGGTAGTAAGGTGCCGCGGAATTCGGATACCCCGTGTTATTCGGAGCCCAACCACCGGTCACCGCCCAGGAATTGACCGGTTGGCCGATAGAGGCCGAGATTGACTGAGTCCCCCCACCGGAATATAGGGCTGCGGCGGCCGACACAAGGCTGGACCGGAACGATGGGCTCGGCGGCACTCCCGTTCCCTGGCTGGTTTCCATCGTCCAGCGCGCCAACTCCAGGCCGGAGGTGCAGGCGGGGGGCGTCGGCGTTGTCCCAACCGTCAGGCTGGCGGAGGCGGTGTTGCCGGTATTGGTCGAGCCGATGGATAAGGGGCCGGAGGTGTTGTTGTAAATCCCTAACGCGGGAGCGGTTACGTTCACGCTGACTGTGCAGGTGCCGCCCGCCGCAATCGTACCATTGGAAAAAGCGATCGACGCCGCGCCGGCCGTCGGGGCAAAGGTCGGGGTGCCGCAGCCGGATGTGGAATACGCCAGTGGGCTGGCCACCACCATCGCACCCGGCGCAACCGGAAAGGTGTCGGAAAAGTTAACGCCGCTCAATGCAACGGCGTTGGGATTGGTGAGCGTGAAGGTCAGGGTCGACGTGCCGCCGGGAATGGTGGAAGCGGGCGTGAAGGCCTTGGCGATGTTGACGGCCGCCGGGTCGACGACCGCCGCGATCCGGGCGCCGACCGAATAATCGGAATTATAGTGATAGCTGCTGCCGGAAAAATCGTAAATCAGGTTGTTGAGGGTCTGGCTGGTCCCGCCGCCGCCGATGATTGTGACGTTGTAGGTTGTCGTCACGGCTCCGCCGTATTTTCCGGTTGCGGTGCAGGAGCGGTAGTTGGGGGCGTTGGGATCGTTAACCCACCCGCACCCATCGGCGTAGAGCTTGCTTAGCGCCCGCGGGTCGGTGCCGGCATTGGCGGAATAGGATGTGGTGACGGTGTTGATCTTGAAGATGGTGTTGGGAAAGTTGATGAAACTTTCGATCTGCTCGTATCCGTTGGTGGCGGTCGAGCCGACCAGCGTTATGTTGTAGGTGTTGTTGACCAGCAGGGTCATCGTCCCGCCGGGTGGTATGGAAACGCCGTCGAGGCGCACGTCGGAGGTGGAGTTGCGATTCTGCGAAATCAGATGCTCGGCGAAAATCTCGCGCGGGAGAGGTGTGCTGACGGCCGCCCCGTTGTCCGCGCCGGCGGTGATGTGATAGCGGCGGAAGGTATCGTAGGCCGCGGCGTTACGGGTGATCTCCACCTCGTAGTAGAAATCCGAATAGGTGGTTGTGCAGGCGCCCACCGCCAGGCTGGGGATCGCATGTCCATTAAGCACGGTGTATTCCGTCAGCGAGCCAGGGCGCAGGTTGATGTTGGCGTTTGCGGAATCCCATACGAATGCGGAGACCACGTTAAGCGCGGGCTCGGCGCCGGTGTTGCAGACGCGGGCTCCAACCGGGAAAATATTCGGGCCGACATTGACGTTGTTGGAATCGAGCCCGACCACGTTCCAGGTGATCGGAGTGATGGTTAGGGTGGTTGCGGCGGAGACGGTGGATGGCGGCTTAATGAGGTAGGTGGAAAGGAAAACGATCAGCAGGGATACAAGGGTGATCCTGCCGATCCGTCCCAACGGAATCGACGATCGGGCTCGTGCTCGGAAGATTGGATGCAACAAAGCGTCCCCGGTTGAAGTAAAATCTAGGTAATATCCTCTCCCCCTTTGCTCAACACGGATGTAGAGATCCCCGATTACATGGGGATGCCACATTCGATAAATTATAGCACAACGGCTGCTTACTCGTGTGAAATAGGTATGAATATTAGGACAAACGCACAGCAATTCGAACCGGGTCTCAGCCTGTGTTGCACGAGATCAAAGGACACATGGTTGCCGCCGAGGGCCTCCAAAAATGGAAGCAGGGTAAAAAACCGCCGGTCGCTTTTCAGGACCGGCGGTTTTTTTTATTCGTTAATTCCCGGTGGACTATTTCACCCGCGGGATCGGCGTCCCGCTGCGCTTAGGCTGGGGAGCCGGGAACAGCCGGTTGAATTCTTCCCCGTCGATCGTTTCCACCTCGACCAATCGCGCCGCGACCCGCTCCAGCGTCTCGCGGTGCTTGGTCAGGATCGCCTTGGCTTCCTCGTATGCCCCGTTGACGATCTTTCGGACTTCCTCGTCGATCTCGTTCGCCACCTGGTCCGAGTAATCGCGCTGTTCGGATATTTCGCGGCCGAGGAAGACAAGTTCCTCCTTCTGGCCATAGACCATCGGGCCGAGCCGGTCGCTCATGCCCCAGCGGGTGACCATGTTGCGGGCGGTTTTGGTGGCGCGTTCCATGTCGGAGGCGGCGCCGGTGGTGATGTCGTTGAAGACGATCTCCTCCGCGGCGCGCCCGCCGAGCAGCCCGGCCAGCTCGGCCATGTATTCCCGCCGCCCGCGGACCGTGCGATCTTCTTCCGGGAGAGCCATGGTGTAGCCGCCCATCATCCCGCGCGAGATGATCGAGACCTTGTGGACAGGGTCGCATTCCGGAATGGCCTGCATCACGACCGCATGTCCCGCTTCGTGGTTGGCGATGATCTTCTTTTCGGCGACGGTGATCAGGCGGCTCTTGCGTTCCGGACCGGCGATCACGCGCTCGACCGATTCCCCGAATTCGTCCTGGCCGATCGATTTCTTGTTGCGGCGGGCGGCCAGGATCGCCGCTTCGTTTACGAGATTCTCAAGATCCGCCCCGACAAAGCCGGGGGTGCCCTTGGCGACCGTGGTCAGGTCCACCCCGGGCGCGAGCGGCTTGCCGCGCACGTGCACTTTCAGGATCGCCTCGCGGCCGCGCATGTCCGGCCGGTCGAGCACCACGCGCCGGTCGAACCGCCCCGGCCGCAGGAGCGCCGGGTCGAGGATGTCGGGCCGGTTGGTCGCCGCCATGACGATCACGTTCGTGTCGGTGTCGAATCCGTCCATCTCGACCAGGATTTGGTTGAGGGTCTGCTCGCGTTCGTCATGGCTGCCGCCGAGGCCCGTGCCGCGCTGGCGCCCGACCGCGTCGATCTCGTCAACGAAGACGATGCACGGGGAATGGCGCTTGGCCTGTTCAAACAGGTCGCGCACACGGCTGGCGCCGACGCCGACGAACATCTCCACGAACTCGGAGCCCGAGATCGAGAAGAACGGGACCCCCGCCTCGCCCGAGACGGCCTTGGCCATGAGCGTTTTCCCGGTGCCGGGAGACCCCACCAGCAGGACGCCCTTGGGGATGCGCGCGCCGAGGGAGATGAACTTCTCCGGTTCCTTGAGGAATTCCACCACCTCGCGCAGCTCTTCCTTGGCTTCTTCCACCCCGGCCACGTCCTCGAAGGTCACCGTCGGCTGATCGCCGGAAAGCATGCGCGCCTTGCTCTTCCCGAACATGATCGCCTGGTTGTTGGTGCCCTGCATCTGGCGCACCATGAAGTAAATGAATACGCCCAGGACCAGGACCGGGAGCAGATAGCTCAACAGGTTGAATACCAGCCCCCAGTCGTTGGGCGGACGGATCTCAATCTTGACTTTGTCGAGATCTTTGGGAGTGACGCCGAAGGTTCCCAGCTGCTCCGCCAGGGGCGCGGTGGATTCCTTGCGCGCCTTGGCCTGCTTTTCATCGGCATAATGGATCTCCAGGTCGTCTTCGATCACGATGATCTGTTCGATCTTTTCATCCTGGATTTCCTGCGCCACCTGGCTGAGGGAAATGGTTGGAATACTCGCCTGCTGGTTGTTGTACCAGCTGACGAGAAGGTATCCCATGAAGAACATGACGATAAGGATCGCAATAATGTTGCGCGAACGGTTGGAATTCACACATGCCTCCGATTTGATTTACACCCGCGGCAAGGCTTTTATGCCCGGAATCCGCCTTGAAATATGATTATACCAATGCTTGGTTTGCTTATCGTTAACATTAACCGGGCCGTAAGGATCGCTCGAAAACAGCGAAAACAAGGATGCGGGCGGGACTCGCGGTTGTCAGTGTCCGGGGGGGTTGTACAGGAAGTAGACATACACCCAGAGCGGGATCAAGCCTCCGACGGAGATCAGGCCCGCAAACCCCAGCCCGATCGCCATCCAATCGATCCCCGGTTCCTCCTCCGGTGCGGGAAGATCCGCCGTCGTGGACGCTTCCGGGAGCAGCACGGTGTTCTCCGCCAGCAGCGCCTTCAGAACCCGGGCCATCTGATCGCCGTTGCGGAAGCGTTCGGCCGGGGATTTCGCCATCGCCCGAAGGACGACCGCCTCGAGTTCCTCCGGTATTTCCGGGTTGATCAGCCGGGGCGAGGGAGCGGGTTCGTTCTGATGCTGCAAGATCAGCGTACGCGGATCCCTGCCGGGGTAAGGGAGCCGGCTGGTGAGCATCTCGAACAGCATCACCCCGGTGGAATAGATGTCGGAGGCGGGCGTCAGGGGGTCGCCCGCCGCCTGTTCCGGCGAGACGTACTGCGGGCTGCCCCAGACGGTGTCCTCCTCCAGCGGCTGAGTTTGCGCGCGGTCGAAAACGAGCCCCTTGGAGACCATCGCCCGCGCGATCCCGAAATCCGCGATCTTGGCAAGCAGATCGGGGGCGAGGAGGATGTTTTGCGGTTTGATGTCGCAGTGGATCAGGCCGGCCCGGTGCGCCAGCCCGAGCCCTTCGCAAACCTGGATCGCAATATCGAGCCAGATTTCGAGGGGCTGCGGCCGCGCCCGGCGCAGGTAGGTCTTCAAGTCCTCGCCTTCGATATACTCCAAGATCATGAAATACCGGCCGTCGTGCACCCCGAAATCGTAAACGGTTACGAGGTTGGGGTGCGAGAGCCGGGCGATCGCCTGGGCCTCGTGGCGGAACCGTTCCTGGAAATCCGGTCTGCGGGTGTATTCCTCGCGCAGGATTTTTATCGCCACGGTCCGGTTGAGCAGCTGGTCGCGTCCCAGCCAGACGTGCGCCATCCCGCCGCTCCCCAGCGGCTTGACGAGCGCGTACCGTTCGTTCAGCAGGGCGCCTTTTTCCATGATCCTGAGATTGTATCAATTTAGCGGAAAGCCGATCGAGCAGGCGCGCCCCGCCCCGGACGAGCGCTTTGAAGCGAGGACGGGGAAGCGCCGTATCCCTGGCCCAGCCCGCCAGGGCGGGCGAGACCGGGCGGTTATCCCGAGCCGGGACGAGGGTCTCGATCCGCCCGCAAAAACCGCGGGCCACTCGACCGCCGATCACGCCCGAAATTATTTAATCCCCGGGGGTAGAACGGCGAGGCACTGCCTCGCCGTTGCCGTTGCCCCCGATAATGTATAATCCCGGCGGTCGCAAGGGCGGGATGTTTCCCAGCCTTTGCTTCGCAACCCACTCCGCAAAGCCGGACAATCGATCCCGTGAAAACAATTTCATTCCCCAAAATAAAAATCCGCATCATGGATGTCCTGCTGGCCGTCTCGCTATCGAGCGTGGCGGTCTGGGCGCTTGGGGGATCCCCGATCGTGGTCTTCATCCTGGTCTGTATCGGCCTGATCCCGCTGGCCGAGCAGATGGGGAACGCGACGGAGACCCTCGCCGCCCGGGCCGGGCCCCGGGTGGGCGGGCTCCTGAATGCGACCCTGGGCAACGCCGCCGAGCTGATCATCACCCTGGTGGCCATCCGCGAGGGTTACCTCGAACTGGCCAAGGCCTCGATCACCGGATCGATCATCGGCAACCTGCTGCTGGTGCTGGGGGCCAGCCTGCTGGTGGGGGGAATCAGGAACGGAACCCAGAAGTTTTCGAGCGACACCGCCAGCCGGTACGCCACATTGCTGGCGCTGGCCGTGATCGCCTTGAGTGTGCCGTCGCTGTTCGGTCAGAGCATCGAGGCGCCGGACAGCCTCCATGTGGAGTACCTCAGCCTGGGCGTGGCGGCCGCGATGATACTGATCTACATCCTCAGCCTGGTCTATTCCCTCAGCGAGCGGAATGGGGTTCTCCCCCCGGCCGTAGAGGCGCCCGGCCACTCCGGGGGTTCCTGGAAACGGGCGCTGATCCAGCTGGGGCTTGCGACGGCCGGCGTGGTCGTGCTGAGCGAGATTCTGGTCGAGGTGATAGAGCCGGTGATCGCCGCCAGCGGCGTTTCGGAGTTCTTCCTGGGCATTATCCTGGTGCCTGTGATCGGGAATGTGGCCGAGCACTTCGTGGCGGTGGAAGTCGCCGCGCGCAACCAGCTCGAACTCAGCCTGGAAGTCGCGCTCGGATCCTGCCTGCAGATCGCGCTGCTGGTGGCGCCGCTGCTGGTATTCGCCAGCCTGGGGATGGGGCACCCGCTGACCCTGGTGTTCAACATGTTCGAGGTGATCTCGGTGATCGCCGGGGTCATGGTGGTGGCGCTCATTGCCGCCGACGGGCGCAGCAACTGGCTGGAAGGCAGCGTCCTGCTCGCGGTGTATGCCATTCTGGCGTGGGCTTTCTTTCTCATGCCGGTGTAAGCGGCCGGTGCGATCGTCATGCCGCCCCGGCTGGAATCCCGCCGGGGTGGCGGAAAGCCGGGCATCCGTTGGTTTTTCTGCGAAATCCTTGGATTCCGGCCAAGATCACCCTTGCTTCGCGAGCAATCCCACTCCAAAACCAGATTCGAGTGGGAATGCTCCGCAAGGGCAGGCGCCGGAATGACTGCGGTATTGGGGGCGGGGGTTTCTGATATAATCCCGCAGCCCCAATAAGGCATCACCGGCAATCGGAGGTCCTGTGAAGACATATCTAAGCATTGCACAAATTATCCTGGGTGTCGTCCTGATCGTCGTCATCGTGCTGCAGAGCAAGGAAGCCGGCTTGGGCGGGCTTACCGGCGGCGACGCGGGCGGCGTGTTCCGGGCCCGGCGGGGAGTGGAGAAAGCCCTCTTTAATGGGACCATCGTTCTCAGCATTCTCTTCTTCGCGCTTTCCTTCATAACCGTTCTTGCCTTCCGCTAACCCGCTGCCGGCAACCCCGGCCGTCATATGGGTAGAATCCTCCGCGTGAAGTCACCTCAGTCCGGACGGAAACAATCATGAAGCGCTTCCGCTGGCAAATCCTGACCGCCGCAGTGGGGGTGATCCTCGTCCTGCTGCTGATCCTGGCCTTGCGCGGAACCAACACTCCGGTCCTCCCGAACGCCCCCGAGACGCGTGGCGGGGAATATTCAGAGGCGCTCATCGGGGGGATGCAGCGGCTCAACCCGGTTCTGGACGTCCGCAATGCACCCGACCGCGACGTGGACCGTCTGGTTTTTTCCGGCTTGCTGCGCTTCGATTCAACCGGAGTCCCCGTTCAAGACCTGGCCGAGGGCTGGTTAATTGAGAATGGGACGACGTATTATTTCCGCATCCGCGATGATGCCTTCTGGCACGACGGCGAGCCGGTCACGGCCCAGGACGTGGTTTACACCTTCGGGCTGATCCAGGACAACAACTACCCCGGCCGGAAGGACCTGGCCGCGCTCTGGCGCTCGGTGAAGGTCGAAGCCCTTTCCGCGAAGGAAGTCCGCTTCACGCTGTCGGAGCCCTACGCCCCGTTTCTGGATTACCTCACCACCGGCCTGCTGCCGTACCATCTCCTGAACGGAGTGGGGGTGAAGGAACTGGATGCGCTTCCCTTCAACCTGAAACCGGTCGGGTCCGGCCCGTTTACCGTGGATACGCTGATCGTCGAAGAAGAGAAAATCCTCGGCGTCACGCTGCGCCCGTTCGAAAAATATTACGGCGCCAAGCCGGCGCTGGAAAAGGTCGACCTGCTGTACTATCCCACGCGGGCGGCCGCCTTCGAGGCGCTCCAGTCCGGCGAGGTGATGGGATTGGGAGGCCTGACGTCCGCCGAACTGGGGACGGCGCTGACGAGTTCCGCCTGGAATATCTACACGGCGCGCCTGCCGCAGGCGTCGATGGTTTTCCTTAATCTAAAAAACGATGACGTGCCGTTCCTCGGCCAGCGCGACGTGCGCCGGGCCCTGCTGCTCGCGCTCAACCGGCAGCGGATCATTGATACGGTGCTGGCCGGACAGGCGGTGCAGGCCGCGGGACCGATCCTGCCCGGAACCTGGGCCGAAGACCCGAACATGCTTCCGCTGGCGTACAATCCGGACGAGGCGGCGCGTTTATTGGACGAGGCGGGCTGGAAGATTCCCGCAGGCGCGGTTCCCGGCACGGATGCTTATGTCCGGTCGGACGAGGACGGCGCCGCGCTTCAGTTCACGCTGGTCTACGCCGAGGATCCGCGGCAGGAGGCGATCGCCACCGCCCTCCAGGACCAGTGGGCAAAGATCGGCGTGCGGGTCCTCCTGCGGAAAGCCAACATGCGGTCTCTGCTTGAGGATAACCTCGCGCCGCGGACGTACCAGGCCGCGCTGGTGGACCTGGACCTGGCCCCGTACCCGGATCCGGATCCGTATCCCTTCTGGCACCAGACGCAATCCCCCGACGGGCAGAATTACTCCCAGTTGGACGACCGCGCGATCAGCGAATTGCTCGAGGAAGCCAGGATCACAATGGACCGGGAAGAACGCGCGCGCCTGTACCGGACTTTCCAATACCGGTTCGTCTACCAGCTTCCGGCATTGTTCCTGTGGCATCCGGTCTATAACTACGCGGTGGATGCGCGCATCGCGGGAGTCGCCTTCGGACCCCTGTTCGACCCCTCCGATCGACTGGGTTCGATGAACGAGTGGTACGCCGAGGATTGATCTGGTCCGGTCTTTCTTCCTTACCCCTGGATTGGCAAACCCCTTTTACCGCGAAGCCGCCAAGATCACGAAGCCATTCTTTTCTTTGGAATCAACGGTTTTTCGTTCGGATTAATTGAGGCCGCGAATAACGGGGAAATCTTTGCGGCCCTCGGCCCGATCCCCGAGGGCAGGCTTTGCGGTGAAATGGTTTACAAGTAAGGCACCTTGTCCTCGGTCACCTCGAGCGGATCCAGTCCGATGCGTTCGTCGAGGTTCTCGGGACGCAGGTAAGGGTCTTCGAGCAAGCGCCGGATGTGGCGGAACTTCAGGAAGCGCCAGCCTTTGGCGACCGCCCGGCGCAGCAGGACGTTGCCGCGCAGTTTGAACCCCACCAGGACCGCCCGGCCGCCGGGCAGGACTATCCATGAGCGGTCCGCATCAAACACCGGTTGCAGCAAAAAGCGGCCGACGGCGGCCGAACTGGTGAACACGAAGCAGTACTTCCTCCGGCCGGCCGGATCGATCCAGTACATTTCGCGGTCGTCCTCGATGGAAAACCCCATCCGCCTTCCCAGTCCGCCGAACGCATCCCGGACAACCTGTAATTCCTCCGCGCGCGAAGCCGGGTGGTCTTCCACGCGCAGGATCCATTTCCGTCCGTCGCCCCCCGGCGATCCGTACGATTCCAGGCAGGCCTGGATCAGACGCAGGTCGGGCGTGAGCAGGCCGGGAAAGAAGGAACAGATCCTCCGGTCCAGTTCCTCGGCGGCGATCGGGCCCTCCTCCAGAAGAGTCCGCGCGACCTCCGTTTCCACCTGGTCCGAAAGCGGGCTGGTGATCGATTCGTCGCCCGGCAGCCACCAGGTGACGCCGTATTCGCTCTCCGTTTTTCCCGTGGATTCGATTTCCGGATCCGCCCGGACCGCATCCTCCAGATGCTCCTGGGTTTGTAGAAAGCCGCCGCTCTCGGCATCGCGCGGATCCGGGGGAATCATGTGGCGGTGGACCGCCTCGCTCCAGGCCGCCGCGTGCAGCAGATCCCAGGAGACAGGTTCGGCGCGCGAGGAGATCATCTGCCGCACCGCGAGACGGGCGACATCCCCGGCACCCTCCAGGCCGTGCGGACCGTAGGAGAGGGGCGTGTGCTCCAGGCCGGGCGTGGACCATAGCAGCTGCGCGGTGCAGGGATCGGTGCGGACCGCCCGCCCGTTGAGGGTGAATCCGGCCTGATAGAAAGACCACAGCGATGCCGCAAGGAAGGGCGGATCCCATTCGCCGAGGAGACCGACGACGGGAATCCCGGCCGGCAGGTGCGCCGCCAGCGCTTGGGCGGACGCCGTCAGGGCCCGCGCGTGCCAGTTCCAATCGAACCAGCGGCGCTGCAGCGTGCCCGCCATGGGCGCCGAGACCGCCCGGCCCCAGAGCCACTCCGCCCAGACCGCCGCCAGAGTCCAGGCCGCCTGGTTCGGGCGAGGCAGGAAGCTGATTATCCCATCCGGCCGGAGGTCGGCAAGATGCGGCGCCAGTTCGCGCGCGGTGCCGGCGAAAGTATGGATGACGCCCGGCTCGAGCGGTTCGCCCGGCCGCCATTTCCGGAGCGGGACTTTCCGGGCGGGCAGGCTCCATTCCTCCACCGCCCGTTCCAGCGCCTGCCAGATATTCACTTCGCGGAATTCGGCGGGCGAAAGGAGCGAACGCGGGCGCGTCCGCACGTGCCGGCCGTGACCGCGCAGGATGTGCGCCTGATCCAGGACCGACAGCAGCAGCAGATCCACGCAGCGCTTCTCTTCCGGATCGCAGTCCATCGTTTCGAGCCGGCGGAGGAGCAGGACGATCGCATAGATCGAGCGCGAGGGGTAGGCATCCAGTGCGTCCGCGGCGTTGGCCCGCGACGGGTCGTCCAACGGCGCGATCCGCTCCAGCGCGTAGTGATAGAGCATCTGGCGCGAGGCCTCGGACGGCATGCCCTTGTCTTCGCCGGAGACCGCCGGCTCCTCGATGCAATGATTGCAGTGCGGGCAGCTGCAGATCCGTCGGACGAGCCTGGGTTTGGGCCTCCCTTTTTTCGATTCCTTGAACAGCCCGCGCGCCGGGGGCTGGCCCGCCGGCGCATGCGGCTTCGATTCCGTTTCGACTTCCCACACAAATCCGTCCGCCTCGGAATCTTTTCCGCAGAACGCGCAAGTTCCGAGGTACAGGCCGCGGATATGCGCCTCCATATCCTCGGCCGCGGCCGGCGGACGGCCTGGCGAAAGCGACGAGGGCGAGCGTGCCAGCCGGGCGAGGGTGTTGCGGATGCGCTGCGGAGGTGGAGGATCGGCCTGGAGCGCTAGGATCGCCCGCAGGACCGGATTGGGGGATGCCAGGAGAACGGCCGCGCCGCTGCGCGCCAGCTCGAGCGCCAGGGCCGGGGATTGCCCGAACGGATCCACAATCCGGGCTTTAGGTTTTCCAAGCCGGCGCAGGAACTCCGCCCCGATTCCCTCGCTGTACGGCGGCAGGAATACCGCCAGCGGTTCTGACGTGTCGGGCTTTCGTCCGGGAAAGAAGGGCATGTCCATGGGATCATCCACATCCTCCGCCGGAGACCAGCTGTTGCAGTTTCGCAAAGCTGGTAACCTGCGATACGACCCGCAGGAAGTCTCCGGCCGAAGGGCATTGCTCGAAGAGTTGCACGACCGCGGGACCGACCGGATCTTCCCCGCGCTCTCCGGGCACATCGGCATAGGAGCCGTAAAAGGCGAAGAACGCCTGGTTCAACCGGCGGATGATGTAGCCGTGCTCCGCGAAAAACCGCCGTCGCTGTTCCAGGTAGGCTTCCGCTTCCTCGATCAATCCAAGCTCCAGCAGCCGGTCGGTTTCCACCCGGGTGACGTGCATCTCATGCGAATAATCGAACTCCAACAGCGGGGCGGCCAGGCCGCCTCCCCCGGAAAGTTCCGGAAGCGCCGAGACCCATTCCGGGTAGTAGCGCCGGACGACAAGTTCGCCGATCGCCTTCCCGATCAGCGAAGCCGCGGTTTCGTTGATCGTCCGCAGTTCCGGCGACGTTTCATATCCCATCCCGAGCGGGGTGAGGAAAAGGTAGATGTGAGTCCATTCGTGGGTAACGGCTTCGAGGACCCAGCGGGTATAGGAGGTTTCCATGATCATGGTCGGGAAGGTGCCCAATCCGCCGAAGGGAACCACCAGCGCCGAAACCCCGAGCCGGCGCTCCGTCTCGGCCTCCAGCGCGATCTGCTGCTCGAGGGTCAGCCCCGGCAGCAGCTGAACATTGGCATCCTGGCGGATCGTATCCCGCGGGGAAACGATCAACCCCATCGGGATCGGGGTGAAGCGGAACAGCACCGGCGGCACCACTTCGCCTCCGACGGCGAACCCCTGCGCGCGCAATTCGGCCGAGACCTGTTCCTGGAGGATGGATTCCACCAGGTTCTGGCGCTCGGACTGGCTCCGGCGCAGCCCGGCCAGATCGGCGCGCACCGCGGCGGACGCCGCCCGCGGATCGGCCACCGCGGGATCCGAAAAGATGCGCGTCAGTTCGTTTTCCGCGGCGGAGATCCGGTTCAGGAGGTCGTTGTATTCGAGGACCAGATCATGCCAGGCGGCGGTCGTCAGGTAGCGTTCCTCGCCCAGAGAAAACTGCCTGACCTTGGCCCAGACGGCGTTCGCGGTCCAGGACATGAATTCAAACTCATACGGGGCGGTGATCAGGCGGACCCGATCGGTCATCGTCCGCGGCGCGAACGAATCCGAGGAGAGGACCAGAAGCAGGACGAAGATCGTGGGCAGGGAGGTCAGGAAATAAAAAAGCCGGCGCCAAAAAGATCTGATCATGGGCGGATAATAGCGGCGCTCCCGCAAGGTGTCAACCGCAATAATAGACAGGATTTACAGGATTTGTTCAGGATTGACAGGGTTTTAAAAAATTTTACTAAATCCTGATAATCCTTCAAAAAAACCTGTAAATCCTGTCTATTTCTTTTCCCTACTCAAACTTCAGCACGCCTCCAACGAAGTTGGGCAGCTGGTAGTGCACCAGCCGGTCGTGCCGGGAATCGCTGACCCACAAGCCGCCGAGGGGATCGATCGCCAATCCGGTCGGGGCGTTGAGCGACAGGCCGTCGTCGCCGCAGCTTCCCCAGACCGATAGGATCACCCCGCGTTCGGTGAATTCCATGATCCGGCAGGTGGAGGGATCGGAGACATACACATGATGGTTGGAATCGACCGCCAGATACGGCTTGATCTCGGTCGTGGTGCCGTACCATGCGTCGACGTCCCACGCGGCGGTCGAGACGTATTCCCCGTCCGGCCCCTTGGTGAAGATCTGAACCCTGCGGTTCCAGGTGTCGGCGACATATACCCGGCCCAGGTCGTCGACCGCCAGGCCGACCGGCTCGTCGAGCTGGCCCTCCCCGGCCCCGGGCGTGCCGAACCGGGTGACCGGAACGCCTTCGGCGGTGAATACCAGGATTCGTTTGTTGCCGGTGTCGGAGACGAACACCTCGCCCTCGGCGTTGACGGCGATCGCGCGCGGGCCGTAGAACGTGATCTCGGCCGTCCCGTTGCTGATCGGCGCGCCCCACATTGTGAGGAAGGTGCCGTCGGGGGCGAATTTCTGCACGCGGTGATTCCAGGTGTCGGCCACATAAACCGACCCGTCCGGCGCGACCGCCACGCCCCACGGCTCATTGAAGGTTCCGCCGGGGGCGGCGCCCTGGTCGATGCTGGCGTAGGTTCCCCATTCCGTGATCAGGTTGCCGTTGGAATCCAGATGCTGGATGCGGTGATTCATCGAATCGGCCACATACAGGCTGCCATCCGGGGCCGGCGCGATCGCGCGCGGCGAATAGAACAGGCCGGGTTCGCTGCCGCTCGAGCCGAAGGAAAAATCGGGGATCAGGTCTATGCGCGAAAGCGCGTACGGATCGTAGGCCCCGCCGCCGCCGTCCGAATCCCCGAGCGATCCGCCCAGGTAATCCAGCAGGTCCTTGCGGAAGTAGACGTAAAGCCTTTCCGAAAGCGACCAGTTCTGATAGGTGTAACCGCCCGAGTTCATCAGCGCGCCCCACGGAGCGAAGTCTCGATTGACCCAGATCTGGAAAGCGGCCGAGCGGGTGGCGGGGTCGGTGAAGATCGGGCTCACGTGGCCCCAGAACAACCGCAGGTAATCGGGTATCGGCATCGACGGCGGATTTTCCACGCCGTTTGTTCTGGCTTCCGCCAGGTACTCGCCGTCGATGAACTCCCACTTCAGGGTGAAATAATCCTGATTGTGCCACCACATGCGCATCTGCTCAAAGTTGACATAATCCTCGCCGAGGATCGGGACGACCTTGCTGTTGTTCTGCTCGCCGACCACGACGATCGCCGCGTTGCGGATTTCCATCCCGGGGTTGACGTCGAAGTCGATCTTGTTCGGGTAATTCCGCAGGTACCACCAATACGGGTAGCGGACGAAATTGTCGTACGCCACGATCATATCCTTCCCGCCGGTGGTGAGGTAGGACAGGCGTTCGATTTCCTCGAAAACGATTTTCGGCCCCGGCGCCCCATGGGCGTACGCCATGTACTCGTTGGGGTAATCGTAGTTGATGTAGGTGGCGAAGTACGCTGTGCGTGCGGTAAGCACCCCCAGGACGGCGAAGGCGGCCAGGACGGCGTTGCGGAGTCCGCGGGTGACGCCGGCGGGGATCTCGAATTTCCGCTCCCGGATCTGGAAGAGTTCCCCCAGGGAGCGGGTATCGAGGATGTACCCCACCGCCCAGGCGGCGGCCAGGATCATCGGGGCGGAGACCAGCATCGTCTGCTGCGGCATTTTCTCGCCGGCGTAGGAGAAGACCGCCAGGCTGAAGAGCGCCCAGAACAGAAAGAGCGGGATGGCCGGAACCGGCTGATGCCCGTCATCGCCCCCGGCCGCGGCGGCTTCGAAGGGCCGGCCGGACACAGCGGTCCACAACCGGCGCCGCAGGGCGATGCAGAAGGCGATGACGGCGCCGATCGCCGGGAGGTATTCGTAAATCGGAATCTGGACGAAGAGGTAATAGAACCACGGCTGGCTGCCGCGGCTTTCCCCGTGCTGCACCATCCAGTAGCCGAGGTAGCGCGCCAGGCCGTCGAACAACCCGCCGACGGTGGTCAGGATGGTCGTGAAGAACAGCACAAAAATCCCGAAGAAGACCAGGGCCAGCTTCCACCAATCGTTCCGCCGCCACCAAAAGCCGATCGCAATGGCCGCGATCGTCGGCGGCAGAAAGTAGACGAGCACGGTGCCCGCCATCGCCGCATAGGGCTGTTGGAGATCCAGCAGCGTGCGCAGGTCCGAGGCGTAGGAAAAATTCATGTCGATCGGCGCCGTCACGCCGAAGAGGTTTCCGACCGTGGACATCCAGACGGCGGCGGTCAGCGGCAGGACCAGCGTGCCGAGCAGCACGATCAGATCGAACGACCGTTCGCGGCGGATCTCGGCGGAGGCATCCTGCATCAGCAGGACGATCCCGACGACGGCGACGGCCAGGCCGAAGATGCCGACCACGATCGACGGGAGGAAGACGAGCGGATCGGGATTCTGCTCGAACAGCTTGCCGGCCTCCCGCCACATCCACGCGGTTATGGCAAGCAGGAATGCCGATATGGCCAGGCTGATAAACAGCCGGATCTTGGTGAGCTGTTTAATATCCGGCCGGAGCCCGAAGCGGAGGAGGAAGAATCCGACCAGGAAAACCATCTGCCCGCCGGCGAAGATGAAGCCGGTGGCCTTGTCGGTGAAGTGGAGCGCGTTCACGGCGCTGAAGAGGATGAGCGTCCCCCATTCGCCCTTTTCGAGGTAGCGCAGGATGGCGTAGATGGTGAGCAGCACCCAGACGACGATAAACGCCTCGTTGCGCTGGTACCGTCCGTAATACAGCATGTAGGGCGAGATGAGGAACAGCACGCCTGCAATCAGCGCGCCGTTGCGCCCGAGGTAGGGCCGGAACAGAAACAGCGCGATCGCGACGGTGGCAATGCTGAACAGCGCGGCCGGCAGGCGCGCGGTGAAGTCGTTATCCCCCAGGGCCACGAATGAGAGCGCGATCAGATGCATCTGCAGCGGACCGTGGGTCATCGGGTCGAACCGGTATTGGGCGCCCTGCGAGAAATCGTACGCGGGCACAAAATGGTTTACTTCGTCGTGGCTGGCCACCCGGTCTCCCAGTCCGTACAGCCGGGTGATCACGGCCAGGATCAGCAGCGCCACCGCCAGCAGGTTTTCCAGGTTCAGGGGAAAAACCTTTGCGAAATTTCGATCCAGATCCCGCCAGGGCGGGGGAGTGGTCTCGGTTCTCACGGCCGGTTGGTCGGTCATAAGTATGATCTCCAAATGATCGTGCGGTTTGGATGGATTTTTACCAATTGTATCCTATACCCGAATCGCTCGACGGCCCGGCGGATTGCCGGAACGCGCAAGAATCCAAATCCGGTGTGGATTATGTGTGTAATTCAAACAACCCCGCCCCAAAGGGGGTGCGCCGGGCGTGGAATTTTACGTGAATCCACGAAGAGCACCAAGAGCGCGAATTTTTCCCCCTGATGGAATTCATACTCATTTTCAGGGGCATCAATTTCCGGAGAAAACTCTATTTGGGTTTACTTTTTTCTTCGTGCCCTTCGTGCTCTTCGTGGAAATAAAAAGCGCGGATGGTTTTCCATCCGCGCTTGGCGTTCCGTTGTACGGGAACAGAAAAGGAGAGTGTGTGTTTCGCCCGCCGCCTCAGCCGTTCTTCTTCTGGAAATCCTTCATGAAGCCGGCCAGGGCTTCCACCGCCGACATCGGCTGGGCGTTGTAGAGCGAGGCGCGAAGCCCGCCGACCGAACGGTGGCCTTTGAGCTCGAGCAGCCCTTCCGCGGCCGCGTCCTTGATGAACTTCTTTTCCAGGTCCTCGCTGGGCAGCCGGAAGGTGAGGTTCATCCGCGACCGGCAGCCTTTTTCGGCGTGACCCTTGAAGAACCCGGGTTCTCCATCGATCACCGAATAGATCACATCCGCTTTGGCCTGGTTGCGCTTGGCGACTTCCGCCAGCCCGCCAAGATCGAGTAGCCACCTGGCGACCAGCCCGACGATGTAGATCGAGAAGCAGGGCGGGGTGTTGTAGAGCGACTTGTTATCCGCCATGACCTTGTAATCCAGGATCGAGACCAGGCCTTCCGGCACGCGCGCCAGCAGGTCCTCGCGCAGGATCACGACCGCCACGCCCGCGGGCCCGGCGTTTTTCTGGGCGCCGGCGTAAAGCAGGCCGTACTTGGATATGTCGAGCGGCCGGCTGACGAAATCCGAGGAGGCGTCGCACACCAGCGGTACGCCGGCGGGGGGGACGGGCTCGGTCCGCCATTCCACGCCCTGGATGGTTTCATTCGCCGTGAAGTAGAGGTAGGCCGCCTTCGGATCCAGCTTCAGCTCGCTCTGGTCGGGAATGCGGTTGAAGTTGGACGACTCGGTCGTTGCGGCGATATTGACCGGGCCGCTCTTTTTGGCTTCCTTGATCGCGGCCTTGGCCCAGTTGCCGGTCAGGACAACGTCGATCGGGACATCCTTGGCGCGCAGATTCATCGGGATCATACCGAACTGCAGATTGGCGCCGCCCTGCAGGAACATCACTTTGTAATTGGCCGGGATGTTGTAGAGGGCGCGCAGGTCGGCTTCCGCCCGGTTGATGATGTCTTCAAACTGGGCTGAGCGGTGGCTCATCTCCAGAACCGACATGCCGCTTCCGGCGTAGTTCAGGAGATCGTCGCGGGCCTTCTCCAGGACCGCCTGGGGCAGGACGGCCGGGCCGGCCGCGAAGTTGCACAACCGCTGGGTTTTGGCATCCGTGTAAATGGGCATGGGCTCTCTCCTTGTCTTGTGTTTCCGGCGAATGCGGTTTGGGAACAAAAAGACTCCTCCGTCCGAAGGGACGAGAGGAGCTCTCGTGGTGCCACCCTACTTGGGAGACCTTCCGGCAGCCGGAACTGTAGCCGATCGGTCCCACTCTTTGGGGCGCGTCGCCGCGCCTTCTGCTGAGGTAACGGTTGCAGTTCCGTTTCAGACTACCGGGGGATGAAACCCTTTGGTCTGAAAAACTCGGAGGCGCTTGCCGCTCCCGCGCTGGGATCGGACTTCCACCAGGGATGCCACCCTGTCCGATTCGCTGGGCCCGGTTTCGGGACGGCTTTTCCTCGTCTAAGTTTTTTAATATATGAGATTGTGATGTTTATAACATAGTCTGATTTATGAGTCAACCCCGCGAATCCGCTCATAAATATTGTTACCTAGCAGGTAGTCGTTCCCTCATCCAGAATGTTACCGAACCGCCCATCCGGCGGGAAAA
>JAFGCU010000109.1 GCA_016932475.1 Anaerolineales bacterium
AAGCTGATGGTCGAGCAGACCCTCGAGTGGTATTCCCTGGTTCACGGGCTGCGCTACGCCTCGCTGCGTTACTTCAACGCCGCCGGAGCCCTGCCCGGCCGCGGCGAGGATCATCCCGGGGAGAGCCACCTCATCCCGCTGGTGCTGCGCGTGCCGCTCGGCCTCCTGCCGGCGATCAAGATCTTCGGCGACGATTACCCGACCCGCGACGGGACCGCGATCCGCGATTACATCCATGTCGCCGACTTGATCTCGGCCCACCTGCTGGCCCTCTCCGCGCTCTCGGAAAAGCAGCGCATGGTGTACAACCTCGGAAACGGCGCCGGGTATTCGGTCAAACAGGTGATTAGCGTCGCGCGCGAGATCACGGGCCATCCGATCCCGGCCGAGGTCACCCCGCGCCGGCCGGGCGACGCGGCCCGCCTGGTTGCTTCCTCGGAAAAGATCCGCCGCGAGCTGGGATGGGCTCCGCGCATCCCAGCACTGCGCGACGTCGTCGCGAGCGCCTGGGAGTGGCATCGATCGCACCCGCGCGGGTACGACGACCGTTGATATATAATCGAAATGCGTGACGCGCGCCTTGCGGCATCGCCGAAGAAAACGTACACGGATTGCATGAAAAGAACTTTTTGACAGCACGTAATTCAACATCCTGCCCGGGGGGCGCGAGGCACGATCGGGGTAACCCGCGCGGGGCAGATTGAAATTCCCAACAAGAGGCGGTCTCGTGCCGAGTTCACCAAAACGCAACACCGGTAGAAAAGCCGTCCGAAACGTTTCCGCCGCTTCCGCGCCCCTGGTCTCGCCGGAAAACCGGCTCGACATCCTCGGGGTGTGCCTGGTAGGGTCGGCGCTTCTGACCCTGCTCTTCTTCTTCACCACGGATAAAGAATCCCTTCCCGGTTTATGGGTGCAACTGCTCCGGCAATTGTTCGGCGCCGGCGCCTATCTCGTGCCGGTCATCATCGCCGCGCCGGGAGTGTACCTGGTCCTGCGCCGCTTCCGTGCCGCGCTGCCTGTCCCCGCGCCGGACCGGATCGCCGGCATCGTCCTGCTCTTTCTCGGCAGCCTGATGCTCGCCCACCTGCTCACCTACCCCACCCGGGATACGATCTTCAAGACCGCCGCGGAGGGATCCGGCGGAGGGTATATCGGCGCGCTGCTGCTGCACCTCTGCCTTTCCCTGATCGATTACGCCGGCACCGTGTTCGCGCTGGCCGCCTGGATTCTGGTAAGCATTTTGCTGGCGTTCCGCATCTCCATTCCGGAGCTGTTCCATTTCCTCTCGCCCGCCTTCCGGCGGATCGGCGCTTTCCTGCGCGAACGCTGGGCTGCGTTTGGATCACGCATGCAAGCGCGGGCGGAGCCGGCCGCGCCGGCCTGCTCCCCGCCTCCGGCGCGGATCCCGCCGGACCCGTTGCCCGTTCCCCGGCCCGCGGCGGAGGCGGGGAGCATGGAGGGAACGCCCCCCGCGCCCGCCATTCCCGTTCCGGCGCAGGAAATAACCGAACCGGTGGTGACGATCGGCATTCCCGAACCGCCGCCGCCGTGGGCGCTTCCGCCGGTCGAACAGATCCTCAACCCGGGGATCGAAGCCGCCTCCGACGAAAATATCGACCGGCAGCGGGCTAGGATCATCGAGGATACGCTCGATAGTTTCGGCGCCCCGGCCAAGGTTGTGGAGATCAACCGCGGCCCGACGATCACCCAATTTGGAGTGGAGCCCGGGTTCACCGATATGCGCGGCGGGAAGACGACCCGCATCAAGGTCAGCAAGATCGCCGCGCTTTCGGATGATATCGCCCTGGCGCTGGCCGCGCCCTCGATCCGCATTCAGGCGCCCGTTCCAGGCAAGGGCTTTGTCGGGATCGAAGTTCCCAACGCCGAGATCTCGCTGGTCGGGCTGAGGGACATCATCGAGTCGGACATATTCCGCGAAAAGCGATCCCCGCTGCGGATCGCGCTCGGCAAGGACGTCTCGGGCAAGCCCGCGATCGCCGATCTCGGGAAGATGCCGCACCTGCTGATCGCGGGCACGACCGGCTCGGGCAAATCGGTGTGCGTCAACGCGATCCTCGCCTGTTACCTGCTGATGAACACGCCCGACGATCTGCGGATGCTGCTGGTGGATCCGAAACGGGTCGAACTGACCTCCTACAACGGGATCCCGCACCTCCTGGCGCCGGTGGTGGTCGAACTGGACAGGGTGGTGGGCGCGCTGCAGTGGGTGACGCGGGAGATGGACGAGCGCTACCGCAAATTCCACGGGGCGGGAGCGCGCAACCTCGAGGAATACAACCGCGGGGCAGCCGCGCGGGCGGAAAAACCGCTGCCGGTGTGGGTGGTGGTGATCGACGAACTGGCCGACCTGATGCTGATGGCGCCGGACGAGGTCGAGCGGATTCTCACCCGCATCGGGCAGCTCTCGCGCGCGACGGGGATCCACATGATCATCGCCACGCAGCGGCCGTCGGTAGACGTGCTGACCGGGCTGATCAAGGCCAACATCCCGGCCCGGATCGCCTTCGCGGTGGCGTCGCAGATAGACAGCCGGGTGATCCTCGACCAGCCGGGCGCGGAAAAACTGCTCGGTCGCGGGGACATGCTGTTCCAATCCCCGGATTCGCCCGCGATGGTCCGGCTGCAGGGCGCGTACGTCTCGGAGCCCGAGCTCATGCGGCTGGTTCAATATTGGCGGCAGGTGTATGTGGCGCGCCAGCCGAGCGTGCCGGTCACGCATGCGGCGCAGGATGCTTCGGGAGGATCGGTTCTCGAACGGTTGATCGAGGAAAACGGGTTCCCGCTGGAGCAGATACCGATGTTCGAGCCGGCGGCGGGCGAAGAGGACGACGACAAGCTGCTCGAGGATGCGATCCGCGCCGTGCGCCAGTGGCGCAAGGCCTCGACCACACGCCTGCAGCGCAACTTCCGGATCGGCTACACCCGCGCCGCGCGGCTGATGGACATGCTCGAGGAACGCGGGATCATCGGCCCGCCGACCCAGGGCTCGCAGCCGCGGGAAGTTATCGATTACGGGGAGGATGGAGATATCCAATAGAAAAATCTCACCGCGAAGCCCGACCCGGTTGGGGTAGACCGGGGACACGAAGAGCACAAAGAGTAATTTAATACTTCGAAGAAAGATATTTCCCCTTTTGTATCTGCTCAGCCTTTGCTGT
The DNA here is from genome assembly GCA_016932475.1 of Anaerolineales bacterium. Classification (GTDB taxonomy): domain Bacteria; phylum Chloroflexota; class Anaerolineae; order Anaerolineales; family RBG-16-64-43; genus JAFGKK01. The sequence goes on from JAFGCU010000109.1 coordinate 3,180, forward strand.
CCTACCCCCCTCTCCCCGCCTTCACCTCGAAGAACACCGAGGTTCAGGCACCTCTCCCCCCCTTCCCCATACGGGGAAGGGGGGGAGAGGTTGGGGGAGCGGAGGTTAGGATAGTGTATCGTAGGAAGCCTGAGCAATTCCCCCCTTTTTTTCATTCCGAAAATCAGTAATTATTGTTGGTTTGAATAAAACCGATAAAATCCCATTTGCCATATTTTTTTATAACTCATTCTCGTGTAAAAAAGTATTGTGCCATGCCAATAACGAACTCCCGCCATGCGATTCTAGAGAAAGAATAACGGAACGATAGATGGAGGTTTCGATGGAACGGATCGTATTCGGGTTCGCCGCACTTCTGATGCTTGGCGCATGCGCCGTGACCGCCACGCCTTCGAAGATTGCGCCCTCGCAAACGGCGCCTACAACGAATGCCCTGGCAGCAACCCCAAGCTCAGAACCATCGCCCACCGAGACATCCACCGTTCCCGCGGCGGCTGAATTCCCGCGCTGACGGGAACGCACGAGTCCGGGGACTACTGCATCGGCGAGACGTGGGTCTTGAGGAGGTTCCCCGACGGCTGGCGTCTGGCGGAATGGTTCGGGACGGGGTTATCGATCAGCTCCTTCGGCGAGGACGAATAGGGCGAACTGTACGTTCTGGATTATAAAAACGGGGGTGAGCTTTTCCTTGACGCAGAATAAACACGGGAGGCGCGCCTGCGCGACGGTTGCCTTCGCTTTCGAAAGGAGGGCGACCCCCAATAGTGTTGTTCCGCGTCTTTACGGGGCGTGTTCGGTCAGCGCCAACCCTGCATTCGGAGGATGGCGCTCGAAAGCGGGGAAGGGAAAGTGCGGAGATAAGGAATTTTTTATAACCCGGAGGCATGCGGGCAGTCCTGCCCGGTTTTTCCAAAGCAGGATACTTGGAACAATGTATAATCGTCACCGTGCCATGTTCGGGGAACCCGTCCCGGAATATCACGAAAGGGAAGCGCCTCACACGAAGGAGAAGAAAAATGGAACAGACCCCAGTCGTCCCCGTAAAGAAAAGCTCCCTTCCCATGATCCTGTCCATCGTCGTCGCCGCCATCCTCTCGCTTTGTTGCTGCGTTGCCGGAATCTTCAACATCGTCTCGCCCGGTGTTTATGAAACGACCGGCATCCTGGGCGATAATTCGACCGGGACCATTTCCCCGTTGTGGGGATTGGTCTGCATCGGCGCGGCCGTTATTCCGTGGATTATTCCGTTGGTTGTCATCGTGATCCGGCGGACAAAGAAGTAATTTCTCGCCGGTTTCGAAGAACCCTTTCCGCATAAGACGGAATCCATCCCGTCATCCCGCGCCGGCGCAAACCGGCGTGGGATGACGGAGCGGTATTCCGCGCCGGTATCCACCCGGGGGGCCGGGATCCACAGAATGCATTCGATCCTGGGAGGGAACTCCGATGAAGGCGCTTTTTCTCGGCGGAACGGGTCTCATCAGCTCGGCCTGCGCGGAGCGGGCGGTCGCGCTCGGCTGGGACCTGACGCTCCTGAACCGCGGGATCTCGGAAAAATACCCCGTCCCTGCGGGGGCGGAATTCATCCAGGGCGATGTGCACGGCGATCCCCAGGGGTTGCGCGCGCTGCTCCGCGGGCGCACGTTTGACGCTGTCGTGGATTGGATCGCATACCTCGAGGCCGATATCGAACGCGACATCGGCCTTTTCCAAGGTTGCGCGCGCCAGTTTATCTTCATCAGTTCCGCCAGCGCCTACCGGAAGCCGCCCGCGCATTACCTTATCACCGAAGAAACGCCCCTCGAAAACCCGTACTGGGATTATTCGCGCCAGAAGATCGCGTGTGAAGCCCGGCTGATGCGGGAATTCCGCGAGCGCCGGTTCCCGGTCACGATTGTGCGGCCGTCGCTCACCTACGGCCCGTCGCAAATCCCGCTTTGCATTAGCTCCTGGCAGCACCCGTATACGGTGATCGACCGAATGAAGCGCGGCCAGTCGGTCATTGTTCCCGGCGACGGGTCGTCGCTGTGGGTGCTGACCTGGAACGCGGATTTCGCGGTCGGGTTTTGCGGGCTGATGGGGTTAGAAAGCGCCGCCGGGGAAGCCTTCCACATCACCTCGGATGAAGTCCTGACCTGGGATCAGATCTACCGGGAGGCGGGGCGTGCGGCGGGCGTGGAAGCGAAGATCGTGCACGTGCCTTCGGACCTGATCATCGCGCACGATCCGGCGATGGATGGCACCCTGCGCGGGGACAAAGCCAACAGCGCGGTATTCGACAACCGGAAGATCAAATCCTGCGTGCCGGATTTCGTCCCGAAGGTCACCTGGGCGGAGGGGGTCCGCCGCGCGATCGCATGGCACGAAGCGGATCCAAGCCGCTGCACGATCGACGAAGAGGCCAACCGGAAGTGGGATAGAATCCTGGAGGCGTACGCCAGGGCATTCCCGGAGTAGATGATCTCCTTTGGAGATGGACAAAACCCATTAACCGCAAAGGCGCAAAGGACGCAGAGACCCTAAAAAAACTCTGCGATCTCTGCGTCTCTGCGGTGAGATTTTGATCTTCAAAATCCCAACGTCCCAGGAGGATCGATGATCAAGGAAATCGCCGCCGGTAAATTGAACGAACAACAGTTCATCCACGAAAAGGTGGCCGAGATCAAAGCCGCCGTGGGGGGAGGAACGGCGATCAACGCGCTTTCGGGTGGCGTGGATTCGTCCGTGGTGACGATGCTCGGGCACCGCGCGCTGGGCAAACAACTGCGCACGGTGTTCATCCAAAACGGGCTGATGCGCGAGGGCGAGCCGCAGCGGGTGGCCGGGGTCTTTAAGAAACTTGGCGTCAAGGTGGAGATCATCGACGCGCGCAAGGAGTTCTTCGCCGCGCTGAAGGGCGTCACGGATCCGGAACAGAAGCGCGAGGCGATCACGCAGACATTCTACAAAAACGTCTTTGGAAAGCTCGTGCAATCCAGCGGCGCCAAATTCCTGCTGCAGGGGACGATCCTGACCGACGTAGACGAAACCGTGGCCGGGATCAAGCGCCAGCACAATGTCTTCGAGCAGCTCGGCATCGATCCGCAAAAGGCATTCGGGTACCGGATCCTCGAACCGCTGATTCAGCTGCGCAAGGACGGCGTGCGCAAGGTCGGCCGCGGGCTCGGGCTGCCCGCGGAAACCTTCGAGCGCATGCCGTTCCCGGGGCCGGCGCTTGCCGCGCGCGTGATCGGGGAAGCCACCCCGGAACGGATCGAAACCGTTCGCCGGGCGACGGATGTGGTCGAGCGCATGCTCAAAGGGTGCGGCGCATTCCAATACCTTGCGATCCTGCATGAAGACCGCGTGACCGGGATGCGCAAGGGCAAACGCGATTTCGGACAGCAGATTGAGGTCCGCTGCTGGGACAGCCTCGATGCGCGCACGGCCACGCCCACCAAACTGCCGATGGAAACGCTGGAAAAACTGGCCGCCGCGATTCTCAAAGAGGTTCCGGGGATCGTCAGTGTGACCTATAATATCGCCGCCAAACCGCCGTCAACGATTGAGGCGGTGTAAGACCGACCAGCGACGATCGACAATAGACCATCGAAAACTGACCTTGGACAATGGACGATGGAGCATAGCTGATAATCCTTGAAGATGAACCTGATTTTCCAAAGTAGTTTTGCGAAATGGCGCCTTTTTTAGGAAGACGATTCGGTCTATCTTCGAGAAACCATTCAAAAAAACCGGACATGGTTTATCGTCCATGGGCGGTAACTTATCGGAGGGAATCGCACAGGAAGAATATGCACATTTGTAAAGTACGCCTGCTATCCGGCATTCTGCTGGCAACAACCCTTGCGGCTTGTTCGCAGGATCGGACGCCCGCGCCCTCCACCCCAACGCCCGCGGAAGCCACCATACCGGCCGCCACGCCGACCGGAGAACCTTATGTTTTGCTGATGGCGCCTGATGCGCCGCCGACTCGGGCGACACAACTTGCTACTCAGGCCGTGGAGACATTCGTAAAAGAAAACGGCTTGGCGCTCCGGCGCGTCACCCCCGGCGCGGAAGTCCTTGGTTCCGGACTCCCGGGCAGCCCGACCCTGGTCGCGGCGGTCGCCTCCGGATACGGGACGGAGCTCGCTGCCGCGGCGCAGGCGAATGCGGATGCGCTGTTCGCCGCCATCGAAGAGCCGGGCGTCCAGCCGCTCCCGAACCTGCTGGTGGTGGGCGGGGATAACGTCCGGCACGATCAGGCCGCGTTCATGGCCGGCCTGCTGGCCACGATCGAAAACGGCAACGATTACGTCGGTTGGATCGGAGAGGCGGATACGGCCCGGGGGAAACTCTACCAGAACGGTTTCCGGCACGGAGTCCGATACAACTGCCCGCGCTGCCGCGTCTTCGATTTTGAATTGACGCCGGGGGCGGATGCCGGCGCGGGGATTTCTGCGGCCGGGCAATTGCGCGAAAACTTCATTGATACCGCCTCGGCGATCCCGGGCGCGGCCGGCGAAGCGGCCCTGATCCATCTTGCCGAAAACGGAATCCGCGTCGCGGGCGCCGGACCGGATTTCTTCCTTCGCGTGTTCGGCGACGGGGGCTCCTCCGGCGCCAAGAGCGTGCTTGGCGAACCGGCATTCCGGCCGGATCTGCTGCTTGCGGATCTGCTGACGCGCTTCCTGGCGGGCGAGACGTTTCCGGAGGCCGTGGCCTACAGCCTGGAAAACGGCAGCCTTGAGCTCGCGCCGTTTCCAAACGCATGGATATCCTCCGCGCGCCAAGCCTACCTGCTGAATATCCTGGCCGAGGTGGCCGCGGGGCGGCTGGACATCGGGATCGATCCCCAAACCGGCGAAGAGCGATAGGTAAACCTGACGATAGACGATGGACCATGGACGAAGGCCGATGGCCGATGATTCTATTTGAATGAAATCCGCGATAGGGGATTGCTGATCGACGATCGACTGCCGACTATCGACAATGCAACCACGGGCAAAAGACCCAAGCCGGCGGCCGCGGACTTTTGCCTTTTCAATGGAGAGGCGCAATGCCCATCCCCAAATTCATAGTGCTTGATCTGGATGATACGATCCTGGATTATTCAACACCCGGGGAGGCGGTTTGGAAGCGGCTCTTCCATGAATTTGCATTAAGGATGGATATGCCGCTCGAGCGGCTGCAAAGCGCGGTCGACTCCAGCCGGACTTGGTTTTGGTCCGATCCGGACCGATTCCGGGAAGGGCGGCTGGACCTAAAAAAGGCACGCCGAACCCTGATCCGCGACGCCTTCACCAAGCTCGGGCGGAGTGACTGGGAAACCGCCGATGCGCTCGCGGATGCATTCACCCGCGACCGGGAAACCGCCGTCCAGCCGTTCGACGGGGCGATCGACGCGCTGACGCTTTTCCGTCAGAGCGGCGCGCGCATGGTTCTGCTTACCAACGGGGAATCCTCCATGCAGCGGGCGAAGATCGAACGCTTCCGGCTGGAGGGATTCTTCGAATCGATCCTGGTCGAAGGCGAAACCGGTATCGGCAAGCCGGACCCGCGCGCGCACCGGGCGGCGATCACCGCTCTGGGGGCCGAACCGCGTTCGGCGTGGATGATCGGCGACGATTGGGAATGCGACATCGCCCCGGCGAAGGGATTGGGCATGCGCACCGCATGGATTCGCGACGGGGAGAAATCGGCCGGCAAGCCGGCGGATTTAATCGTTCCTTCACTCCAATTATTGGCGGATCGATGGAGCGCTTCCGGGTAAAAAAAAGGATAAAAAAAGTGGATTTGCGAATCCCGAAACGGAATCCCGCCTACTTCACAGAAAATTTATTGAAAATCCCGATAATTGACACCGTTCGGGGTGAGTGCTAGAATCCTAAAAACTCTCTCCCGGAAGGAATTCCCGAATGGCTCAGCGGACTACTGGCACCGTTCGTTGGTTCGACGGATCCAGGGGGTACGGCTATATCCGAACCGAAAAAGGGCACGAAGTTTTTGTCCATTATTCCTCCATCGTCGGATCGGAACTGCAAAACCTAAACGAAGGGGAAAAGGTCGAGTTCGCCGTGGAAGAGACCGTTCGCGGTCTGCAGGCCACGGGTGTGGTCAGGTTGAATTAATCGATTATCCATGGGTGTTCCCCGCTCGGACACATCGGATGATCCCCTGCCATCTGGGCGGGGATTTTATTTTTCGGCGATAATAATCATCGCAACCGCGCGGCTGGGGACGGCGGGGAGTAAACCCGGCCGCCCGCGCCGCTCCAACGATCACCCAAAAAGCGAGAACTGGAATTTGACAAAGGAGTGTTATGAGTATGGATCTTAGGATTATCCCACTGGGCGGCTTGGGGGAGGTCGGCAAGAACATGATGCTGATCGAAACCCCCACCGACGCCCTGATCATCGACGCCGGATTGATGTTCCCCGAGAACGACATGCTCGGGATCGATTGCATCATCCCGGATTTCAACGCCGTATTGGACCGGAAAGAGCGCGTACGCGGGATCGTCGTGACGCACGGACACGAGGACCACACCGGCGCCATCGGCCACGTCGTCGAGGCGTTCCAGGCGCCGATCTACGCCACGCCGCTAACCCGCGGCCTGCTGGAAGTCAAGCTTTCGCGGGCCGGGCTGCTGGACCGCACAATGCTGAACACCGTCCGCGCCGGTTCGAAAGTCCAGATCGGCCCGTTCGGCGTGGAATTCTTTCACGTCTGCCATTCCATCCCCGACGGGGTGGGCCTCGGCATCACCACCCCGGCCGGGCTGATCGTGCATTCGGGCGATTTTAAATTCGACCATACGCCGGTGGACGGCTGGCCGACCGACTATGCCGCATTGGCCGAGTTCAGCAAGCGCGGCGTGCTGGCGCTGATGTCGGATTCGACCAACGCCGACCGGCCGGGATGGACTCCCTCGGAGGCGGTGATCGATACGGCCTTCGACGATTTGTTCCGGACCGCGCCGGGGCGGATCCTGATCGGGTCGTTCGCCTCGCTGATCTCGCGCATCCAGCAGGCGATCCGCGCCGCCGAACGCCACGGGCGCAAGGTGGCGATGGTGGGCACCTCGATGCAGGAAAACGCGAAGATGGCCCAGAAGCTCGGGTACCTCGAGGTTCCCAACGGGCTTCTGGTCTCGGTCGAGGAGGCGCTGAAGCTGCCTTCGCAGAAAGTGGTGCTGATGACGGCCGGGACGCAGGGCGAGCCCTCGTCGATCCTGGGGCGCCTGGCCACCGGACGGAACCGCCAGTTCGATCTGAAAGAGGGGGATACGGTGGTGTTTTCCTCGCACCCGATCCCGGGCAACGAGGAACTGGTTCACCGCACGATCAACCGGCTGTTCCAGCGCGGCGCGCGGGTGATCTACGATCCGATCGCGCCGGTGCATGTGTCGGGGCACGCCAACGCCGAGGAGATGAAGCTGCTCATCCACCTGGTGCAGCCGAAGCATTTCATCCCGATCCACGGCGAACTGCGCCAGCTGCACCAGCACGGCGCGATCGCGCGCGAGCTGGGGATACCGCCGGAGAACGTGGCCGTGGTCGAAAACGGCTACCCGATCGAATTTTCGGAAGGCCGCCTGCAGGTCGGCGAACGCATCCCGGGCGAATACATTTTCGTCGACGGCAGCGGCGTGGGCGACATCGGCCCGACGGTCATGCGCGAGCGGGAGCGGCTGGCGCGCGACGGATTCGTCATCGTGCGCGCGGAGGTCGACCCGGCCACCCGCCGCCTGATCTCGCGACCGGAACTCGTCTCGCGCGGTTTTGTCTTTGTGCCGGAATCCGGGGAACTGCTGGCGATGGCCGAGGAGAAGATCCGCGAAACGGCGGCCCGCGGAGACGGCAGCCGGCTGTCCGAGCGGATCGAAGCGGCGCTTTCGGAACTTTTCTATCAGGAGACCAAACGCCGGCCGATGGTGTTTGTGATGCTTAATGGCAACGGGAAAAAGGCGGAGAAATAGCCCCGAGATCGCTGAATTGACATAATCGGAAAAACCGCAAAGGCGCGAAGACACGAAGAGAGCCTGAACCCTTTGTGTCCTCGCGCCTTTGTGGTCGATGCGTTTATGAGTGCATCCGGCGATTGGATTAATCCTGCTTTTCGCACGATCGCGGCGTTGGAGTCCGAGCAAAGCGGGCGACTCCCTTCGCCGCGCTCAGGGCGGGCTCCGGAACCGAGGCAATATCGAAAACCGGAGATTGCTTCGACTGCCCCGGCGGGAGTGGGCCGGGGTCGCTTCGCTCCTCGCAACGGCGAACGGTTACGGCGCGGGAGTCCGGCGGGCAATCGCGGCGCAGAGCACTTCGCCTTCCCGGATGATGGAATCCACCGTCTCGTCGAAATAAGGGGAGGCGCGCAGTTCGGCGAAGATCTCGGCGGCTTTTGCGCAGTTGTTGTCATCCTCGCCGTAGAAGGAAAGCACCGAACCGTAGATGTAATACACGTCGACGGTATTGTACGCAAGGGGGAGCGGTTCCAGCACGTCCACTTGCTGCTCCTCGTTTTCCTCCGCCAGGCAGCCGCGCACCGCGCATTTCAGCACCTTGATCGCGGTCTCGTAGTTCTTCGCTTTGTAATAGATCACACCCAGCCGGCCGTACAAGTAAGCATCGGTGTTGTCCAGCGAAAGCGCTTTTTGCGCATTGCGCTCGGCGGCGAAGAAATCCCCCTGGTTGGAGTACGTCTGGGCGATCGAGAGGTAGGGAATCGGGTCGGCGGGGTTCAGATCCGCAGCCCGCGCGAAGGATTCGAGGGCCTTGTTGATGTTCCAGTCGCGGGTCGCCGTATCGGTCGCGGTTTCCCCCAGTTTGCGGTAGTTGGCGCCCAGGCGGATGTAGAGGAAGGGGAGATTGGTGTTCAGGCGGATGGCCTCGAGGTACTCTTCGATCGCGCGGCTGTAGTACCCGTTGCTCTCAAGCACATAGGCATAAGCCCGGTGCACGTCCATGATCTCCGGCCCTAGCTGGGCGGCCTGCGCCCCTACGTCGAGCGCGGCGGACCAGTTGGCCTGGTCGACAAGCACCTCCGCCTTGAATGCCAGCGCGAGCGCGTTGCCGGGATCCAGCGAAAGCGCCCTGGCCGATTCCTGGAGCGCCTCGACGAGGGTTTCCATGCGCGTCTGTTCGTTCATCCATTCGGAATTGGCATACCAATCCAGGACCAGGATTTTAATCGCGCGGGCGGTGGCGTAATCCCCGTTGAGATCGATCGATGTGTTGATCGAAACCAGCGCTTCTTCGAGGCGCACCTGTTTCTGATCGGCCGACAGCATGAGCTCGCTGGAGTACGTCTGGATACGGGCCAGTTCCGCCCAAAGTCCGTGGTTGTCCGGATCCACAGCGACGGCCTTCTGATAGGCGTCGATCGCCTTTGTTAGGATCCCGGCGGCGAAGAAGGCCCTGCCTTCCTCGGCGTAGGAAAGGGCCATGCGGGTAGGGGTTGGGGCGGGCGCGAACGGGGAACGGATGGTTCCGTTGTCGAGGAGTTTGAAGATGCCCAGGCAGATCAGGATGGCCGCGGCATAAGCCGCGGTCCTGCCCACCGTCAAACGGGAAGGTTCGGTCGTGGGTTCGAAACGTCTGCCTTTGAGCTGCATGGCGGTCTGTGGCTTATGCCTGCGGTGTGGGCGCGATCTCTTTGCAGATCGTCAAGCCCTCGGTGACATTCGCCATCGCGATATCGTCATCCTGCAATTGTTGTTCCAGCAGCCGGAAGACGGGAATGGCTTCGGAACAACGCCCAACCTTCGCCAGCGCAAGTCCGTAGGTCCAGTAATATTCCGAGATCGGCCATGGGCCGAGCGGGAGGCCTTTCACAACGCCCGCATCCACCGTGCCCCCGGCGATGGCGAGGGTCAATTCGGGGATCGATTCCTGGAACTGGTTGTTCTGATAGTACATCACCCCAAGCAGCCCGTGGTAACGCGGATCGAGGGGGACTTGGTTGACCGCCAGCCCGGCGAATTGCGCCGCTTTGGGGTAATCCCCCAAGCCGGCATAAATGCGTGAAGTCCGTGCGAGCGGGACGGGATCGTTTGGGCCAAAAAGCGTTGCCTGCGCATAGGCTTCGATGGCCTTGGAGAGCTCGTTGACCGCCCGGTAGCAATCCCCGAGCGGCAGCCAAAGATCGGCCAGTTTGGAATGCAGTTCGATCGCCTTGGAGTACTCGTCCACTGCCTCCAGGTAATTTCCGGTCATCATGTAAATGTATCCCATCGCGCGATGGCTTTCCACCAGCGAGGGGGCGGTCGTGATCGCGGTGCGGGCGTGCTCGGAAGCTGTCTCCCAGTTGCCGTAATCCCAGTCCATCAGCGTTTCGGCTAAGTAGGCATGGGCGAGCGCAAGGGAGGGATCCAAGTCCAGGCTCTTGCGCAGCTGTCGGATGGCGTCCTCGTAGGCGGGGAGATCCTTGGTCGCCTCCCGGCGATGCAGCGCCTCGCCCCAAACAGCGTAGCTGACGGCGCTTTTCGAAAGCAGGACGGCGTACTGGGCGTTTTCCACTGCGCCGTCGTAATCGTGGCTGAAGACCTGGGCCCGCGAGAGGGCGACGTATAAATCGCTGTTGGTCGGTGCCAGGAGGATCGCCTGTTTGTAGGATTCGATCGCCGAGTCGAGCTTGCCCTCCTGGAACAAACGCGCGGCATCCTCGGCGTACGAGGAGGCCGGGCGGGTGACGGTGGGGGTCGGGAGAAAAAGCGCCGGGACGCGCGGGACGATATACCCCTGCACGATCGTGGCGGCTACGATCAGCAGGCAAAGGATGAAAATTAATGCCAGATTAAACCGGCTCGGTTTTTTCCGCTGGAGCTTGTATTTACTGGTTTGAAGATACATGGCTATTCACAGCCAGGATGGTAATTCCGGGGGAACGTCCCGTCAAGGCGTCTTTCCCGGGTGGTGAAGCAGATGCGATATAATCGGCCGCATGTCCAACCAAGAGCTTACTCCTGTTCCCGGGCCCGTTCCGGCCCGAAAACGCCGAATTAAAATAGTCTGGGTATTCCTGGGCGCTCTGCTCCTGACCGTTCTGGCCGGTTCGGTCGCCGGCTATTTTGCCGGCCAGAAGTTGTTTGCCGAACAGAAGCAGGCGAGTATCCTCAGCTTTGACATCGAGCAATTCCAGCTGGCCAAAATAGACATCGCCGCCGGCCAATTCCGGCGGGCAGCCGAACGCCTGGATGCGATCCTTAAGAATGAACCGGACTTCCCTGGGGCGGAAGATCTGAAAACGCAGGCGCTGGCGGCGATGAATGCCACGCCAACCCCGTTCCCGACGTCCACGCCGGTGCCATCGCCCACGCCGGACGCGCCGCGAGCCGAACAACTGCTGGCCCAGGCCACCCAGCAATTCACCGATAAAAAATACGTCGAGATGATCGGGACTCTGCTGACGCTGAAAGTCGAGATTCCGGGATATCAACCGGAGCGGGTGGACGGGCTTTTGTGGGTGGCGCTGCGCTACAACGGGGTGCACCTGATCAAGGAAACCAACCGGCTGACGGAAGGCATGTACTACCTCGATCTGGCGGCGAATTACGCCCCCCTGGACGGAGAAGCGCAGGCGCAGATCAAATTTGCTACTGATTTCCTGGCCGTGTATCAATCCGCATACTACTACCGCAACAAGGATATCGAGGTCAGCCTCGGTTACTTCCGCCAGGCCGTATCCATCCGGCCGTACTACAGCGACACGCTGATCGTGGATTACGCGGACATCCTGGTTCAGAACGGCGACGCGCTGGTGCACGACAATGCCTGCGCCGCGTGGTGGTATTACGATCAGGCGCTGCTGCAGGTGCCCGGATACGAGCCGGCGGTGAAGGGCTGGAATTACGCGCAGGAAAACTGCGACCAATCCGGCCCCGTTCCGCCCGAAGCCTACGGGCCGCCCGCATAAGCACACACGGAATAAAAAAATAACAATGACCCCCGGTTTTTTCGGGGATCGTTGTTATTAGGGTAAACGGACCAGGTTGGTCCTAATATATTTACATTTATGCCGGAAAGGCGAAGGAAGGGTGTGTAACCCGGGTGAAGCCCCTTGACTTTTAATATCGAGTTCTGTAGAATATACAGGTTGGAACGTTGAAATCCGCACAAGCGGAGAACGGTTACAAAATACCCCCATAGGCGAACAGAAACCGGGACCAGCGGTCTGATGGTCTGAACGCCTGCCGATGCAAACGCTTTGCATCGGCCGTTTGTGTCTTCGGGGCTTGACAAGGCCTGTGGCGGGGTGGTAACATGCTCCGCCCGCAAGAACTGAACCTTAACAACTGAAGAGTGGTAGGAAGAAGCCGGATCTCTGTCAAACAAAACACGGCACACTCTGTGTGTCGAGAACTTCCAACGGAGAGTTTGATCCTGGCTCAGGATGAACGCTGGCGGCGTGCATAATACATGCAAGTCGAACGAGGGCTTCTTGTAGCAATACGG
>JAFGCU010000011.1 GCA_016932475.1 Anaerolineales bacterium
GGGGGAGAGGGGTGCCTGAACCTCGGTGTTCTTCGAGGTGAAGGCGGGGTGTGGGGGTTAGGACAGCAATGGCTGAGCAGATACAAAAAAATCCTGTATATCCTGTCCGGGAATTTACCCATCGCTCCAGAAGTAGCCTTTGTAGCGGACCGTCTTGATGTACTTCGGGGTGCGCGGGTCGTCCCCGAGCTTGCGCCGCAGCTGGTGGATGTGGTATTTCACCGTCTGGCGGGCTTCGATCGTCTGGGGATCGTAATGCAGCGCCCGGCGCGCCAGTTCGCGCGGCTCGACCGGTTGAGGCGCGGCTTCGACCAGAGCCTGGAGAAGATCAAATTCGGCGGTGGTCAGGTCCAGCACTTCGCCGGCGAGCATCGCCGAGCGGTGGTATTTATCCACGACCAGTTTCCCGGACCGCAGAAAACGATCCGGCGCGGTGGCCTGCCCGGCCGTTCCGGCCGCCGCATCCAGGTCCATCAGACTCTGGCGCAGCGTTTCTACCTGCCCGAGCAGGCGCGTGCGGCGGGTCACCTGGCGGCTGTACAGGATTGCTTCGCGGACGCGCTCGCGGATCACCTCCGGCGCGGCGGGTTTGAACAGGTAATCGAATGCGCCCAGCCGCAGCGCTTCGACCGCGCTCTCGATCGTGCTGTGGGCGGTGAGGATGATCACCGCCGCGTCGGACCGCCGGGCGCGCAGGGCGTTGATCACCTGCAGGCCGTCGACCGGCATCATCTTGAGATCCACCAGCAGCACGTCGAATTCCGCGCCGTCAAGTTTGCGGATGGCTTCGCCGCCGTCGGCGGCCAGCGCCAGGTCGTACCCTTCCGCGGCGAGCGTTTTTTCCAGGACAAAGCGCACGCCGGGTTCATCGTCCACGATCAGGATGCGGGGAGTGTCCATGGCGGAGTAGGCTATCCCCCTCCCGCGGGAAATCGGATTTGCACTTTGTATCCTACAGCGTTGGGCGATGCTTCGAGCCATCCCCGTTCCAAGCGGATCAGTTCCGCGGCCGGTTCCAGGCCCGGCGGCAGGGCACCCGGATGATCCGCGCCGGCCTCGCCCGTCCCGGGGATCGCGATGAGGGTCAGAAGCATTTGGCTCCGGTCCTGCGCGGCCTCCACAAGCAATTCCCCCCCGCCCCGCGTCCCGAGATCGTCGCTGAGGTAAAAGAGAATCATCAGGATTGCCAGTGAGATCCGGTCGGCCGAACAGGAGATGGACGGCAGCGGGGATTCGATTCTCTCCCTGACGGCGATGTTGTGGCGCAAGAGGTCGTCGGCCGCCATCTTCAGCGATTCACGCACGAGCATTTCGAGTTGCAACGCTTCCGGCGCAGACGCCTCCGGGCGGTAGATCTGGCGCAGGCGGTTGATCCTGATGCCGATGAGTTCGGTTTCCTTGCGGCAGATGGCGAGGTATTCGTCGATTCCCGGGGACAGGCCCGGTTCCTCGCGCGCCAAGTCGATCGCGCCGCGGATAGTCTGCATGGAATTGTTGACCGCATGGCAGAAATACGAGGTCAGCCGGCCGACGGCCGCCTGGCGTTCACGCTCCAGGACAGGGGGGGAAGCCGACGGCGCGGCGCCGCCGGCGGGCGCCAGGCGCTCCAGCCGGGTTTTTATTTCCTCGGAAGCATACGGACGCAGGAGATAATCGTCAAATCCGGCGCGGAGGGCGGCATCCCGCCGGTTGGGCGAGCGGATCAGGGCGACAATCGGAATCCCGGCCAGGCGGAAAGGTTCAAGCCGCCCGGGGGAAGGGAACTCGCCGGGAAGGTCTACCAGGATGACCGAGCCGGTGTATTTTCCTTCCGCCGGCCGGGGAGCCCCCTCGAGCGCGGCGAACACTTCAAGGACAGCCCCTATGGGCATGAGGGGTGCGATTTCTTCCCGGGTTTTCGGATCCCCGCTGATCAGAATAATTTGCCGCATGGAGTACCCCGTGTATATCAGAATATTATACAGGAAAGGGAATAAAGATGGCGGATGGGCGGCCGTCCTTCCCGCCAAAACCACGCGGGAATGACGGTATGCGATTCCGAAAATACTCAACCGTAATCCCGGATACCGGCTGGTACTTATCGGCATATCGGCGCCTTCCCACGCGGGGCGTGTCGAATCCCCTGACGGCTTTTTCTTCCATCCCATCCCCCGTATAATGGCTTCCCATGGATACCCCTATGGTCAAAAACATCATCTGGGACGTGGACGGCACCTTGTTCGACACATACCCCGCGATCGCGGGCGCGTTTCGGGAAGCATTGCGCAGTATGGGGGAGGACGCCGCCCCGGACCGCATTTTGGCCCTGACGAAGCAATCCCTCGCGCATTGCCTCACCACTTTGGCGGCGGAACATCATTTAAAGGAAGAAGCGCTCGGGCGGGCATTCGATGAACGCTACGGGAAAGCGAATTTTGCGGATCAGCCCACGTTTGCCGGCGTCAAAGCGGTGTGCGAATACATCCTTTCGATCGGGGGAAGAAATGTCATCGTCACCCACCGCGGGCATAGAGGCACGGTCGGCCTGCTGGAAGCGCATGGCCTGACCCCCTTCTTCACCGGATGGATCACACACGAAGACGGGCATCCGCGCAAGCCCGATCCGGCCGCGTTCCTTGCCGCCATGGAAGTCCACGGCCTGCAACCGGGTGAAACGTTGACCGTCGGAGACCGGGAGATCGATATCCAGGCGGGGCGCGCCGCCGGGATTCGCACCTGCCTGTTCCGCGGGGAGGATCCGCGCACGGAAGCCGATCTGGCGATCCGGGAATTCGACGAACTGCTGCAATACCTGCGGAAATGAATCCGCGAACAGCACAAAGGACACGAAGGGACAAACCATAGAACTCTGCGAACTTTTCGCGCTCTTCGTGGACCCCAAACAATTAGTTCCATGATGCAATGGATACATAGCAAAGGAAGAAGAATGAAAATCTACAAGGATTGGGCCAAGCGGGAGTTTACACTCAACCAACGGCTTCTCGCCTTCATCCCGGAGGGCGTCTTTTTCCTGCTGATCCTTCCGCTTGTGCTTTTCTGGCTGTCCGGCGCAATCGACCGGGGGTTGTCAATCCAGAGTTTTGGGGGAGGAGTGTGGAATATCGCCGCGGGCATCCTATTCATGGCCGGCGGGCTCTTCCTGGCGATGTGGGCGATCATCACCCAGGTGACGGCCGGGAGGGGCACGCCGGTTCCGATGATGCCGACTCAAAAAGTCGTCGCCCAGGGGCCGTTTGCGCACAGCCGGAACCCGATGACACTCGGCACCATCCTCGCCTACCTGGGGGTCGGCATCCTGATCGGATCACTTTCCGGCTTGGCGCTGGTGCTGATCGCCGGCGGCGCGCTGTTGCTCTACTGCAAATTCATCGAGGAGAAGGAACTCGCGGCCCGATTCGGGCCGGAGTACCTGGAATATAAACGAACAACGCCGTTCCTCATCCCGCGCCCGCGGCGGAAATAATCCGGATCCGAATTTGCCGGTTGCGGGGTAACCGGATAGAATTCTTTTCATCTTAGGGGGCGCGAACAGCAGCCGGTCTCCCCCATCACAAACGCGGACCGATTATGGAGGGTTTATGGGTTGCGCCAAAACGGTCTCGGTCATCCTCTCCGCCGTTCTCGCCACGATCGCCGCCTTGTTGTTGAGTTATTTCTTCTTCTCGGCAAGTCCCGCTTATTTGTTCCGGAGCCAGGATTCCGCCATCCAGGTGTTCGTCCACCTGGCGGCCGCGCTGGTCATCGCCGCCGCATACGGAGTTACCATCTACCTCCTCCTGGTCTGGAATGCGGGAGGAAAACTCGCCGCGGCGGGCGTGTTAATCTTCGGATTGATGGGCGAACTGATTTTCCTCATCGTGCTTCAAAACGGGCCCCGCCTCATCGAAACGATCTTTTGGGCCGTGTGTACAAGCTCGACATCCCATCTTTTTAATGGTTTGAATATTGCGTTCGGCCTGGCGGGCTTTTTCACCAAACGCCGGATCGGATAAAGCCGGCGACCGCCGTTCTCCCCCTTCCGGGGGCAGGGAGGATTCATGCGCAATAAAAAAACCATCGTCGTCGTACCGGGAATCGTCCTCATGGCGCTGCTGATCTTTGCCGTCACCCGTTCGTGCGGTGGCGTTTTATTGCAGTGCAAGCTGTTCTTCACGCACCGGGTGTACGCTTCATTTTTCGGAGAAGCCCTGATCGGTCTCGCGCTCGCCGCGGTGGTCGCAATCGTGTGCTGGCTCGTCCTGGTTTGGGATGCAGGGGATAAGATCCCGCCTCTGGTTATGGCACTCACCGGAGCAGTTGTGATCGCCTTATTCCTGGTCGATCGCCTCTCTCCGATCCATGTTTCCTTCTTCTTCTCCAGGATTTTCTACGCCTCCTTCGCCCTCACGATCGGCGCGCTCTTTTTGGTGATCGGCGCGATCGGTTTGTTTGGAAAACCCGGGCCGAAATAATCCGGTGTGCGGCCGCGGAAAAAAGAGGAGCAAGTTCCCATGACGAAATATGCGCTGTGCATCGGGATCAACAACTACCCCGGCACCGAAAGCGACCTGGCCGGCTGCGTGAACGACGCCGACGATTGGGGCGCGGAATTTACGCGGCGCGGATTTTCCGTTCAGCGGCTGATCGACCGGAAAGCGACCGGCCGGGCGATGCGTTCGGCCATGCGCACGCTGGTGGCCGGAGCCGGGGCCGGAGACCTGATCGTGGTCCAGTATTCCGGACACGGTTCCTTTGTGCCGGATGAAAACGGCGACGAGCCCGACGGCGCGGACGAGTGCCTGTGCCCGTACGACGTGCGCGCCAAAGGCCCGATCACCGACGACGAGCTGTTCGATCTTTACTCCACGCGGAAAACAGGCGTGAAGCTGGTGATGATCTCCGATTCCTGCAACTCCGGAACGGTGTCTCGGTTCGCCCCGATCACGACCCCTCCGGCCGCGCAGGGGATAAACGCGCGGCATACCAGCGTGCGTTTTCTCCCGCCCGCCGCGTTCCTCACCAAACACGAGACTGGCCGGTTCGGAATCCGCCGCGGCGTCCGCCGCTCAAGCCCTCCCGGGCGGAACGCCGGCCTGCTGCTCTCCGGCTGCCAGGAAACCGAATTCAGCTACGATGCCTGGTTCCGCGGGCGGCCGAACGGTGCGTTCACGTTCGTGGCGCTGCGGACTCTGGCCAAGCTGCCCCAATCGGCGACCTACGCGGATTGGTACGAAGCGATCCGCGAAGTGCTTCCCTCGCGGCAATACCCGCAAACGCCGAACCTGTATGGATCCAAAAGCATGAAAAAGTGGAAAGTGCTGGCGTGATCGCTCGCGCGGTTCCAACCTTCACTTAACCAAATTCCCTCCCGCATCCCCTGCCCTTCTCCCAACGGATGCCGGGAGAAGGGAGCAATCAAACCCTCTCCCAGCATCCGCCGGGGGAGCGTTTGGCGAGGGTTTTTTCCCTTATGTTAGACTTCGCTTTCATCCCTCATGATTGGGAGTAATCACACCATCGAATTCCTGCTTTCCGGCGGCCGAAGCCCGCTGCTGCTCTAAAAAACCCCTTCGCGCTCAGCTTCACCGTTTGCGCGCGCATCCGCGGCCCGTTGACCGGGGAGGATTTGCGCAGCGCCTTAAAACCGGCTGGGCCGACGCCGTCCGCTCTCCTGGCCGCGCGGGCGAAAGAAATCATCTCCGGCATGTCCGGATCTTCGGAAAGGACGCTCTCTTGAAATCGAACGCAAGCTATCGCTGGTTTATCCTTGTGCTGACCGCACTGACCTTCGCCACGGTCATCAGCGGACCGGGCGCCAGTCTGGCCGTCCTGTTCGAGGAAATCGCAGCCGATCTGCATCTGGACCTGGTCCAGATCGGGCTGATCTGGGGAATCGGATCGCTGCTGGCCATTTTCACCGGCCTGATCAGCGGCGCGCTGATCGACCGTTTCGGCCCCAAGCGGGTCCTTCTGGCAGGCATCGTTCTGGTCGGTTCGACCACCGCGCTGCGCGGGCTGGCGGGGGATTTCAGCGCGCTGATGACCATTCTGCTTGTCGCCGGCGGGCTGGTGCCGCTGATCTCGACCAGCGGTTTTAAGATCAGCGGCTTATGGTTCCCGCACTGGGAACTGGGGCTGGCCAACGGCATCCTCGCGATGGGGATGGCGCTCGGGCTCGTGCTCGGATCATTGCTGGGCGCCACGGTGCTTTCCCCCTGGCTGGGGAATTGGCGCCATACCATGTTCTTTTTCGGAGCACTGGCCGTCCCATTCGCAATCCTCTGGGTGTTCCTCAAAGCCGTTCCCGAGGCCGCCACTACCGGAAAAGCGGCCGCAATCCCGATGCGGCAGGCGTTATCCCATATATTAAAGAAGAAGGAGCTTTGGCTTCTGGGATTAACCTTTCTTGGAATCGGGAGCTGCCAGCAGGGGATGGCGGGATACCTGGCCCTCCATTTGCGCGGGATCGGGTGGCCCGATGCGACCGCGGATTCCGCCGTATCCCTGATCTATGTGGCCAGCCTGCTGCTCATCCTGCCGATCGGTTTTCTTTCCGACCGCTTGGGTTCGAGGAAAATGGTTCTGATCGGAGCGCTGACCGCCATGGCGGCCGGCAGCGGGCTGCTCGCGGCGGCCGGGGGTTGGTGCATCTGGGCGGCGGTCGTGCTTGCGGGAATGACGCGCGACGGATCGGCGGCGCTCGTCCTGACGATGGCGGTCGAGACCGGGGATGTGGGGCCTCTCTACGCCGGCACGGCGACCGGTTTCGTGATGACGTTCTTCTTCCTGGGGAACCTGGTTTCCCCCCCGATCGGCAATAACCTGGCGGAGATCGCCCCCGGCGCGCCGTTTTTATTCTGGGCGGGGACGGCGGCGCTGGGGATCGTCAGCCTGCTGTTCATCAAGTCCGGATCCCACAGGATGCCGCCGCAGGATTCTTCCGCGGCGGCTTGAAGCCGGATATCCCAAATCCCAGATCGGCCGCCGGTTGCCAATCCCGTCTCGGGGATAACCAACTCCCGGGATTCGTTGATAAAATCAACTGGTATTGGTCCATTCCCGCAAGCTGTGTGTGCCACTGTGGCTGAGTAAACACTTTTCCTGGAGGGTCGCATGAAAAACTTGCGGTGGATCTTCATCATCAGCGCGATCATCGCCGTGGCCAGCATCGGCGGCGGAATCTACGGCGCCATCCAGGAGACGGACTGGTCCGTGGTCCGCGAGATGAACATCCCCCGGATGCTGGAAACGGGCGAGTTTCTCGCGATCCCCATCATGATCATCGCGCTGGGATTCGTCCTCACGACCCTGTGGCATTTTTACCGGGTTATCTCCCCGCCCCAAATCAAAAACGGCGTCACCGCCCCGGCCAAAGTTCTAAAAGTCTGGGATACGGGCACCACCATCAACGACGATCCCCAGATCGGGATGCTGCTCGAAGTTACGCCGTCCATGGGCACCGCCTTCGAGGCCGAGGCGAAAACCATCGTCTCGCGCCTGAACGCCGCGCTTATCCAACCCGGGATCACCGCCAAGGTTGTTTACGATCCCCAAAAGCCGAAACGCATCCAGGTCATGGAAATCCATGTCAAGAATCCGGCCGAGTCGAATGCCGTGGGGCGGATGGAAGAACTGGAGCAGCTGCGGAGCCGGCATCTGATCAGCGAGGAAGAATATCAGGAGAAACGGAAGCAGATCCTCCATAATTTGTGATCGTCCCTGCCGGCGGGACGGCCATATCCGTATTACCAAAAAGCAGATGACGCGGGCATCCAACCGTCCAGACTGCGGTTTCAATATTCTTACATTCAGGAGAAAATCCATGACCGAAAATTCCTGGACGCCGGGCGTCTCCTCCCTGCCCGTTCGCGGCAACCTCAAATTGGTGTATGCCTTCTCGCTGGCGATCGCCGTTGTCACCGCCGCGGTTTCGGCGGCCGGGCTGATCAGCCCCGGCGCCGTCTACCCGACCGATGAATTCCGCCGCGCCTTCATCCCCAACGATGCCGTCAGCCTCGTCATCGGCCTGCCGATCCTGCTTGTTTCCCTGGGACTCGCTCTCCGGGGAAAATGGATCGGATTGCTGCTCTGGCCGGGCGGGCTGCTTTTCATCTTGTATACCTATCTCATCTATTTATTCTGCATGCCCCTGAGCGCGATCTACCTGGGATACCTCGCGCTGGTCCTTGCCGGCGGGTATGCGATCATCGGATGGTTCCTCGCCATCGACCGGAATGCGGTGCGGGAGCGGCTGGCCGGCGCGGTTCCCGAAAGACTCTGCGGCGGAATCCTGGCGGGGCTCGCGGGCTTGTTCCTTCTGCGGGCCGCCGGGATAGTGATCGACGCGATTGTCCACCAAACCCCGATCGCGGCCACGATCCTTGCCGTGAACCTCTCCGACCTGGTCATCTCCCCTGTTTGGATTCTCGGCGGGATTCTGCTGTGGAGGCGCCACCCTCTCGGGTATGCCGGGGGATTGGGATTTCTCTTCTCGCTCAGCATGCTGTTCATCGGGCTGATCGCCGTGATGATCCTCCAGCCTGTTTTGACCGCGGCGCCTTTCGACGCGGCGGGCGTGCTGGTGATCGCGGTGATGGGGCTGGTTTGTTTCATCCCTTTTGCGCTTTTCCTGCGCGGGGCAATCTCCGGGACAACAAAGCCGGCCGCGTGAGGACTATCCACGAAGGACACGAAGGGAGAACCAGAAGAACACGAAGGAATTGTAAAAAACCATGCGCGCTCTTCTTTGTTCCTTCCCATCCGCCGTATCCATTGCCGCCCCGGTCTTTGTGGATTTTCCGCTGAGTTGCTTTGGAGGAAATCATGAAAATACTGGGAATATCCGGAAGCCTGAACAAGAACGGCAACACGGCGTTCGCCGTCCGGCATGCGCTCGAGATTCTGACGGGCGAAGGGGCCAAATGCACGTATCTCACGCTGGCCGGAAAGGATATCCGCCCCTGCACCGGCTGCTGGGCATGCCAGACTGACCGCCGCTGCCCGGTCGCTGACGATATGGCGGAGATCCTCGACGCCATGCGCGGATGCGACGGGATGATCATCGGATCGCCGGTTTACTTCGGCATGGTTTCGGGGACCCTCAAGAACATGATGGACCGCAGCGTGCCGCTCCGGCCCAGTTACGAGCAGGAGATGGAGCTGTCCGGCAAGGTCGGCGCCGGGATCGCCTGCGGCGGGTTCCGCAACGGCGGCCAGGAGACCACCCTGCAGAACATCCACACCTTTCTGCTCCAGCAGAACATGCGGGTGGTGAGCGACGGCCGGGGGTACAGCCACGCCGGCGGCACGATCATGGGTGAGGCGAAGGACGACACGCTCGGCCTGCGCACGGTCGAGAACCTGGCGCGGAATTTATATCGCATGTTGAAGCACATCGCGTCCGCATAAGAATCCACGAAGTGCGCGAAGAGCACTAAGTTTTTTTACTTCGTGTCCTTCGTGCGCTTCGTGGAGGATTAAGAATGGGGTGAAACACAATGGATGAACACAACAAGTTGAGTCTGGGGATCGATCTCTCCAAACCCATGACCCACGGCGAGTACCATGCCTACTGGGACCGGCTGGCGCGGATTGAGATCCGGATGATCGGGAAATATGGGGAATGTCACCACAATCTGGGGGACGTCTTCTATTATGAAAGTCCCTACAAGCGGCCGGAGGGGGTGTGCACCGCGCTGCTGCATGTGATCGACCTGTACGTCTGGCGGGCGGCGATGGGATTCCCGTCGTGGAACGAGGAAGACCCGCGCGTCCACCGCATCCATTGCCCGGATCATACCGGGACCGTGTGGGCCGTGCGACGGGTGGAGGATTAATCCACGAAGCGCACGAGGGGAAAAACCTTAGGGCTCTTTGTGCTCTTCGTGGAGAAAATTAGTGCATTATGAAATACAAACACACCAACATCATCGCGAAAGACTGGCGGGCGCTGGTCCGCTTCTACGAGGAAGTGTTTGAATGCGTGCAAGTGCCGCCGGAGCGGCACATGGCCGGCGAGTGGCTGAGCCGGGGGACCGGGGTGCCCGGCGCCGCAATCGACGGGGTTCATCTTCGTCTGCCGGGGGGCGGGGAAGCGGGACCGACGCTCGAGATCTTCCAATACGCCCGGAACGAATCCGGGCCCGCGCCGGCGGCCAACCGCGAAGGGTTCTCCCACATCGCCTTCGAAGTCGACGACGTGGCGGCGGCCCTGCAAACCGTGATCGCGCACGGCGGCCGCGCCGTCGGGGCCGTCGTCTCGCGCACCGTGGAGGGCGTCGGCCGGCTGACATTCGTATACGCCGCGGATCCGGAAGGGAACATCCTCGAATTGCAATCCCGAAAATAGAATCCACGAAGAGCGCGAAAAGAAACCTGAAGCCCACGAAGAGATCTTACTTATCTTCGTGTCCTTCAGGTTTCCCTTCGTGTGTCTTCGTGGAATCTATTTGATAAATGGGATGCTGAGCGCGTACCGGACGGGTTTTTCCGCCAGCGACCGGAGGGCATTGGCCACACCCTGCCAGGCGCAGAAGATTCCTATCAGCACCAGGGGCACCGGCAGGCAAATGGTGGCGAGTATGAACAGCGGAGTGGTTTCCATGGCGCGCACGGCCGCCTCGCCCGTCAGGATGAGCGCAGCGGGATACAAAATCAGGAGCAGAGCGGCGGCGACGAGCAGCAGCGTCATGGTGATCTGGAAGTTGAGCACCTGGCGTCCCTGCTGGTCGATCTTGTAGGAACTGTTCTTCTTCCAAGACCACAGCAGAAGCGGAACGATGAGAATGCACAACACGCTGCTGAGGTGCAGGACCGTCAGCCAGAGGTTTTCGTTAGCCGTGTTCTCCCCGCCGAAATCGAATTCGAGGGCGGCGCCCAGGCAGTGCAGGGTATAGGCGCGCGGATCCACCTCGCCGCTCTCGATGCGCTGGATGGTCCGCGGGCTGACCTCGCAGCGCTCCGCCAGTTGTTCCTGCGTCAGGCTTTTCTGTTGCCGCAATTCTGAGACTTTGAGTCCGAGTTCGGGCTGGTTCATGGTTTTTTCTCCTTTCGGTTTTATCCCCCATTCTAGAAACCGCGCCCGTGCACACAACGTCGCGCGGACGACATTGAGGCGACATTCGCCGTTGGTCCACGACTTTCCCGACGAGGCCTCCGGCACCCCGAAAAATATGCGTTTTTCGAGTGCAGGCGCCGACCCCCTGTGATCGCAGGCAGCATTAATTGTACAGGTAATCTCAAGCGGGATGAGGGGATTGGATGACTCCACGAAGCGCACGAAGGACACCAAGGGAAAAACTTGGTGCTCTTCGTGCTCTTCGTGCTCTTCGTGGAATAATTCATCAGCTTTTCATCTTTATTCGGAATCTATTTCGAATAGTGGATCACTCTTGTCCAAGATCGGCTTAGAAAAAGAGATCTCCAAACGGGATAGAATTGTTGTGACGCAACCATCCTGCCCGATTGGAGA
>JAFGCU010000110.1 GCA_016932475.1 Anaerolineales bacterium
GGTTCTTCTCTGTGTACCCATGTTCGACTCCCTGGAACCAGTGTACTATGGCTTATCCAGGTGTCCGTTTTTCGGGGGGAAGCCCAGGGGTATCTGCTTGCCGATCCATTCGGCGGCGAAACCCGCTTGCCGGTCAGCCACGCCGCTGTCCGCTGGGTCACTTCGAACGGCGAGGCATTGCGCGCCGACCTGGGCCGCCTGGAGCAAATCATCCGGCAGGGAAGCGCCGGGCTGGAATGGACAAAGGTCTGGGTGCCGCTGATGCG
This sequence comes from Anaerolineales bacterium, assembly GCA_016932475.1. Taxonomy (GTDB): domain Bacteria; phylum Chloroflexota; class Anaerolineae; order Anaerolineales; family RBG-16-64-43; genus JAFGKK01. The sequence continues at coordinate 267 of JAFGCU010000110.1, forward strand.
CGGCGCCGCGCTGCGCGGAATGTGGCTGCTCGGCGAACGCGAAGGCGGCCTGCTTTTTTCGCCCGAGGATCTTTCCTGCCTGACGAACCTCAGCCGACAGGCCGCGGTTATCCTCGAATCCCTTCACTTTGCGCAGCAGGATAAATTGGCCGCGACGGAGATCCGCACCCTTTACCGCAAAGTGGTGGCGGCCCAGGAAGATGAACGCGGGCGCCTTGCGCGCGACCTGCACGACGGCGTTCTTCAGGATCTGTGCGCGATCAGCCGCGATCTGAAGGCATTGGAAAAAACTCCCCCGTGCGATGAAAGCATCGCCGGTGATCTGGCGGCGCGCTCGTCCGATGCCGTCCAAACCCTGCGCGGGATCTGCCACATCCTGCGCCCTCCCCTGCTTCAACAGGGCCTGGCGGCCGCGCTTCAGGGTCTGATCGAACAAACCGCGAAGGACCCGCGGCCTTCCATCAGCCTGGACCTTCCCGAAACCGAAGCGCGGCTTCCCGATGATATTTCGGTGGCGGTTTTCCGCATCGCGCAGGAGGCGCTGCGCAACGCCGTCCGCCACGCGGACGCCTCGGAGATCGAGGTCCGGCTGACGGAATACCCGGACCGCCTGCGGATGACGGTCACCGACGACGGGCGCGGCATCCCGGGAGGGACGGATTCCGCGCGCTTCGTGGCCCAGGGGCACTTCGGGCTGGCGGGCATGCGCGAGCGCGCGGCGATGATCGGCGCGAAGTTCGACGTCCAGACCGCGCCGGATTACGGCACGGTCGTGGTGCTGGAACTGCCGCGGTGAACCCTTTTACCGCAAAGACGCAAAGGTCGCAAAGCGAAAATTAATGTTTGCTGACTTCGCGTCCTTCGCGGCTTTGCGGTGAGAATTTTTTTTTTACGAAGGGACGAGGAATTATATGGCCTCCAAGAGACCTAATAAGAACAAATTGGTCATCCGGCTTTCGAATCATCTGAGTGGGAGGTGATTATGCACCTTTCTTATCCGATGGATATGTGGGAAGGTATTGTTTTCATAATCGTTGGCCCGATCTGGGGCATTTTCGCTCTTATCGTCACCATCCCCCTGGAAGCCGTGTTCTTGAAAATCTTCCTTCATCAAAGCACCGCACGCAGCATCGGCATTTCTGGCTTAATGAATTTTGTATCCGCTTTATGCGGAGCAGCAACGATCTTTTTCTCCGCGTTTTTTACATCTTACCCGGAGATTTACATTCCATTGTTCTTTCTGGGTACGCTGCTTATAGAATATCCGTTTTTATTCCGATTCCTGCAGCCTGCGGCTTCCTTCTGGAAAATCATCCTCTACGGCCTGCTGGTGAATATCGCCAGCCACGTCGTCGTCATCGGATCCATCGTACTGTTTTCGTGGATCTATCTATCCTTTTCGCACGGGAGGCTTCCTTTCTGATGATGGGCGCGAGGTTCGACGTGCAAACCGCACCGGATTATTGTACGGTGGTGGTGCTGGAACTGCCGCGGTAAAATCATAGGCTCAAACCCATTTGCCGCAAAGCCGCAAAGGACGCAAAGGTTTGTCATAAAAAATTTTTCCATTTTTTCCTCATCCCTTCAATCCTCGCCCCCTACCCCAACCCCTTCCCCCGCTCCTGGCATAAACCAGGAGCGGGGGAAGGGGCAAGGGGATAGGGGTGAGGAGGGAGTGGATGGCAAAGAAAGGATTCCAAATTGAAATCCAAACTGCCTTTGACGAAGAAACTGGTCGTCCACGCCGGCCAGGGCGCCTCGAAAATCAGCAAACACATCTACGGCCACTTCGCCGAGCATCTCGGCCGCTGCATCTACGACGGCCTTTGGGTCGGGCCGGAGTCGCCGATCCCCAACCTGCGCGGGGTCCGCACGGATATCGTTGAAGCGCTCCGTGCGATCCGGATCCCCGTCCTGCGCTGGCCCGGCGGTTGCTTCGCCGACGAATATCATTGGCAGGATGGCATCGGCCCCCGCGAATCCCGCCCCGGCCGCGTCAATACGCACTGGGGCGGCGTGATCGAGAACAACCGGTTCGGCACGCACGAATTTCTGGATTTGTGCGATCAGCTCGGGTGCGAGCCGTACATCTGCGGCAACCTCGGCAGCGGCACGGTGCGCGAGATGCAGGAATGGGTGGAGTACCTCACCCTCGGCGGGAAAAGCCCGATGGCCGAAATGCGCCGGGCGAACGGCCGCGAGGCGCCGTGGCGGGTGCGGTTCTGGGGCGTGGGCAACGAGAACTGGGGCTGCGGCGGAAACATGCGCGCGGAATTTTACGCGGACCAGTTCCGCCGTTACGCCACCTATTGCCGCAATTACGGCGGGAACAAGCTCTATAAAATCGCCTGCGGCGCCGCCGACTTCGATTTCCGCTGGACCGAGGTCCTGATGCGCGAGGCGGCCAAATTTATGGACGGCCTCTCGCTCCACTACTATGTCCTGCCCGGCAACTGGGAATCCAAAGGCTCCGCGACGCAATTCGGCGAATCCGAGTGGTTCACCGTGATGAAGAAGACTATCCTCCTGGACGGGATGATTGCCAATCACTCGGATATCATGGACCGCTTCGATCCCGAAAAACGCGTCGGGCTGATCGTCGACGAATGGGGCGCGTGGTATGACGTCGAACCGGGGACGAATCCGGGATTTTTGTATCAGCAAAGCACCTTGCGCGATGCCATGCTGGCCGGCACGGCCCTGAATATTTTCAACAACCATTGCGATCGGGTCCAGATGGCCAACCTCGCCCAGACGGTCAACGTCCTGCAGGCTTTGATCCTGACCGAAGGGGAAAAGATGATCCTGACCCCCACCTACCATGTATTCGAGATGTACAAGGATCACCAGGACGCCGTCCGGCTGCCGTTTGATCTGGAGGAGTCGCTGTACGCCTCAGGGGACGAAAGCATCCCGGCCGTAAACGTTTCCGCCTCGCGCGCCGGCGTGGGAACGGTTCTCCTGACGCTGTGCCATCTCGATCCGGTGCAGGGACTCGAGCTCGAATGCGAGCTGCGCGGCATGACACCGGTGTCCGTCACCGGCCGGATCCTGACCGCCGACGCGGTCCACGCCGGCAACACGTTCGAAAAGCCCGAAGCCGTGCAGCCGGCCGCGTTCGACGGCGCAAAGATCCGCGGGGGTTCCATTCGGATTTCCCTGCCCCCCAAGGCGGTCGTGAGTTTGGAGGTAATGTAGATCTTTCCCGCAAAATCCTTTTCGGGAACAGGAGGGTTGTCGATGCGATCCGATGCCGCCACCGTTGCCGAATATTTGGCCGGACTGCCCGCCGACCGCCGCGAAGCGGTCAAAAAGGTTCGCGCGGCGATCCTGAAAAACCTGCCTGAAGGTTACGAAGAAGCAATCCATTGGGGGATGATCACCTACCAGGTCCCGCTCAAGACGTATCCGGATACGTACAACAAGCAGCCTCTCATGTACGCGGCGCTGGCCTCGCAGAAAAACCACATGTCGGTTTATCTCATGGGGATTTACGGTGATTCCGCCGCGCGAAAGAAATTCGAGGCGGCTTACCGGAAGACCGGCAAACGCCTCGACGTCGGCAAATCTTGCGTGCGGTTCCGGAAAATCGACGATCTGCCGGTGGAGTTGATCGGCGAAAGCATTGCCGCCATGGATGTCAAGACGTTCATCGGTACGATGGAAAAATCCCTGGGAGAGCGGAAAAGAAAAAAACGCTGAACCTGCCGCAGGAAGCTTGCCGGGAAATGGATCGGATGCGCGGTTTCCCCCTCCCCTTTCCGGCTTTCACGGGATACCATGAGGGGGATAAGCGGGATTATGGAACAGGAGTATCCGCCATGTTCGAACTGCCGGAAATCGCCAACCTGTCCGCCCAGATCAACAAAACCCTGACCGGAAAAACCGTCCTCAAAGGGAGCCTCGGGAATTCCCCGCACAAGTTCGTCTGGTACAACCGCAAGCCGGCGGAATTTGAAAAGCTGACGCGCGGAAAAAAGATCGGGAAATCCGCTCCCCGCGGAAGATGGCTGTTCATCCCGGTCCAGCCGGGGTACATCCTCATGCTGGGCGAGTGCGGCGGAAAAGCGCTCTATCATCCCGCAGGTTCCGCCCTTCCGAAGAAGTATCATCTCCTAATTTCGTTTGAGGACGGCTCATCGTTCACGGTCACGACCGCGATGTGGGGCGCGATGGAATTGTATGAGAAGGGCGGGGAGCGCAATCGGCAGTACATCCGCGGCATGCGAACCACTCCGGTTGAGAAGGAGTTCACGCAGGAATATTTTTCGCGCTTGGTGAAGGAGGTCGCCGGCGGCGAGAAGCGGAGTGCGAAGGGGCTGCTCACGCAGGACCAGCTGATCCCGGGGCTCGGGAACTCGATCGCGCAGGATATTCTCTTCCGCGCCCGGCTCCACCCGCGGCACCCGGTGGAAACACTCGACGCGCGGCAGATCCGCACGCTCTACCTCGCGATCCGCTCGACGGTCGACCAGGCGGTCCGGCTGGGCGGCCGGAACGACGAATACGACCTGTTCGATCATCCGGGCGGGTACATCCGGATCATGGATAAAAACGCGGCCGGCCGGCCGTGCCCGGAATGCGGCCGCAAGATCGAAAAGATCCAATACCTGGGAGGAGCGTGCTACTTCTGCCCCGGATGTCAGAAGTAATTACCCACCAAGACACCAAAGCTAATAATATTTTTCCTTTGGTCTTGTCGTCTTAGGGGGTAATTAACAATATTAAAACCACCAAGACACGAAGACGCCAAGTAAAGCGAACCTGGTTTTTTTTGTGTCTTCGTGTCTTGGTGGTTATTCATTCACATTTCGGATCGAAGAAAGCCGATGAAAGCAGCCCGTGTCTATGTGACTTTCAAGACCTCGGTCCCTTCATGCACGGGCTGGATGGTCTTAAGTGCCACTTCTTTCGCGGGGCCCGCGGATTGCACCTTCTGATGCTCGATTTCCATCGAATCGATCGTCTGGGTGAAATCGGCGCTGTGCCCGAGAAACCGGACGGTCTCCCCGACCTTCAATTCCGCGCTGAGATCGAGGACGGCCACGTTGATGTGCTTGAAGTAATGCGTCACCTTCCCGATTTTTGTCTCCATGCGGATCTCTCCTTTCCGTTTACTGGAGCATACACCAAACCGGCCAATTGGCAAGCCGATCAAGGGAAGAATGCGAGGGTCAAAATCATGAACGCAAAGACTCCAGGGCGCAGAGGCGCTAGGGAAATCCAGTGGGGTTACTTTGCGTCTCTGCGTCTTCGCGGCTTTGCGTTGCGATTTTCCGAACTCCCCGGGCACTTGTCTTGCGCCGCATTCCATCGTATTATTTGAGCGGTCCACGCATGCCTACTCAATTTCCTCCCCCCGCATCGCCCAACGCTTCCCCGGTGAAAAATCGGCTCCTCATCGCCGCCGCTATCCTGGTTTCCCTGCTGGTCTTTGGCGAACTCTGGCGCCGGATCAGCCAGGCGGCCGAATTGCGCGCACTGGAACACCAGATCGGCGCGCAGGTCACCCAATTGGCTCGGGAATCCAACCGGATGACCACCCTCATCGCCGACGCGCAGAGCGACGAGGCGGTTGCGGCATGGGCCCGCGATGAAGGCAAGATGGTGCTCCCCGGCGAAGTTCTCGTCCAGCCGCTCGCCCCGACCGCCCCGGCCGCCACACCGGAAACGCCCGAAGATCGCGCCGGAGAGGTCTCCAACTGGCGCGTCTGGCTGGAATGGCTGTGGGGGGACGACTGACCGTGTTTCCCGCCTGCCGGAATACTTCACCACGGTCTTCCTGAATATTTTTCTGCGTAATCCAATATCACTCCGGGGCAAAAAACCGCTTTCCCCGTGCATATGCCGCCCGACCGGAGGGCTGAATGGAACAATTCTTCACCCGCGATTACGCCGGCCCCGCTTTCGAATTGTTCGGCCCGGCCCATCTGGCCTTTCTCGCGTTCCTCCTGGTTGTTTTTATTCTGCTGTATACCCTCCGCAACAGGCTGTCCGACCGGCAAAAAATGTGCCTCCGCTGGTTCCTCGCCGTCTGGCTGGTGCTGAACGAAGCGGCATTCCACGCCTGGCAAATCCATTATGGTTTATGGTCGGTTCAAATCCACCTCCCACTGCACATCTGCAGCCTCATGGTCTTCGCCAGCGCCTATATGCTGGTCACGCGCCAGTACACGATCTATGAGTTCAGCTACTTCATGGGGATCGGGGCGGCGATCCAGGCGCTGCTCACGCCCGACGCGGGAATCTACGGTTTTCCTCATTTCCGCTTCTTCCAGACGATGACCGCCCACGGCCTGCTCATCCTCAGCGCACTGTACATGACCTGGGCCGAGAAGTTCCGCCCGTATCCGAAATCCCTGCTGCGGGTGTTTGTCGGGATGAACATCTACATGGCGGCGGTGTATATCATCAACCAGCGGATCGGCAGCAATTATTTATTCATCGCGCACAAGCCGGAAACGGCCAGCCTGATCGATGTGCTCGGCCCCTGGCCGTGGTACATCCTCAGCCTGGAAATCATCGGAGTCGCGGTCTGCCTTCTGCTGTATGCGCCGTTCTTCCTGAAGGACCTCGGCGCCAAGAAGCCGCAGGCCGCCGCCTGAGCGTGCACTCCCGCGGCTGCCCGGTAAAGAAATAAGGATATCCCATAGCGAGCGGAAATGGATGCCGATAAAGAATCCGACCTGAAACGGTTTGACACTCCGATCGTCCTTCTGGCGCTTGCGTTGTATGTGGTCGAGCGGGTGCTTGCGTTCGTTTGGTTGCAGAACCGGATCGGTTCCGGCGCAGGTTGGGAAGCCCGGTTTCAGGAATTTTTCTTCGGGCAGGAGGCCCATTCCATTTTCAATATCCTGCTGGGCTTGGACATGCCCGAGTCTCTACTCGGAATTCTCGATCCGAGAAATATTTTTCGGGCGGTGCTGCAAACACTCCATTTTCTGGCAAATTGGTGGATCGCGGGGCTGCTGTTTCGGCTTTCCCTATTCTTGGCAAAACGAAGGGCCGAACAGGAATAAAACCATGGGAATTGTCGAGCAAGGTTGTCATGCTAAGCGCCCGTCCCGAACGATGTGAGGGAAAGCTAAGCATCTGCCTTGTGATTTTTTACCCTTCGCTTCCTCTTGCTACGCATCCATCCTGGCTATTAATCAGCATTTGACAGGGATGCTCCTCCCCTTCGCAAATCCATCGCACCGAAACCCTTTTTCCGCAACCATCACCGCTCGAAGATAAAAAAAAAGAGCGGCGATGCGCCTCGCGGACAGGAAATTTGCGGCGCTCATCGCTGCGGGGCAGGCGTGAGGGCGGGCGTTCCGGGTGACATCTTCCACGGTTCACTTTGTAATTGATTTATAAAACAGCGGCAACGGTTTCACCTTCCCCCGCTTGATCACAAACGCATCCTCCAACTCCGACAGCCCCTGCGCTAACGCTTTTTCCGTTGCGGCATGCACCTCGCACAGCGGATCCCCCTTCCGCACCGGATCGCCGACCTTACCGCGCAGGACGATCCCGACCGCCGGATCGATCGAATCGCCTTTCTTCGCGCGGCCGGCGCCGAGGCGGACGCTCGCCAGCCCGATCTTCCCGGCGTGCGCTTCCGCCAGATATCCGGATTTGCCTGCCGTGAGGATCCCGCGGCAGGGCGCGCTTGGGAGGAGTGATGGATCGTCGCAGATTCGTTCGTCGCCGCCCTGCGCTCGAATCAAAGCGCGGAACTTGGCGAACGCCGTCCCATCGGCCAGTTTTTCGGCCGCGAGCGCGCGGCCCAGGCGCGGGTTGCGCGTCCGCCCGCCGAGGTGGAGCATATACCCGGCGATCGTCAGGCAGTGCTCGCGCAAATCCGCCGGCCCCTCCCCGCGCAACGCCGCCATCGCTTCCCGCACCTCCAACGCATTCCCGACCGCAAATCCCAGCGGTTGAAACATCCCCGAGACCAGGGCGACCGTCCTCCGTCCGGCGCGTTTACCGATCCGCACCATCCACTGCGCGAGCGTTGCCGCCTCGGCGACCGTCCCCATGAACGCCCCCGTCCCCGCCTTCACGTCCAGGACGATGGCGCGCGCGCCGGTGGCGATCTTCTTGCTCATAATGCTTGAGGCGATCAGCGGTACGGAAGGGATCGTGCCGGTCACATCCCGCAGGGCATACAGCTTCCCGTCCGCCGGCGCCAATTCCGCCGTCTGCGCGCAGGCTACCATCCCGATCTCCTTCAACTGGCGGAGGATCTCCTCCCGCGTCAGATTCGTCCGGAAGCCGGGGATGGATTCCCATTTGTCGATCGTCCCGCCGGAGATGCCCAGGCCCCGCCCGGACATTTTCATCACCGGTAGCCCGCACGCGGCGACGATCGGCTCCACGACCAGCGTGGTCTTATCCCCCACCCCGCCGGTCGAATGCTTGTCGACCGCGCCCGGCGCCCACGCTTCCGCGTCCAGTGAAGCGCCGGATTCCGCCATCGCCCGGGTCAACTGCGCCGTCTCGCGGATCGTCATCCCGCGCCACAGGACCGCCATCGCCCAGGCGGCGATCTGATAATCCGGGACGGTGCCGTCGGTTATCCCCTGCACGAGGAAATCGATCTCCCCGGCCGAGAGCTCGGCCCCGTCGCGTTTGCGGATGATGATGTCTACTGCGCGCATGCGGTTCTCCTTCCTCGCCCCCTACCCCTGCACGGTGTATGGGCGATTCAGTGTATCGCCCCTACGGGGACGGGGCATTGGGGTGAGGTCTGCAAGTATAATCGAGCCAGGTTGTTTCCTTATTCCCCCGGAGGCCTCCGCGCATGGAAAAAGCCGACCTGCTGCTCCTCAACGCCCACGTCCTGACGATGGATCCGGAATTCCGGTCCTTTCCGGAAGGCGCGGTCGCGGTCCGCGGTGGCGCGATCCTGGCCGTCGGCCCGGCGTCCGAACTGCGGCGAGATATTCCCGCACAAGAGACGGTCGATTGCCGCGGCGCGATCCTGATGCCCGCGCTGGTCAACGCCCATACGCACGCGGCGATGGCGCTCCTGCGCGGGCTGGCCGACGACCTGCGCCTGGACGTCTGGCTGCTCGGGTACATGATGCCGGTCGAGCGCCAGTTCGTCGCGCCGGATTTCGTCCAGCTCGGAACGCGCCTGGCGTGCGCCGAATTGATTCGCGGCGGGGTGGGGACTCTCGCGGACATGTACTATTTCGAGGACGAAGCCGCCTCCGCCATCGCCGATGCCGGCTTGCGCGCCGTCTGCGCGCAGACGGTGATGAAGTACCCCACTCCGGATTCAGATTCGTTCGAGGACGGTTTGGAGCGCGCCCGCGCCTTCCTCGCCCGCTGGAAGGATCATCCGTTGATCGTCCCGGCCGTCGCGGCCCACGCCCCCTATACCTGCACCGAGGAAATCCTGCGCGCCTGCGCCGCGCTGGCCGTCGAATTCGACGCCGCGCTGCACATCCACATCGCGGAAACCGCCCAGGAGGTCGAAACCGCGCGACGGGAATACGGTATGCCGGAGGTTCCCTACCTGCGCCACCTGGGCGTCTTTGCCGCCAAGGTGATCGCCGCCCATGGAGTCCACCTCGACGAGGGCGAGATGCGGACCTTGAAAAAGGCCGGCGCCGGTATCGTCCACTCCCCGACCAGCAACCTCAAGCTGGCTTCCGGCATCGCCCCCGTCTCGAAGATGCTCGAGATCGGCCTTCCCGTCGGGATTGGGACCGATGGCGCCGCATCCAACAACGACCTGGATATGTTTGAAGAGTTGCGCCTGGCGGCCCTCCTGGCCAAAGGGATCAGCGGCAATCCGGTCGCGGTCCCGGCCCGAACCGCGCTCGCCATGGCCACCCGGATGGGCGCGCAGGCGCTCCACATCGGCGGCCGCACCGGTTCGCTCGAGCCCGGCAAACGCGCCGACCTGTTGCTCCTGAACCTTGCGGCGGTCCACGCCAGCCCGAAGTTCGACCGCAGCCCGGATTCCGTTTATTCGCGGATCGTCTATTCCGCCAAAGCCGGCGATGTGACCGACCTGATGGTGGACGGGAACTGGCTGATGCGGGACCGGCGACTCCTGTCTCTGCCGGAGGCCGACCTGCTTCACCAGGCCGAGGGGATGGCGCGCCGCCTGGATTCGTTCCTTGCGCTGCGTGAATCGTCCGTGCTGTCGAAGCTGATCGCGATTGAGACCGCCGCCGAGGAGGAATCTTTTGAGATCCAGGTGAAGGTCAGGCTGGCGGAAAATTTTCCTATGCTCGAACAGCTTACCCGCCCGGAATTGGAGATCCTCTACAGCCGCCACTTCCGCGAATACGATACCTATTTCGAGTTCGCGGCACCGGATCAGGGCCGCCTGCGGTACCGCGAAGACCAGTATGTCGGCGCGAACGGCGAATCCGAAAACGCGCGTTACCGGTTGACGCTCACCGGCCCGATCCACGAGCGCGAGTTCACCGGGGCGGTTCTGCTGTCGCGGTCGCGCTTCCTGGCGCCCGCCACCCACAGCCTGCGCTTCTACCGGGAATATTTCCAGCCGGCGCGCGAGATCGAGGTGGCCAAGGAGCGCCTGCGCTGGCACATCCGCTACCGGGATACCGAGTTTTTCGTCAATTACGATCACCTCACCAGGCCGGCGCTGCCCGGCCGCTTCCTCGAGGTGAAAGCCCGCACCTGGTCGCGCCGCGATGCCGAGCAAAAAGCCGGCATGATCGTCGAAATCGTCCGGCTCCTCGGCGCGGAGCATTCCGCCGCGTTCCGGGAGGATTACGTCGAACTGGCTACGAGAAAAGAATAGACAGGATTGACAGGATTGGATCAGGATGAACAGGATTTTATTTTTGTTTTTTTCAAATATTCCCGGTATTTGTGCTTAACAACCACGGAAGGACCGAAGTTGATCAATAACCCATGATCAATTTCCGTGGCTTTTAAATAATGCACAAGCTGTGCCTCATGTTCCTTTACCAATTGAAAAACAGATTTCACCTCAACAATAAGTAAATCATTCACAAATAAATCTGCAAAATATTCTCCTACCTTACATTCTTTGTAGAAAACTGGAATTGGGTATTGTTTCCTTGCCGATAAACCCTCGATAGAATTTAATTCGATGGCCAGCGCGTTTTCATACACCTTTTCCAGGAAACCAAATCCAAGGTTGTTATGAACATTGAACGCACAACCAATGATTTTTTCACATAGTAATCTGATATCCATCTCTCCCCCTTTTTGTTTTTTCCTCAAGACTTATCCTGTCAATTCTGAGAAAATCCTGATCATCATGTCTATTTTTCCAACCGTGCCATCATCTCGAAGCACGCTCGGCTGGAATGGTAGGGGCAATCCCACGGGCCGATCTTGTAATGCCCGAGGTCGGGCGTCCCGTCGCGGAAAAGTTGTGTAAACCATCCGCCGTGTTCCCGGTCGGGATAGTGCTCGCGGATGTATTCCCACAGACGGTGCGACGCTTCCGAAAATTCCTCGCGCCCGGTCATCTGAAACGCGTTGTAAAAACCCACCATCGCCTCGGTCTGCGCCCACCAGGATTTGTTGGCGTTGACCAGCCCGTGCGGGCTGCCTTCGTAGACCATGCTGCCGTCCATATCCCGCGCCTCGCGGTGAATCGCCTCCGCCATGGCGATCACCGACGGGCGGAGGCGCCCGGTCAGGCCGTCATCGCCTTGGACCTCGGCCGCTTCCCACAGCAGCCAGCTGCCTTCGATATCGTGGCCGTAGGAGAAGATTTCCGACAGCGGATTCCATGCATCGTCGAAAAACAGGCGGAAGTGGCTGGTCCTTGGATCGATCAGGTGAGCCAGGAAGGTTTCGATCAGCGCCCTGTGCTGGTCGCGCAACCGCGGCTCATCCCACACGCGCAAAAGGTTGGTGTACGCCTCCAGGATGTGCAGGTTGGTGTTCATCGACTTCCGGCAATCCAGATCGATCTCGCTCAGCCGCATGTCGGTCAAGGGTTCCCACTTCCGGCTGCTGCCCTCGATGTAGCCGCCGTGGACCGGTTCAAAAGCGTGCTTCTCCAGCAGTTCGAACAGCGATTGCGCCAGTTTGAGACTTTGCGGATCCTTGGTCGCCCGGTAATATTCGGAAAGCCCATACAGCCCGAAGGCCTGGACATAATGATGCTTGCGGTCGAACACCGGCTGGCCTTTGAGGTTTACGTCGAAATACAATCCGCCGTATTCGGGATCCCAAAAGACGCCGGTCAGGTAGTCGAAGGCATGCCGCGCCATTTTCAGGTATTCATCACCGCCCAGGATCCGGTGGGCGGCGGAGAATGTCCACAGGATGCGCCCGCACAGGATCGCCGAACGCGGGATTTCGTTGAGCGCCTGGAGATCGTTGGTCACCGCCCCGTAGAACCCGCCGTTGACCGGATCGATCGAATGCTGGATCCAGAACGGCAGGATATTCCCCGTGAGTTCGGTCTCTAATTCCTTTTGGAATTCCTTTTTATCGAACATAAAACTCTCCAGAAACCCGGCCTTTCTCATTTCAGGCGACGCGTCGATAAAGAAATACGCATCGAACGATATTGTAATCGAAACAGTAATCCGGACAGGATCGCATGCCCTTAGTGTATGGAATTCCATCTTGAAATCCTGTAAATCCTATCTAATTAATGCAACTCCCATGCCAATGGCATGAATATTGCACCTTGCTTTATTAGCGCCTTGCATCTATACTCAACCCGACTCGGCTGTTTTTAGGCTTTTTTAGCCGGGAGGCGCCAAAAGGAAGGTCTAAATGGCTATTATCCAGCGCCCCCAACCCCGTATCCGCCAGGTCACGACGGCCCATCTCACCCAGACGATGAGCCTGCTCGAGCTCTCCCGGGCCGAGATGAACGAATGGCTTAACTCATCGCTCGCATCCAACCCGGCCCTCGAAGTGGTCGAGCCGGAAACCTGCCCCTCCTGCCACCGCCCGTTGTACCAATCCGGCCCCTGCCCGGTTTGCCACCCGGCCAAAGAAGAGCCGATCGTTTTCCTTTCCACCCCGCCTGCCCGCCGTCAATCCGTCGAGGAGATGGACAATCTCCCCGAGCCGGCCCAGCCCGAAACGCTGGCCGACCATTTGATGAGCCAGATCGGGCCCGAGCTCTCCGATGAGGAAAGGCCGATCGCCGCGTACCTGCTTGCCCGGCTGGATGACAACGGGCTGATGCCCGAGCCGCCGCTGGAAAGCGCGCGCTTCCTGCACGTCTCGCCGACCGCGGTCGAAAAAGTCCTTCGTATGATCCAGCGCTGCGATCCGCCGGGGGTGGGCGCGCTCAGCACGGTGGAGGCTCTGCTGATCCAGATCGACACGCTGGCCGAAACCGGGGCGGTTCCCGCCGGCGTGCGCGAGATTGTCGCCGGGCACCTGGAAGAACTCGCCCACGGCGAATTCGCCGCGATCGCCAAAGCGCTGCGCCTCAGCCGCGCCGCGGTGGAAACGGCGGCGCACTTCATTAAAGTAAACCTCACGCCCTACCCGGGGCGCACTTATTTCCGCAACGGGCCCGCCCGCACGGAATCCGACCCGGAGCTGTACCGCGAAGCCGAGATGACCTTCCGGGTCCAGCCGAATAATCCCACCGGACCGCTGGTGGTCGAAGTGTACGCCCCGCTGGCGGGCCGGGTGCGCGTCAACCCGGAATTCCGCCTGATGGTGCGCACTCTGACCGGCGAGGAGCGCGAGAAGTGGAATGAAAAAGTGGAAGAGGCGCTTCTGATCGACAAGTGCCTGCGGCAAAGCCAGAATACGATGATGCGGCTCGCGGCGGCGCTGGCCGAGGAACAACGCGCCTTCATCCTCGGCTCCGACCGCGAATCGAAGCCGCTGACCCGCGCCGAGCTGGCCAAGCGCCTGGACGTGCACGAATCGACCGTCTCGCGCGCGGTCAGCAACAAGCGCGCCGCGCTCCCGAGCGGGCGGATCGTCCCGATCGCGCGCTTTTTCGACCGTTCGCTTTCGGTCCGCGACATGGTCCGCACGATCGTCTCCGACGAATCCAAAGCGCTCTCGGATACCGAGATCGTCTCCCTGCTGGAAAAGGAGGGCGTGCACATCGCCCGCCGCACGGTGGCCAAATACCGCGCCATGGAAGGCATCCTGCCCATGTCGCTTCGCCGCTCGCAGCACTCGCACGCAAGGGCAACAACCTAACCCCTCCACCCCCTAACCCCCTCCTCCCCTTCCCTTAAGGGAAGGGGAGGAGGGGGAATGAAAGGGAGAGGTTGGGTTAGGTCAGCAGGACAGGAATTTTTCTTTGACCGACACCCGCTCCACCCGCAACCCCACCCGCAAAGTCCGCTCCACCCGGACGGGTTCCGCGCGGGATCTACCCGCCCCGTCCGCCGGCCGTGAAAGCGCCGCGCGGAAAACCGGCGCGCCGCTCCGCAAAACCGAAACCGTTACGCCGCCCCTGCTGGCGATGCTCAAGCCGGCTTCCAGCACCTCCGCGCTCTCGCCGCAATCCGTCACGCTCGCGGAAATCCATCACGAATTGCTGTTCGCCATTTCCTATCCGCGCGGGACCGTCACCGACGTTAATCCGCTGGCGCTGCGCAAATTCTGCCAGGAGCGCGATCAAGTGATCGGCCGGGCGCTGGCGGATCTGCTCGGCGTGGCGGAGATCATGACCTATCTCAAGGATCTCCCCGTCGGCCGGCCGGTGCGCTGGTCCCAGCGCCTTGCCCTCGGCGCGGACGGCGAGCCCACGGTGTGGGATATCCGCGCCGCGCGCTCGGTCGCCCCGGAAGGCGAAGCGCTCCTGACGATGCGCCCGCTGGAGGACCGGCGGCCGGCCGCCGCGATCGCCGCCCTCCCGAAGTTTGAAAATCTCCCGGCCGCGGTGATGGAAGCCGCCGATCTCGGCTCCGCCGAGCCGCTGCTGGATTGGGTCATGGCGGCCACATCATCCACGTGCGCCGGATTGTTCTACGCTCACCGCGAGAGCGGCCACCTGGCGCGCGGCTTCGAGCGCAACCTGCCCCCCGTTGTGCCGCACGAGCTGCCGCCGCTTCCCGCCGCCGATCGCGACGCCGTGATCGTCTGGAAGCGCGATTCCAAAATAGACGCAGAATATTTTTCGTGGGCGCCGGATTGCGCGTGGGATTCTGCGATCCTCTACCCGCTTCCGGATTCCCCAGTCCGGGGGGTCCTGCTGCTCGGGTGGAAGGACGGCGAACCTCCGGCCGGAATCGAAGGAACCCTGACCGCCTTCTCCGCGTCGCACGGCGCGCTGCTGCGCGGCTGGCAATCCCGCCAGCAGGTTTTCGAAATGCAGCGCCAGGGGAAGCGCGCCGAAACGGCGATGCAGGTGTTGATGGACGAATTGCCGCAGGCGCTCATCATCGTCCGGACCCAGGACGGCCGCGTCGCGGAAACCAGCCAGTCCTGTGAACGGATGCTCGGATATTCGGGCGCCGCGCTGGCCGCGATGCGGATCGAGGATTGGCTTACCGCGCCGGAAGCCGTGGTGACGGTGCGGGCCGCGTGCGAAAGCGGGCGGATCAACGAAAGCGGCGAGCTGACTCTTTACCGCCGCGATGGCGAGGGGTTCCCGGCGCTCCTGCGCGCGATCCCGCTGCGCGCGGGGCCGGCGGCGGAATTCCACGAGGTGCTGGTGAC
>JAFGCU010000111.1 GCA_016932475.1 Anaerolineales bacterium
GCCTTCTGGAACCTCGCCGTTCGGTAACATCCATTTTGAGCGGACGAATACCTCTTCGGTAACCGTTATTTATGAGCGAATATGGGAACAGCCGCGGCGCGCCCAAACCGGGCGCCGGAGACCCCTCCGGTCCGGCCGCGGGTCATCCTTCCCCGCTGTCTTCTTTCCCCGGGGAGGCATCCGGCTTTGATTCGGGCTGCTCCGGAGCGTCGGCCCTGGTCACCACGCCGGATCGAGCCGGGGGCATCTGGGGAACGGACGGGGGATCGCGGTATGGGGAACCCGCCTCGAGCCGGATATCCTTCTCCATTTCTTTTAACCCCGCAAGCTGGGCATCTTCCGCCTTGTGGATATCTTTTTCCAGCTCCTTCAGATCATCGAGCTGGGCTTCCCGCGCCAGGCGGCTGGGAAGGTTTTGCATCTCCTGCGAGACCTGGCGCATCGATTTCCAGGCATCCGACCGGTAGAGACGGTTTATCCAGCGGCCGATCTCCTTTCCGCCCTTGGCAAGATCCTTGGGCGAAAAGATGATCAGCGCGATGACGACGATGACCAGGAATTCCAGGGGGCCGATACCGAGTATTTCCATATCCAAAGCTCCACCACTATTATAAAGCCCCGCAAGCGGGACGCCGAATAATCGGGAAAAACCGGGTTGTCCTGCTTCCATTTATTGGATTATTCCGCCATCCCCCATTTCCATGTTACGGAGCACAGCCTCCTTTTAATCCATGTGGAAAAAATTACCCGGAGCGGGTATCCTTCCCCCATGCAAAAACACATCCTCCCAACCCTCAGCTTGTTTTTGCTCGCTCCGGTCATCGGCGAACTGGTCTCCGGTTCAGCGCCGCCTTCGGAATGGCAGGCGCTGACGACCTGGCTGTTCCTGGTCCCGTTGTACGGCGCCGGAGCGGTTCTGGCGCGCGAGCTGGCCGTGCGCTGGAAATCCGGCTGGCTGGGGGTGCTCCTGCTCGGCGCAGCTTACGGGATCCTGGAAGAGGGGATCGATGTGATGAGCTTTTTCAACACCGCCTGGCCGGACCTGGGCGCGGCCGCCGCCTACGGCCGCTGGGCGGATGTGAGCTGGGTCTGGACGGTTCATCTGACGGTGTACCACGCCGCCTTCAGCATCGCGATACCGATCCTGCTCGTTCATCTGATTTTCCCGAAGTCGCGCGGCGAGGCATGGCTCGGATGTTTCGGCTGGGCTTGCATCGCGGGATTGCTCGGCGCCAGCGTCGTCGGCGGAAATCTATTCTTCCGGGCGGCTTTCACATACTCCCCCCCGCCGCTGCCCTATCTCGGATCGGTGCTTGCGATCGCCGTTTTGATCTTTTTCGCGCGCCGGGCGCATCCTTCGGCGCCCGTCCCGGCGCTGCAGGAAAAACCGCTCCCGCATCCGGTCTTCTACGGGCTGGCCGGGTTCGGAGCGACGGTGGCGTTCTTCTATAGCGGCTGGGCGCTTCCGGAGACGAATTTCCCGCCGGTCCTGACGATCCTCATCGTGCTCGCCGTCGCGGCGGGTATATTCCTGCTGCTTGCCGCTTCGTACCGGCGCGGCCGGCAGTTCACCGACACGCGCAAGCTGGCGCTCGCCTTCGGCGGGCTGATGTTCTTCATCCTGTTCGCGCCGATCACCGAGGCGTCGGCGGTGAACGGGAAGACGGGAGTGAGCGCCGCCGCCGGGATGACCTGCGTCGGAATCATCACCCTGCTGGCAATGGTCCTGTTATCGGCTGCTGTTTGGCGTGGGGAACGGCAGGCGGCCAAGGCGCGGCTGTCGGACACTTTCGAGCGGAATTAAAAAGCTCGGCTGCTCTGGTTAAAACCACAAAGACACCACGGCGCAAAGAAAAGACTTCTTGTCTGGGTGTCTTCGTGGTTTTTCAGACCGTTGCGTTACAATCGACTCCTCTCGGCGTACTCCGGGTACGCTTGCTTGCGACTACGGCCCAAAAAACGGCTCGTCCAAATCTCCGGTATTACTATAGCCAAAGGATTCCCAGTATCCCTTGTAGGCGGGATCGTTGGATAATTCGATCTCGGTCACCCACTTGACCCACTTGTAGCCCCACTTGGCTTCGGCCACGACCACGAACGGGAAACCGCGTTCCCGGGGGACATCCACACCGTTCATCTTGTACGCCAGCAGAATCTGTTTGTCGCGAAGGTACGCGACCGGAAGCGAGGAGGTATACCCGTCCGCGGCGTGGAAGATGGCGATGACCGCGCTTTCCTGCGCCTGCGCTTCCTTGAGAAGGTCGTCGATCAGGATTCCCTCCCACAGGATCGTGGCGTCCCAGCCTTCGACGCAGTGCAGGGTGACCACCTTGGTGTAGGCCTCGCGGGTCCGCACCTGCTCATACGTCAACGCCAGCGGGTTATCCACCAGCCCGGAAACCTTCAGCGTATACGTGTCGAGGGAGACCGTTTGAGGGCCCTTGATCGAGTTCTCCCGGAAGGAGTCGACCGAGGAAAGATCCTCCCCCTCGTATTCCTGGATTTCCACGCGCGGCAGGCGGGACGTCATTTTCGTTTCCCCCGTCCCGCCGCAGGCCGCAAGCAGCATCCCTCCCAGGATCACCAGGACCGGAAACCGCATTTTTGTTTTCATCGTTCAATCCTCTTTCTTTTTCGCTTCGGTGGAACGGGCCCAGACGGAAACCCCGATGTGCAACATGAGCAGAATAACCATCGGCGCTTCGGTATAGGCATGCAGGCGCTGAGCGACCGCCTTGTTGAGCAGGTTAAGGGTCAGCGGCGTCACGATCCGGAAATCGGAGATGCCGTAGCCGGTCAGGAGTGTAAACAGCAGGAGGCCCAACCCCAGCCAGCCGCAGTACCGGCCGATGTTACGGATTGTTCTTCTTGTCCTCATATTCATCGTCAATCCTATACGATATATTATATTTCAGGTCATATAAGTCTACATTAATCCCTTTTTATCATAAGGACCAAAAGTAGCTTTTTTACAGGGGTCGACAATGGTAATATCCGCTGCAGATTAGAGAAAAAGTACGCCATATCCTCCCGAAAATTGGCCGGGACGATAAACGAGAAAAAATCCTCCGCGCCGGGAAGATCCGGGCGGGGAAAATCCGATGCGATCAAGAAGGATCTACCCGGCAATCTTCTGGTTTTTGCTCTGTGGATGCCTCGCCACATCCACGAAGCCTGTGCCTGCGCATTCTCAGCCCGGGGATGTTTCAACCCTTACATTATCCGCCAGCCGTTCGCGTATTACCACCGCCGAACCATCGGCTCCGACCGGCGAGTGGCCCGACGCCTTTGCGATGAACGCCCGGATCGGGCGCGCCGTCAATTTCGGGAACGCGCTGGAGGCGCCGAACGAAGGCGAGTGGGGGGTGGTTCTGCGCGAGGAGTATTTCCAGCTGGCCGCGGACGCCGGGTTCGACGCGATCCGCCTCCCCGTCCGCTGGAACACGCATGCGCTGGAGGATTCCCCCCATACGATCCACACCTCCTTTTTCGACCGGATCGATTGGGCGGTGGAAAACGCGCTCTCCCGGGGGCTGGTCCTCATCCTGGATTTTCACCACTTCACCGACTATATGGATTGCGCGGGCTGCGAGCGCACGCGCCTGCTCCTGCTCTGGGCGCAGATCGCGGAACACTACCGAGGGTACCCGCCGGAGCTGGTTTTTGAACTGCTCAACGAACCGACTGACGCCGTACCCGCCGCCGAGTGGAACGACGCCCTGGCTTCCACACTCGGCGTGATCCGGGCGTCCAATCCGCAGCGCACAGTGGTGGTGGGCCCGGTACATTGGAATGCGCCGGGCTTGCTGGATTCCCTGGATCTGCCGGAGGACGACCGCAATCTCATCGTCACCTTCCATTACTACAACCCGTTTCCATTCACACACCAGGGAGCCGAATGGGCGGAAGGGTCGGACGCGTGGCTGGGGACAACCTGGACCGGAAGCGCGGCGGAGCAAAAAGCTATCCGCGACGAATTTCTCTCCGCCGCCGAATGGGGGCTTGAAAACAACCGCCCGCTCTTCCTCGGCGAATTCGGCGCCTACCAGCGGGCGGATATGGCCTCGCGGGCGCTGTGGACCGCGTTCGTCGCCCGTGAGGCGGAGGCGGAATCGTTCTCCTGGGCCTACTGGGAATTCTGCGCCGGTTTCGGATTGTACGACCTCGCGACCAACCGCTGGCGTGACCCGCTCCTGCGGGCGCTGCTTCCCAATTCACCGGTCCTGGCCCGGTAACCCTACCCCCATCGGGGAAACGGCGCAACGAACCATCCATCATGCCCGTTATCCTCTCATCCGCCAAGGACCGGTTATCCGGTGGATCCCGACCCGCCGGCGGTAGTACTTTCGATGGACCCGCATCCCCGCCGGAGGCGCCCGCGGGTAGAATAGGGATAAGCTCAGCATGCGTTCCGCCGGCCCGCGGGCATCACCGCCGCGGACGGGACGGCATTCCGAGGAGATCAATGCCTTCCGATTCGCCCTTCCTGACCTGCTTCGAACTTGGCGTGGAGAAAAGCGAGCATCCCATCAAGGCATGGAATAGATGGGGCAACCTCATCCTGGGAGTCCTGCTGACCGGAGCCGGCATCGCCGCGCTGCTCGTTGCCGTGATGAGCGCATCGATGACGGCGGGCTTCCTCTTCCTGGCGTGCCTGGGATTCGGCGGGTGGTGCCTGTGGTCGGCCTGGCACGATTGGTCCCGGGCAGTCGCCGTCTTCGACCGCGGGATCGCCGTCGCCCGCGGGGAGGATGTGCGCCAGGTTCCATGGGAGGAAGTGGCCGCCGTATGGCAGTCGATCACCAAGCATTACACCCACGGCGTATACACCGGAACCACCTACCTGTATTCCGTTCAACTGGCCGACGACACAATATACAAATTCGACGGAAAGCACAAAGATATTGAAGGGCTGGGCAAGGCGATCCAGACAAACGTCACCAACACCCTTTACCCCAAGTACATCGCCGCGCTCAAGGTCGGCAGCCGGCTGGAGTTCGGCCCGCTGGCGCTGGATTACAACAAGCTGTATTCGGGCAAGAAGGAACTGAACTGGGATGACGTGAAGTCGGTGAAAATCCAGGGCGGGTATGTGTCGGTCAAAAAGGATAAGGGCTGGTTCCGCTGGACCAATGTCGGAGTCCCGCAAATTCCGAACTTCTTCATCCTGTATGCGCTGCTGAAGGAATTTGGTTTGGTGGAGTAATTCAAACCCTTGCACCGCGAAGACCTGCCCCGGCTTCGCCGGGCGGGGCCGGGGCCGCAAAGGGCGCTAAAGTTTTTATCTTTTTACGTTCGCTATTTTCTCCCGTATTCCATTATTCATATGTGCCATCAATTCATCCGTGAAATCGACGGCTCACCCTCACCCTCTTCTCCCTCTCCCGGAATGTGCGGGATATGAACCGGGGTGAGGGGAAAAATCACCCCTTGACTCTCCCCCGGCGGGAGGGTGTAAAAACATACGCGAGGCCTCATTCCGGACCGTACGGAGCAACGCATGATCAAAATCGGCGATTTTTCCAAACTCAGCAAGGTGTCGGTAAAGACGCTGCGGTACTACGACGAGACGGGGTTGCTCTCGCCGATCGAGACGGACCGCTCTTCGGGGTACCGCTACTACTCGCTCGACCAGCTTCCCCGGCTGAACCGGATTCTGGCGCTCAAGGACCTGGGGTTTTCGCTCGAGCAGATCGCCCAAGCGCTGGAAAGCGGGATCACGCTGGAGCAACTGCGCGGAATGCTGCGGCTCAAGCAGGCCGAACAACAGCAGCGCGTGCACGACGAGCAGGAGCGCCTTCTGCGGGTGGAAGCCCGGCTGAGACAAATCGAAATGGAGGCTGACGTGTCGAAATACGATGTGGTGATCAAAAAGCTTGATACGCAAAAGGTGGCATCGATAAGGAAGACACTCGACACTCCCAGGGATATCGGCGGGATGTTCGAGACGATCTTTGGATACCTGGGCCGGAAGGGGGTCCGCCCGCTCGGGCCGCCATCCGGGATCTGGCACGATCTCGAATACAAAGACAAGGACCTCGACACCGAGGTGGTCGTTCCGATCGCGCAATCCTTCACGCCCGGGGATGGGGTCCAGCCCGCCGATCTGCCGGCGGTACCCGCCGCGGCTTGCACGATCCACCAGGGAGCATACGAGGATTTTTCACAAGCCTATACCGCAATCATGGGGTGGATAACCACCAACGGGTACCGCATGGCCGGGCCGTGCCGTGAAATCTACCTGCGCGGCCCGGGACCCGGCCCGACGGATCCGAACACCTACATTACCGAGATTCAGATTCCGGTGGAGAAGGCGTAAGGCGACGATCGCCGGTCGACCATCGACCATCGATTAACCAACAAGCAATGGGTAAGTTTTTTCGATGGTCGATGGTCCTTGGTCGATGGTCTGTGCATAAACCGCAACCACTCACTGGATGACACCATGAAAAAGCTCAATCTAAAAAAACAACTGGCCGCATTCTACAAAGCATCCGCGAAGAAAGTCGACGAGGTCGAGATCCCTTCCCAGGCCTTCCTCATGATCGACGGCAAGGGCAACCCGAACACGGCGCCGGAGTATGCGGAGGCGGTGACGGCGCTCTACCAGCTATCCTACGCGATCAAATTCCATATCAAAAAGGGGGAAACGGCAATCGATTACGCGGTCATGCCGCTGGAGGGATTGTGGTGGGCGGACGACATGCGCCTGTTCACCGTGGAAGACAAATCCGCCTGGAGGTGGACGATGATGATCCTGCAGCCGGATTTCGTCACCCGCGGGATTGTTGAGACCGTGCGGGCGGAGGTCGCAGGGAAAAAGAATCCGCCGGCGCTGCCGAAGGTCCGGTTCGAGGCGTACAAGGAGGGACCGGCCGCGCAGAGCCTGCACATCGGCCCCTACGCCGCCGAAGGGCCGACGGTCATCAAGATCCATGAACACATCAAGCAGTCCGGCCGTTCGCTGCGCGGGAAGCACCACGAAATCTACCTTAAGGACCCGCGAAAATCCGCGCCGGAGAAACTGCAGACGATCATCCGCCAGCCGTATGCGTAGGGACGGGGTCACCGCGCCTTGTAGGGGCGCGTGGCCGTGCGCTTGTATAGGGGCGAACCAATGGGTCGCCCCTGCAAATCGAATGTGTAAGGACCCATGGCCATGCGCCACAACCTTATCACCAATCCGAAAGAAGCGGATACTTTGGGAATCGAGCTCGCCGGCCTGGTGAAAGCCGGCCGATCCGCGCAGGCATCGGCCGCGCTTGTCCCGATCCTCTCGTCGAGAATACCCTTCCGCCTGCTGGATCGGATCGGTGCGCGGGTCGGCGAAGGGCCGCTGCAGAAAACCAATGCGTTTCTCGATACGGTCGCCCGCGGCAAGGCGATGGGCGCCTGGCCGTTGATCGGATCGGCGCTGGCCGCGCAGCTGGACCGGGATCTCGAGGGCGCGCTCGCGCGCTGCCGAAAGCTCATCATCATGGCCGATGCATGGTACGTAGCCGATACGCTCGCCGAACGCGTTCCGGGCGCGGCGCTTGTCGGGAATTTCGGCCGGTCGCTGGCGGTCCTCAAACGCTGGCGGACGGATCCCGACCGCTGGGTCCGGAAAAGCTGCGGGGTCGCCGTCCACCTGTGGGCGAAACGCGCGCGCGGCGATCCCCGCCATCTTCCCAAAGTGAAGAAGCTGCTGGCTTTCCTCACGCCGATGTTCGAAGAGCAGAATCTGGACGCGGTCAAGGGAATCGGCTGGGCGCTCAAGACGATCGGCCGGTACTACCCGGACGCGCTCACCCCCTGGCTCGTGCGTCAGGCCGGCCGCGCGGACAGGGTCCGCCCGCTGATGCTGCACAAAGCCACAACCTACTTATCGCGCGCGGATAGAACCAGCGCATACATGGCGGCGTACCGATGAACCTGGAATTCCGGGAATACCAGGCGAAGAGAATCCTCAACGTGCACAAACACGTCGACGGCGGCTGGTTCTGGGACAAATACAGCGCCCATCCCTACATCGGCTGCCGCCACGGATGCGAGTTCTGCTACTCGCGCGGCGGGCATTACCTGGGCAAGCGCGATCCGGACACATTCGACACGCTGATCCAGGTGAAGACCAATGCGCCGGAACTCCTTCGGAAGGAAATCGCTCGCCGCACGCCGGACGTGATCTCCTGCGGGGATTGGCAACTGCCGGCCGAGGAAAAATACGGGCTTTCGCGGCGGATGCTCGAAGTCGTCCTCGAATTCGGGTTTCCCCTGCTGGTGATCGAACGCTCGCCGTTCCTGCTGCGCGACCTGGACCTGCTGCAGGAGATCAACCAGCGCTCGTGGGCCGGGGTGACGTTGAGTTTCAGCAACGTCGACCCGGTTCTGAAAAACGCCTTCGAGCCGCGCAGTCCGGGGCTCGAACCGCGGCTGCAGATGATGGAAAAAATCGCCCGGGCGGGAATCCTGGTCGGGATGAACCTGATGCCGGTCCTCCCGGTCGTCGGCGACGGCGATACGCACCTCGAGGCGGCGGTCCGCGCCGCCAGGGACCACGGCGCGTCGTTTGTGCTGGCCGCGGGTCTGACGATGGCGGGCGCGCAGGCCGAGCGGACGCTTGCCGCCGCCAAACGGCTGGATCCGGCGCTCGAAGCGCCGTGGCGCAACCTATACCGCTGGACCGAAGGCGGGGCGCCGAATTACACCCCGCCGCCCGCCGATTCGATCCGGCTCGGCCGCAAGGTCCGCGAATTATGCATCCGGTACGGCCTGCGCGACCGCATTCCGCGCCACATCGGCGCCGGACCGCTCGCGGTGAACAAACGCATCGCGGAACGGCTGTTCCTGAAAATTCATGACCTTGAACTGGAACAGGCCGCCGAGCAGCGCATCTGGACCTATCGCAAAGCAGCCTGGGCGGTGGACGAATGTCCGCAAAGCATCGCCGTGATCCACGCCTCCATGGGTGAAAGCGGGTTGCGCGCCCTGCCCGGGATCGGAGCGGGGATCGCCGGTGAGATCGCCAAGTGGCTGACCGAACGATCGTAGGGGCGACCCGTTGGGTCGCCCTGACCAACAATTTATGTAGGGGCGACCCGTTGGGTCGCCCCTACGAGAGGCCCATATGAAAAAAATGATCATCATCGCATCCATCCTGATCGTCTGCATCGCCGCGGTTGCCGTCGGCGGATACTTGCTGTGGCAATCGTTTACCGGCCCGCTGTATCAGCCAGGGGATGTCCGGGCGGGGAAGAACCTGGGCGCGCCGCTCAATCCTCCGGCGCAGCCCGCCGAAGCGGGCGTGTGGCTGGTCGAACCGGGAATCCGCCTGCATTATTTCGCAACCGGGGAAGGAAAGCCCGCGCTGGTCATCCACGGCGGTCCGGGCACTCCGACGGTAAAATCCTGGGGCGGTCTGGAGCCGCTGGAGGGGGATTACCGCTTCCATTATTACGACCAGCGCGGATGCGGCGAATCCACCCGCCCGTTCGATACATTCGCGTCCTCGAATTATTACGAGAACATGCAGGCCTTGAATAAAAGCCTCGGCCTCGGCGCACAGGTGGCGGATATCGAGCGCATCCGCCGGATCCTGGGCGTGGAAAAGATCACGCTGATCGGCCATTCCTTCGGCGGATTTATCGCCGCGCTGTATGCGGCCGAGTTTCCGGAACGGGTGGAAAAGCTGGTCCTGATCTCTCCGGCCGACATGCTGGTCATGCCGCAGGAGAACGGCGGGTTGTTCCCGCTCGTCCGGGAGCGGCTCCCCGAATCGGAGCGCGCGGGATTCGACGCGTTCCTCAAGGAATACCTGAACTTCCAGAATATTTATTCCAAAAGCGAAGCCGACCTGGTCGGGATGAACGACCGGCTGGGTAAGTACTACCTGCAGGCGTATCCGAACGCCCCGCAGGCCGCCCAGGGCCGGCCCGGCGGCTGGATGGTGTGGGGGATCTACCTCAGCCTGGGCCAGCGCCACGATTACCGCGCCGCAATGAAGAGCACGGCATTTCCGGTGCTGATCCTCCACGGGGCGGACGACCTCCAGACCGAGGAGACGACCCGGCAATACGCCGGGATATACCCGAACGCCGAATTCGCCGTCGTCCCCGGGACCACGCACTTCATGTTCGAGGAGAATTCTGCGGAGTTCGCACGGGTGGTAAAGGAATTCCTGTTGGGCCAATAATACAGGCCTTTCCTTCCCCCTCCTTTGTCCTCCCCCGTTTATCGAAGTCCAAGAACGATAAACGGGGGAGGATTCTAATTAGGCCTTGACTCTCAGGTTACCTGAGAGTGTATAGTTGCGGCATAACGGGAATGACCCCAACTCTCCGGATTCAAAAGGAACCGGATCATGCTGCGCATCGGAGATTTCGCCCGCCTGGCCAGAGTATCCGTCCCGACCCTGCGTCATTACGACGATCTGGGCCTGCTGAAACCGGTCCGCATCGACGGCGAAACGGGATACCGCTACTATGCATTCGATCAACTGATGCGCCTGAACCGGATCCTGGCGTATAAGGATCTGGGGTTCGGCCTGGATCAAATATCCGCCATGCTGGGGGAAGAAATTCCGGTCTCGGAAATGCGGTCCCTTTTGCAGTTGAAACAAGCCGAACTGCATAACGGCATCGCCGAACAGACAGCCCGCCTGGAACGGCTGAAAGCCCGCCTCCGGATCCTCGAGGAAGAAGGAGCGGATCCGTCCTATGCGGTGGTCGTCAAACCCGTCGGCGAACTGCTTGTCGCATCGGTGCGCGACCGGCTGAAGGCGCCGGAGGAGCAATCCCGATTGTGGCAGGAACTGCACGATTTTCTTGAACCCCGGAAGACCGCCTTCGCCCCTCCGTTCATCACGATTTATCACGGCGATGAGCCGGACGTGGATGCCGAGGTGTGCGTGCCGATCGCGGAACCGCTGGAGCCGCGGGACCGGGTGGAGATCCGCCGCCTGCCGGCGCATGAGAAAATGGCCTTTACCGTTCACCATGGTTCCTTTCAGGAAATCGATCCGGCGTATCGCGCCGTTTTCGGCTGGATAGATGCCAATGGCCGCACAACGGCCGGTCCTGTCCGCCAGGTCGTGTTGAGCATACAGCCTGAATCCTCCAAGCTTGATTCGGAGACCGTCGCCGAAATACAGGTGCCGTTGGGTAATTCGTAATCCGTTTTGCACCACGAATGCAGTTTTTGTAGAGGCTAACGCCGGGTGGGCCCGCCTGGCGATGGTCAAACCATCCCAATTTCCGGAGGAACCATGAGCAAGAACATCGAACTCCATCCGATCGGCGTCATCCGCGCCGGCGAAGACGGTTTCCGGCTTGAAATCGAGGAGAAATACCGCCCGGCGGTCTCGGGGCTGGAAGGTTTCGGGCATGCTACGGTCCTATGGTGGCCGCATAAGCGCGACAATCCCGAAAACCGCAATATCCTGGAGGTCGCAAAGCCGTACAAAAAGGCGCCGGCAATCCTGGGAATCTTCGCCACGCGCTCGGAAGCCCGCCCCAACCCGGTGCTGGTGACGACCGTCCCCCTGCTGCATGTCGATGCAAAGGAGGGCCTGCTGGTGACGCCCTACATCGATGCCGAGGACGGCTCACCGATCCTCGACATCAAACCGTACCAGCCGTGCATCGACCGGATTCGCGATACCCGCCAGCCGGAATGGTGCCGGCACTGGCCGCAGTATGCGGAGGATTCGGCGGCTTTCGACTGGGAGTCGGAATTCCTGTTTCCTGGGTAATCGCGGGGAAGCGATCCAATCTTACTCACAGCCGCCTCCCCCCGGTGCACGCCCCCCATTTGCCCGCAGAAAGGAACAATTATCTTTAGAATTTCCGCGGGCAAATGGGGGGATAACAGGAGGAGTCCGGGAAGGTTTTTTCTTCCCACAATCTCCAAAAAACCTCCAGTGAACGCCCAGCAAGTCCCTTCGACGCTGGACTCCGCGTATAAAAAAATGAATAATTGAGTCGGAGGTGGAGTGGAGATGAACAGGAACTCGTTTGCGCGTTTACTTGTCCCGCTGGCCGTGATGGCCGTTGGAAGCGCCTGCATCCTTGAGGCGGCCTCCGGCCCGACGCCCACCCCGCAGGTGATCGTGATCGCGGGGGACGGGCAAACCGGATCCCCGGATTCGGCGGCCGCTTCGCCGACATTGGAAACTTTTTTGGGCCTGACCCCCACGTGGACACTCACCGCCCAACCCGCCTCCACCGGAACGGCCGCACCGGTCACCCTGACGGCCGGCCAGGACCTCAGCTGCGTCGCCGGACCGCATTGGATCCTTTTCGATTGGGTAGCCAGAGTCGGGGAAGGAGAGACCGTTCCGCTGCTGGCGAAGGCGGCGCCGGAATGGCCGGATTACTTCTTCGCCCGGACGGCCGGTGGAGAGGAATGCTGGATCTTCGGCGGCAGTTCGACCATCCGCGGGGACGCCGCCGGCCTTCCGGTCCGGGACGCACCGCCGCTGCCCGCCATCACCTTTACCATCGAGAATAGAACCCACCTCCCTGTCAGCACCCTGCGCATCCGCCTTCAGGCGGAAACTGTGTGGGGCACGAACCTGCTGGCGGGCCACACGATCGGCGCGGGTGAAACCTACGGCGTGCCCCTTACCGCGGGCTTCTACGATGTCCGGATCATGGACAGTCGCAGCGGTATTCTCCACGAGGTCCACGACGCACCAATCGGGCCGGAGCCGAGCTCGCGCGTCATCGTCCTCGACGGCCGCTATTCGGTGATTATCCGCAACGAGACCGCCAACCCGATGTGCCGGGGCGAGGTTGTGAACCTCGACTATAGTTTCCGGTTCGAATTTACGATCCCGGGGGACGGCCGGATCTCCCCCGGCGAGACAGTCACGCTGGAAGGTCCCGCCGGCATTTTTGTAATGCGGTTTTACGAATGCGGCTCCGGCGAACTCATGTATGTGGAAAGCTCAGCCTACATCGGACCAGCCACGGCAACCTATGTTGCTCATTAGCCTTCGAAGGTTCTGGAGGAGAGCATGAAGCCGAAGCATGTACATACCGCGCGTCTGGCGGTACTGACGGCCGCCATGATCCTCGGATCCGCCTGCATCCTCGAGGCAGCCGCCAGCCCGACGCCCACCCCGCAGATGATCGTGATCCCGGGGGACGGCGGGGATCCGACAAC
>JAFGCU010000112.1 GCA_016932475.1 Anaerolineales bacterium
AGCCCGAAGTTCTTCGCGGTGCGGATGATGCACATCATCCACAGCGAACTGATCCGGCTCGGCCGGGAATTCGCCGCCGCGGGCGAGCTGGCGCGGGAGGATGATTTCTTCTTCCTGACCATCGCCGAGATTCACGCCTTGGCTGCGCGCGAGGCGCGGGATTGGCGCGCCCTCATCGCGGACCGCCGGCGCGCGTACGACCGCGAACTGCGGCGCCGGCAGATCCCGCGCCTGCTCCTCTCAGACGGACGCGCGTTCTATGAAGGCATCGCCGCCGTGGAAGGGGATTCCGAAAATCGGATCTCCGGCAGCCCGGTCTCGCCGGGCGTGGCCGAAGGAACCGTGCACGTCGTTCTCGATCCGCGCCGGGCGAACCTGCTGCCGGGGGAAATCCTCGTTTGCCCCGGGACGGATCCCTCCTGGACCCCGCTGTTCCTTTCGGCCGGCGCGCTGGTGATGGAAACGGGCGGGATGATGACCCACGGATCGGTCGTCGCGCGGGAGTACGGCATCCCAGGCGTGGTCGGCGTGCACGCGGCGACCACCCGCCTGAAAACCGGCCAGCGCGTGCGGGTGGACGGGTCGAAGGGAGTGGTGGAGGTGCTGGAATAGACCATCGACGATCGACGATGGACCATCGAAAAAAACGACCATGGACGATAAACCAGGGATCACGGGAAAACCGACCATCGACCATCGATAAAACCTGACGATGGACAACGGACAATGGACGATGGAAAAACCGAAAGTCGATTATGGACGATCGGCCATAATGTGATTAATGAAATCGCCTCATTACCCCGAAGGAGCCTGCCCCCGCGAAGTATCCCTGCTCGAATATGCTACACGAGCAGGGACGATTACGAAGCGAGGGTGCTAATAGCAGGGGCATCGTATACCAGAGCGGGCATTCATGCCTGCGGTGCAGGGCGGATGTCCTGGGACCAAATCGGGATCCGAGACGTGAACTGCCTTCTTCAAGGACAGCGCGGGGATAATCCCCAGCACTGACCCCCCCCCTTGACAATTTCTCAACCATTATTACAATATGACTGAATAAATTATATAGTCACAGAACCACAGGAGGTCGAATTATGCCAAAAGCCTTCTCCGCCGAGGAAAAGGAGCGTATCCGGTCCCTACTTCTGGAAAAGGCAAGCGAACTCTTTACGCGCTACGGGCTGCGTAAAACCAACATCGAAGACCTGACAGACGCGGCGGGCATTTCCAAGGGCGCCTTCTATCTTTTCTTCCCGTCGAAAGAGGCGCTCTTCCTGGCGCTTTTGCGGCAGGTGGAAAGCGCCCAACGGAAACAGATATCCGAGTTCGCGCTGGACCCGCAGCTTTCCCCCGCGGAGAATCTTAAAGCGGTTTTGCGGTTTGCCTTCCGGTATTGGGAAGGCAACAACATGCTGAGCCGGTTCTCCAAGGAAGATTATGCGTACCTTTTACGCAAGCTTCCCGCCGGCGCCATGGCGGAAAACCTGCATGCGGATGAATCGTTCATCGCCGGAATGATAGACGAGTGGAAACGGGCGGGGCTGCCGCTCGCGCGGGATGTGGAAACCACGATGGGGCTGATGTACGCGCTGTTTTTCCTGAGCCTGCACCGCGCCGACCTGCGCGCGGACCTGCACGAACGGACGATGGAGACAATGCTGGATATCGTTGCGGAGTATCTTGTCGGCAAATAATGTGCGCCGCGCGGGCGGATAGAAATATCCCGCTGCCCGCACCCAGGAAAGGGAAAAAACCATGCTTGCGGTAAACCAACTCACCTATTCGTATTCCGGCCGCGACCGGCCGGCGATCGAAGCGCTGGATTTCGAAATCCGGCGCGGCGAAATTTTCGGCTTCCTCGGGCCGAGCGGCGCCGGAAAATCGACCACCCAGAAGATCCTGATCGGGCTGCTGCCGGGATTCTCCGGCTCGGTGACGGTGTTCGGCCGGCCGCTGCAGACTCTCGGATCCGGCTATTACGAACGGATCGGCGTTTCCTTCGAGCTGCCCAATCATTTCCTCAAGCTAACGGCGCTCGAGAACCTGCGCTACTTCGCGGCGCTGTATGCCCGGCCCGCGCTCGCGCCGCAGGCGATGCTCGAATCGGTCGGCCTGGGCGCCGACGGCGACACGCCCGTGGCGCAGTTTTCGAAGGGCATGAAGAACCGGCTGAACGTGGCCCGGGCGCTGATGCACGACCCCGAACTCCTGTTCCTCGACGAACCCACGACCGGGTTGGACCCGGTGAACGCGCGCAATATCATGGACCTCATCCGCGCGCAGCAGCAAGCCGGCAAAACCGTGTTCCTCACCACCCACACCATGACGGTGGCGGACGAGCTGTGCGACCGGGTGGCGTTCCTGGTCGACGGGCGCATCCGGCTGATCGACGCGCCGCGCGAACTGAAACTGCGCTACGGCCGCCGGCTGGTGCGGGTGGAATACCGCGCCGACGGGCGCGCGGGGCGCGAGGATTTCCCGCTCGAGACGCTCGGCCGCGACGAGGCCTTCCTGCGGCGGATCCGCGAATCCGAGGTCCAGACGATACACACCCAGGAAGCCACGCTGGATGAGATCTTCCTCAAAGTGACGGGCGCCGCGCTCGGGCGCGGGGAGGCGGCATGAAACGGCTTGCAGCCACTCTGCTGTGCGACGTTCGGTTGCAGGTGCGCAACGGCTTCTACGCCGCCAGCGTTTTCATTGTGGCGGTCTGGGGGGCGCTGTTCACACGGATCCCGAACGTCGACGTCACCGCGGTCTGGGGCGGGATGATCGCCGCCAACCTGATGATCACGACGTTCTACTTCATCGGCGGGCTGGTGCTCTTGGAGCGCGACGAGGGTTCGCTGGCGGCGCGCTCGGTCACCCCGCTGCGGACGGGGGAGTACCTCGGGTCGAAGGTGCTGACGCTGACCGGCCTGGCCGTGATCGAGAACACGCTGCTCACCCTGCTGCTGGCCGGATTGGGTTTCTTCAGGATCGGGGCCGGCTTCCCGCTGCTGATCCTCGGCGCCGTGTTGATCTCCGTCCTGTATTGCCTGGCGGGCTTTGCGGCCGTCGCCCGCTACCGCTCGATCAACGAATTCCTGATGCCTTCCATTCTGTACACCTTTGGCTTGGGATTGCCGCTCGTCGATTACTTCGGTCTGTGGCGCAGCCCGCTGTTCTACCTGCATCCGCTGCAGGCGGCGCTGGGGTTGATGCGCGGGGGCGGGGAACTCCCCTCGCTGGGCGCCGCAGCCTACGGCCTGCTGTATCCGGCCGCCGCGATCATCGTGTTCGCCGTATTGGCGCGCCGGGCGTACCGCCGGCTGATCCTTTCGGTATAGGTGGAGGATGTCATGAAGGTCATCCGCGCATTCCGCGCGCTCGGTCCGGTCGACGCCCGCAGCATCGGACGCGACAGCCTGCTGCCGTACATCGTGGCGGTTCCGCTGGTCATGGGATTGGGCGTGCGCTTTCTGATCCCCTACATCGGCGGGTTGATCCTGCAAACCTCCGGATTCGACCTGGTGCCGTACTATCCGCTGCTCATCAGCCTGCTGGCGATGGCCATGCCGCTCGTGGCCGGGACGGTGATCGGCTTCCTGCTCCTGGACCAGCGCGACGACCGCACGCTTGCGGCGATCCGGGTCACGCCGCTCGGGCTGGACGGCTACCTGGCCTACCGCCTCTCGCTCCCGCTTGCGCTCAGCGTCCTGTTCACCGCTGTGATGATCCCGCTGACCGGACTGACGGAACTGGGCTGGATGGAGATCCTGCTGATCGCGCTTTCCGCCGCGCCGCTGGCGCCGATCATGGCGCTGTTCCTCGCCCTGTTCGCGGAGAACAAGGTGCAGGGATTCGCGCTCACCAAGGCGATGGGCGTGGTCGTCCTCCCGCCGATGGCGGCGTATTTTGTGTCCGGGTTCTGGCATTGGGCGTTCGGCGTCGTGCCGACCTTTTGGCCGGCGAAATTCAGCTGGGCGTTGCTCCCGGGAGACGGTTCGGCGGTATGGATTTTCACCATCGGCTGGGTTTATATGGCGGCGCTGCTGGCGATCCTCACCATCCGCTTCCGGCGCATGCCGCAGAAATGAGGAATCGACAATCGACAGTCGACCATCGAAAAAAAATCCGACCTTGGACGATAGACGATGGACCATCGATAAAATCTGACGGTGGACGATAGACGATGGACGATGGAAAAACCGGCGATCGACGATTGACAATCGACCATCGAATATCGTAATAAAACCGACCTTCGACGATAGACCATCGGAAAATCTGACGATGGACGATAGTTGACGGTGGATTCAAAACCCCTCCCTCATCCGGCCTTCGGCCACCTTCTCCCAGCATCCGCTGGGAGAAGGGTAGGATGAGGGGCGATCGTCGATGGTCGAACGTCGATGGTCGGATATCCCGCCTCGGAGGGTGCTCATATGAAATCCATTTACCGTTCCCCGGAAAGCCAGGCCGCAATCGAGGCGATGTACGACCGGCAGGTTGCGAAGCTGCCGTTTCCTGTGGAGGACCGTAGGGTCGATACGCGCTTCGGGCGGACTCACCTGCTCCTGGCCGGTCCCAAGGACGCGCCGCCGCTGGTGGTTTTCCATGGCGGCAATGACACCAATCCGTCTACCCTGGGATGGATCGCGCCGCTGGCGCGGGAGTTCCGGATCATCGCGCCGGATACGATCGGCCATCCGGGAAAAAGCGCGCCGGTGCGCCTGCCGCCCGGCGGTCTCAGCTACGGAATGTGGGTATCCGACCTGATGGAGGAGTTGAAACTAAAAAGCGCCGCGATGATGGGCGGATCTTACGGGGCGGGGATTCTCCTCAATGCGATGGTTTGCATCCCGGACCGCATCGCAAAGGCGGTGCTGTTTATCCCGTCCGGATTTGTCTCGATGCCAGCGCGGGTGATGTGGGGCGGATTTATTCTGCCGCTCATTCGGTACACCCTCGCGCCGAGTGACCGCAACCTGGAATTGCTACTGGGCCCGGTTTTTGGAAAGTATCCCGCTGATCCGGAGGCGGTCGAATCCAGCCGGATGACTTTCCGGCACGTGCGGATCGAGCCCAACATGCCCAAAAACGTTTCCCGCAGGGAGCTCGAGGGCCGCCGCGCGCCGGTCCTGGTCCTGCCCGGCGAACACGACCTGCTGTTCCCGGCGCTGGCTGTCATCCGGCGCGCCCGCGAGGTCATTCCGAACCTGACGGCTGTAGAGACCATTCCCGATACCCCACATTACCTGACTCCGAAGGCACGGGAGTGGCTGTGTGCGCGGGCAAGGAGATTCCTTATCGGCGGCGGATAGATCTCGAAAAGAAACCGATCTCGGGCGATAACCGATGGGCGATGGAAAAAATTTTCGATCGATTTTCGGCCATCGACCATCGTTTACAAAAAGCCCGATGGGTGTGCTCCTATGGGATAAAAAACGATGCGAGAAAAAGCCCGCTTTCGCGGGCTTTTTGTGCCAGTGGCATGCTTCCTTGCGGCAAAAGCTTATTCCATCGCATGGCCGAAGGTCGGACTTCCCTTCGGCATGGTTCTGACCTAGGTGATGGGCGTGTAGATCCCGGCCATGGCCGGTCCGATATACGTCCAGGGTGTCCCAAAGACAAGCGAATCGTCCCCGCAGCGGTACATATCGAACATATACAACCCGGCCAGCATGGTGAAATAAACCCGATCGCCGTGCCCGATGACACCATCCGCCGGTTTATGCAATTCATAGGTTTCATCGATCCGAAGGGCGTTCACCCGGCAGATGTTAGTGGACGAATTATTTTGGTAGAAGAATCGGACTTGGGTCGCGACCGTGGTTTGGCTGGAGGAAGGGTCCGACCCGATGGCGACATTCTCCGCTGCATAGAGAACCCCGGAATGGGAATCCTGAATCAGAACATCGTAGAATCCGGCGGTGAAGGAAATACTGAAGGTCCCTCCAACGTCGATCTGGCCGCTCCCAAGGCGGTTGGCGCCCCAGGCGGTGTCATCCTTCCCGCGGATGAAAACGGTTTTGATTTCGAAACGGACGCCGTTCTTGATGACATAGGTCACCGTCGGCAGCGGCGGCGCTTCCCGCACTGGAAGGGTGGAGGGATCGCCGTGGATCGTCGAACTGGCCCCGAAAGCCCAACATTCCTTCCCGTCGGTCGTGCGGGCGTAGAAGTAATCCGGCCATTCCGGGGTGGAGCGGGCGGTCAGGACGACGGTCTCGCCCTCCTCGATCGCGGCCACCCACTCGTAGAGGATCCAGTGCGGTCCCTTCACGCAGCTCAGCCGCTGCCCGGCGGTCAGCGTCACTTGCGCGATCGTCGCGGTGTGCGTAAGCTCCGGGCTGAGGGTCAGGGTCCAGGTCGGTGCGGTTCCCGAATCCGGCGTCTGCAACGAGGGATCCGCAACCGCGCCATCGGGGGTGGCTGTCACCACGACGATTTGCGTCGTCGGTGCGGCCGTCTCCAGGATACAGGCGCTGCCGATAAGAGCCGCGGCGAGGGAAACGATACATCGGACGATTCCAGCATTTGTCATAACTCACCTCCTCGTTCTTCGGATATCAACATTGGTCAAGGATAGGTTTTACGCCCACGTGAACCCGCCCACACCCGGACGGACATAGAGAATGGTCAGGGGAAGGACGGCGTCCGTGCAGCGTGTGATTCGCACATCGTAGAATCCCGCCCGTAGGGTGAAGTTCTTGCGTGTGCCGACGGCGAACGAGCCGCCGCTATCATGGTTGTAGAGATCCTGCCAGGCCGGCAAGGCCGCCGTGCGGGTCTGGATGCGGCAGATGCTGTACGGCAGGTTGTTTTGGATGTAGAAATCCACGTCGATGGCGATCAACTGGTAGCTGTATGTCGGATCGGGACCGATCGCCCGGTCGTGACCTTCGTACAACACGGTCGGAGCGCAATCCATGATCTGGACGTCGTAATACCCGGCGGTGAGGGTAATGCCAAAAGAGGCACTTACGAGGATCGGCGCGCTCAATCGATTCGCGCCCCAGACGGTCTCATCCTTCCCGCGGATGTATACAACGCACAACGGGATTTGGACCTTGTTATCGATCACAAAGGTGACCTGCGGCAGGGGCGGAGTTTCGCGCACCGGAAGGGAGGAGGTGGGGCCGCTGATGGTCGAGGAACCGCCGAAGACCCAGCACTCCTGCCCGCCGCCGGTGCGCGCGACGAAATAATCCGGGATTTCCGGGACGGCGCGTGCCACCAGGGTGACGGTCTCGCCCTCGGCGATCCCGGCTACCCATTCATAGAGCTTCCAATCCGGCCCCTTCACGCAGCTGAGCGCCTGCCCGGCGGTCATCGTTACCTGGGCAATCGTGTTCGTGGGGGTTAAGGTCGCCGTCAGGATCTGGGTCAGCTCCAGGGTCAGTGACGGCAAGGCCTGCGCATCCGGCGTCTGGGTTGACGACCCCGGAGCACCCGCCTCCTGGGTGGTTGTTACCACGACGATCTGAGCCGCGGGTGAGGCCGTCTGCAGGATGCAGGCGCTCCCGGTAAGCGCCGCGCCAAGGATTATGATCAGCCGCATGGATCCGAACATTTTGTTTTTCACAGCCGCCTGCCTTTTCTTCAATTACCGGAAGAATTGCTATTATTATTGCGGATTTTCAATCCCGTGTCCACAATCCGCGGGTAGATTCGATGTACGGTGGAGGTTTTTTGGAGGTAATGAGGAAAACCGGCCATCGACGATCGTAAATGCGGCCATCGTCGTTCGGCCATCGACCATCGATAAACCCTGACAATTGACGATGGACGATAGAAATGGACGATGGAAAACTCTCCCTCATCCCCCTCGCATAACCGTTCCGCCGGACGGGAACCGGCTTCACATGCTTAGGGGACCGGTCCGGCCTTCGGCCACCTTCTCCCAGCTGATGCTGGGAGAAGGATGTGATACGGGGGATATTCATCCCGGTTTGTCAATCGTCCGTGGTCTGGTTTTACAATCTTCGATGGTCGACAGTCGACGGTCGGCCTCACTCCATCTTCCTCACGCTTCCGTCCTTAACTTCCCATACCTCGGTCGCGATCCGGCCGATGAAGTAGCGGTCGTGGACGACCGCCAGGACGGTGCCTTCGAAGGCCGCCAGCGCCTGCTCGAACCGGTCGCGCGAGGGGATATCCAGATGATTGACCGGCTCGTCGAGCAGCAGGAAGTTGCAGCCGCGCGATACCAGCAGCGCAAGCTGCAGCCGGGCGCGTTCGCCGTAGGAAAGCGATCCGACGGGGGTGAACACATCGTCGCCGGAGAACAGGAAGCAGTGCAGGAAGCGGCGCGCGTCGGTTTCATCGGAGGCGATTTCGGCTTGGACGGTTTGCAGCGCGTTTTTGGAAAGGTCGAGCGTTTCCTGCTCCTGGGCCATGAACCCGAGTTTGATATTTGCGCCGAGGCGCATGCGGCCGGCGAGCGGCGGGAGCGTTCCGGCGATGGTCCGTAAAAGAGTCGTCTTCCCGCTGCCGTTGGGGCCGGTGAGCACCGCACGCGCGCCCCGGCGCAGATACATGTCTACGTTCTCGAGTATGACGGTCCCGGCATAACCCCCAGAGAGCCTCTCGAGAGAAAGAACATCGTTCCCGGCGGCGGAAGGCTCGAACTCGAGCTTCATCCCCCATTCCCAGCCGGGCTTTTCCACACGGTCCTCGGTCAGGAGCTTTTCGATCCGGCGTTCGATATTCTTGGCCCGCTTTACCGTTCCCGCGCCGCGGTTGGCGAAGAACCCCTTCGCGAAGCCGTCTTTCGTATCCGCCTTGCCGCCCTTGCGGAAGCGCGCGATCCCGCGCAGGTGCCCGGCCGCGCTGCGTAGTGCCGCAATCTCCATCTGCTGATCCGAATACGCCTGCTCCCGGCGCGCGCGCTCCTCCGCTTTGGCTTCGCGGTAGGCCGTATAGGATCCGGCGTACTGCCGGATTGCATGCGTGCGCGGATCGAGTTCGAGGATGCGCGTGACGGTCCGGTCGAGGAAGGTGCGGTCGTGGGAAACCACCATTGCGCCGCCGCGGAACCCGGTCAGCCAGCCCTCGAGCCATTCGAGCATCGGCAGGTCGAGGTGGTTGGTCGGTTCGTCGAGGAGCAACAGCTGCGGGTGGGTCAGGAGTACTCCGGCGAGAGCGAGGCGAGTCTTCTGGCCGCCGGAAAGCGTGGAGATCGGCGCATCCGGCGGGACGCGATCCAGCCCGAGTATGGCGAGCGCGGCGGCGGAGGAGCCGGTTCCGTTCGAGGCGGAGGCGAGCCGGTCGAGCGCTTCGTCGTACGTCGCGTGAAGCGATTTGTCGGCGGGAGATCCGGCGAGCGCCGCGGCCAGGCGTTCGACCTCAGCCGTGAGCCGTGGAAGATCGCCCTGTGCGCGATCGAGGCAGGCGGCGAGGGTCTCGCCTTCCGGAAGGATGAGCCCCTGCGGCAGGTAGCCGATCCGTAAAGCATGCGGCTTCTGGACCGAGCCGGAATCAGGCTTGTCGATCCCGGCCAGGATCCGCAGCAGGGTTGTCTTGCCGCAGCCGTTGGGGCCGACCAGGCCTGCGCGCTCGCCCGGATTGAGGTTGAAGGAGACGCCCGCCAGGATGGCGTTATCCCCGAAGGATTTATGGATTTGGTTGGCGGTAAGCATATGCGACCTGTGTGGGAAAACAAAAACCGTGGGCAACGCTCCACGGCCGGGGCGCCGCGCGCGGAATCACCGTGCGCGGCGAGGGGGAGTGCCCGAAAAAAACGATTTACAGGTCGCGGTCAGTCATGGGAGGAGATCCCTTTCCGTGATGCGAACTGAAGTATATCAGATGTTCCCGCCGCTAACCGCTCGGATGCAGATATTTACGTCCTCTTTGAAAATTGGAAAGAGAGAAGAGCGGTGAACGTCTCCGCGCTTCAGGAGGCGATTGCCGAAAAATTTTCTTTTCCCTTACGCTCATCAAGTGCGGCGGGGATATTGATGGGGGCCGGCAATCTTTGGCCGGAATTTCCATATTATCCATCCACGGCGCGGGCGGGCTTTATATTCTTCCAGCGGTATTGTCATTTGCTGGATTCATTCTTTCCAACAAAGGGGAAAAAATTAAAAATTAACTACCCAACCCTGCGTCGAGACCGGCCTGATTTCCGGTTGTGGGTCTTGGAAGGCGCGCGATGGAGGTGTTTCAGGTAAAATGAAGCAATCGCCATCGTTGGCCAGGAGGTTTGGGGTTTCCCTGCAAACGCAGCAGTCGGAGTGAAAAGCCTTGAACAGTATTCCCGGAAATCGAAAAAGCATTATTTCCATGGCTCTGATCGGCGCCATGGTTATTATAATCGCCATAAGCGACTATTTTACAGGGTCGGATTTGGAATTTGGATTGTTTTACCTGATACCTATTCTTTTTTCCGCCACCATCCATAGAACATACGCACTTATCCTTGTCTTTGTGAGCGCATCCCTGTCGTTCCTCACCGATGTGGCCATAGCCGGGTACTCTTCCATCGGATACGGTGCTCTATGGGATTTTCTTTCGCACATCGCGATTTTTTCTCTTGTGGCTCTGTTGCGCTCGAACCTGATCCAATCCAATCAAATGGAACGGCAACAGGCGCGAACTGACTCTCTAACAGGCGCCGCGAATATACGCGCCTTTCATGAAATCGCCAATGCCGAAATCCACCGCTCCATCCGATACAAACACCCGCTTACCATCGCCTTTCTTGATATTGATAATTTTAAGTCCGTCAACGACACGCTCGGACATATCACGGGTGATAAATTGCTTTCCACCATGGTCGCGGTATTGCAAGCCCGCTTAAGGGATACGGATACGGTTGCTCGACTTGGCGGCGATGAATTCGCGATACTCCTCCCGGAAACCGGGCAGGAAGATGCCCGGCCAGTCATAAGCCATACTATTACTCAGCTCACGGACGAACTCCAGAAGCACAATTGGAATGTAACCTTCAGCATTGGGGTGCTAACCTGCGTTGACATACCGCCAACCGTGGAAAAAATGATGAAGACCGTGGATGCCTTGATGTATGATGTAAAACACGGCGGCAAAGACGCAGTCCGTTACTCCGTGTATTCGCCGCGCCCTGGCGAAACCGAGTCTGAAAACTGAAAATATTCCGGCGAGGCGTATGGAATCTTGCCGGGAGTCTGCACGGCATACAGTAATAATCCGCACCCGGAAAAAATATATGTTCGCTGACGGGATTCACACCCCTCCCCGGGATGTGAAATACTTGGCATTTTTTATTAACGCAGAATGCTGAAGGGCCGAATGGGAAGCCGGAACAACCAAATAATGGTTTCAGATCTCTGCATAAAAAAGCATTCATTATTAGGATCCCAACCCGCCCCCTGACCGGAATTGACCTTTGGATTGGCGCCGTCATTGGCGGCGTCCCGAGCGGCGGGATAACGATCGCGGCCGCGCCGCCCAGCACCTGGTTGGATCCGCCGACGCGCGCAAGGCGCGCGCGTGAGCATAATGGTCGTCGAAGCATGTATCGCGGGCCTTCGAAACCTCGTGCCGAGCGAATGGAGTGCGAGCAGCGCGCTCCGCAGGAGCGAGAACGCCTGGCCGATCCAGATAATTTGGAAGGAGCGGGGGATAACGTTTTGTAAGGAATTGTCTGCCATGGGGATGAATTATGCAAAACAAACTTCGGCGCGGGCAGTCCGGAAGATGGGATTTGGGACAGGAAAAAGAGGATGATGGAAAAGACGGATGGGCCCTTTCGAGCGGCGGTTGAAATCCCGGCAATATGGGTAAAAAAGATCAATAAAAAGCCGATGAGCTTAAGATGATTAAGAATCTGGAAAATAGTATATACTGTCTTTGCCTGAACATAAGCTCAGATGCATTTACAATCCAATTGGATGTTGGCAGGGCTCTCGCATATCGGCCGAAGCAGAAGGACCGCAGGAATCCCTCGCCGATGCAAGGATGGCAGCCAAAAGGAAAAATCGAGCTTAAACAGGACGGTTGAAGATCTCAAGGCGAAGAGTGTGACGGTAAAGAAGAAAGCGGGACCCCTTGGATTGCTCTTCCCGAACCATGGTTTGTGGGCGGAGAACGCTATCGGGTAGACCTTGTCTTTGGGAATTCGGCAGGAAAGATCTCGTGGCCTGATGGGCAGTATCGCAAGGATAATTGGGATATCCGTGTGGTGGCAATGGGTTTTTAAATCGGTCCGCAGAAATATCAGGAGAAAATAAAGCTCGTTTTTATACGAATTCCAACTACAGCACCGAGGTTACGGGCACGAAATATCAAACCTCCTTCTACTTCGAGCATTCAGAAACCGTATATGCGGATTCGCTATTGACGGCGTATTTCATGCTGGCATCGAGCGTCACACAGAGACCGCTTACATTGTTTCGCTGGAATATTGGAATTTACGCGAGTGTTAGGGACCGGGTCTGGCGTAAACCGTTCTCAAAGGTGTGATTATCGCATGAAGCAGCGTAACCCTGATGGGACGGCTGACAGCTTTCATTACTCTGACCGGAGAACCCGATCTCCCCCACGTTGCCCAACCATGGGCTGTCGCAACTATTGTGGTAAATCCGTTTCGACACTTAAACAGAGGAGGCAAACATGGCCATTTCCAATGTCACCATTCTAATACCTGCGCAATTCACGGATGCGGAAAGCACTGCTTTGGCGAACAGCCTCAAGAAGCAGGGGCTTGTCGTACTTGGAAAAAACAGGCTTTGCGTGGCCGTTAAAAAGAACGAAAAGTTAATTCGCGCGATTGCCACTTCGAAGGTCGTTGTAAAAGATTTATGGCTGGAAAAGCTGCCGGAGAAAAGGGCCAAGGCGCTTCCGGAAGAGGTGAAGCGGTTAGCCATCTTCTGGAATGTTTTCTGCGACCAGGGGGATAAAGGCGTTGAACAAGCGGCTGTCTCGCGCACTTTAAAGCGGGCGCAACTTGCCGTTAGGAACGACAGGATATACGATCTTGCCGCAAAGAAATTCGTGGGCTCCAAGATCGTCCGGAAATCGGGGAAAAAGAGCGTCGGTAATTGGACCCTGACGCAGCTCTGGAATTGGTTCCCGATTCCCATTTTTGGCCCGTTCGGCATCCCGATAGGGCATTACGCTTTCATTAACCTTACGGGCAAGGCATCCGTGGCGTGCGACTATCTGGAAGGGAAAATCCAAGGCCCCCACCATTACAACTACTTGAAATTAAAAAAAGTAAAATCCGTGTCCGTAGCGGCTTCGGGTTTCATCCCATTCTGGGAGGTCGTAAACCAAGTTGTACTGACCAGCAAGGGTTCTTACCAGGGGATCACAAAATCTATCCGCACCACATTGACGGTTTAATTGCTTCGCCGCCGACGCGCGCAAAGCGCGCGCGTGAGGATCATGGTCGTCGAAGTCTGTATCGCGGACCCCGATCACGGCCGTCGCCGCGATAGCCGCGATCCATGGCGAAGTGATTCTGCCGGGCCTGTTCTTTTTTATGAGCAATTCCGGCGGACCGGAACGGGAATACATCGTCATCGACCCGGCGGCCTATGCGAAGAAAAGCGGCGGGCGGTCATCGCCGCGGATTGACCAGAGTAGGATGCTCGCGAACTTCGTCGACCGCCTCGACATGGAGACGACGGCGACGTCAGGCAGGGGTCCGGAGGATGTGACCGGCACGCCCGCTCTCGCCTATACATTCACCTACACCAACACCGTGAACGGGGCGCTAATAACCAACCATGACAAGATCAGGGTGGGCGCGGCCAGCGGCCTGCCGGTGAAGCAGGTGGTGGACGGTGAGACAAGCGGGACCGCCTATCATTCGGAGCAGGTGATCGAACACGACTCCACCATCACCATCGAAGCGCCAATTTGAAAAAGCCAAGGCATTAAGTTCCGGGAATAAAGAAAGCGCCTCCGGTATCCGATCGGAGGCGCTTTTCGGTTAATGCATACAATCAAAGGTGAGATTTCCGAACGCAATCGTTCTCGGATTGGTTCCAGTCCGGTGAACGATCCCAAATGCGATCGTCATCCCGGCGTGTTCGGGGTGTTCGTCATCCCGGCGCGTCACCCCGGCGTGCTCTTCGCCGGGGCGGCATGACGGACAAACATGGCGCGAGGGCGAACTTCGGCGGGAGTTGTCGTTGGTACATTATCCAAAACCGGCCGGGCGCCTGAGCGCCGGGTGGTTGAGTTGCCCAATATTTTTTTATTTTATTTCTACGTTATTGGGTTCCGGATTTCCTTTCATGCTCTCGGGGTAATCCGATGCAAAAAATCGTTCCATGCAACATGGAATCGACAGGATGCTGATTTGGGGTTATCCTTCCCCCCTTCATAAATCCATTTGCCTTATTCATTCCGATTTTTGTCCGGAGGTAATTCCGTGAACGTCATCGAAACGAAGGGACTGTGCAAATCCTTTCGAAGCCCCCTGAAAAAACCGGGCGTGCTCGGAGCCGTGCGGCACCTGTTCCGGCCGGAGCACCGGGAGATCGTGGCCGTGACGGAGGTCGACCTGGCCATCGCGGCCGGCGAATCCGTCGCCTATGTGGGCCCGAACGGGGCGGGAAAATCCACGACGATCAAGATGCTCACCGGAATCCTCCTGCCCACCGGCGGCGAGGTCCGCGTGAACGGACTCCACCCGTACCACCAGCGGATGCGCAACTCGAAGAACATCGGCGTCGTGTTCGGCCAGCGGACCCAGCTGTGGTGGGATATCCCGGTGATCGAATCGTTCACGCTCCTGCGCGACATCTACGAGGTGCCCGAAAAAACCTACGCCGAGAACCTCGCCTACTTCACCGGGATGCTCGGCCTCGCGGAGTTGCTCCACCAGTCGGCGCGCCGGCTTTCGCTCGGCCAGCGGATGCGCTGCGACCTGGCCGTGGCGCTGATGCACAACCCGGCGATCGTCTTCCTCGATGAACCCACGATCGGCCTGGATGTGGCCGTGAAGGAGCGCATCCGCGAGTTCCTCAAGACGGTCAACCGCGAGCGGGGTGTGACGATCATGCTCACCTCGCACGACCTCGGCGACATCGAGGACGTCTGCCGGCGGCTGATCATCATTGATGCCGGCCGGATCATTTACGACGGCAGCATCCAGGGCCTGCTGGATAGGTACGTCAAGCAGCGCAGCATCCGGATTATCGCCAGCGCGAGAATCGATCAGCCCTCCGCGGCCAGGGCGATGCCGGCCGGGGTCGAAATTGTCCATGCGGACGAACGGGAGATGACGGTCGAGTTCGACCGCTTCCGCTACACGGCCAAGGACGTGCTCGAAATCATCATGACGGCCGCCGAGGTCGTGGATTTCCAACTCGAGGAGCCGGATATCGAACGGGTCGTGAAGAACGTGTACGAGGGCCGGCTCGAACTGGAGCAGGGGGCTTGAGGAGGCGCGCATGCTGACGTTCCAAAAATACCTCCGGCACGTCCTGTGCGCGATCCAGGAGACGACCGCCTACCGCGCCTCGTACTTCATCAACATCGTCTCGCAGTTCGTTTCGTACATCGCGATCTTCTTTCTCTGGAGGGCGGTCTACACCGGGAACTCCGTGATCGGCGGCATGGATTGGAACGACATGCAGGGCTACCTGCTCATCTCGCTTTTCACCTCCGCGCTCATCTCGGGCTCCTCGGAATTCCGCGTCTCGCGCTCGATCTGGACCGGCAACATCGCGGTCGAGCTCGTCCGGCCGGTGGATTACCAGAAGGCGAATTTCTCGATCACGGTCGGGAACGGGATCGCCGAGGGAGTTCTGGTCGCGGCGATCGGGATCCTCTTTGCCCTGCTGATCGGGTTCGCCGTTCCCCCGGCCAGTCCCGCGGCCTGGCTGTGCTTCCTGCTCGCGGTCGCCTTTT
The DNA here is from genome assembly GCA_016932475.1 of Anaerolineales bacterium. Classification (GTDB taxonomy): domain Bacteria; phylum Chloroflexota; class Anaerolineae; order Anaerolineales; family RBG-16-64-43; genus JAFGKK01. The sequence goes on from JAFGCU010000112.1 coordinate 15,832, forward strand.
CGTTCATCACCAAGTTCCTGATCGTCTACATCTTCGGGCTCTTCACGTTCTGGACGACGGGCGGGATGGGGCTCAGCTGGCTCCGGCGCGGGCTCACGGATTTCTTCTCGGGCGCGATCATCCCGCTCAGCTTCTTCCCCGGCTGGCTCAAGGCGGCAGCCGACGTGCTGCCCTTCCGCGGGATCGTCAGCGTCCCCGCGACGATCTTCATCGGGCGGTTGCCCCCCTCGCAGATCCTCGCCACCTTCGCGGTCGAGGCGGCCTGGATCGCGGCGCTTTGGTGGCTCGCGCGGCTGATCTGGCATTTCGCGATGCGGAAAGTCACCATCCACGGAGGCTGACGGTGAGACTGAGCCGGACGGTTTTCCTGTTCTCGCGCTTCCTCGCGCAGAACATCAAAATCAAGCTGGAATACAAGGCGGATTTCATCATCATGCTGTTTTCCGGATCCGTCCTCCAGCTGCTCGGGGTGATGTTCCTCGGCGTGCTGTATTCGCGCATCCCGCCGATCCAGGGCTGGACGATGTGGGAGATCGTTCTGATCCTCGCCTCGATCTTCTTCACCGAAGGCGTGGTTTCCTTCGCGTTCGAGGGGATGTGGCGGATCGTCCGGCTGATCAACCTGGGGGATATGGACCGGTTCCTCCTGCGCCCGGTCTCGCCCATCCTCCAAATCCTCACGTATGATATCGGCGCCCACGGGATCGGCAACATGATCACCGGCGTCATCCTGTGCGTGATCGCGTTGAGCCGGACCGAGATCCTCTGGACGTGGGACCGGATCCTCTACCTGCCGGTGCTGATCGTCAGCGCCGCCGCGATCCGCACCGCGATCTCCTTCGCGGCCAACTGCTCGGGCTTCTGGCTGACCTCGTTTTACAATGCGTTTCCGCTGATGGTTCACCAGATGGCGGACTTCGCGAAATATCCGACGACGCTGTTCACGGAACCGATCCAGTTTTTCATCACCGTCGTGCTGCCCTACGCGTTCATCGGCTACATCCCCGCCGTCTACCTGTTCCATAAGCAGCCGTGGGGGGCGGCGGCCTGGCTGGCGCCGCTCGTCGCGGTCTGGTGTGTCCTCATCGCCCGCGCCGTGTTCTACCGCGGCCTGCGGCGGTATGATTCGCCTGGGAATTAGGCGGAGAGGGATTTGCCCGCTGATCCGCAAGCCGCCGGGCTTCGTATTCCCAAAGGCAGTATTCCCTTGATGAATTAACTTGTCCTTGAAAATAAAAGGTTTTCACAAATGAAAGAAGCCGTATGGATCGCCATGGACGGCGTGGGTGGGGATAACAACTCTGGTAAATATACAATCCGGGAAAATTTTACTTCATGCAGTGTCGTCCAATTGGACGACGTTTATTCTCCGGCCCTGAAGGCCGCCGATATTGTACGATTGAAGGAACAGGTATTTTTACCCCTGGATGCGAAACGGGAAGCCAAGTATCAATATTCGATTGGAGGACGGAAACCTTATCGGACCGGCATTTACTTTTACCCAAAGGAATATTTTTTTTGAACGCGTATATGCTCTCGATAAGGACCTCCGCAAGCATTATAACGCGAGGATGCGGATGGAATATCCCCCCGCGTTGGGATTAAAACGCGGCGTGGAAAGAGATATCCTCGGGGACGGCGTCGATAATTCGGAAATAAGGATAAGGGATTGGATGCCATTGGAGGCGAAATATATTTCAGAACAGAATCCTGGAGGGGCGGCCGATTGTATTGTGGATGGCGGATGCATCCCGCGGGACGGGAGCGGATCGGCCGGGCGCGGAGGCGGGATTTCCAATACAATGGACCCATTCCTGGAGGCCGATGCATGCTATCGCGATCCCTGGTTCCACCGGCAATTCTCCCCGCGCTGCGTCGGGCTTTTCCCGCACTTGCGCTCTGACCGCCGCGGGCGGGGGGAAATGCCGGGGAGAGTACCAGACCGGAGAGTTTGGAGACGGCACCCGGATCAACCGGTCGGCGCCGGCCGCGGGAAAGGGGCTTGCGGGCGGGGAGTTTTGGTGCCGGGAGACAAATGAGCACGGGGAACTCGTCGATGGGGCCAGCTCCATCCGCTGGCGGGCATTGACCCGGAAGCCGAAAGCCGTTGAGCGGAATGCCATGGGAGTTTTGTCATGAGAAGAGTATTTCTTGATCCGGACGGCACCAACAAAGAGTTCTTTGGCGTGATTATTCAGCATGCTTCAGGCGTCCGCTATTCCCAGCAATGCGGGTGCACGGCAACGGCGCTGCGCGAGACGGAGGGGTATTACGTTCCCCTGAAAAGTCAGAAAACCATTATCCGCAATGAGGCTACATTTATCACGGAATTGCGGAATGTGTTTCATAATAAGAACAATAATGCCGATTACGGTTTTTCTGAAGATCAAATGATGCGATTGGCGGCCATTATTGAAAGCATCCCATGGTGGAACGAAAGTGAACGGCTTTCGCATCTCCGGTTGGATGAAAAACGAAAACATGAAATTACAGAAGCCTGGGTGCCGATCTTCACCCCCGACGGACCGGGAATTCTCATATGGCCAAATTGCGATTAGGAATAACGCGGCCCGCCCCGCGGCCGGGATCGGGATTGCGCCACGGGCGGGGCGGACAACGTGTCCCGTCTGAAAAGATGCGGTGCGGCGGGGGAGATAGCCGGAAAAGAGGCGCCGGTCAGCGCCGAGTCCGCTCGGCATAACAGCTCGGAAACGAATCCCGCCGCTGGAACCGAACCGGCGCAACCGGACACGAACGGCATCCGTCGGATTACGAATTCGGTTGCGATAACCCCCCAGTTACGGTACGATTCCGCGCGTGAAAACCCCCGCCCAAGGCTTGGCATCTCCCGCCACGATCGTCTTCCAATCCGCCAAGCTGGGTGACCTACCTTGGATTCTCAAAGAATTGGAGTGGGCGGAACAACTGCTCGGCGACGGCACGCCGGTCGGGCGGATCTTCGGCGTGAGCGGGGGGAATCTCGCGGCGCTGGCCTTCTCCCTGGCGCTGGCGGCCCAAAAATCCCCGAGCATCTGGGGCAAAGCGGCCAACGCACCAGCGGATTTCATGCGCTTCCTCGGCCGGGCGCGCAGCCGTGACCTGCGAAAGCTGAAATTAAACCCCACTTACGGTTTCCACACCCTGGCGCCCCTTCGGCGCTGGGCGGCCTCGCGCCTGCGAGCCTACACCGGCCGCGAAGATTGGCGGCTCTCCGAACTGGGCGTGCCGGTGTACTTGTGCACGGTGGATCACGACGCCATATTCTGCATGTGCGGACCGCCGGATGACAGCCTGCAATGCGATTATCCTTTCATCCATATTCCACCGCCGCAGGACGCGCCGCTCCTGGATGCGCTGATAGCAGGCCTTAGCACCCGTCTTTCCACCGATGCCCAAATGGTGAACGGAGCCTGGCGCTGCGACTGCCGCCCGTCGATCGTGGACGCCGGGGCGATCGTGGCCGACCTGGAAGCCGGCGATCCGCGGCCCATATTGCGCGTGCGGCCTCAGGCCGCCGTCCGCCAATGGCCGGTCAACTGGTTCACCTCCTCCTTCATCATGCACTCATCCCACGAGCGCAACCAGCCGCTTCTGGCGGAGAGCTACCTGGATTTGCTGGGGCGTCAGCGTGAATTAAAGGAAGCGCTCGCGCAAGCGCCAGGCCTTACGCACCCCGCGCTCCCTCCGCTTCATCCGGTGGTTGGCCACGTGGATCTGCCCTATATCGGCAGCACCGAAGCCGCCACCAACATGCGCCAATCGGTGGAGAACCGCGCCGCCCTGACGGCCCGCTTCCGGGAGATCCTCGATGGGCAGCTGGACGCGTTCCCCTTCGACCAGCCGGCCAACGTCATTTACGGGGCGGGCGGCTTCTCCGGTATCCTGGCCGGGATGGCCGCCACGCGCGCGGTGGATGAGGGCTTTGCGCGCGGGGGCGGCGAGGTCCGCCAGATTTACGGCGTTTCGGCCGGGGTGCTGAACGGATTCTTCCATGCTGTTCAGCTCGCCGCCGCGCGCCACCCGGATATATATGCCCCGGCGGCGCGCCGGGCCCTGGACGATCTCGAAACCTTCATGGCGCACTGCGAGGCGGGCAAAATCGTCTCGGTCAACCTCAATCCGCTCAAATTCTGGACCGGTTGGGCTAACCTGAGGCCGCTCGAGGGGTTCTTATTGGAGAAGCTGGCGGCCTACACCGGTTCCCGGCATCCCGACAAAATCACATTCGACGACATCGCCCTGCCGCTGACGGTGACGGCCGCACGCACCGACGGATTCACCGAATTTTTCGGGATGACCAAGCCCGCCCGCGGCTTCGCCTGGAGCGGGCGTGCCTGGGAGATCGTGCCCGCCCCGGTGGTGCGGGCGCTGCTCGCCGGCTGGAGCATGAACACCTACACCATTCCGATTGTGATGAACGGCCAACAGTACATGGACGGCGGCGGGACTTTTTACGACCCGGGGATTCTTGTGGCCTGCCTGGACCCGCAGCTGGCCAACCTGCTGAACATTCACCTGGACGAGCCCGACGGGCATTCCTACAACCTTCCGCCGCGCATGAACCTGGTGAACATCCTTTTCGACACGCACAACCTCACGTTCCCCGAGCAGCGGCGGCGGATGCGCGCGCTCACCAATCTGCTGTACGAGCACTTCCGGCTCCGCGCGCAGGCGCAGGCGGCGGGCGTCGCGCTTCCGCCCGACTTCCGAACGAATTGGACGATCAAGCATTCGAAATCCATCGACCTGTAGAGGTGCAATGAAAACCGAGAGACTCTCCCGCACGACGAAGCTCGCGTACGGCGCCGGCGACCTGGGGGCGGCGATCGTCACCGCCATCAACGGATTCTTCCTGCTCAACTTCCTGATCAACGTCGCCGGGCTGCGCCCGGGGATGGCCGGCAACATCTTCCTCATCGTGAAGATCTGGGATGCGGTCAACGATCCCATCATCGGATGGCTGACCGATCACACCGTGAGCCGGATGGGGCGCCGCCGCCCCTGGCTGCTGATCGCGGCCATTCCGTTCGCGCTCATGTTCTTCCTGCAATGGATCGTGCCGCCCTTCGACGAAGCGGGCAAGTTTGTATATTACCTGATCGTGGCCGTCTTCCTGGATTTTGCCTTCACGGCGGTCAATGTGCCGTACGCGGCCCTGACCGCGGAGCTTACCCAGGATTACGACGAACGCACGCGCCTTTCCTCCGTGCGCATGAGCTTCTCGATCATCGGCGGGGTGCTGGCGGCTTTTTTCCACGGCATCATCGTCAGCCAATTTCCGGATAACCCCAACCTCGGCTACATGACCAGCGCCGCCATCTGGGCGTTTGCCATCGCCATTCCTTGTTTCATCACCTTCTTCGGAACCCGGGAACCGGATTTTGCGATCCTTGCCAGGCCGGCCGCAAGCGGGCCGGGATTTTTCGAAGGGCTGCGGATCGCCTTCCGCAACAAAGCCTTTATCCTGGTCACGGTGATCTACATGCTTTCATGGCTGGCTATCCAGTTCGCCCAAAACAACCTGCAGATCTACACCAAGGACTGGATCAAAATGGATATGGCCATGTTCAGCTTCTTGCTGCTGGCGATCCAGTTCTCCTCGTTCGTCTGGGTGTTGATCTGGGCCAGGGTCAGCGAGCGGATCGGCAAAAAGAACGTCTACTACCTGGGCGCGCTCTTCTTCGTGCTGGCCCTGATGGGGCTGTTCTTTCTCCAGCCCGGCGATGTGGTGCCGACTTTCCTCCTGGCGGCCATGGCGGGGGTCGGCATCTCGGTCGGATACCTGGTGCCGTGGAGCATGGTGCCGGATGTGGTGGAACTGGACGAATTGGAGACCGGCCAGCGGCGGGAGGGCGTTTTCTACGGGTTCTTCGTTTTTCTGCAAAAGATGGGCCTGGCGGTGGGGCTGTTCGTCTCCGGTTGGGCGCTCGAACTTTCCGGGTATATAAACGCCACGACGGCGAATCCCGATCCGGTCCAGCCCGCTTCGGCGCTTCTGGCGATGCGCGTGCTCATCGGCCCGGTCAGCGCGGCGGTTCTGCTGCTCAGTTTCCTGGCGGTGCGCGCCTACCCGATCACGCGCGAGAAGCACGCCGAGATGCGCGCGGAACTGGCGCGGAGGAAAGCGGCCAGGGCTTAACCGGCCAGGAAGGCTATTCGGAGATGGAGAATGCTGACCGGATAATTTCTTGCGTGCGGATCTTCCGGGCCTAAAAACGCCAAAACGATCGTTGTCCTGCAGGGAGGGGGAGCCGGCGCCTGGATGTGGCGGACGGTTTTGCAATGTTTTGCCGGATTGCCACTGCCTGGTTCCGGATCAGCCCGAACACGGTCGCAGCCGGCGGATCGCGCCTTTCGGCATGGATTTGGCCGCGAAGAAGACGGCGGACCTGATCCTTCCACAGGCGAATGGAGGAAAGGCGCGCAGATCGCGGTGCAATAGCTGGCAACCGTGCCGGAACGGGTGGAGAAGGCGATCATTTCCGGCACACTGCTGCGGCCCATCCCGGGAATGAGCTGGCTTGACTCGCAAGCTCTGCTGACTTGGCCCTGCCGCATCTCGATTCCCTCCTTCAGAAACATGGATTGGTGGATCCGGCTGAACATGGAATACGCGGCCGGGATCACTGACGAATTCCATTCCTGCATCAAGCAGGATTTCCAAGACGTGGCCGGATCAGAATGGGTGAACCTGATGTCGGCCGATCAGGTATTCCGACTGCCGGTCCGCCTGGAGAAGGCCGCCGCTCCCGTCCCGGTGATCGCCGGTCCCAGGGAATAAGGCGCCATGAAGGATCCGGTGCGGGACCTGGTGAAGGCGCTGCCGCATGCCCGAGGAGGGTTCACCCATCTCGTGAAAAATTCGTCCATGGCATATGAGCACGGTTGGGCGCTTGCGGCCCCGGAGTTGTTCTCCCAAACCGTGCGGGCCTGGATCGAAGAGATACCGCTCCCCGGGGAAATTGAGTTGGAGTAAATAATTCTTCTCCGGCCGGCCTTCGGAAGGGGATGCGCTGCGGATCCAGCCAGTAAGCGATTGCTCTGGAATTAAAACCGCCGGAATTTCCGGCGTTTTTTGACGGTGAAAACAAATTTTCTTTACCTCGTGCCGCCCTTTCTGATACGGCGGCGGGATTCCAATTCCTGCCCAACCGCGCCGCCTGGACGTTGTAGACATCCGGGATTTCCCGCTTTCCGGCAGCGCGTACATCTCGCCTGCGCCGGCCCGGTCCTGAAAAAATGCCGCGCTGCGGGATCAGATCGAATCGCTTCAGACGCCAATCCCCCCAAACCGTCTCCCGATACTCCGGGATCTGCAGCACGAGCCAGGCCGGCTTCCGGCCGGAAAACAGATTCACCGCGGGTTCCATTCCATGCGCAGGCACATCGGATCTTCGGAGACGGGCTTGAACCCCAAACGGGAATACAGCCGGGCGGCCGGATTATTTTTCAACACGGACAGATTTACTTTTTTCCCTTCCCTCTGGAGCCCGCGTAAAATCGCGGTGCCGATCCCCGCGCGGCGGGCTTCCGCCAGAAGGGCCAGATCCACCAGGTGGATCGCCTCCGCGGTTTTGGAGGTGATCATCGTTCCCACGGGAACGTTATCGCGGAGGATGATCTTCCATTCGGCGTCCGGATACTCGGAGCGGTACTGCCGCTCGCGCAGATCGAACTGCGTCCGCAGGAAGGATTCCTCCTCCCCCGGGGCCCAGTCCACCGGGGCCATCTCCTCCAAGCGGGCGCCGGCGTACACTGTAAAGGAAAAGGCTTGGTCGCCGGCCTGCATCGGGCGCAAGGACAACATGGCGGCGCCTCAACCGGTCTTGCGCCAAACGGCCCTATCCACGGAGGCTGGTTCGAAAGCGCCGCCCGGGATAGCGATTTTGGCCAACGGCCTGCCGCAGGATGCGGATAGACCGCATACCCGGCGGCCTTCCCCCAAAAAGGCGCTGCGGTGCCGGTTCCGCCCGCTGCCCGCCGTTCCTTTACAGAGCTTCCTGTCCGGGCTGAAAATTAATTCCCCGGACGAGGCATCGCCGGGGATCAGGAAAGGCAGTTTCCGCAGTAATGGATCCGTGAAGGCGGCGACGGAGACCGGCGATGCCGGCTTCAAGAAGTTGAGTCTGTTCATGTCCATCCCTTCAGTCCAATGGCTTGAACTCGCGGTCCGCATTTCGGACGTGATGGCGTTCGCGGAGCCGGATCGGTATAAACCCCGTCGGATCGCGCTTGCGGCGTATACGAACAAAGATAATAAATTCTAGTACCAATGGGTTTCCCCGGCAAGCGTTTTATAAAAATTTTCCCTAATAAAGCGCATTCCCAGCAAGCCCGTTCGATGGCGTTGGATGTCGGCTTTCATGATCGTGGACAGGGAGGGCTATGATTTCCGAAGGAAGAGGTAAATTTCCATTTCGACTAAAATACCCTTAGCCGGACGCCGGCAATCCTGGTCAGGCGCCGGCCGCACCCGGGAAGGCAAAGTCGGGATTTCACATGACCGGCATTAAGCGCATCCTCATCCTCACCGCCGACGCGGGCTACGGCCACCGCAGCTCCGCGATCGCTGTGGCCGCGGCGCTGCAGGAGACGCACCCGGAGGAATGCGCGGTCGAGATCGTCAATCCGCTGGAGGATAAGCGCGTCCCGGCGCCCCTGCGCCGGAGCGGCTCGAGCTACGATTGGATCGTCCGCAAAATCCCGCAGCTGTACAAATTAAATTACGAAGTTTCCGATTCGGGGCCGACCACCGCGGTAATCCACAACGCACTGGCAGCGGTCCTGTTCCAGGTGATGGGAGACCTAGTCCGGCGCGTGAACCCGGATGCGATCGTCACGACCTACCCGGTCTACCAGGCTCCGCTCACCGCCGTGTTCGCGCTCAACCGTTGCGAGGTCCCGCTGCTAAATGTGGTGACGGATTACGCTCCGGTGCACCGGATCTATTTTCACCGGGCGGCGGACTGGTGCTGTGTTTCGATTCCGGCGGCGCGCGACGATGCGATCGCGAGCGGCCTGAAGCCGGAGAAGGTCGTAGTGACGGGAATCCCGGTCCATCCGAATCTGGCGAAGGAAGCGCGGCCGCCGGACGCCGTCCGGGCCGAACTGGGCTGGCGGCCTGAACTCCGGACCGCGCTCGTCGTCGGTGGAAGGCGGGTGAAGAACCTGAACGGCATCCTGCGCGCCTTGAACCATTCCGGATTGCCGCTGCAGCTGACCATCGTCGCCGGGGGAGACGAGGCGCAGTACCGCGAATTCCAGACCGTCGAATGGCACCTTCCGGCCCGTGTGCTTAATTTCGTCGAGAACATGCCGGATCTCATGCATGCCTCGGATTTCATCGTTTGCAAGGCGGGCGGGCTGATCGTCACCGAATCCCTTGCCTGCGGCCTGCCGATCCTGCTTACGGATTACATCGAAGGGCAGGAGACGGGCAATGTCCGCTATGTGGTGGAAGGGGGCGCGGGGGAGTTGGCGCGCAACCCGCTCGACGCGCTGGAGGCGGTCCATCACTGGCTGGCGCACGGGGGCGAGATGCTGGCCCGCCGCGGGCGCAACGCGCGCAGCCTCGGGTACCCGCGCGCGGCTTACGACGTGGCAAGGCTGGCGTGGGATGCGGCGCTTCGCGGTCCGCAGCCGCGGCCTGTGATTAACCTGCCCGATCAGATCGAAAAAATGGTGAAGCGCATGCAATGAACGCCATGCCCGGCGCGCGTTCGCAGAGCGGGCGTTCTGCCGGGCGCGCCCCGGAGACGAATGGGACGTCCGCCTTGCCCGGGCGATTTTTCACGAAGGCGCGGCTGCCTGCTCCGGAATGGGCCGGATCCACGTTGGCCGTATGAAGACCGGATGCGCCGATGCCCTCGCAACGGGGGGCCAATGCGGGAGGCGCGTGCAGTAAGGATCGGCGATTTTTTTGCCACCAGGAGTGAACCATGATCTGGCTATTCAAAAAATTTCCCGCGGTGATGGGAGCCTTGTGCCTGCTCCTTTCCATGTCCTTCCTGTATTTGGCCCTGCAACAATTCCAATTGTCGAAGGATCTACCCGGGGCGCCGGAAAGACTGACGATGGCGGAAATCCGGCGGCGGTTGACGGACAACCCGGCGGACATTTGGGCCGAGGTGCTGGACGGGCACGTGGATTGCAATTCGCTTGAAAACTGGAAAGCCACGACAAATTATTTTTTCGTCGACAAATATACGTCGCTTCTGATCGCCAATTTCGACGGGACGATCGTCCTGCGGGGAAGCGTCAAGGAGTGGCCGGCCTGCGAAGCGATCCTCTCCCGGCCGCTCGTCGGCATCGTTTCGAGGGACACGGCTCCGATCGCGACCGAGGTATGGGAAAAGAACATGAACAACATCCGGCAGTATCCGCGGGCTTATGTGATGAGCTTCTGCAACGGATGCACCCCATTTAAAAAGTTTGAAGTTGTCTGGATCGGGATCGGCTTGAGCGCCGTCTTCTTTATCATCTTTGGCGCCGGCATGTACATGGAAGTGGACCGGTGTAAGAAACGGACCGCGGCGGTGTAGGATATCAGACGGGGGGCTTTTACGGCCGCGCGACTGCGGGCGGAGCGGCATGCCCGGGATAAACTTCGGGTTTTCATCACAAGCCAGGTCCGCGGTCCCTGCCGGGAACCCGGGGGAGCGGGAGTTCACCATCTGATTCAGTATAATAATGCCTGCCCGGCTCCCAAGAACGTGCGTCTGAATCCCGGGCGTCGGCTACGGGCCGTCCAAAAAAATAATTTTTAGGGAAAGCGATGGAGTCCGCCATACTCGCTGAAAAGCTGATGACTCCTACATTTCAACTGAAGGAGTCTCGTCGTGGAGAAACTATGGATTATCGGGGTTGGCGGAGGCATTGGTTCCATCGTCCGGTTTTTACTAAGCACATACGTACAGGAGAAACTGAACAACGCGACCTTTCCATTCGGAACCATCGTGGTGAATATCGCCGGCTGCCTGTTCATCGGAATGCTCTCTTATCTGTCCGATGTCAAAGGGGTCATCGGCAGCGACGCGAGGGCTTTTCTGTTCATCGGGTTGCTGGGGGGTTTTACGACATTTTCCACCTTCGGCAATGAAACCGTAAATCTGATTCGGGGCGGCGAATATCTTCAGGGAATGCTCAACATCGCATGCCAGCTCGGTATCGGGATCGCCGCGGTTATCGCCGGACGGATTCTCGCTCAGGCAATCTGGAGGTAGCGATGTCTTTGAAAAAGGAAGGATATCTCCTGCGCCTGTTCATCGGGGAGGATGAAAAGCACGACGGAAGGCCGTTGTTCGAATGGATTGTTTATCAGGCCAGCAAGGCGGACCTGGCGGGAGCGACGGTGTTCCGCGGCGTGATGGGATATGGCGCCAGCAGCCGGTCGATCCGGACGCAAAAAATCGAGGTGCTGGCCGAAGGGCTCCCGGTCGTCGTGGAGATCGTCGACGAAAAAGAAAAACTGGAAGCGTTTATGGAATTCATCGACGATAAAATCAACGCGGGATTGGCGACCTTTGAAAAAGCGGAAATCAGAATTTACCGCGGCAAGGGATAAGGCCGATCCGCCGCCGCAGCCGCGGACGCGGGAGATGGGTTTGGCGATGTGCGCTGGAATAGGCTAATTCCGGATGAAACGTTTCTTTTGGCAAGCCGGCCGGACTGCCGGGCCGGACACAAATACCCGGAACTATATTGAAAGAAAGGAAAAATCCCATGCCCGAATTTGGATCGCCGTTTTCAGGATTGGCAAACGACCGGAAAATATCCAAGCATGAACTCGTCAGGGCGATACGGTTCATGGTGGCCGCGGAGTACGAAGCGGTCCAGATGTACATGCAGCTCGCCGAGTCGACCGACAACAAGCTTGCGGCGGAGGTGTTGACCGAGATCGCCGACGAGGAGCGCGTTCACGCCGGCGAGTTCCTGCGGCTGCTGTACGAACTGGCTCCGGATGAGCAGAAGTTCTACGCCGAAGGGGCGGCCGAGGTGGAAGCAGAGATCAAGAAGATGTAGGAGCGTACCATCCCGTCCCGTCCTTCCTTGCCTCCTCCCTTTCCGTATTGCCGATAGGGAGGATCGGGATTGCGCGCGCTCTTCGCGAGTGCGGAATCGATGGAGGAGGAGGGATGGGATTCTTTTTTTACCCTCCCTTATGGAAGTGGAATTGAAAGTAGAGTTAATTATCCTTCGATTAAGCTTGATCTTATGAATCCCATCCCCCTCTCCAAATCCGCCGCGCGCAGGATCGTCCTGAATGCGCAAATGCTGAACGGGCAGGGCGGTCTTCCGTCGGGAAAGGCCGGGGTGCGGCGGATTTTCGACCGCCTCGGGTACATCCAGATCGACACGATCCATATCATCGAACGTTCCCACCATCACACCCTCCGGACCCGCCTGCCCGGGTATGCCCAATCGATGCTCCATGATCTTCAGGCGGTGGACCGGTCGGTGTTCGAGTACTGGGCGCACGCGATGGCGTACCTGCCTATGGCGGATTACCGGTTCTTTCTGTATAAGATGAAGCAGTTCCGGGATCCCGCGCATCCCTGGCTGAAGTATCACGCCACCCCGGGCGAGCTTCCGCTGAAAAGCGTACTGGAACGGATCCGCGCGGAAGGGCCGCTGACCGCCAGGGATTTCATCCGGCCGGATGACCGCAAACGCGGACCCTGGTGGGATTGGGGGCCGGCAAAATCCGCTCTCGAGCTGCTGTTCTGGCGCGGGGAGCTGATGATTTCCGAGCGGCGGAATTTCCAGAAGGTGTATGACCTGAGCGAACGGGTGCTGCCACGGGGGATCGATACCTCCGTCCCGACCGACCGGGAAATGGCGGAACATCTGGTCCGGCAGGCGCTTGCGGCGATGGGCGTCGCCCGTGTGAAGGAGCTCTTCGCCTTCCTGCAGTCCACGTCCGTCCGTGATTCCAAATTCCGGGCGGTGAGCTGGGACAGGATGACCCGGACGATCGACGAAATGGCGGAAGCCAAGACGATCATTCCCGCGGTGGTCCAGGGCGATACGGAGGAAAGTTATTTTCTGCTGGGCGGGGCGGCGAACGCGGATCCGGATATCCCGAAATCCAAAAAAACCGTCCGTTTCCTTTCGCCCTTCGATAACCTGATCATCCAGCGGGATCGCACGCGGCGGATGTTCGATTTCACGTACACGCTGGAGTGCTACCTGCCGGCGTCGAAGAGGGTGCACGGGTATTTCGTCCTGCCCCTCCTGTACGGCGATTCCTTCGCGGGCCGGATCGACCCCCAGGCCGACCGCAAAACCGGAACGATGATCCTGCACAGCGCGGCTTTGGAGAAGGAATTCAAGCCAAGCGAGGCTTTTTACGGGAAGTTATCCGACGCCATCGCCGGGTTCGCCGAATTCAACGGATGCCGCCGCGTCGTAATCGAAAAAACCACTCCGGCCAAATTGAAATCGATATTACAACCCAGACTTCCGCGCGGGTAAGGTTGGGTGCGCGGATATCGCAGAGAATTCGGAATGCGCGGATGAAAGGCGTTGGAAGAAGACAATCGCAATGAGTATCTCGGCGAAATCCGCGCGCAGGTTTTTCCGTTATGAAGGGCAAGCGCAACATCCCATGACGGCTTCATGAAAGGAATGAGGATATGAAGATCGCCACCTTCAACGCCAATTCCGTCCGCATCCGGATCGCGCAGATCGTGCGCTGGCTCAAGCGCGAATCGCCGGATATCCTGTGCCTTCAGGAGACCAAGGTCCAGGACGCCGATTTCCCGGCCGAGGCCTTTCGCAAGGCCGGCTACCATGTCGTATTCCGCGGGCAGAAGGCGTACGCCGGTGTGGCGATCGCCACCCGGGAGGAGCCCCGGCGGATCTTTTTCGGAATCGATGACGGGAAAGAGCCGGACGAAGCCAGGCTGATCCGGCTCGAGGCGGCGGGTGTAACGGTGATCAACACCTATGTTCCCCAGGGGCGCGCCATCGATACCGAACACTTCCAATACAAACTGGATTGGCTGGCCCGGTTCCGGCAGATGCTGGAACGGCATTACACGCCGGAAGACCCGCTCGTCTGGTGCGGGGATCTTAACGTGGCCCCCGAGCCGATCGACATACACGACCCGAAGGCGAACAAAGAGCATGTGGATTTCCACCCGCGGGCGCGCGCCGCGCTGGAAGCGGTGCGCGCATGGGGCCTGGTGGACGTGTTCCGCATACTGCATCCGGGCGAGCCCGGGCAGTATACGTATTGGGATTACCGCGTCGCGGATGCCGTCAAACGCAAAATCGGGTGGCGCGTGGACCATATCTTCGCCACGCGCGCGGTCGCCGGGAAGGCAACCAAGTCGTGGATCGACGTCGCCGCGCGCAAGGTGAAGCGCCCTTCCGATCACACCTTCCTCGTCGCGGAATTCGAATAGGATTTTTATTCGGCCGAAACGTTCGCCCCGCCTCCGACCGGATTTGGCCTCGTTTTTTACTTTATAATGGATTGGTAATCTCGGACAATCGGCATCCGGCTGCTGCTGTCCGGCATTCATCACCGCTTGTGGGAGAGAGGGAAAGGATGCGGTCTCCTTAAAGGCCGCCGGGAACGCCCGTAACCGCGAAGGAGCATTATGAGAACAGACCCATGTCGAAAGGCCATTCTTTGGATCGCTCTGGCGGCGCTCACCCTGAGCTGCAGCCAATTGGGTGGCGTCATTCCGGCCGCCCCGACAAGCAATCTGCTCACGCCGGAGCAGATCGCGGGGGTTAATTTGGAGCAACAGCTTTTCCTCCCCGGCGACCTGCCGGATAGGTTCGCCGTCGGGAAGCCGGGACCCGCGGTCCCCGAACGTTTCAAGGATTTTCCGCCGGCGCAATACCAGGTTAGCGTCGAACTGACGGAGCACGGATCGTGGGCGGGGAATGCGACCGTGTTCCTCTACAGCAATGCCGACGATATCGAAAAGGCCTTCAACCCGACAGGGGCGGAGTATGATGAAGCTCTGGCGCTGGCTGGCCTGGGGGAGAAATCCTCCGTCCTGGAATTATCGATGCCCTACGGGACCGGCGCGACGACCATCGACATGGTGAATGCCCAATGGACGCGTTGCAGCGCGGTGGTTGAGGTCCGGTTGATCACCAAGAACAGCCAGGAGGCCAAGGGCTACGCCTTGGCGCTCGACCGGCGGATTACGCCGCTGGTGTGCAACAATGGGCAGGCGCCGGCGGCGGGGGATGCCGCCGCGGTGGAGCCGACCGTGGAAACAGCCGCCGAAGCGACCGCGACCAAGACCAGCAAGCCGTCCCCCCGCTGTCCGTACCAGGCCGACACGGACCTGGCGACGATTACCGCCATCATCGAAGCGGAGGCGACCGCGGCGAATACCGAAGACATTTCCATCATCGCGGCAATCTTCGCCCCCAATGCGCTGCTCGTCTTCGAGCAGGACGGGACCGAATGGCACGATCCGATCTCGCGCTATACGGATCTGTTTGATACCGCCGACATTGTCGACTCCACGCACTTTGGGATCCAGCCCGCCGGGGACGGCATCACCGCGAACAAGGCCTGGTTCATCAGCGGAAGCTCCGGCACATACATTCCCAATGACGGCGAGCCGCTCGAATATTACAACGAGCCCGGCAAGGACCAATGGGTGTTGCAGCGTAATTTTTACGGGTGCTGGGTGATTACGGAGTTCCGGTTCTTCTAACCGGGAAACGGAAACCGGATCTTCGAACGCAGGCCGCCGGAGACGGCAGCCTGCGTTTTTTTATGCCGGGAAAAGGGACATATCCGAGGAGCAGTACAATGGAGGTAATAGGTTGGGCGACGGATAGGTCATTGTAGATGCGCGCGCGCAAAGCAGGAAATGGCCGCATCCGCCATCCTGGCTGCGGATTTTCCTCCGCCCCCATTCCTGCGGCGCATGATCCGCCCGCCGAAAATACCGCCGGATCTTTTTTGCAAACGAGAGGACGGATACTTATGGAATATAAATACATCGGACGGACCGGCGTGAAAGTCTCCGCCCTGTGCTTCGGAACGATGTCTTTCGGCGGGGACGCCGATCAGGCCACCTCCAAAGCCCTCTTCGCCCGCTGCCGGGAGGCCGGAATCAATTTCTTCGATTGCGCGGATATGTACCAGGCGGGCGGCGCGGAGGAAATCCTGGGCGAGCTTGTCGCGGGGTGCCGGAACGAACTGATCCTGACCAGCAAGGTCTATTTTCCGCAGGGCGAGGATGTCAACGCGCGGGGCGCGTCGCGCCGGCACATAACGGCCGCCGTCGAAGCCAGCCTCAGGCGCCTGAAAACCGACAGACTCGATTTTTATTTCATCCACCGGTTCGATCGGCACACGCCGCTGGAGGAAACGCTCCGCGCGCTGGACGACCTGGTGCGGCGGGGGAAGATCCTTTACCCGGCCGCGAGCAATTTCGCCGCCTGGCAGGTCGCCAAGGGGCTGGGTATCTCCGCCCGGGAAGGCTGGACCCGGTTGGAATGCATCCAGCCGATGTACAACCTTGTCAAGCGCCAGGCGGAGGTGGAAATCCTGCCGATGGCGGAGTCGGAGCAGCTCGGCGTAATCACCTACAGTCCATTGGGAGGCGGAATCCTGACCGGCAAGTATGAAAAATCCCAGCCGCCGGCATCCGGACGGTTGATCCAGAGCGAACGCTACCGGATGCGCTATGCGGAAAAATCGGCGCACGACTCCGCCCGGCGCTTTTCCGAGTTTGCGGCGTCGCACGGATACTCGCCCGCCAGCCTGGCGGTGGCTTGGGTTGGCGCGCATCCGGCGGTGACGGCGCCGATCATCGGCGCCCGTAATTTGACCCAGCTCGAGGATTCGCTCAAGTCCCTCGAGATTAAAATGACGCCGGAGCTGCGGGCGGAAATTTCCACGCTCTCGCCCGAGCCGCCCCCCGCGACCGACCGCGCGGAGGAGCGGATGGAGGATGGGCGTTAACCGCTGCGCGTCACCCGGAGGTATTGCCAACGGATTCCTGCCGCGCCGGCCGGGTGCGCAAGCCACGGGGCGCCGGTCTGCGGAGGGAAAATAAGCCGGAGCGTTTTATTATGACGGAAAGGAAGGCACGGGAAGGATTCGAATGAATATCGAACAAATCCTGTCGTTCTTGCTGGGAACGATTATTATCGGCGGGGCCGTTCTCCTGTTTATGGGCATGATTCTGGCGCCAAAGACACATTCTGAATGGAAAACCCGACTCAATATTAACACCCTGCTGATGGATATTGCGTTCGGCCTGATAATTCTCTTCCACGCTTTTGAAAAAATGCCCTTCATCCTTATTGCGGTACCTGCGTTAATCATTACACATCTTTTCCGGGAATTCGAATATTTCAAGAAAGACAGGAAAAGCAGGTTCATTTTCAATTCATGGCTGTTGGCTCTGAATACCATCAAACTTCTCGGCCTTTTGGCGTTGCTAATCAGTATTCTATAAGGCGCCCGATGCGCGGCGGCGGGCACGGGGTTACGTTGGCATGGAGTTTCGTGTAGACTGTGCCGAGTTGCGCGCGGGGGGGATCGCGCCACTCAGCCGAATTCGCGATGCAGGCCAAGGGCATAAACCGTATGCTGATCGATTGTCATGTTCATTCCACCATCTCGTCCGACGCCAGAAGCCCGATCGCGGAAATGTGCCGGGCCGCAATCCGGAAGGGCGGAGGCATCGTCTGCTTCACCGAGCACCTGGATCTGAATCCGGCGGATGCCAATTTTGGGTATTACAACCACGAAAAATATGCGGCGGAAATTGCCGGGGCCAGGGCGGCGTTCGGCGATAAAATCGAGATCCTTCAGGGAATTGAATTTTCAGAGCCGCATGTATACCCGCGCGATTTCGAGCGGATGGTGAAAAAGAATTTCGACTTTGTTCTCGGAAGCGTGCATGCCTTCCGGGGCACGTGGGCCGGCGCGGAGGATATCCTGCAAAAATATTCCAACGAGGAAATCTATCACATGCATTATTCGGAGACGCTGAAGATGGTCCAATTCGGCGGATTCGATTCGCTGGCTCATATGGATTTCCCCAGGCGTTTTTTGCCGGAGCATAAGGAACCGCCGGATTTGATTGATCCGATTTTTTCCGCGCTCATCAAGGCGGGGATCGCCCTTGAGCTGAACAGCGCGCCGTTGAATCGGGGCAAGGATTTTTCCCTGCCCAGCCCGACCCTGCTTCGAAGGTACCAGGATTTGGGGGGCAGGTACGTGACGATGGGTTCGGATGCGCACCATGCCGATGAGATCTGCATGGGGATGGATGCGCTGACGGCGCAGATAGAATCGCATCGCTTCGAAGCCGTTGTGTACCGCGGGAGGAAGCGGTTTCCCGCCGGCATCGGTGCGGGTGGATTGGAAAAAGGGGGCAGGGATGCGGCGGGAATCCCGAATGACGGATTTTCACAAGAGCTTTAAGGACGATTCGTATACAATATTCCCATATTATTCTGTACAAAGGATAAATCATGAACACTCTCGAAGCCATCGCCGCGCGCCGCAGCATTCGTAAATTCAAGGATGCTCTCATCGAAGAGGAAAAGTTGCGCGCCATCCTCCTGGCGGCTGCGCAAGCCCCTTCCGGCAAGAACCGCCAGCCGTGGCGCCTCATCGTCGTCAAGGGGGAAAAGCGTGCCGATATGATCCGGATCATGAAGGAGGGAATCGCCGCCGCCAAATCCCGCGGGGAGGATACGGGCAGCAGCGATTGGACCGCGAAGGTGATGGAACGGGCACCGGTGACCGTTTTCTTCTTCAACCCGCAGGGATTGCGTCCCTGGCAGGCCCACACCACCGGGCAGATGTTCGACGATGTGGTCGACATCCAATCCATCGGCGCCTGCATCCAGAATTTGCTGCTCGCAGCGCAGGATCTTGGAATCGGTTCCCTGTGGATGTGCGACGTCTTCTACGCCTATGAGGAATTGTGCGCGTGGCTCGGAGAGAAAGGCGAGATGATCGCGGCCGTTGCCCTCGGGTATCCCGCGGAAACACCGCCCGCCCGGCCGCGTAAACCGCTTTCGGAAATCGTTCGAGAGATGTAGATCCTCCCTCGCCCAAATCCATAATCCCCAATCCCACCCCCTCTCCTGGAGTTGCTCCAGGAGAGGGGATGGGGTGAGGCCTCCGCTAACATTCCATTAATTGAATCCCGGATAGGATGAAAGCGCAGGCGCAATCGGCCGGTTCACCGGCCGGCGCCGCCGCATCAAGAGGATTCCCATGCCTGCGTCCCCATTTCGTTGAGGACGATTTCGGAATATGCTCCTGTGAGCGGAGGGGAATCCGGCGCATTCGGGTAGAATTGAATAAGCATCGGCTGCATCAAACGGTCCGCGGAGAGGATCAGGAATTCATGGCCATATTTTGGATATTGGGCATTGGGATCGCGCTCCTGGTTGTCTCCCCGCCTATCGCGGGGTATATCTTTTCAAGCCTTACCTTGTACTCGCACCGCCAGCCGATCGTCCGTACCCCGAAGGAGTACGGGATGGCGTACGAGGACGTATCCTTCCCGAGCATCGACGGTATCCGCCTCGCGGGATGGTTCATCCCGGTGCGGGGTGTGGCCGATAAGGCGGTCATCCTCACCCACCCGTTCCCCTTTAACCGCCACGGTTTCCTCGCGCGCCACCAGGGTTTTCCGCCGCTGTGCGGAATCGACGTCGATTTGCTGACCACCGCCCGGGCGTTGCACCAGGCTGGATACCCGGTGCTGATGTTCGATTTCCGCAACCACGGCGAGAGCGGCGCCGGGCGGACCGGCATCGGATTGAACGAGTACCAGGACGTGCTCGGCGCGGTCGATTATCTGCGCGGACGGCCGGATTTGGAGAAACCGGAGATCGGCTTTGTGAGCTTTTGCATGGGCGCGAATGCGACGCTGATCGCGCTGGCCAAGGGCGCGGAACGGGTCGCGCCGGTCCGTTTTGTCGTCGCGATCCAGCCCGTTTCCGCGGGCGTGTTCGTGCGCGAATATTTGCGCGCGGTGTACACCCCGTTGAGCGTCCCGCTGGCGGGCATCGTCGATTGGTTCCTGCAACGACGCGGAGGATACCCGCTCGCGGCGATGACGCCGCTGCCCTGCCTCAAGGATGTGAAGGCGCCGGTCTTATACATCCAGGCCCCCGGCGACCGCTGGACGACGGTTGCGGATACGCAGAGCTTTTACGACGGAACGCCGGGCGAAAAGGAGATTTGGTGGATTGAAGGGATCACCCGCCGGTTTGATACCTACAACTACGTGGGCGAACACCCGGAGCGGATCATCGCCTTCGTCAAAGGGCGCTTTTCCCGCTGATCGAATCCCCGGCGCCGGAGAAAATGTACGGATCCGATCGAGTATCAGACCGGAGGAAGAAAATGAAATGCAAACAAGCAAAAAACCTCGAACGCTGCAACTGTACGTATGCCTCATGCAGCCGCAAGGGGATGTGCTGCGAATGCCTAACGTATCACCTTCAAAGCTGGGAACTGCCCGGATGCTGCTTCCCGAAGGACGCCGAAGCGACCTACGACCGGTCGTTCGAACACTTTGCCAGGCTGGTTTCCGAAAACCGCGTCTGAACATGAAGGAATCCGGTTTGGTGAAATCCCGGGTCCGCCCCGGGGGATTTTCCCTTCACGCTAGGGGGATCTGTACATATGCCATGATGCTGGATCTGCGGCAGACCGGCGCCGTTTTCCCGGCCGGGTTTCTTCCTGTTCGGTCCGGGCCGCTTGGTGTTTCCGGTAGGCAGGTTGAGCTGCGGATGGGCATGGTTTTTACAAGATTCGATTATTATTAATCCCCAAAGGAAAATCCGCGCGGATCGTCAGGGACGACCGCCGGGATGGGAACCTTCCGGGAGGCGCGAATATGAAAGACTTGCTGGAACGCCATTGGCATCATCTGCCCGCGGAAGAGGTGCTTGAGATCCTGGACACGGATCGCGACCGCGGGTTGGATCTCTTCGAGATCCGGCACCGGCGCGAGCGGATGGGACCCAACCGGCTGACGCCGCGCAAAGGGAAAAGCCCGCTCCTTAAATTCCTCCTGCAGTTCAACAATCCGCTGGTGCTGATCCTGCTCGCATCGAGCGCGCTGACCGCGCTGCTGAAGGACCCGGTGGATGCGGGTGTGATCTTCGGCGTAGTGCTGGTGAATGCGGTCATCGGCTATGTGCAGGAAGCGCGGGCGGAGGAATCCATCGCCGCCCTGGCGAAGGTGATGACCGCCGAGGCGGAGGTGGTGCGCGGCGGGAAGACGCTGCGCATCCCGGCCGAGGAGCTGGTCCCGGGTGACATCGTCCTGCTGCAGGCCGGGATGCGGGTGCCGGCCGACCTGAGACTCCTGGCGACGCGCGACATGCAGGTGGCCGAGGCCGCGTTGACCGGCGAATCCGTGCCGGTGGAAAAAGACGCCGCGGCCGCCTGCCCACCCGAATCGGTTCTGGCCGAACGCACGACCATGGCGTATGCCTCGACCCTGGTCACCTCCGGGACGGGCCGCGGCGCCGTCGCGGCGACCGGCGACGATACGGAGATCGGCCGCATCTCGCAGTTGATTTCCTCAGCGGCCGAACTTCAGACCCCCTTGACCCGCAAACTCGAGCGGTTCAGCCGGATTTTGCTGGTGGTGATCCTGGCGCTGGCCGCCGCGACCTTTGCGCTCGGCGTGGTGCGCGGGCAATCCGTCGTGGAAACGCTGATGGCGGCGATTGCGCTGGCGGTCGGGGCGATTCCCGAGGGATTGCCCGCCGCGGTGACCGTCACCCTCGCCATTGGCGTCTCCCGAATGGCCCGCCGGCGCGCGATTATCCGCAATCTCCCGGCCGTGGAAACGCTCGGCTCGACGACGGTGATCTGTTCCGACAAAACCGGAACACTGACCCAGAACCAGATGACGGTAAAGGAAATCCGAACGCTCGGCGGTTCCTGCGTCGTCGAGGGTACGGGCTATTCGCCCGAAGGCGGGATCGGCGGCGGTTGGGAAGCCGACGCCGCCGTGCGGGAGACTCTGCTGGCCGGGCTGCTGTGCAACGACAGCCGCCTGGAACGCGGGGGGGATAGCTGGGCGGTGTTCGGCGATCCGACCGAGGGCGCGTTGCTGGCGGCGGCCGCCAAGGCCGGCCTGAGCCTGGATCCCGAAGCCCATCCGCGGAGATTGGATTCACTCCCGTTCGATTCGCAGCACCAATATATGGCCACACTGCACGAAACCGGCGCGGTCTATGTGAAGGGCGCGACAGAACGCCTGCTCGAACGTTGCGCGCGGGTACTCGCCCCGGATGGTTCGACCCGGGGATGCGGGACGGATCACTTCCGGGAGGAATCGGAGCGGATGGCGGCCGCCGGATTGCGCGTGCTGGCTTTCGCGCGAATGGATCTTCCCGGCCGCCAAACCATCCGGCCAGAGGATATCGGCGGGTTGACCCTCCTGGGCCTGCAGGGGATGATCGATCCGCCCCGCCCGGAGGCGGTGGCCGCTGTGGCGGCATGCAAACGGGCGGGGATCGCGGTGAAGATGATCACTGGCGACCACGCCCTCACCGCCGCGGCGATCGGCGCACAGATCGGCCTGTGCGCCGCCGACTGCGGCGAGGTGCTCACCGGCGCGCAGCTGGCGAAGCTTTCCGATACGGAATTGATCGACCGGTCGGGGAAGACGAACGTCTTCGCCCGCGTCGCCCCCGAGCAGAAGCTGCGACTGGTCGAGGCGCTGCAGTCGCGCGGGAATGTGGTGGCGATGACCGGCGACGGTGTAAATGACGCGCCAGCGCTCAAGCAATCCAACATCGGCGTGGCGATGGGGATCACCGGCACCGACGTAGCCAAGGAAGCCGCCGACATGATCCTCACCGACGACAATTTCGCCTCGATCGAGGCCGCCGTGGAGGAAGGCCGCGGCGTGTTCGACAACCTGACCAAATTCATCGCCTGGACCCTGCCGACCAACCTGGGCGAGGGCTTGATCCTGCTCGCGGCGATCCTCCTTGGCGTCACGCTGCCGATCCTTCCGATCCAGATCCTCTGGATCAACATGATCACCACCGCCGTGCTGGGGCTGACGCTCGCGCTCGAGCCCAAGGAGCGGGATATCATGCAGCGCCCGCCGCGCAACCCGGACGCGCCGATCCTGGATGGCGTGCTCGTCGGGCGGATCCTCCTGGTCAGCATCCTCATGCTGGCGGGCGCGTTCGGCTTGTTCGAATACGAGCTGGCGCGGGGAGCGTCGCTCGCGGAGGCGCGCACGGTGGCGGTAAACGTGATCATTTTCGTCGAGACGCTCTACCTGTTCAACGCGCGCTCGCGGACGCGGTCCGTATTCCAGCTCGGCCTGCACACCAATCCCTGGGCGCTGGGCGGCGCGCTGCTGATGGCCGCGATCCAGATCGGTTTCACCTATCTCCCATTTATGCAGAGGCTGTTTGGAAGCGCGGAGATCCCGTTCGCCCTTTGGCTGGATGTGATCGGGGTCAGCCTGGCGGCCTACCTGGTGGTCGAAGCGGAGAAATGGCTGCGAAGAAAATTCGCGCGGGCTTCCTCCAATCCCTCGCCCGATTTATGAAATCGGCGATGCGGCGGCGCATCTCGGACCCCCGGGGAATATTCCTTCGCGGGCGTCGTTTTTTTCTCGCTTGATTCGGAGGGAGCCCATAATCCCGCCGACTGTGAGGCTTCCTGCAAGACGATGGAATTCTTTGAGACAATTTCCCCGTCCTGCCCCGGGTGAAGCCGCCTTCGCAAGGCCGCCGGAAAAAACGGGGAAGGCAAAATGCCTTCCTCAACGAAACCACCGAAAACCAGCCGCGCACTTTTATCCGTGATTACGGTTTCCCCGTTTCCGGCGCAACCCCCGCGACATCCGCCGGCGTCACCTTCCGCAAGATGAACAAACCGTATAGGGCAAGCGGCAAGGTGATCAGGATGGTCACTAGGGCGTTCCCCGCTGTGAGCGGCGCCACGGCGGTGTGCAATCCGCCTCCGATGGCGATTTCTTCAAGGTTGGCTCCCCAGTCAACGGCCGCGTGCAGGAATATCATCGGCCAGATTGTCCGGTTCCTGAGCATGCAGGCGGCGAATATGATTCCAAAGAATACGGCGAAAATTATTTGGGTCAGGGTGTTGATCAGAGGAAGGCGGCCCGCCAGAAAGTTCATCAGGTGCAGGATGCCGAAAATAACTCCCGAAACCAGCACCGCCAGGTAAATTCCGGCGCGGGTCCTGCCCCACTTATACAGGAGGGGCACCAGGACAATCCCCCGGCCGAGGATTTCCTCAATCCATCCCGTCGAAAGAGCTGCCAGCAGATTGAGCAGAAGGAGCAGGGGTTTGGCCGTATCCACGGTCTGGATCCCCTCGAGGAAATCCGAAAGGTTCAATAAGGTGAACACAAGCAACGGCCATCCGAGCCAAAGGGCGCGCCATTTCTTGGGCTGGGTAAATCCCGCCGCTTCCAGCCAGCCGAAGCGGGCCAGGAGCATCAAGAGCAGCAACCCCGTCAGGCCCTGCTCGAGGATGATCATTGTGTAAAAGGCGGCCTTGTCGCCCAGAGAAGGCGCCAGAAGGTTTTGCAGGGGGATCTCGGTGAGGACGGCCGCCAGCAGGATCACCGGGATGGAAAACAGGATCGGTTTTTGCAGCGCGAAGGATTTTATTTTTTCCATGAGAAATTCCTCCATGTAAAGTTATCGATGATGGAAGAATCCTATCCGGCGGCTGTCGCGGATTGATCGTGGATATGTTGCAAATTTGTCGCAGAAAAAATGAGAGGAGTGTTTGGGGCGCGGGAGGCTTATTCCGATACCGGCCGAACAACCGGGAGCCGGATGGTGAAGCAACTTCCCCGGCCCAGGATGCTTTCGACGGCTACGCTTCCTCCCATGGCCTCGATCAATTCCTTCGACAACGCCAGTCCCAGGCCGGCCCCGCCGGAATCGGCGTTCCTTCCGCGGTAGAACCGCTCCCAGATGCGCGGCAGATCGGACGGGTCAATTCCTTCGCCGGTATCGCGGATTTCGATCCGCACCGTTTCGCCTTCATCCCCGGCCAGGATCGCAACCACGCCGCCGGGAGGGGTGTGGGTGACGGCATTGCGCAGCAGGTTCAGGAGCACCTGCTGCAATCGACGCGCATCCGCCGAAACCCGCGGGAGTATTTCCGGGAGGCTTGCCGCCACTTCGATCCGTCCGGTCTTCCAGGCCAGGGGCGCAAAAGTCTCCACCACCCGGTGGATCAACGCGGCGGAAGAGAGCGGAGCACATTCCATCGGCAGGTTGCCGACATCCGCCTGGGAGAGGGTGAACAGATCGTCGATCAATCCGGAGAGGCGCCGGATTTCGCTTTGCATTACGCTCATCCGTTCGCGGATTTTCTCCGGCGGGGAGAATTCCCAGCCGTCCAGCGCGGAGTCGACGGCGGCTTGCAGAGTGGCGACCGGGGTACGCAGTTCGTGGGAGACCCCGGCCACCAGTTCGCGACGGATATGGAGAGCCCGGGCGGTGGTATCCCGTTCGGTTTGAAGTTCCGCCAGCGTGGTTTCCAGCTTTCCGGCCATGGCGTTGAAATCCGATTGCAGCTGGGCGATTTCGTCCTCACCAAGGACCGGAACGCGTGCCCGGTAATTTCCGGAGCGCAGGGCGGCGGTCGCCACGGCAAGGGCTTCGAGCCGCTTGGTCGTGGGGCGCGCCACGAAGAACGAAAAGGCTGCCAACAGCGGAAGCAGGAGGATCAGGATGGCGGCGGTCAATGCCGCGATCGCCATCAGCGCCGGAAAGAAGGTCACCAGCAGGCCGGAAACGAACGAACCGATTGGATCCGTGAGCTGCGGCCATAAGGCTTCGGATGCGCCGGCTGAAATCGCAAAGGCGATCAATGCGGAGAGGAATGCAAACGCCGCCACGACGGTCAGATGGGCGTGGGTCAGCGACCACAACATCCGCCGGCGGCGCAATCCGTCCCAATACAGCCACAACCGCACAAGACCCCGCGCCAGGAGATACCCCATGCCGGTGGAGCCAAGTACGAAGTGGATGGAGCCGGGATCCCAATTGGAAAGACGCCAAAGCGCGTCCCATTTTAGGAGAGAGCCCAAAGGCCGTAAAAAGGCCAGCAGGAGAAGGCTCAGGCCGGCGCCGATCGCCGCTTCCCGCAAGAACTGCCGCAGTCTCGCGGCGCGCGGCATGCGTATCCGCAGCACCGCCCAAATTCCGCCCGCGCCGCACAGGAAAAAAAGTCCGGTTTGGTACACGGATGGTGCGACGTTGCCTTCCGACACCGATACAACGGCCAGGATGCCTAGGCAGATCAAAAAGCTCTCCGCCATCCCGTGCAAGGGATGAACGGCAAGCAGGAGCCGCGGATTTTTTTTCACGGGATAGCATCCGGTTTTGAAAACCGGTACCCGATCCCCCAAACCGTCTCGATCGCGTCCCCCAGCCCCCCGCTTTTTCTCCGGAGGCGGAGGATGGCGTTGTCCACCGAACGATCGCCGACGAAGAAGGCCTCGCCCCAGACCGTCTCGAGCAGGTATTTGCGGCTGAACGTGCGACCGGGATTGCGCGCCAGAAGGCAAAGCAGATCGAATTCGGTGCGGGTCAGATCGATCGATGCTCCGTTCCATTGGGCCGCGTACGCGCCCGGGTCGAGCTGCAGTGCGCCACAGGAAAACGGTTTTTCCGTGGCGGTGCGGTCGGCTTCGAGGACGGTTTGGACGCGCTCGATCCGCCGCAGCAGGGCGCGCACGCGCGCCATCAACTCGCGCATTCCGAACGGCTTGGTCAGGTAATCGTCCGCGCCCACCTCCAACCCGATTACCCGGTCGGCCTCCTCGACGCGGGCGGTCAGCATCAGCACTGGCGCGGCCGAATTCCGTCGAATGTGTCGCAGCACATCCAGGCCGTCCACTCCGGGCAGCATCCAATCCAAAATCACGAGATTCGGATGCCGGCTGTCGAAAAGTTGAATGCCCGTCGTCCCATCCGCGGCGTGGATGGTGTCGAAGCCGCACCCGGCCAGCTCCTCAAGCACGATTTTCGCCAACTCCCGGGAGTCTTCAATTAGCAGGATGAGCGTCATGCGGGTATTATATCCAGTCCGATCAAGGCGGTTTTTATAAGGGGCGGCCGTATGCCGCCCCTCCCCCTCCCAACCCTCCCCCGTTTACCGCTTTCGGATGGCGGGGAAGGGTTGGGTTTATTTCTTCATTTGCATCAAGTCAGAATTGCGGTAAACGGGGGAGGAAAGAGGAGGGGGGTTACTTCTTCTTTACCGGGAACTGGATCTCCGTCACCGTTTCAGGATCGTTCTGGTTGGCATGTTCCCCCTCTTCTTGTTTGGGCGAGCGCAGGTAGACCTCGCGCACCGGGCCGATGCATTCGTATCCGCTGGCTTCGATCCACTTCGCCAGGAACCCGTACGCGTCGCCGATCGTCGTGAACGGGCCGTGATGCACGACGCAGGCCGCCTGTTCCACCGCCGGCAGGGTGTGGAATTTCACACTCCCCGCGTCCGGATAGTCCCGCGCCACCGGTTCGCACACCTCGGCGTCGATGTCCGGTTCCTCGGAGTAGTACAAGGTCAGGCAGGCCCCGCTGGTCGGGATCTTCTTCTCCGATAACAACGCCCCGAGTTCGTGCCAGAGCGGGAACTGTTCCGGATACGAGGGAATCTTCCCGCGCACTCCCGCAACCTTTTGCGGATCCAATTTCTTGAGAACGACTTCGTAGTTCGGCATGATCTGCTCCTCATCCATTTGCCGCAGCCGGGACCGGACCCGTTCCAGGCGGTGCAACTCCTCGTCGACCCGCTCCTTCAGCTCGATTTCCTTCAATCGCAGCATCCCCATCAGTTGTTCGGTCGAGGGCTCGTTCTGCAGCAGTCGGGCGATCTCCTCAAGCGTCAGCCCCAGGTCCTTGAGCGCAAGGATCCGGTGCAGTCTGGGAAGCTGGTCGAAGGCGTAGTAGCGGTAGCCGGTGAACCGGTCCACCTCGATCGGGTTAAGCAGGCCGAGGTCGTCGTAGTACCGCAGGGTCTGGACCGAGACCCGGGCGATGCGGCTGAAATCTCCTATTCGCAACATGGTTGCTCCGTACGGTGGGGCCCATCCGAGGCCCGAGTGAAGATCTTCGGCGACACTATACTCTCTATGGCAACTATAGAGTCAAGCCCCCTCCTTCGTTCTCCCCCGATAAGCAAACTGCGAATATCGGGGGAGGATGGAGGAGGTGGTTATGACAACGGCGGTCCGGGCAACAGAATCATATACATCTCCGTCTCGCCGGTTCCGGAGCGTCCCCAATTGGTGGTGAACACAATGCGTGAGAAATCCCGGTCGACGCTGGCGTGCGGTTCGGCCCAGTAATCGTGTTCCTGCTCGGGGTCGACCGTCGAATGATGGTGCGCCAGGCGTATTGCCCGGCCGCCGGCGCGGAGTTCGACGGCGAAGACCTGATCGTCCATCCAGGTGTAGGAGGCCGGATCGCCGTCGAAAAAAGACACGAGCGCCCAGCCGGGCCGGCGGAACGCGCGGCCGGAGAAATGCATCCCGCACCCGTCGCAATGGGTGAAGTCGATCGGCTGGGGCGGGGTGACGGCCCCGCTCGCCAGATCCAATATCGAGATATTATCCGTGTCGATATCCTGATACACGAGTGCCTCGCGGCCTGCGGGATCCAGCACCGTATCGGCATGGCCGACGATGCGGAGAAGTCCGCGGCCTCCCCGCAGGTTGCGGCCGTAGGCCATCAGGCCGCAGGGATCCTCGTCCGTTCCGGAATGCCCGTTCGCGCAGGCCTTATCCATGAAGGCCAGGAAGAATTCTCCGAGCGGGCTGATCGTCACACTGTCGATCGCGCGCGCTTCCCCGCTCCAGCCGCGCAGATCGAGGATGGCCGTGACGGAATCCGTTTGATGATCATAGACAAGGTACGCCACCGCCCTCCATTCCGCATCCTCGGCCATCAAGCCCCACCACCGCCCGTCCGCCGACGGGCTTCCCTCATAGCGGGTCCAGACCATCGCCGCGCCGTAGCCCGGCAAATCCTCCGCGAACTCATGCACAACGGTCTGTTCGGAGGTGACGATATTGTGGGAGATCAACCGCGTCTCCGAGGAAAAGAACAGGAGGTTCGGATCCGTCGCGCTCCAGCGCGGATCGACGTCGAGCGGAAGTTCCCCAAGCGGCAGGAAGGTGGAGGCGTCGTAGAGGTGCCATGTTGCTTCCGTCCCGCGCACCAGGATCCGGCTGCCGTCGGCGTTGAAGGATTGCACGCGCGAATATTCGTTTTTCAACCCGATCGAAGAATTACCCGCGGGGAGATCCGCTTGCCGGTCGGTGATGCGCACCTGGCAGGTGCCGAAAACCGGATCGCGGAAGGGGGCGCGCGCCGGAGGTTCCGCCGTTACCGGGACCCGGCGGACGTCGAGATCGGTGACCCAGGCCGGCTGGACGCCCGGGCAGATGTCGGCGGTGATCGGAGGATCCGTGCCTGCCGGCATGGTTGCGGCGGCGGCGCCGGGAGTGGTGCGAATCCCGGCCTGCGTGGAACACGCGCACAGAAAAAAGACGAACGCCGGAAAGTGCGGAAGGCTCCATCGTTTTCTCATGCGTGCAATTGTAAGACACTCGAGAAAACCGTTCGGACCGAAAAGAACCCGCCATGGATCTCGCCAGGTCCTTCCCGTGAGGCATCCTGGCCGGGCGGGATCCTGCCGTCCCCCGGTATCGGTAGATCCGTCTGATGGCCGCTGTCAGCCGATCCCTTCAGGACCCGGCAGAGATCCACGTTTGGCTCCGGTGGGTAGCCGAAAACGAAGCTCCCGACCGGCTACGGGACGGTAAAACCCTGCATGGCCGGTCCAATATAGTGGTTGGTGAAAGTGGAGTTCAACAACATGCCATAGCAGTCGTATACCCCCACTTCGTAATTTCCAGGCAGGAGCTCGAGCCAGAGGTCCGCTCCCGACGCGACGGGTCCGTCCGCTGTGTCATGCAGAACCATCCAATCGCTTCCGCCCTCCACCCGGAAGGAAAATTTGCAGAGTTCGAAAGGACAACCGTTATGTACGTAGAATGGGTGCTTGTGGTCGAGGATCGTATAGCGATACGCCGGATCGGAACCGATCGCCCGGTCCTGTTCCTCAAATACCGGACGGAAGATCGTATCAATGAATTCCACGTCGTAGAAACCCGCCGTCAGGGTCAGGTGGGCTTTCCCGCCGGGCGGGATGGGCGCCGAGAGGAGGTTCGCCCCCCAGCTGGTTTCATCCTTCCCGCGGATGGCGACCACGCCGATCCCCAGGAAGGTTTTATTCTCGACGGTGTAGACGACCTGCGGCAAGGGCGGCGCTTCGCGGACCGGAAGACCGGCGGCGTTTCCGCTGATCGTCGAGCTGCCGCCGAACGCCCAGCAGGAGGCCGGCGTCCCGCTGCGTTTTAGGACGAAATAATATTCCTCCCATTCCGGCGCCGCCTTCGCCAGCAGGGTGACCACTTCGCCCTCGGCGATCCTGGTTACCCACTCGTACAGGATCCAGTGCGGGCCGGTGACGCAACTGAGGTCCTGGCCGGCGGTCATCGTGACCTGGTTGATGGTTGCGGTGCCGGTCGGCTGGGCGGTCGGCGTTCCGGTCGGCGTCAGGCTTAGGATCGAATCCGGCGTGGAAGACGGTGTTGTCGGATCCCCGCCGTCCCCCGGGATCACGATCATCTGCGGGGTGGGCGTCGGTCCCGCAACCGCCTCGAGAATGCAGGCGCTGCCCAGTACACTGGCCGTCAGGAATAAAACCCATTGACATGATTTCATGCCTCTTCGGTTCATGGATTTCTTCCTTCCTTCTTCACCGAAAACGGGATTTGCTTTCTGCATCGGGTAGAACCCCGCGTACTTATGGAACGTTGAAGCCTTCTATGGCCGGTCCGACGTAATGTACGGTAACGGCGCCGGCCATCGGACCGGTGCAACGGTAAACCGCTACGTCATACGTGCCGGGAACAAGCTTGAACCAGGCCTTGGACCCGGTTGCCACGGGCCCGTCCGCCGCGGAGTGAAGGGTCGTCCAGATGGTGCCGCCGTGCGGCCGGAAGGAGAACGTGCAAAGGTCGAAGGGATGGTTGTTCTGGACGTAGAACGCGTATTCCTGGTCCAGAACCGTCAGGCGGTAATTCGGTTCGGCGCCGATCGGCCGGTCGTGTTCTTCGTACAGAGGGAAAAAAGCTTCCTCCAGTATTTTCACATCATAGAAGCCGGCGGTCAGGGTCAGGCTGACCTTTTCGCCGGGATACAAGATCGCGCCAAGGCGGTTGACGCCCCAGGCGGTTTCGTCCATTCCGCGGATGAACACAACGGGGATTCGCAACCCCGTCTTGTTCTCGATGGTGTATTCGACTTCCGGCAGCGGCGGCGCTTCCTTCACGGGCAGACTCTGGATGTTGCCGCTGATTGCCGAGCTGCCGCCGAACGCCCAGCATTCCGCCCCATTGGATTTCCGGATGTAATAATACTCTTCCCAGTCCGGAGAAGCCTTCGCCAGGAGGGTGACGGTTTCCCCCTCGGTGATCCCGGCCACCCATTCGTACAGGATCCAATGCGGGCCGGTGACGCAACTGAGGTCCTGGCCGGCGGTCATCGTGACC
>JAFGCU010000113.1 GCA_016932475.1 Anaerolineales bacterium
AAAATCTGGTTGACGCCGGGCATGGGGGTGAAGAGATGGTTGATCGGTCTGGTGACCGGTACGCTCCTGGTCGGGCTTGGGTTTTCCGTGTTCATGCTCGATCTGTACCGTTCCCGGCCGGACTCCGCGGTCCTTTCCACGCTGGCGCTCAGTTTCATCCCCAGGCCCATCCGCATCGTCGTGCTGTTACTTGCCGGTGGCGGATTAATTGCGTTTTCACTGTGGCGCCTAAGCTTCGGCCTGTTGGCGCCGTTTGCAAAATCCGGCCGCAATGTGCCGGAGATCCTGGCCCGCTACCGGCGCCGGGAACGCGGCCCGCAGGTGGTGGCGATCGGAGGCGGTCACGGGCTTTCGATCATGCTGCGCGGGCTGAAGCATAGGACCACGAACCTTACCGCGGTGGTGACGGTCGCGGATGACGGCGGCTCCTCGGGCCAGATCCGGCGCTCGCTGGGGCTGCCTCCGCCGGGGGATTTGCGCAATTGCCTGGCGGCGCTGGCGGAGGACGAATCGCTTCTGACGCAGCTGTTCCAGTACCGGTTTGCGGAAGGCGACGGATTTCGCGGACACGCCTTCGGGAACTTATTCGTCACCGCGCTGGCGGGCGTCACCGGAAGTTTCGAACGCAGCCTGATTGAATCCGGCAAAGTGCTTTCGATCTGCGGCCGGGTGGTGCCCTCCACGCTCAGCGACGTCACACTCGAGGGCGAATTGGTCGGCGCGCAAACCGACACGTTGCGGCGGGTCAGCGGCGAGAGCAGGATCCAATCCGTTCCGGGCGCGGTCTGGCGCGTATGGCTCAACCCGGAGGATGTGCGCGCGTATCCGGATGCGGTCCAGGCCATTCTCTCCGCGGATTTGATCGTTGTCGGGCCGGGAAGCCTGTTCACCAGCATCCTGCCCAACCTCCTGATCCGGGAAATCCGCGAAGCATTGGCCGCCAGCCGGGCCTTGAAAGTTTATGTGTGCAACGTCGCGACCCAGGCCGGGGAAACCGACGGGTTTTCCGTAAAGGATCATCTGGATGCGATCGAACGGCACGTGGGGATGCAGCCGTTCCAGGCGGTCCTGGCGAACACGGTCCCATCCGCGCTTCCGCCGGCCGGGATGACATGGGTCGGGGATCCGGTCCCGGATGCCCCGGCGACCGTCGTGCGCAAGGATTTGGCGGATGCCGCGCAAGCGGGCCATCACGATCCGCAAAAACTTTCCTCCGCCCTGATGGATCTGTACGAACGGCGGCGGACGCTTTTCCGAATGTGAAGCAGGTCCGGAATCCGCAGGAGCGGGGGGCGCGGGTGGATTTGTTCCAACCGGCGAACGGCCGCCGGAAACCGTAAAAACGTTATCTCATTTTCCTACATCAGGAGGAATACCATGGCGACAAAAGTTGGCATCAACGGATTTGGCCGGATCGGCCGGCAGGTGCTCAAGGCGATGATGGAACGCGCCTCCCAGGACCTCGAAGTGGTGGCGATCAACGACCTGTTCGACGTCGACACCAATGCGCACTTGTTCAAATACGATTCGACCTACGGAAAATTCGACGGCACGGTCGAGACCAAGGAAGGCAATCTGGTCGTCAACGGCAAGACGATCAAGGTGCTGGCCGAGAAGGATCCGGCCAAGCTCCCGTGGAAGGATCTGGGCGTCGAGATTGTGATCGAATCCACCGGCCTCTTCACCGACGCGATCGGCGATCCCGCCAAGGGCAAAGCCGGCGCGAACGTCCACATTAATTCCGGCGGCGCCAAGAAGGTCATCATTTCCGCCCCGGCCAAGAACGAAGATATTACGATCGTGCTGGGGGTCAACGATTCGAAATATGATCCCGCCAAGCACCACATCATCTCCAACGCCTCCTGCACCACCAACGGGCTCGCCCCGGCGGTGAAAGTCGTCCACGAGAATTTCCACGTCCTGTACGGGACGATGTGCACCATCCACTCCTACACCAACGACCAGGTGATCCTGGATCAGGGCCACAAGAAAGAGTTGCGCCGCTCGCGCTCGGCCGGGCTCAACATCATCCCGACCACCACCGGCGCCGCCAAGGCCGTCGCGCTCGTCATGCCGGAATTGAAGGGCAGGTTCGACGGGTATTCCATGCGCGTCCCGAGCCCGACGGTTTCGGTCGTCGATCTGAGCTGCACCGTGGAAAAAGCCACCACCAAGGAAGAGCTGAACGCCAAGTTCATCGAGGCCGCCAACGGCCCCCTGAAGGGCATCCTCGGCGTGACTTCCGGCAAGGCCGGCGATCCGCTCGTCTCGACCGATTTCCGCGGCGATCCCCGCTCCTCGATCGTAGACCTGCAATACTGCCAGGTCCTGGGCGGAACGCTGATCAAGGTCGTGACCTGGTACGACAACGAATGGGGCTACTCCTGCCGCACGGCCGACCTGGCCGCGATGATCGCCAAGAAACTCTAAACCCCCAGCGGGTGTGGAGGACATATGCAGAAAAAGAACGTTCGCGATGTAAGCGTCAACGGCTGGCAGGTTCTGATGCGGGTGGATTTCAACGTGCCGGTCAAGAACGGCAAAGTGGGCGAAGACACCCGCATCCGTTCGGCGCTGCCCACGATCCAATACCTGATCGAACAGAAGGCGATGATCGTGCTGTGCTCGCATCTCGGCCGGCCGAAGGGCGGACCGGATCCGGTCTTCTCCCTGGCGCCGGTCGCCGAGCATCTGGGCGGGCTGCTGAAAAAGAAAGTGGCGTTCGCCTCCGATTGCATCGGCCCGGCGGCCGAGGGCGTGGTGGCCGAGCTCAAGCCGGGTGACGTGGCCATCCTCGAGAATACGCGCTTCCATCCGGAAGAGGAAAAGAACGATATGGCCTTCGCCCAGCGGCTGGCCATGCTGGGCAAGATTTACGTCAACGACGCGTTCGGGTCGGCCCACCGCGCGCATGCCTCGACCGAGGGCGTGGCGCACTATCTTCCGGGCGTGGCCGGGTTCCTGATGGAAAAGGAAATCGAATTCCTCGACAAGGCGGCCAACGATCCGGATCATCCCTACATCGTCATCCTGGGCGGGGCCAAGATCAGCGATAAAATCGGCGTGATCACCAACCTGCTCAAGAAATGTGAAAAGCTGCTGATCGGCGGCGGCATGGCGAACACCTTCCTGAAGGCCAAGGGGCTGGCGGTCGGTGATTCGCTGGTGGAAGACGGCAGCCTCGAGACGGCCAGGAAGATCATGGCCGATGCCGGCGGCAAGCTGCTCCTGCCGGACGACGTGGTCGTGGCGGACAAATTCGACGCCGAGGCGCAATCCAAAACGGCGGCCGCATCGGCCGTTCCCGAAGGCTGGCGGATCCTGGATATCGGTCCGGAGACGGTTAAAAAGTACGCCGCGGCGCTCCAGGGCGCGAAGCAGGTGGTATGGAACGGACCGATGGGCGTGTTCGAATTCCCCAACTTCGCCAGGGGCACGCGCGATCTGGCCCAGGCGGTCGCTTCGTGTGGCGCCATTACCGTGGTGGGCGGCGGCGATTCGGTTGCCGCCGTCACCGAAGCCGGGCTGGCGGGCAAGATCTCGCACATCTCCACCGGCGGCGGCGCTTCCCTGGAATTTCTCGAAGGGAAAGTCCTTCCGGGAATTGCCATCCTGCAGGATAAGTAGCGCCGCAAGGTTTCCGGAAAGGCGGGAAAATCGCATCACCTGTAAAATGGAGGGCGCGAGATCCGGAAACGGGTTTGGCGCCCTCCGTGGAATGAAAGGGTGCCGTCCCAGGCGGAACGGTTTTATGTAAGCCATTCCGAGGGACGGGAAAGCCCCGAGGAATCGGTCCGCCGGAAAAAACTGATTCCTCGGCCGCTAGCGCGGCCTCGGAATGACCTATCGGGCGCTTTCTGATGAGGTGAAATGGCTTTCACCAACGGTCAAAATGTCGGACCCTACCGCATCCTGGAGCAGCTCGGCCAGGGCGGCATGGCGACGGTTTACAAGGCGTACCATGCCGGGCTGGACCGTTACGTCGCGATCAAGGTTCTGCATGC
Source organism: Anaerolineales bacterium (assembly GCA_016932475.1). Taxonomy (GTDB): domain Bacteria; phylum Chloroflexota; class Anaerolineae; order Anaerolineales; family RBG-16-64-43; genus JAFGKK01. The sequence continues at coordinate 4,005 of JAFGCU010000113.1, forward strand.
GGCGTTCCGCGAGGATCCCTCCTTCACCGCGCGCTTCACCCGCGAAGCCAGGGTGGTGGCCAAGCTCGAGCATCCCAACATCGTCCCGATCTACGATTATTCCGAATATGAGGGCCAGCCCTATCTGGTCATGAAATTCATCGAGGGCGAAACCCTCAAGTCGCGCCTCGCGCACGGCCCTCTTTCCGCGACGGAAGCCGTCCGGGTGATCCAGACCGTCGGCGCGGCGCTCGCGTATGCGCACTCCAAGGGAATTCTGCACCGCGACATCAAGCCATCGAACGTCCTGCTCACGCCGGAAGGCGGGATCTACCTGGCGGATTTCGGGCTGGCGCGCATCGCGCAATCCGGGGAATCCACACTGTCCACGGACATGATGCTGGGCACGCCGCATTACATTTCGCCGGAGCAGGCGCAGGGCGTCAAAAACCTGGATGCGGGGACCGACATCTACTCACTCGGCGTGGTGATGTATGAGCTGTCGGTCGGCCGGGTGCCTTTCAACGCCGATACGCCGTTCTCAATCATTCACGATCACATTTTCACCCCGCTCCCGCTGCCGCGCGCGATCAACCCGAAAGTCCCCGCCGCCGTCGAAAGGGTCCTGCTCAAGGCGCTGGCCAAGGACCGCAAAGACCGGTATGCGGATGTGGATTCGCTGGTCGGGGCGTTTCAGGATGCCGTGCGGGAAGTTACCACGGTGGCCGCTGTGCCGGCCAAGGCGTCGGTGTCGACCGTAAAGCTGGCCGCTCCTCCTCCGGCGGCGGCCGGCAAGGCGAGAGCCGGAGCGGGCGCGGTAAAACCGCCGGCGGGTGCGAGGCTGCCGCTCTGGAGACGGGTTCCAAAGTGGTTGTTGATTCTCCTGGTTCTTATGGCTTGCGGATGCACCTGTACAGGCGCGTTTCTCATGCTGGGCGCCGCGGGCGAGCGGCAGAATCAGCGGGCAACCCAGACGGCGCTGGCGGCTTCAGCACTTACTCCGGTCATGCAGACTCCGGTGCGGCCGGCGACCATGGAGGGAAAACTCACGCAGGAGCCGCAAGCAGCCCAGGACTTCATCATCCCGGAGGATCTGCGCGAAGCCTGGAAGCGGTTCGAACAGGGCCTTGCCTTCCTGAATGAGGGGAATCAGGCCGCGGCCGACAAGGAATTCATCACCGCGCTGGATATGCTCCCCGCCGACCGGACCGGGGTGATCATCCTGGCGGTGCAAAAGCTGAACGCACGCGGCCAATGGATCATGTCGGCGCAATACCTGCAAAAAGGACTGGACAAATCCCCCAACGACACCGATCTGCGGGCGGCTTCGGCGGAAGTGCTTTTCCAGGTGGCGGGGATACGGGATGCCGAGCCGCTGGTGCGATGGTTTGTGGAACGGATACCCCGCTGGGCGATATCCCAGGGGGCGATGGGACGATGGCTCACCTTATGGTCTCCGTCCCCGAAAGACGGCGAGCCATTCATCCGTGACGGCATGGAGATCGCGCGCGGCGAAGAGAAGCCGTTTGTGCGGGCGATCATGGGCGAGCACTATTGCGTGACCGGCAACACCGCGGAAGGCATTTCCCTGATGAAGGAAGTGATGAGCGATCCCAATTTACCCCCCTGGTTAAGGGTGGAACTCGAGAGGATGATCGAAAAATGGCAACCGAAGTGAAACGCATTCCCTGCATGGCGGCAAACTGGAAGATGAACAAAACCTCGGCGGAAGCGGCGGACTTTCTCCGCCAGATCCTTCCCCAGCTGAAGACGCTCAACGGCGTGGAACGGGTGGTGTGCCCGCCCGCCACCGCGCTGCCCGCGCTGGCGCCGCTGCTGCAAGGCAGCGGTGTGGGATTGGGCGCGCAGAATATGCACTGGGAGGCGAAGGGCGCCTTCACCGGCGAGCTTTCGGCCGCGATGGTTAAGGAATGGTGCGCCTATGTCATCATCGGCCACTCCGAACGGCGCGGGCTGTTCGGCGAGACAGACGAGATGGTCGCCCGGAAGGTCAAGGCGGCATTGGCGGCCGGGATAATCCCGATTGTCTGCGTTGGCGAGACGCTCTCGGAAAACGAAGCCGGGCAAACCGACGCGGTTGTGCGGCGGCAGATGACCGCGGCGTTCGAAGGCCTGACGGCCGAACAGGCGGCGAAATCGATCGTAGCCTACGAACCGGTGTGGGCGATCGGAACCGGGCGCGCGGCAAACGGACCGGACGCCAACCGGGTAATTGCCGGATCGATCCGCTCGGTCCTGGGCGCGAAGTTCGACGCGGATGTGGCGGGATCGGTCCGGGTTCTGTACGGCGGCAGCGTCACGCCCGACAACATCGCCGAGTTCCTCTCAGAACCGGAGATCGACGGCGGGCTGGTGGGAGGGGCGAGCCTGAAGCCGGAGTACGTGGAGATCGTGCGCGCGGCCTTGAAACGAGTCCAATAAGCACACATAGGAAAACCAGAAGCCCGCCCTGGCGGGCTGGGGCAGGGACACGAAGAATAATGAAGATTCTTCGTGTCCTTTTTGTTTATTATTCTCCAACAAGGGAAAAGGGACCCTACGGGTTGTGAAAAGGGGCTTATTGACGCGTCCTGCCGGATTTCCACCAGAAGCGGAAGCTCGTATAGTTCGGCGGCGCGTCGCTGCGGATCGGGGGGCAGGTTAAGCTGACAAGGGAAAAAACCAATAGCCACAAAAGGCACAGAAAGCACAAATAATTTAAAGACCGTCATCCCGGCGTGTTCGTAGCCGGGATCCCTCATACTCCTGTGAAGGGGCGGTGGATGCTGGCTAAGTGCACGCCGGCATGATGTTTTTTCTTTGTGTCCTTTGTGGCTAATAAATCATCAAAAGAAGCGAACCTTCTCCAAACCTGCGTAATTTGATATGATATAGGCCTGTTGCGACCCCGGCAGAGAGCCGCCGGGGTCGTTGTGTGTATTCTATAGGAAGCGGTCGAATCATGAAAACGGAACGAACGAACATTCGGAATATCGCCATCGTCGCGCACGTCGACCATGGCAAAACCACGCTGGTCGACGGCCTGCTGCGGCAATCCCACACCTTCCGGGAAAACCAGCAGGTCGCCGAACGGGTGATGGATTCGAACGACCTGGAACGCGAGCGCGGGATCACGATCCTCGCCAAGAACACCGCGATCGTCGTCTGGGATCCGGTGGCCAACGAGCAGGTAAAAATCAACATCGTCGATACGCCCGGCCACGCGGATTTCGGCGGCGAAGTGGAGCGGGTGATGAACATGGTCGACGGCATCCTGCTGCTGGTCGACGCGGCCGAAGGCCCGATGCCGCAAACGCGCTTCGTATTAAAAAAAGCGCTGGAAAAAGGGCACCGGGCGATTGTGGTCATCAACAAGATGGACCGCAAAGACGCCGAACCCGACGCGGCACTGAATAAAACCTTCGACCTGTTTATCGAACTGGGCGCCACGGAGCAACAGGCGGATTTTCCGGTTATCTACGCCAATGCCATTACGCAGCAAGCCGGGCTCACCCACGAGATGAGTCCGGATCTGCAGCCGCTTTTTTCGGCCATGCTGCGCCACATCTCGCCGCCGATGGTGGACCCCGATGCGCCGCTGCAGATGCTGGTGGCCTCGCTCGGATACGACAACTACCGGGGAGTAACCGCCGTCGGCCGGATCTTCGCGGGGCGGATGCGCGCCGGGGAGAAAGTGGCCCGCATGACCATTGCGGGAGATATCCTGGAAGAGCGCGCACGGTATCTTTACGTCCACCAGGGGCTGGAGCGGGTGGAGGTCGAGGAGGCGGCGGCCGGGGAGATCGTCGCCATCGCCGGGCTGGAGGAAATCGCCATCGGCGAGACGCTGGCGGATCCGCAAAACCCGGTTGCGCTTCCGCAAATCAAAGTGGAAGAGCCGACCGTGCGGATGGTATTCGGCGTGAACACCTCGCCCTTCTCGGGTCGGGAGGGCCGCTGGGGAACCTCGCGCAAACTGCGCGAGCGCCTGTTCGAAGAGTTGCGGCACAACGTCGCCCTGCGCGTGGAGGAAACCGGATCGACCGACGCGTTCGTCGTCTCGGGCCGGGGAGAATTGCACCTGGGCATCCTGATCGAAACGATGCGGCGCGAGGGGTACGAGTTCCACGTCTCGCGGCCGGAAGTGATCTTCCGGACGGCCGAAGACGGGACCATGCTCGAGCCGTTCGAGGAAGTGCATATTGAAACAAGCCCGGAGACGGTCGGAGCCGTGGTGGAAATGCTCGGTTCCCGGCGCGGACAGATGATGAACATGGTAGACAGCCAAAAAGGCAGCGTCCAATTGACGTACATCGCGCCCACCCGCGGATTGCTGGGCTTCCGGTATCAGTTCCTGAACGCCACGCGGGGAAACGGGGTGATGAATTCCGTTTTTCACGGGTACGATTCGATGACCGGGCCGGTGCCCACGCGGGCGACCGGGTCGATCGTCGCCTGGGAAAACGGAACCACCACCACCTTCGGGTTAAAGAACGGTGAGGAACGCGGAGTGCTGTTCGTGGGCGCCGGCGTGGATGTTTACGAGGGGATGGTGGTGGGGGAACAGCAGCGCGCCGGAGACCTGCCGGTGAACGTGTGCAAGAAGAAGCATCTGACCAATATGCGCTCGTCGAACAAGGACATCGAGATCCGCTTGAACACCCCGCGCTCGATGAGCCTGGACGAGTGCCTGGAATTCCTGGCCGAGGACGAACTCCTCGAAGTCACTCCCGTCGCGTGCCGGATCCGGAAGAAGATTTTGGATACGGAAGACCGCGGCAAAACGGTCAAACGGGCCAAGGAAGCATTGGAAGAAGCGGGATAAATACAATCGAGGCGATCATCAGGACCGCCTCGATTTTTATAAGGGAAGAGGCACGGCGCAGGCCCGCAACATCCGGCATCCTTTTGCGTAGGTGGTAGTACAGCACGCCCGCCCGCCCGATAATTTCAATCCTTACTTGATTCACCCAAGCTAGCCAGGAGGCGAAGTCCCATGCCGCTTACCATTCACTGCAGCATGTGCGGGGCCAATATCTCGCCGGATGATTCGGCGATCCGGCGCGGGGTGGTGACCTGCACGCATTGTTCCACCGTTCAAAGGGTAACGGAAAGCGGCACCCGGAAAACCGGGAGGGATTCCGCGGTGAGCGCCGCGCCGGAAGGCGTTCAAATCGTGCGCGGGCGGCAGGGCGGCCTGACGATCACGGGACGGCGCACCCGGCAGGGTGTCGTTCTCAACCCGCCGGAAATCAAGCGCGGCGCGTTGATCGGCCTGGTGATTGGAATTGCGGTCACGGCTGTTTCCGCGCTCGTCGCGGTTCCGCTAATGATCCTTTTTGGCTGGGGAATGGCCGGCATCATCATTCCGGCGCTGTTCCTCGAATTTCTGCCCGTTACGTTTTTCTCGGCTCTGATCGCGATATTTGCCGTCGCCGGGCGGCAGCAAAACCTTCCTCCGCTTGAACTCCGGGACGGAGCCCTTTTCCCGAAGACGTACGGCGCGAAACCGGTAGCGGTGAGAGACATACGCCAGCTCTATTCCACCACGACGCGGGTTTTAATCCGAAAGCCGGACGAATACATAGACCAGTACATGGTGTTTGCCCTGACCAATGCGGGAGAACGCGTATTCCTGATCGGGCCGCTCGACAGCGCCGAGAACGCGCTCTACATCGAGGAGCAGATCGAGGAAGAACTCGGGATCTTCGAATTGCCGGTCTACGGGAATCCGGAACTTCCCAAACGGGAGGACGAGTCCCTTCCGGTTTCCCCGCGACAAGCCCCATCGGGCGCCGCCGTCTGCGAATCCTGCGGCGCGGAGATCGCCATCACGCGGGCGGAGAGCAAGCGCGGCTTTTCCGTATGCCGCCACTGCGGCAGCCTGCGGCTGCTGTATGAACCCGGAAGCGCGAAGCCGGTTCTCGGGATACCCGATGCCGGCGGCAGCGATTCGCAATTCACCGTCGCCGGGAATTCCGGAGAGACCGTCATCTCGGCGCGTCGTTCCGCCACCCCGGTTTTGCGGATTTCGAAGGGAAAATTTCACATACTGGCCCCCGGCGCGGCACAGAAGGCTGTCGACGCGCACGGTGTGAAACGATGCAACGTAAAAGAAACCGGATGGACGCAAACGAGTCATTTGGACGCGGGCGGAATGGCGGCCGGTTTCGAGGCATTGAAGGAAGCCATGTCGTATTCGGGGGAAGTGAATCCCGCGAAGGTGCTGTTTGGCGCGGGCTCCGAAAAAGCGTACTCGCTTTCCGCCGTCCTTTCGAACGGGGAAGAGATCCGGCTGTTGGCCGGCATCCGCGATATCGGCGAAGCGTTCTATCTTGAGAGAATGTTGCAGCGCGGAATAAAAGCCTGAATTCCCTGAAATCGACGTGGTTCAAACCGGGGCGGTCTGGAAGACCGCCCCGGTTTGTTTCCGTCCGGCTTGACAAATATATCAAACTGATATATATAATACTGATATGAACATGGCGGAAGGTGATTTCGCGATATTGGGTTTCCTCCTCCTCAAGCCGATGACCGGATACGAACTGAAAGCCATGATGGATATGACCATCGGGCATTTCAACCGGGCGAGCTACGGCGGGATCTACCCCAGCCTGAAGAAATTGGCCGGCGGGGGATATGTTTCCATGTCCCAATCGGTAAGCGGGGGGAGGATCCGAAAAACATACATGCCCCTCCCGGCGGGGAAAAAGGCGTTCCAAGACTGGCTGAAGACGTCGCCGGAAATCACCCGCGGGCCAGGGCCGTTGCTGACGAAAATTTTCTTCCTCGGACTCGGAGACCGCGCAAACGCGCGCACATTCTCGCGCGGGGTCCGGCGCGCGGCGCGCGAGCGGGTGGAATGGCTGAAGCGGACCGCGGAAGAATACCGGGACAGGGCGGACGCCTACCAGGCTTCCACCTGCCAATTCGGAATCGATTATTACGAATTCCTGCAAAAATGGTTTGAACAGTGGGAGGTTGGTATATGAAAGCGTCGGTGCGTTACTTTTCGGGGACCGGGAACACCTGGCGGATCGCCGCCGCATGCGTGGAGCGTTTTACCGACTCGGGATACGAAACCGATTTGGATTCCATCGGACGCGGAAACCCGCCCGACCTTGCGGCGGATACGGCCTGTTTTTGTTTCCCGGTTCATTCGCTGGATCTCCCGCGGAACGTTTTTCCCTACCTGCGTGGGATTCCCGCAGCTTCCAAAAACGTTCCAGCGATTCTTCTCGTGACCGGCGGGGATCCGGATAATAGCGGTTGGGCGCTCGCCAACGGAACGCGGCTGCTGGCCGAACGCGGGTATCCGGTACGGATCGCCGACCTGATCCCGATGCCGAACAACTGGACCCCGTTCCATTCCGCGCCGGACCGGGATGAAGCCGGACGGATCATTGAGCGGGGGGTGGAAAAGACCGGGAACCTTGTCTCGCGGTTTCTGACCGGAGAAATGTGGATCAAACCGATATTCCTGCGCAAGTTCGGCGCCGTCGGCTCGATTATGATGCGCACCCTTTTTCACCGGCGCGGGGTGTACAAACTGTGGATGTTCTTCGAAACCGGAACCCGTTGCAACGGCTGCGGCTTGTGCGCGCGCATCTGCCCGACCGGGAGCATCCGGATGGAGGAGGGAAAGCCTGTTTGGAGTTCGAGCTGCGTACAGTGCATGCGTTGTTTCAACTATTGCCCGAACCGCGCGATCCGCCAGTTTGAGCCGCTGCTGCACGGCAGCCGGCACATTGCGTACCGCCTCCCCGGGTTCAGCCCGTCGGCGGAGAAATAGACAGGATGTGCTGGATTTGATCAGGATTTGAATGGTTAAAAAAAACACCAAACCATTTCCATCGATCCTGATGCAATCCTGTCAAGCTGAGTGAAGCGAAGGGGCTGATGTTGAACGGAGCAAAAACCGGGATCCTGCGGCCGCAAAGAACGCGTCCTCAGGATGACAAACGGGTTAACCCACCCGGCGTTTTTCGATCATCCGGCGGTGGTCCGAATAGTGTTCATACGTATTAAAAACGATCCACTGCGCGAGCGGCCTGGGCTCTACGCCGAAACAGAGGGTCGGCTCCTTCAGCCGCTCTTCGTCGAGTTTCGCCAGTTCCGACATCAACCAGCGATGGGTTTCGTACCATTCGGTTTGCACGTCGACCAGCGTCCGGTCGCGGTTGCGCTCGAACAGGATCGCGTTCACCTCGTCCTCGCTGGCCCGTTCCACCACGTCCGGCGGAACGCACAGCGCTTCCTGCGCGGGGATGCCGAGGAATTGATTGGCGATCAGGAACTTTTCCCACGCGGCGATGTGGGCGAGGATATCCTTGACCGACCACTCGCCCTCGTCGCGGCGGACGATGTGCGGCTCGTCCAGTGTTGCGACCACGGCCGCAAAAGCCTCCCATTCAGCATGGATTCGCGCATGGAGAATATCGGGATCGGTCGGAATGGCTTCCGGATTTTCGGTCATGGGGAGTTAGTCCTTTGGCTGTATGATACTCGGAAAGCGGGATTTTGGAATTGGATAGCCACAAAGGGCACATAGGACACAAAGAAGAAAATGTCATGCCGGCGTGCACTTGGCCGGCATCCACGGCCCTTTGTCACAAGAGCACGAATGGATTCCGGCTACGACCATGCCGGGATGACGTTCTTGATTTTTTTCTCCCTGTGCTCTTTGTGGCAATAAAAAACAGCCGGCATCTCACAGGATACCGGCTGTTTTGCAGATTGCGTTTAGTTTCTATTCATCCACATCGATGCTCGTCCGGTCGCCGGAAGGGGTGGCGATGACGGTGGAAGCACCGCCGGTGTCGCCCATCTTGATCGTCCAGGCGGCTGTCGTTCCCGAGGCATACACGAAATGCGTGTTGTTATACCACGTCAAGCGCATCGCGCCGCCGGGAACCAGGAAGGTCCCGCCGCCGAGCGAACCGATCCAATCTGCGGTACCCGAACCGACATAGTAGGAGAAATACTGCCCGTCCGGAGAGAAGGTATCCACACCGGTATTTCCGTCCGCCAGGTGCAGCCCGAAGGATCCGTCAAGGGTGGATACATGACTTTCCCTCACCGCAGGATCCGCCGTCGGCACGACATACCCGACATGGGTCAGCGTGGGGGAAAGGACCGCATGCGGGAAGAAGAAGTTGCCGTTCATGGTCGCGGCCAGCGTCGCCGCCCCGGTCGAGGCGTTCACAAGCCAGATCGAGCCGGTGGTGGCGGCGGCGAGCGGATCCTCCGAGGCGATGACCACGCCGAAGCGGGAGGAATCCGCAGCCCACACGGGTTCGGGATAGTACTGATATTCGGAGTAGGTGATGATCGAGGGGAAGGTAACCACGTTCGGGATGACGCCGCTCCCGTCGATGTTGGCCAGCGAGAGGTATGTGCTGCGCGAGATCACCATCTTGGCGCCGTCGGGGGACGGCCAGATTTCGCCGGCGTTGCCGGGGGTGAAAATATTCGTCAGCACGCCGGTTTCGGCGTTGATCAGGAACAGGTCGTCGGACCGGCCAAGCCCGGGCCCTTCATATTGTATTTTGGTGTTGACGAAGAGATTGTGCGTCCCGGGGATCCATTTCACCTGGTAGAGGTCGATGAACGCGGCGCCGGCGGGAAGCGGTTCCAGCGCGCCGACCTGGGCCGAGGTCAGCAGGGCGCGGTCGCCACTGCCGTCCCAGTTCACGACGCGCAGTTCGCCGGGTTGGTCGAAGGAGGTGTGCCGGACGTAGGCGACCATCTGGCCATCGTCGGAGATATCGACCGAATCCACTCCGGTCTGGGCGGAAAGCGCGTAGGCGGGAGCCGGCGGCGCGACCAGCCACGGGCTGCCGCCGGAGATGAAGGCCACGCGCAGGTGGGGCAGATCGGCGGTGGGCATGAGCGTTTGGGTCGCGGTCGGGCCAAGATCGACAGTCGGTGTTTCTTCCGGGCCGCCGCCGGAGGGCAGCGTTCCCTCGGGCGTCACGGCGGCGCCGCCGGCGACGGCAGTCTCGGTCAGGGCGACAGCCACTTTGGAAGCGACCGTATTACCCTCGGAGATGATGGTGGAGACGATTACGTCGGGTATTTCACACCCGGTGTTGACGAGAGCCACACACAGGAACAGGGCGACAGCCAGGAATTTTCGCATCGGAGGGGTTCCTTTCGGATTCATTTTATCAGGGAAGCAGGGCTCGGGATATTCATTTCATACATAAAACCTCCCCATTATCTCCACTCCTTCAACGCCAGCACCCGCAGGAGTAGTAAAGCCACAAGCGTTCCAGGCAGCGCGCCACCAAGGTTGAGCGCGCCGGCGGTCCAAAACTGAAAAATGCTCCATTCGGCGAGAAAATGACCGGCGGCGAAACCGATCCAAGCCGCGAAGATGCACAGCCACAACATTCTATAGGATTTGGCCGGGCGGACCAAAAAGAAGACCGACCCGATCAGGGTGGATATTACCGCGCCGAGCGCAATCGCAAGCGGGTTCATTCCATCGCCTCCGCAATCACCGCCGTACCCAGGCAGATATCTTCTTGATAAAAAACCGCCGATTGGCCGGGAGTGATATCCCGCAGCGGCTGGTCGAACAACGCCCGCACGCCGCCCTCGCCCTCGACGGTCACCTGCGCCGACTGTTCGATTGAAGTGTACCGGATTTTTACCGCCGCGCGAAAGGCCGGCGCGGGCGGCTGACCGCGCACCCAACTCGCATACTCCGCGCGCAGCCCGCTGCGGCCAAGTTCCTCCACCGGACCGACGATCAGAGCATTGCGGGCCGTATCTATCTCAAGCGCATACAGCGGGCGGGGGGAGGAAACCCAGATTCCCTTGCGCTGGCCGATGGTGTAGGCCGGAAGTCCCCGGTGTTCTCCCAGCTTCACACCCTTACGGTTGAGGATCGGTCCCGGGGTAAATGACTCCGGTGAATATTTCTTCAGGAAGCGGCGGTAATCCGATCCCGGAACGAAGCACAAATCCTGGCTGTCCGGCCGGTCGGCGACCGGAAGTTCGAAGCGCCGGGCGTGCTCGCGCACCTCGGTCTTGGGCATCCCGCCGAGGGGAAACATCGTCCGGGCGAGATCAGCCTGCCCGAGCGATGCCAGGACGTAGGACTGATCCTTGGTCTGATCTGATCCCCGCAGGAGTTCGTATCCGCCGCCGGCTTCCCGGATGCGGGCGTAATGCCCGGTGGCAAGATAATCCGCGCCGAGCGCGAGCGCATGCTCCATCAGAAATCCCCAGCGGATCGAACGATTGCACAGCAGGCACGGGTTGGGAGTCCGGCCGCGGGCATACTCCGCGATCATCGGCGCGACGACCGCTTGGCGGAAAAGCTCCTGCGCGTCGATGACGTGAAACGGGATTGCGAGTTGTCCGGCGACGCGGCCGGCGAGGGCGACGGCGTTCGAGGCGCAGCAGCGGTTCTCGAATTCGGCATCCGGATCGGCCCACAAGCGAAGCATCAAGCCGGTCACGTCGAAGCCCTGTTCGCGCAGGAGCGCGGCGGCGACCGAGGAATCCACGCCGCCGCTCATCGCGACAACGACTCTGGCCGGAGGTTTGACGGACATGGGGGGCATTCTACATGGCGGGGGGAGCCGCGTCAACGAAGTAATACCTCCCCGCAGAGTCCGCCTTCGGTGGTCGGGCCGGGGGGTGCAGAGAACGCAGAAAATTTATTGGTTTTTTTGCCTCTATTCAAATCGGAAAAGCGTACCCCCGCTGTGTGATCGCTCAGGTTTATGGATCAACTCAAACCTGCGCACTCCGCGGGGGCAGGCTCGGATTACCCCGTACGCGCAGCCTGCTCGCGGAGCAGTCCGCCCCGGTTGGGGTAAGACGGGGGCATGGAGAAAAGCCGAGTACAAGGATTCTGAAAAATTCGGTGCTGGCGGCCCGTTTCGCCGTGTCCATAAACCTGCCGCAAAACCGGGCTGAGGATACATCCATTCTCCGTGTCTGTGGTTTACCTGTGAAATAACGTCAAGTAGCAAATCGCATCATAGTATAGACCGGAGAAGAAAACTTTGCATATGATGGGAAGAACGCCGATCGGGCGCAACCGAAAAGAAGACCGGGTTTTTGGATCGCCCAGAATGGCTGTATCGGCGGAATTTGACGATACGCACAGCATGGGTGTGGATCTCACTAGACGGTAGCTGAGGGATACCCGGCTCCAAACGATGCAACCCTGCCTCACAGCCGGAGAAACCTGCAGGGTCCTCCGGTCATCATTTTCGATGAACCCTGTGGAGATGTACCACATCCGAATCTCGAAATCCGGCTCATTGTATAATTTCAATAATTATATTTGTCGAGGACAGGGACGAGGACATTTTTATCCGAAATACACTTATCGAGGGGGGCAACCCGATTCTTTTTCCGCAAAAAGGAAGAAAAAGATGGATGCATGGCAGAACGGGAAAGTGGAAATGGAGAAACGCACCACGCTGATCGCCGCGGCGCGGGAGATCATGGAGCTGCATAAGTATTGTGCGATCATCACCGTGGATGCGGCGGGCCGGCCGCAGATCCGGACGATGAACCCGTTCCCGCCGGAACCGGATATGTCGGTTTGGATGGCCACCAACAGCCGGAGCCGAAAGGTCCGGGAGATCCGGCATAATCCGCATGTGTGCCTTTACTACGCCGATCATCAGACGGCGACGGGGAGCGTCGCGATCAGCGGCACGGCGGTTCTGGTGGACGACCCGGCGGAAAAAGAGAAACGCAAGCGCGACTACTGGGCGCAGGCTTTTCCGGACCGGCAATATTTGCTGCTGATAAAAATCGTTCCGGACCGGATCGATGTTTTAAATTATAAACGGGAGATGGTGAACGATCCGGAAACCTGGCGCATTCCGACGGTTGAACTCGGCGGCCAATCCGCGGATTAAGCGTATTCCCTTCCATTCGGTCCTCCCAATGCCGCAAATCCGGAGAGCGGCGGGAACATGGGCATCATCCTCTGGATCATCCAGATCATCCTCGCGATTAAAATGCTGCCGGTCGCCTAGTCGCACGGCCTTCGCCAGGATCGGGCGAAGATGCAGGCCGGGATCCGGCGAATGGGCGGTGCGGCCCGGCCGGTGCTGTACGCCGTCGCCGCGGCGGATGTGCAGGCCGGGGTGGCGCCGTATTCCGCGGCGAACCTGGCGGGGCGGGGATGGCAGTATCGTTTTTATTGCACCGCGCCGGCCGGGAGAATCCCAACGTCATCCCAAGCCTGGTCCTCTTCGGCATAGCGGCGTTTGACGCGTCTGGACGCCTGATCCTGGTTCCATTTACGTGAGGCTGGAGCGGACGGCTGCAAAAAGCAGCGCAGGGGTAGACCGACGCGGTCTTAAAGACCGCGTCGGTCTACCGGGAAGCCGTAAGAAAGACCGTGAGGAAGGAAAACCTCCCAAATAATGAGCGTTTTGCAGACAACCCGCCTATCTTTATTGCCTCTCAACCGCCGTCAATTGCGGTTGTACCTCGATGATCCGGCCACGCTGGAAAAAGACCTGGGTCATCCGGTTTCCCGCGGGATAGTGACGGATCGGGTCCGCAGGGCGGTCGGCATGAAGCTTTCGAAAATGGCGGCGGTGGAGGAGATCCATCACGCCTGGTATACCTATTGGTTATTGATCATCAAGAATGCATCGTTCGGAGCCGGACTGGCCGGGTTTAAGGGACTTCCGGACGAGCATGGCGACGCCGAGATCGGATACGGCATCGATCCGGCGTTCCAGAACAAAGGATATATGACAGAGGCCGTCCTGGCCTTGACCGCCTGGGCGTTCCGGGAGCCGGCCTGCCTGGCCGTCATCGCCAGGGATGTCGTAAAATCCAATGTGGCTTCGCAACGGGTGCTGGCCAAAGTTGGAATGTACGTATATGAGGAAAGCGGCGATAATCTGAGTTTCAGGGTTCCCCGCGCCGGACCGACTTCAGCCCGGAGTTAATGCCCAGCCATGCACCGGGATTGCCACTCCTGGCATCCGCTCAAACATGTCACCTTATTGCGCGCAGGGAGATATGGAAAGGCAGGCACCGATTCCATGAACAACCCCAGCCTGGTGGAAACGATCCGTGAACGGATAAAAAATCTGACCCGGGATAGGAACCGCTATCTGCACCCGGACGATCAAGCCCGGCTATCCTGGGCGCGGGAGGCGAAAACCATCGAGGAACTGCCTGAGATCTACCGCGGCTTCTTCGATACGCTGCCGGAGAAAGATAAAGAGCCGTTTCCATACTCGGTGATCAGCCCGACCTTTAAAGGGTTTCTGCAGCCGGAAAACGAGAAGCTCATCTGCCGCGTCGGCGAATGCCTGTGCGTGCTGGAGCAGAAGAACGGGAAATTAACCGCCCGGCGGTATCCGCATTCGGAAATATATCTTATCGAAACGGGAACGATCCTCCTGTATTCCTGGTTCGCGGTCCATGGGACGGATTCTGCGGGCGGGACCGCTCCCACGACGATAAAATTCAATTCCATAACGGAACACCTTTATGCGCCGTTTGTGGAATGGTTTCGGGGGTCGATACAACCCGCGGGGAAGAATGCAAAACCGGCGGCGGAGGCATCCCCATTCGCCGACCTGGCCGACGTCAATTTCAAGTTCATGAACTTCGCGCTGAAAACCATTTCCCCCGGGGAGCCGGTTCTCCAGGTGCTTCTGCAGCCGGAAATCCGGAAAACGGCGTTCGCTTTCCTCGGGTGCACGCTGGCGCGACGAATCGCGCCGGCTCACCTCGCCATTCTGACCGAACGGGACCTGGTCCTGATCCGCGACGATCCCTCCCAGCGGGAGCGGTCCAAGACTCCGTATGGGGGCATTTGGAACTATATCCCGTTGCGAAAAATTCAATCCGTTGCGTTGGCTCCGGGCGAAGACGGTCGAACGGAATTATCCGTTCACCTTCCGGATGATCGCCGGGTGGATCTTTCCTATGCGGAAACCAAGCGGCCGGAGGCCGAAAAATTGCGCCGGCGGATATTGGAGAACAACCGTGGATAATTCCCGAATTGGGTGAAGTGTCCCATGGAATACTTTGTCGAAAGTTTTACCACGGCATTCCACCCTATGGCGCTCGTCTGGTGGAATGCGCCGGCCGGGCCGCGGATACGGCAGATTTTTCTCTGTGGGAACAAGCCCCCGGAGAAGATTTCCCATTCCGCTTATCCGGGTGTTCTCCCGCGATCCTGCCCGGAAACGGCAGAATTGGCCGGCCGGATCCGGGCGTTCCTGAACGGGGAGAATATCGTTTTCGATCTGGCATCGGCTGCATTGGAGGTTTGCGGCGAATTTCAGCGGAAAGTCCTTATGGCGGAGTACCGGATCCCGCGCGGGCGGATCAGCACATACGGGAGAATCGCAAAACACATCGGCGCGCCGGGTGCGGCGCGCGCGGTGGGGACTGCGCTGGCGGCAAATCCGTTCCCGATCCTCATCCCCTGCCACCGCGCGCTGCGCGCGGACGGGGGAATCGGCGGGTATCAGGGCGGAGCGAAGATGAAGCGGTCACTGTTGGAAATGGAAGGGGTAGAATTCACCGATTCTGGAAAAGCCTGTTTGGAGCGCGTGGTTTATTAATGAAATCCACAGGATCCTCATGGGATCCGGACAGCTCCCTGTGCGAAAATAAATATAATTGGCCAAGTTCCTCTCTACAGGAGGAGAAGGATGCGCGCGGGTGTGATCGAGATATCCTCTACAAATAGCCATGAAAGGAAGCTTGCGATGACCAATAGAAATCGAATCCACTTCCCGGAAATTACCGCAATCCTTTTTTTTATACTCAGTATTTTCCTGACCGGATGCGCTTTCGCACCGGCCGCGGCGCCGACGCCAACTCCTTCACAAATTTCATCTCCAAGCTCGCCGACCGCGGAACAGGGCGCCTACTGGCCGACCGACGGCTGGCGCACTTCCACACCGGAAGCGCAGGGGATGGACGGGGACATGCTGGAACGGATGATCGGCGGCATCGAATTGCAGAAATTGAATCTCCACAGCATCCTGGTCGTCCACAACGGGTACATAGTCCACGAGACGTACTTCGGTTCCCAGGCGGCGGACCAGAGGCACATCCAATATTCGGTCACCAAGAGTTTTGTTTCGACACTGATCGGAATTGCCGTGGACCGCGGCTGGATCGACCGGATCGACCGCCGGGTGATGGAGTTCTTCCCCGGAAGGACGGCCGCCAATCCCGATCCGCGCAAGGAAAGCATGACGGTGGAGGATCTCCTGACGATGCGTTCGGGTCTGGATTGGCACGACTCCGATCAGGATTTCAGCAATATCTTCCGCAGCACCGACTGGGTGCAATTCATGCTCGACCTGCCGATGGTCGCGTCGCCGGGGACCGGGTTCACCTATTGCTCGGGATGCACAAATCTGCTGTCGGCCGTGCTTCAGGAAGCGACCGGAGAGACCGCACGGAATTTCGGCGGGGAAGCCCTCTTCCAGCCGCTCGGTATTTCGGATCTCGACTGGGAGGACGATCCGAAGGGAATTTCCATCGGCGGCTGGGGTTTATTCATCACACCCCGCGATATGGCCAAGCTGGGGTATCTTTACCTGCGCGGGGGGGAGTGGGACGGGCGCAGAATTCTCTCCGCCGACTGGGTGAGGGAGGCCACGCGGGAACACACCACGACCGACGGCGCCCTGGGATACGGATACCAATGGTGGACGTATCCTTCGTGGGACGCTTATGCGGCGCTCGGACGGGACGGCCAGACGATCTTCGTCATCCCGGGCGAGGAGCTGATTGTTGTCACGACGGCCGGCGGAGTCGGACATGACAAGATATTCCAATTGATCGAGGATTATGTTTATCCGGCAATTCTGGCGTGACGGGCGCGCGGCCGATGCCCACACGCATTGGCGGGACCGGCGGGATGCCAAAATGTGCGAGGTGATGATGACGGCGTACATGGTGATCGAATCCACGGTGACGGACAGTGCCCGGTATCAGGAATACCTGTCCAAGGTTCCGGAAACGCTTTTCCGTTACGGCGGCCATTACCTCTCACGCGGGAATCGAATCATTCCGCTCTCCGGTGATTGGACGCCCGAGCGGATGATTCTGCTCGAGTTCCCCGGCGAACAGAATATCCGGGATTGGCTTGAGTCGCGGGAGTACCGGGCGATCGCACCGTTGCGCGAAGCGGGTGCCGCCACGCGGGCGGTTATCCTTGAAGGGGCAGTCGATTAATCATCAAGCACGGAGAACATATATGAGCGGCCTGTGTAAAACCATTTCTCACCACAAAGCCGCAAAAGTCGACAAGAAATATTAACTAATTCTTCGCCTCCTTCGCGGTTTAGCAGGAAATAATTTCAACGGTCGAAGAGGATGGACAAGTGAAATTGAATAATAATCATTTCTCCCCACTCTTGTCCAAGATCGGCTTAGAAAAAGAGATCTCCAAACGGGATAGAATTGTTGTGACGCAACCATCCTGCCCGATTGGAGATC
>JAFGCU010000114.1 GCA_016932475.1 Anaerolineales bacterium
GGCGCTGGGAGCCAACGCGGCCAGCCCGATCGCCGCGTTCATTTACGGTTTCACCGACCTGTTCCTGTGGCCCTTCCAGGGGCTGACGGGGACTCCGGCCGCAGGCGGCATGGTGCTGGAGATTTCCTCGCTGATCGCGGTGGTGGTGTACGCCCTAATCGCCTATGCGCTGGCGAAAATCATTTGGGTGATCTTCTACCGCCCGCGCGGGCCGGTGGAGGGCGTCACCCACACCACGACCACCGATCAGCATACGTCCTAAATAACGGGAGCAGGTATGGATATATCCACCGATCGGCGCCGATCCGAAGCAACCGCAGAGAGTTCCCGTTCGGTCATCCTGAATGCCGTGCGGCGAATGCTCCGGTGGCTGGGCGAATGCTTTCGCTTCACGGAAGCAGACCGGAAAAAGGCCGGGATCTACATCCGCCGGAACGGCGCGTGACGGCACAGCGCCCGGTGGACAAACCCCGTTCCAACGTTTCGAACAATCGGAACGCGCCGCCGGCGGATCCGGTGATCCGGGAGGGCCGGCAATTCGGGAAACACTATCAAGAAGAGCGGGGTGGAAATGCAGAATACGAAAAAAGTTTTCATCGGTGTGCTGATCGGCGGCCTGGCCGGAGCGGCGACGATACTGCTGGTCGCCGCGCAATCGGCGGTACAGGCGCGGGCGAAAATCCGGCGGCAAGGAATCCGCTGGCGGGATCGCGCGGCCGGGATTGCCGAGCACGCCCCCGCGCCGGTCCGCCATGCCGCCGGCGGGAGAACGGCCGGAAACATGACGGTCCACTTGGCCTGAGAATTTTACGCGCGTCCAGCCCCGGCGGCGGGTCGGAATGGCCGTGCCCGGCTCCCGCCGCCCATTCCGGATAGAAAGGAGATTTCATGCACATAACCCGAAACATAGGCATGCTCTTGCTGGCTATCTTTCTAATCGCCTGGGGCGTGGTGACGCTTCTCGGCATCAGCGGCCTCGGCGCCATCCTGGCGGTCCTGGCCATCGCGGCCGGCATCTTCATCCTGCTGAACCGGTAAGTCCCGTGCCATCCGGCCGCAAGGCCCGGTGGCGTCCGTCCCAATATTCCAAAGGAGGAATCCCATGTTGTGGACCATCGTCGTAGTGCTTTTCATTCTCTGGTTGCTCGGCTTCTTCGGCGGGAGAATCAGCCCGAATTTCCCCAAAGTCGGGAGTTGGGTTCACGTATTGCTCGTGATCGTCGTGATCCTCGTCATCCTGCAACTGCTTGGGGTTGTTAATCTCTAGCGCCGCAAGGAAATTTGGAGAGGCAGCCGGGAAAAAGGCTGCCTCTCTTTGATAAACCGGTAAAAGCGCGGATGCCATTCCGCGAGAGGAGATCTTTATGAAGACCTGCGGCGAAGTGATGACGAAAAACCCCGTTTGCTGCCTGCCCGAAGACACGGCGGCGAAAGCGGCGCAGAGGATGAAGCAAAAGCACATCGGTTCGATCCCCGTGATTCAAAGCGAGCAGACGCGCCAATTGGTCGGGATCGTGACCGATCGCGATCTGGCGTTGAAGATCGTGGCCGAAGGGCGCGATGCCAAATCCACGAAGGTGGCGGCGGTGATGACGCGCCGGATGGTGACTTCCCGGGCGGAAGATGATTTGCAGAAAGCGATGGATGCGATGTCGAAGCATCAATTGCGCCGCCTGCCCGTCGTGGACAAGGATAACCAGATCCTGGGGATTATCGCCCAGGCGGATGTGGCCACGCGCGGCAGGGAGCTGGAAATGACCGGCGCGATGCTGAAGGAAATATCCAAATCCGGCGGGACGTGACGAAGGATGCTGCGGCCATCCGCCGGAAGGCCGACGGAAGGAGACGGGAAATGGCGGGAAAAAGACTGACCAAGTTCCAATTCATAGATGCCCTGGCCGGGAAGAGCGGCCTTACGAACAAGCAGGCCGAGTCTGCGCTCGAAGCGATCGGCGCGATTGTATTCCGGGAGCTTGGCAAACGGGGACCGGGCGATGTGCTCATCCCGGGCCTGCTTCGCCTGATGGTCGTCCGCAAGCCCGCCACCCCGCAGTACGAAGGCGTCAACCCATTCACCCGCGAGCCAATGATGTACAAGGCCAGGGCGGCGCGCAGGGTGATACGGGTGAGGTCGCGCAACGAGTTGCGTGAAGCCGTATTGGGCGCAAGCCCGTCCGCCGGTTCGTGTACGGAATAAACCTGCCAGATTCAATCCGGAGGGAAGATGAAGAAAAAACTGCTCGGGTATGCCTTTATGGCCATGGCGCTGGCAACGGCCGCGGGATGCGCCGCCGGCACCATCGTCAGCGTGGATACGCCGGCCCCGGCGGCGCAAGCCGGTACGCCCGCATCCGGGGGGGAAATCGTCGTCCCCGGCGTAAGCATCCAGGTATATGCGCCCGGTCCGAACCCGCAAGCCAACAGCCCCGATGCGCACGGCGCTCCGGCAAATATCGTGCTGGGAATCTGGCACGGGATTATCTCCCCGGTGACTCTTGTGGTCTCTTTTTTTAACCCCAATGTGCAAATGTACGAAGTGCGCAACGACGGGAGCCCGTACAACCTTGGTTTCCTGGTCGGGGTGGCGATCGTGTTTGTTCTTTTGGGCATATTCGCCGGTTCGAGACGCCGATAGCGGGATACCCTGGAAAGATGCACCCGGGCCGACCGTCGGAACCCGGATAAGGTTACATCCGATGCAAAGGAGATTTGGCAATGAAACCCAGTGCTCCGAAAGTCATCACCTGGTGGGTCGCGTTCGTCCTTGGCGCCCTCGGGCTCCTCGGGTACGCGGGCAACATATCCGGACTGAGCCCTTATTCGTTCTGGTTTGTCTTTGCCGGCCTCGTCTTGATGCTGATAGCGACGCTCGTTAAGAATCTTTAGCGGTTCGAGCGCGCGGGTTCCGGGGTTGGGTATTTACCCGGGACCCGCGCGTCCTATTTTCCGGTCCGCGATCCGGAAGCGGCGCGCCGTCTCGCCGGACGCTGAGACGGATCCGGCCGGAAGTGAAGGAGAGCAAACCAATGTTGCCGATCGGTGATGATAATTCCACCCGCAGGATGGTTCCGTGGGTGACGTATGCCTTGATCGCTCTGAACGTGTTGGTTTTTATTCTCGAGCTTGGCAGCGGCGACGCTTTTATTGAGCAATGGGCTTTCGTCCCCAGCCGCTTCCTGGCCGATCCGCTGGGCGATTTCCCGACGCTCTTTTCCTCCCTGTTCATGCATGGCGGGTGGCTTCATCTGGGGAGCAACATGCTTTACCTGTGGATTTTCGGCGACAATGTGGAAAACCGTTTTAACCACATTCCGTTCATTATCTTCTACCTGATGTGCGGGCTGGCGGCGACGTTCGCGCAACTGGCGTTCAACGCCGGATCCGACCTGCCGAATTTGGGGGCGTCTGGGGCGATCGCGGGGGTGCTTGGCGCATATATTCTCCTGTTCCCGCAGGGCAAGATCAAAGTATTGCAGGCCCAACAGGTGGTCCAGGTGCCCGCACTGATGGTCATCGGGCTCTGGATCGTCCTGCAGTTTTTCAGCGGGATCGGATCGATTGCCGATACGGCGGACACGGGCGGGGTGGCCTACATCGCGCACATCGGCGGATTTCTAGCGGGGATTCTGCTGACCTTTGTGTTCCGCGGGAGCGGCAGGGCGCAGCTGGCGGGTGGAAGCACGCCCATGATCGATCGCCGCTGACCGGGCGGGGTTCCCGCGCGGAAACCGGCGGGGCGGGTGGAACCCATCCGCCGGAAACGGGCTCCGCGAAGAGTTCCGGCGACGGGGTGAATGCAAAGGAAGACAGGGGAATATAATGGAAGACAGGAATTTGTGAACCTGCGATGACTTTCGCAACGTGGCTGAACGAAGCGCAGAAGCGCATCTGGATCGAGGAGCGGGCGGTCTTGCAGCGCGCCCTGGACGTGCTGTCGGAGTGGGAGGCGGAGCCGGCCGATCTCGAGCAGCTGCGGCGCACCCTGCGGCAGCTCGACGAGCTGTTCCTGCTGGTCGTGGTCGGCGAGTTCAACAGCGGCAAGTCGGCGCTCGTCAACGCGCTGCTGGGCGAGGCGTTTCTGCCGGAGGGGCCGACGCCGACCACCGACCGCGTCTACGTCCTGGCGCATGGGCCCGCGGGCGCCTCCGAGTTCGTCCAGGACGACATCCGTTTGCTGCGCTATCCGGCCGAGCTCCTGCGGCAGGTGCGGATTGTGGA
>JAFGCU010000115.1 GCA_016932475.1 Anaerolineales bacterium
AGGGATGGGGGGAGCGATCTCGGGGGGAGGGGAACCGGGAAGGCTGCCCGGCAACGATAAATAACCGGCAGGAGTGCACCTTCCAGGTGCGACGTTCTAAACCATGCCCCGTCGCGATCGTAAACGGGGCCACCACCTTTGGCGGTGGTAATTTATTTGCTGCGGGATACATCCAAAGGACCCGACCACATCCCGGCGGATCCATCCCGCTTCCACCCCGGTTCATGGATCGAAAACGGGAGCTGCTCCCAGCCTGCCTGCACCCGCTTGCGGGTCTCGTCCCATGTCCGCAGGCCGCTCAGCGAATCGGCTGCTTCCACATTGCACGCCCCGACCGCCACCGCCATGGTGAGCGCCTCCTCAAGCGAGGTGCGGCGCAGCAGGCCGGCGAGGAATCCGGAGATGGTCGAATCACCCGAGCCGGTCGTTCCGACAACCCCGACCCGGTAGCATGGAATCCACCGTTCGCAGCCGGCCCAGCCGCTCCCGGGGTCCGGCTGTGCGCGGCCCATCGATCTCAGCCTGTCCTCCGCCGCCGTTCGAATGTACACACCCCGGGAACCGAGCTTGATGACGACGATCCGGACTCCCATATCCATCAACTCACTGCTCAGATCCTCGAGCAATTGCGGCGTTGCCTGTTCCACGATATCGCCCCGCGCCGTCATTTGCAGGAACCCCTCACGGCGCAGGGTGAACAGAAGTTCATCCAAACTCGGCAAAAAGACGTCCACATACGGCAGCACGGATTGATAAATCGGCCGCCAGTCGGTCTGCCCGCTCTCGGCGTTCGGATCGGGGAGCGACATATCGAGCGAAGTCGTGGCGCCGGCTTCTTTCGCGGTTCGCATCACCCGAGTAAAATCCCGACCTCCGTCATGGAACATCCGCTTTAATGCCGGGGGATATCCGAAATGAAACAGATCCGTTTCTTCCACAATTTTAAAATCAATATCTTCCGGCCCGAATGTGTCGTTTTCCCCCGTGCAATGGAGGAAGATCCGATCGGTTGTCCGGTTGCTGATGATGATACTGTAGGAGGTGACGCCGCCTTGCGGATCGGTGATCAGCCCGTCGGCCAGACCGCTCCCCCTGCCTTTTACGATCCGCTTCAGGATGTCCCCGTACGGGTCGGCGCCCAGTTTGGCGATCAGATGAACGGGGATCCCGAGGTGGTGAAGCGCCAAACCGGTGTTGGAGACCGGGCCGCCGCCTGAGAACCGGGCTGCCCCGATCTGCAGCAGCGCGCCCGGTTTAAGCAGCGATGGCAGATCCCGCCCAGCCAATGGTTCAAAATCCGGGAGGATATCCAGGCAGATGTGTCCCGCAACAACCGCATGCATGTATGGCGCCATAACCGATTTCGTTACCACTCTCTTAAACGCCCCGTTTGGAATTGGTCGAATCTACCGGATGATGCCGAGCAGGCTCAGGATCCAATACCCGCCGAGCAGGAGGGCGGCCACCCAGGCAAGAATGTACAACATGGTTTTTTGTTTGCCTTCGCCGGTGATCCACTGGCCGGATAGTCCATCGACATCGAGCGGGTAGCTCACAGAGATGGCGTCCACCAGGGTGGATCGGTCGGGGTTGGAAGGCAGGTAAAGAGCGGGTTCGGTCTCTTCGTCCCCCAGCCGGTCGCTCGGGAAAGCCTTGGCCTTCCCGTCCGCGACGGCCCCCATGCTGGTCTGAATCTCATAGGCATATTCGAGGATCGGCACGCCGTTGACGGTGGTGTTGGTCGGCCGGGTGGAGGTGATGCGCGCATCGGCAACCTTGCCGTGGCGCAGGAGGATCACCTGCCGCAGGCCTCCGATCGCGGCCGAGAGGAACAATGCCCCGCCCACGGCCGGGAAGATCAAGACGAACAGGACCCAGGGCGAAAACATCGATGTCCGGGCTCCCTCGATCCGGGAAATATACGGGGCGTCCGGAACGTACTCGACGGGGACCGAGCTTCCGTTCGACCAACGCCGTCCGGTGGAAAAACTGCGGCCGGTCATTTTTTCTTCGCGGCGGGTGGTGAAGGAGTAAACGTATTCATACACGGTAACGTCGTTCTCCGTCGCGTTCGACTCCACAACCCGGGTGACCCGCCCCTCGGCGGTATCGTGGGAGAGCGCCAGGCGGACATCTTCCAGCGGACGGTAGCCGCGGGTGAAGATGATCGAAAACACCAACCCCATGATCATGAAGAGGGCGCCGAAGCCGCCGGTTGTCCCGAGCATCGCGGCACAGATAATCGGGAGCGGAACCGGCCGGGGTGGCGGGGCAAGTCTGCGAATGCGGTTGGAAAGCATTTTCTCTCCGTAATTATCGGGTGTGGTTACTTCTGCAACGAAAGAAACATGAGCCGTGAACGCAACGCATTTCCCGGATATTTTACCCGAATGGGAACCGGCGCACATGCGTTTTTTTTACTGCGGCATTCGCCGATATGGGGCGAGCAGACGAATGGGCCGTATCGCCGCTTTTTTCAGACCGTTTTGTTACTGTCCGGCGGCATGGATCAGGTCTACGTCTCTGCTGATTTCCGGTCTTACGATGAGTCGGGCGAATGGTAATAATTGCTCAATTGCCTCCACTCAGGCAGCGGTTTCTTTGATACCCTTTCCGCCGGCGACCAGAAATGATATTGCGTGTCTCCGGGCACGCCTGTGGAACATTTTTGCGCGCCAGGGCTGGATGTTTCGATGAAAAATCCACTCCGGCAGCATGAAGCCCCCGGCCTGCAAAATAATTATCGTACGGAAGACCGGTCCCCGATCCCAAATCCAAAACGCGCCCGCCCTCGGGCAATCCCTGGAGGAACAGATCCAAAAATTCCGTCTCCATGGGTTGCAGGGCGGGATTCGCGCGAAATGCTTTGTCATAATCATCCGCTTCGAATCCGGCCCGGACGACTTCTCGCATTGTTTTTACCATTCCCGCTCACTCGCAGGCTCCCGCTGATGGATATTTGGGAAAAGGAAGCCGGATATCAATCCGCCTCTCCCGATCATTCGGCTTTGCGATACGCGGTCCATTCCCAAGATTCGTCATCGGAATTTTTAGCCGTACCGGCGATAGTATCGGAATCGATGAAATCTCCGATATAGATCGCGAATCCATTATTCATGCTCATGGTCAATTGCGATCCAACCAGTTTCCACGTGTCGTTTTCAGGCGTGTTGTCGTTCGGGTGGAAGGTTTGCAGCCGCCGGCCTTCAAGAAAAATGATATCGTATTCCCGGCGACCGTCCTCGGGGGCGTCATAGAGAAGCGTCCAGCGGGTGCCAATTAATTCTTCGGCCGTTGGAAACGCCGATTTGCTCTGCGTCGGGGTGTCGGTTGGTACCGGTGTATTGGATGCCGTCGCGGCGGGGGTATGCGCGGGAGGCTGCCAAAGGCCCTGGATAAATGCGCAATTAATCAGGATAAACCCGAAAGCGATAAACACCATCTTGTGTAAGCGTCGTATAGCCGGCAATGGTCCTCCTTTTTGTTTTTTCAACTCCCGTTTTTTTCCTTCATGGCATCCGGACGCTGGGCGACCAATTCCAGCAGCCCGTTCGGATACAGGATCGCTCGGCCTTCGGCAAATTCCGACAACGGCTTCCACATGGCTGGGAACTGCTCATTGTTGTCTCTTATGCCTATGGCTGATTTTTGACCGTACATGGCCCGTTCGGCAAAATCCGCCTCGAAGATAAATACAATTTCGTGCCCGGGCCTGCCCTGGTACGTGAAGATGTTCTCCAACATTCCGATCTGCCTCAGGTTGATGAGCGCAACGCCGAGTTCCTCCATCATCTCGCGCCGGACGGCTTGGTCGGCGCGCTCGCCGAATTCGATCCCGCCTCCCAGCGGCCGGTAGAAGGTCTCCCCTTTCACGATATCCCGGGCCTCAAAGACAAAAATATCGCCGCTCCGGCGGACGATGCATATGGCAATGGGACGAATGGTCTCATTATTCACAAGAACCTCCGGCATCCCGGCAATCAGATGTCTCGAAGCTCCAAATGCTCCGGCGGCGCATCCCTAGTTTTCCGTCGCCGCAAGCTTTACGGCGAGTACGGAGAATATCACTGCAAAGGACCGTTTGGTCCAAAGCAAAACCTTTGAGGAACCGGACAGGTAGGTGCTGACTGCGCTTGCCAGGATCCCGTATAGGATGAAGATCACCAGCGTCATGACAATGAACACCACACTCAATCGGATCATCTGGACGATCTGGGATTCACCCGCCGTCGACATGAAAAGCGGCAGGAAGGCGAAAAAGAAAACCGTCAACTTGGGGTTCAGCAGGTTAACCAGGATCCCCTTCGTGATGATTTTTACGTCATTCTTCTCCTGTGGGCGGGTTTTAAAAGCGGTGCTTCCACTGTCCCGCCACATGGACCAGGCCAAATACAGGAGATACAGTGAACCGATCAGCCGGATAATTATGAATACCTGCGCGCTCAGGTGCCAAATAGCAGATAATCCCAAAATGCTCGCAAACATATGCGGGAGAATGCCAAGCGTGCATCCGATGGCAGCGGCAATTCCAGCCCGGGTTCGCAGCGCAAGGCCGGTTGTGACCGTGTACATGACCCCTGCTCCCGGCATGAGTACAACGACGAGTGAAGTGATGAAAAATTCGGTACTTATCATGTCCGCTCCATGTGGACCAATATTCTTCCTAAATGTCATCCTTCCGGCAAGGGCCGAAAATGATCATGATGATTTCCACTGCTTCAATCTTCGCATCGCCTCTTTCACCCGCTCGTTCGGCGTCGCGAGCGATATCCGCACGTAGCCTTCCCCCTCCCCGCCGAAGAAGGTGCCGGGGGCGAAGCAGACGCCGGTCTGATCCAGAACCGAATCCGCAAACGATTCGGCGGTGAACCCCTTGGGGACGGGAGCCCAGATGTACAACGAGGCTCTCGGAGAATCGCACTTGATCCCGATATCCGCCAGTCCGGACAGGATCCGGTCGCGGCGTCCGGCATACACGGCGTTGCGCGCGGCAAGCCAGTCCTGATCCCCGCGGAGCGCCGCCTCGCCCGCCGCGGTGATGGCGGGGAAGATCCCCGAATCGATGTTGCTTTTTACCTTGCGCACGGCCAGGACCGCCTCTGCGTTCCCGGACACAAATCCCAGCCGCCAGCCGGCCATGTTGTAGGTTTTGGAAACCGAGCTGAATTCCACCGCATACTCGCGAGCGCCCGCGGGTTCAAGGATGCTCACAGGCCGGTATCCGTCGTAGGCGACACCGCAATAGGCGGCGTCGTGGCAGAGGAGAATATGATGGCGGCGCGCAAGTTCAATCGCCCGCTCGTAAAAATCCCGCCCGGCCACGGCGGCGGTCGGATTGTTCGGATAGTTGAGCCACAGTATCCGCGCCCGGCGCAGGATCTCCGGCGGGATGGAATCCAAATCCGGGAGAAAAGCCTTTTCCCGCCGGAGCGGAAGCGGATACACCTCGGCGCGCGCCCATTCCGCCGCCACACGGTATACCGGGTAACCCGGATCCGGAACCAGGGCGATATCCCCCTCCTGCAACAGCGCCTGCGTCAGGTGAAAGATCCCCTCCTTGGAACCGAGGAGCGCGGTGATCTCCCGCTTCGGATCAAGCGCCACATCAAACCGCGATCCATAATACTCCGCCACGGCCGCCAGTAGCGAGGGGGTCCCATAGCCGAAGGCCGGGTAGCCGTGCGTTCCCGTATCGCGGACGGCTTTTTCCGCCGCGGCAAGAATGTGCTCCGCAGGCAGCATATCCGGCGAGCCGATATCCATACGGATGACGTCGACTCCGCGCGCCTTAAGGGCGGCGAGCTTTTCGGCCATCCGGGCAAATGGATATGGTTTCAGGTTTTCCACACGGCGGGAGAGATGCATTTAGGCTGCATCCTTGATGAATAAGCTGGTCGAGTTGGACCGGGCGGAGCGAGAACCGTATCGCCGCCCTGTCTCAAGCGGTCTCGATCCGCCGGTAAAAAAAACGCGGGCTACCCCGGTCCCGCCACGACGTCGCCGGTGCCGGGCTCGACCGCTTTCTCAATAATTGGTTGTTCGACGTTTGGAGGTAACTCCGGCGGCGGATCATCCGCCCGGCGGACGGTTTCGAGCGCGGTGATCGCCACTTCCAACATTGGACGGTCCGGTTCACGGGTTGTCAGCCGCTGGGTCCACACCCCGGGCGCGGCCAGGATCCGCGCGAGGGTTTTGTTCTTAACCATCGCGGAGAATTTCAGGTACTCGTATCCGAACGCAACCAGGACCGGGATCCCGGCCAGGCGCGTAAGCAGCTTCCATCCGAACGGCATCGACCCGGTGAACGAGAAAAGGATCACCGCCAGCACGCCGATCGCGATGAGAAACGAGGTGCCGCAGCGCGGGTGTTCCTTTGGGAACGCTTCGGCCGTCTCGGGCGTAAGCACAACCCCGGCCTCGTACGCGGCGACGGTTTTATGTTCGGCGCCGTGGTACGCGAACACGCGCGCAATTTCCGGTATCCGGCCGACCCACACCAGGTAGAGGATCAACAGGACAAGGCGGATCACACCCTCGGAAAGGTTGCCCGCCATCGCCGGCAGCCAGTCCGGGAGCGCCGGGGTTCGGGCGATGGTTTCGGCCGCCAGCGGCGCCGCGTTGACGGTCGCATCGGCCGCTTCGGCTGCCGTTCCAAGCAGGCTCTCGATCCCCTGCCCGGCCGCCGCCGGCAGGAGGAAAAACACGCCGACGAGGATCGCCAGCGCGAGAAGAATCGTCGCGACCCACTCTTTTTGGGTGATCGGCTCTTCGCCCTGCGCCTGCGCGGAAAACTCGAGGCTTTGCCAGCCGAGCCCGAGCGTATCCCAGAGCAGCAGGATGCCGCGCAGAACGGGGATTTTCGCGATCCGGCTCTGGTAAATGCCGCCAAGCGGTTTAATCATGGTTTGGATGGTTCCGTCAGGCCGGCGGACGGCGACCGCCATATTTCTCTTGCCGCGCATCATCACGCCCTCCACAACCGCCTGTCCGCCGTAGGAGAAAGAGTCCTTCGCCGAGCGGGAGGAAACACTGAGCGTGACCAAGCAAGCCGCGAAGCGACGAAGCCACCTCCAGCCGCTATTCGAAAACCGGGAAAAGCTTCGCTCGGCCTTAGCAGGCCGGCTCGCCATAACCTGTTTATCTTTTTCCGTTGATTTATTTATCATGTCACTTCGCAAGCTCATAGAAGAACCGGATGTAGGCTTCCACTCCGCGCCAGAGCGTGGGCAAATGCAATTTTTCATTCGGCGCATGCAGGTTGTCGTCCGGCAGGCTGATGCCCATCATGATCGACTCGCGTCCGAGGATATCCTGGATCCACGAGACGACCGGAACGCTGCCGCCCTCGCGCGCGAACACCGGACGCACGCCGAAGGCAGCCTCGAGCGCGCGGATCGCGGCCTGCATCGCGGGCGTATCGCGGCGGACTATCCCCGCCGGGCTGCCGGCCAGATCGATCACGTCCCATTTGACCCAGGCCGGCGCGCGCTGGCGGAGGTATTCCTCCAACTGCTCCTTCACCCGTTCGGGCTTCTGGTCCGGCACCAGGCGCATGGAAAGCTTGGCCATCGCCCGCGCCGGAAGAACGGTTTTGGATCCTTCGCCGGTAAACCCGCAAAGCAGCCCGTTCACTTCCAGGGTCGGACGCGCGCCGATCCGTTCGACGATGGTGTAGCCCTCTTCGCCGATGACGCCCAGAGCGGTGGCCTGGGCGATGAAATCCTTTTCCGTCCACGGCACCCGCGCGAGCTCCGCGCGTTCGTCGGGCTCAATCGGCAGCACGTCATCGTAGAAGTGCGGAAGCGTCACCCGCCCCTGCGGATCGTGCATCCCCGCGATCAGCTCGGCCAGGACCTGCCCGGCGTTTGGAATGGCGCCGCCGAACAATCCGGAATGCAGGTCGTGCTCCGCCGTCTCCACCCGTAATTCAAAATACGCCAGCCCGCGCAGCCCGTAGACGATCGTGGGCAGTTCCGGGCTGAGGATGAGCGTGTCGCAATTGAGCACCGCGTCGCAGCTCAGCAGCTGCCGGTGTTTTTTCAGCGCGTCGGCCAGATGGGGAGACCCGACCTCCTCCTCGCCCTCGAACAGCACCTTTACGGATACCGGCAGCGAATCCGTCGCGAGGATGGATTCGAGCGCGGCCAGGTACGCCATCAGCGGGCCCTTCATGTCGGATGCGCCGCGGGCATAAAGGTTTTCCCCGCGCACGGTCGGGGAATACGGCGGCGTTACCCATTCCTCGAGGGGCTCGGCCGGCTGAACGTCGTAATGGCCGTACAGCAGCACCACCGGCGTCTTCGGGTCGGGATGCATGCGCGCGGCGTACACGATCTGAGGTCCGTCCATCGGCAGCAGGCGCGCCTCAAAACCGAGTTTCAGCAGCCGGTAGAGCAGCCATTCCGCCGCGCGCTGGGTTTCCGCCGTGTATTCGGAAAAGGTCGAGACGCTCGGGATCTGCAGCAGTTCCTGCAGGTCGCGCAGAAAACGGTCCCGGTTGTTTTGCGCAAATGCGATCGCTTTTTCCATTGTCATACGCCGTCTACCTCCGGCCGACCATGGCCGAAAGAATTATCCCGAATGTGCCGATGGTGAGCAGGGTCAGAATGATCATCGCCGGCGGCAATCCCCGGCCGGTTCTGCCGGTCACCGCCGGCGGCAGGGTGATCGTCGGTGCCGGCGTCGCGGGCGTGAAGGTCGGCAGTCTGGTGGGAAGCACCGAGGAAAACTGCGCGGCGAAGGTCGGATCGATCGTCGGCTGGTTCTTGGGAACGGCGGTCGGCGGCGGATTTACAATCGGAAGATCCACCGCGCCGTAGTGCAGGATGATAAAATCCGCATTGACCCACGCCATGCCGCCCGGCGCCGAAGCATACAGAATCTGGATCCACAGGCCGGCTTTGGATTGGCCGAGCGCTTTGCATGTTTCCCCCATCACCAGAATTCCGACGATGTCGTAATCCGAGGCGTTCGGTCCGGAGCGCAGGTTGACCTGGTCGACATTGCCTTTGCAGCATTCGACATACGGCGGTTCCAGTTCATCCCCGCCGGTTCCCTGAGCCTGGACCGCGTTTGGAAGAAGAAAGAGGATTCCCATTCCAAGGCATGCGGTCAGAACCTGCCGCAGAAGGGATGCCAGCCGGCGTGTGATGCGCCATTCCGTACTCGAAAAAAAAATATTCCGCTTCTTCATGCGTTTCATGGATACTGCCGCACCCTATCTCCGCCCTCATGCCTTGTCAGCGGTTCCACGCAGGCTGAGGGTATAATGGATTCACCCCGCAAACCGGAGTGACGGCATGCCTTCTGGCGAGAGCATTCTTCCCGGTCCGTATATCCAGCTTGCCACCGCGCTCGGCGGCGCGATCCTCGCCGCAACCTGGCTCAGCCTGATCCTCTGGACGGCGCGAGACGTCCGCGCCCGCTCGGACGACCGCCTGGCGCAGATCCTCGCCGTCACGGCCGTCGCACTGCTCACAATCCCGGGGCTGTTTCTGTATCTCCTCCTGCGCCCTTCGCGGACGCTCGAGGAAGAGTATCAAGCCAGCTTGGAAGAAGAAGCGTTGATCGCCACGCTCGCCGGCCGCCTAACCTGCCCAGGTTGCGGACGGCAAGTGGAACAAGACTGGCGGATCTGCCCGGCCTGTTCGACCGTCCTGCGCAAAGCCTGCACCGATTGCGGGCGGATGCTCGATCTCACCTGGAACGTGTGCCCGTATTGCGGAACCGCCACCGCCGCCATGGAAACCGAATCGGCTGCGGACGCTTGATTCATACATCGGCAAAGGGGCGAGGGAATGCCTCGCCCCGGTTTTTTTACAATCGGCTCACCCCAACCCGCCGTTCCGGAACGCGGACTTCCCCGCATAGCGGGCCTCATCTCCCAGTTCCACTTCGATCCGCACCAGTTGGTTGTATTTGGCCACCCGGTCGCTCCGCGCAGGCGCGCCGGTCTTGATCTGGCCCATGTTCATGGCCACCACCAAATCGGCGATGGTCGAATCCTCGGTTTCTCCGGAGCGGTGCGAGGTGACGGCGCGCCAGCCGGCGCGGTGGCAGATCTCGACCGCTTCCATCGTTTCCGAGAGCGATCCGATCTGGTTTAATTTCACCAGCAGGGCATTGGCGGCCTTCTCGGCGATCGCCTTGCGGACGAATTCCGGATTGGTCACCAGCAGGTCATCACCCACGATCTGGACTTTTTCGCCGGCCTGGGCCGTCAGTTTCTTCCAGGAATCCCAGTCGTTCTCCGCCAGCCCGTCCTCCAGGCTGACAATCGGATACTTCGCGAGCCAATCCATCCAGAAGGCGATCATCTCGTCGCCGGTGAACTTCTTCCCTTCCCGGCGCAGATTGTAGGTGTTGGTTTTCTCGTCGAAGAATCCCGAAGCGGCGGGGTCGAGCGCGATCGAAACCTGCTCGCCGGGCTTGTAGCCGGCTTTTTCGATCGCGGTCAGAATGACTTCCACCGCCTCGACATTGGATTTAAACGCAGGAGCGAATCCGCCTTCGTCGCCGACCAGTGCGGTGTAATTCTTTTCGCGCAGTACGCCGCGCAGAGCGTGGTAGATCTCGGACGACCAGCGTAGACCCTCGCGGAATGAGGTGGCGCCGATCGGCATAACCATGAATTCCTGGAAATCGGTCGATTGCCAGCCGGTGTGAGCGCCGCCATTTAGGATGTTCATCATCGGCACGGGGAGGACGTGGGCAAAGACGCCGCCGATATAGCGGTAAAGCGGCATGTGGAGCGAGGACGCGGCTGCCTTGGCCACCGCCAGGCTCACCCCGAGGATCGCATTCGCACCCAGCTTGGATTTGTTTTTCGTACCGTCCAGCTCGAGCATGGTCTTGTCGATGCCGCGCTGGTCAACCGCCGCCCAGCCGATGAGTTCCTCGGCGATCAGTTTGTTGACGTTTTCCACCGCCTTGAGAACGCCCTTGCCGCCGTAGCGGGCGGCGTCCTTATCGCGCAGTTCGAGCGCTTCATGCACACCCGTGGACGCCCCCGAGGGCACGGCCGCCCGGCCCCAGGAACCGTCGGCCAGGGTTACCTCGACCTCGACCGTCGGATTGCCCCGCGAATCAAGAATTTCAATCGCGCTGATCTGTTCAATCGTCGTATCCATATCCGTCTCCAGGAAGTGAGTTTTATTTTCCATTTGCCGCGTATCCCCCTCTCGCGACCGGTGATTATACCGCACGGATTGCGTGTAAAAATAAGGGGATTCGATGGATCGCGCGAAGGGGAAAATGACAGGATTTAAAGGATTATTAAGGAAGGGTCGTCATGCCCGCGCGTTTTGGCAGGCGTCCGGGCCGCAAAAAGTATATACCTCCGGATGCCCGCTTCGTACACGCGGGGATGACGATCAAGATCATTCCCGTCTGTCATCGTTTATAATTCTCCTCTCGTTACAGCCACGCCGAATACCATCTTGGCCGCACACAGGAAGGCGCCCGGTGCCGATCGCCCGAATCATCATCCCCGTCCCCATGCCGGATTTTCTCTACCGGAGTCTGAAAAGCTTACGCGACCAATTTCGAAAATCGGAGCCGCCGAAACCGGCCACCGCCATCCGCGGGCCGAACCTCGAAGGCGACCGGGACATCGAATGGACGTGGGTAAGCGCCAATATGCCCGCCGGGCCGGGCCGCGCACTCGATTTCGGGACGGGTGAAAGCAGCCTGGCCCTGGAAGCCGCCCTGCGCGGATACCGCGTGACCAGCATCGACCTGACCTCCAAAACCCGCTTCTTCGCGCATCCAAACGTACGCTACCTTCAAACGGATTTGCTGAATATGCGCCTTGCAAAGGAATCGCTCGATCTGGTCATCAACTGCTCGACGGTCGAACATGTCGGGCTGCCGGGCCGTTACGGGGTTTCGGAAAAGCGCCCGGACGGAGACCTTGAGGCGATGCAAATCCTGCGCAAGGCCATGAAGCGCGGCGGGAAAATGCTGTTGACAATCCCGGTAGGAATAGACCAGGTATTCGATCCGCTCTGCCGTGTTTATGGAAAGAAGCGCCTCCCGAACCTGATCACGGGCTTTTCCATATTAAAGGAAGAATACTGGCGCAAGCGGGGAACCAATCTATGGACCCCTTGCTCCCGTGCGGAAGCCCTCGCGTTCCAGGCCAGCGCCGGATCGTGGAATTATCTGGAAAACATATACGCATTGGGGTGCCTGGTCCTGAAAAAATCCGGCCAGTAAAAAAAGACCGATTATCCGCCAAGACACAAAGATGCAAAAAAGTGTTCCTTTGTGTCTTGGTGTCTTCGCGTCTTGGTGTCTTCGTGTCTTGGTGGTTAAATTATTTTATTTTCAAATTACCGAATCGATAAAGTTATTATCCTTTAATTTTCAATAAAATCGTCTCATGCGGCTGAACGCGCCGAACCATCTCCTTGGTGAAATCGGCGAGGTCTTCCCCAGCCCAGATATCGCGCGCGAGTTTCGGTTCATCCGACAGGCCGATATCGCCCGCCAGGAGATGCACGTCCTCGCCCCGTGATCCGCGGTTAAGGAGCGCTACGGCGGTGGCGCCATCCGCCAGCGGCTTGGCCCAGATTTCGCAGGCGCCAAACCGTTTCATGCGGCGGGCGGGCTTGCCGAGCGGGTCCTGATTGACCGCCAGGACTTCGCGGTTGAGGAGCAGCGCCGCCGTATCCGGCTCCAGCCTGCGCAGGTCGCAGCCGATCATCAGCGGCGAGCAGGCCATGCACCACATCGACATGTGGGTCTGGTATTCGATCGGCGACATGCCCGCTCCGGAGATCTGCCCCCTGCCCTTGAGGCCGACGACGAGCATATCAAGGTCGTTCCAGCCGCCGGGTCCTCCAAATTCGGCCAGGTCGGCCGCCAGGTCGATCGACACATCCACGCCGATCGCGTAGGTATTCCAGGCAGCCATCCACAGGTTGACCCAGCTGTCGTACACGTCGCCCGACACGCGCCACATGTGCCCGCCGGCCTTCCGGCCCCACACGTGAGGCGACCTCCCGCCCCACTCGCACAGTGAAAAGAGGAACTCGCGCCCGGTCCGGCGCAGGGCGTCGCCCATGCGGGTATAGCGTTCGATCGCCGTTGCCTGGTCTTCCGGCGCGTTGCAGTAATCGTATTTAAGGAAATCGATTCCCCACGATGCCCACAGGGCTGCGTCCTGCTCCTCGAAGCCGAGGCTGCCGGGATGCGATCCGCAGGTTTTTTCGGCGGCGTCGGAATAAATGCCGATCTTCAGCCCGCGCCCGTGGACGTGATCGGCGAGGGCTTTTATCCCGCTTGGAAACCGCTCCGGATCTGGCACCAGCGCCCCCTGGCTGTCGCGCCCGCTTTTGCGCGACCAGCAGTCGTCGATGACGACGTATTCGTATCCGCAATCCTTCAACCCGGAGGAAACCATCGCGTCCGCAGTTTCCCGGATCACTTTTTCATCAACCTTGTGGCCGAATTGGTTCCAGGAATTCCAGCCCATCGGGGGCGTTGACGCCGGCGGCTTCGATTCTACGCTCATTCGACCTCCTGGTTCGACGATTTCCATGCGCGGAATGATTATACACGGGCGGTTTTAAAAAGACCGGCGCGATCGCAGTGGCGTTCTATCAGATCGCCCCCGCCTCCGCGCCGGATTTATGGGTCATCCTTGCGCGCCGGTTTGGTTCGTCAGGCCTGCGTGGCGCACCCATGCATGACCGGCGCGGTTTTCGGAACCGCGTCAGTCTGTTGTAATTTATTCCCTTGCCGCTTCACAGGTAAACCATTCGACAGGCAGGCTGGCCGCCTCGCCCAACCCGTACCCAAACGGAAACAGCGGCGCCTGGCAGCCGGTCAGCCCGGCGGAGTTGTTGACGTTTATCGGCAATTGCGCGTTCGAGCGCGGCCAGGAATACGGAGTCCGGCCGGTGAAGGGATACCCGCCGAAAAGCACATCCGCCACCGCCGCGCCTTCCGAACCGGGCAGCCAGGCGGCCACCCATGCATCCGCAACCGGGTACTGGTCGTAAATCACCAGCGGCCTTCCGGAAATGATCACCACGATTAGTGTTTCCACCTTTGGCCGCATCCGCTCGATGATATCGATATCGTCCTGCGTCAATCGCAGGTCGGCCTTATCGCCGACACCTTCCGCGTAACTGGTTTCGCCGACCACCACGATCCCGACCGGCGCCTTCCCTGCAAGATCGGTAAACATGCCGGCGCTGCGGTACAGGATTTCGGTTCCGCCGCCCGCCCGAATCCGGATGCCGTCGAGTATGGTCGAGCCGACCACATCGTTGGTGTTGATTCCCTGCCAGCCGAGCGTCCAGCCGCCGGATTGCATCCCGGTGTTGTCTGCGGCGACTCCCGCGACCAGTATCGTGGATGCGTTCGGATCGACCGGGAGCGCGCCGGAGTCGTTCTTCAGGAGGACGAGCGACTCGCGTACCGCTTGCTCGGCCAGCGCGAGGTGGTCGCTCGAGCGGACGGCCGACCGGAACACCGGATCTGCGTACGGGTGGTCGAACAGGCCAAGCAGAAACTTGACCCGTAAAATGCGCGTCACCGCATCGTCGATCCGCTCCAGGGTGATGTCTTCGTTCTTGACCGCCTGATCGATGCTGCTGATGAAATTGGTGTATGAATCGGGGATCATCGCCATGTCGATTCCGGCGTTGATGGCCGTCACAACCGATTCATAATAATTGTCGGGTTGGATCTGGTTGATGCCGGCCCAGTCGGAGACGACGAATCCCTGAAAACCCAACTCGCCTTTCAAGACGCTTGTGATCAGGTAGCGGTGGGCGTGCATCTTCGTTCCGTTCCAGCTGCTGAACGAAACCATCACCGACATGGCTCCGGCGTCCACCGCAGCCTGGTATGGAGGGAGGTACAACGCCCGCAGGGTCTCTTCGTTGGCTTGCATATTCCCCTGATCGAGCATGTACCGGACTCCCTGATTGACCTGATTCGGAGAGCCCCAGAGCGTGCCCCCGTCGCCGAGGTAATGTTTGGCCGTGGCGAGGACCCCAAGCGTCTGCCCCGGCGCAGCGGCGGTCATTTCCGGAACCGACTGCAGTCCTTCGATATACGCGGCGCCGAGCGCCGATACAAGCCCGGTTTCCTCGCCGTACGCTTCATACGTCCGTCCCCAGCGGATATCCTGCGGTACGGCGATCACCGGCGCGAAATTCCAGTTAATCCCGGCGGCCAGCATTTCTTCCGCGGTCGCGCGGCCGATTGAGCGCATCAGTTCGATATCATTCGCCGCGCCAAGCCCGATGTTCTGCGGGAAAATCGTCGCGCCCTTCAGGTGGCCCAACCCGTGGACCGCATCGATCCCGTATAGGATTGGTATCGCCAGCCGCGTGGTCAGCGCCTCGGCCTGGAATCCGTCGACCATGTCAATCCAGCCCGAAAGGGAATTTTCCAGGGGAATGCCGCTTCCGCCGGACAGGATCGACCCGAGGTAGTAGCGGTTGACGTCGCCGGGCAGGATGATATCGGTCGCCACCTGGGTCATCTGGCCGATTTTTTCCTCGAGCGTCATCCGCCCAAGCAGGTCCGCCACCCGGGCTTCTACGTCACGGCTGGAATCCAGGTATGCCACCGTGCGCGGCGTCGGGGTGAAGGCCGGCGCCGTGACGGAGGCCGCCGGCGCGCAGCCTGCGAGCAGGAAGAAGAGTAGGAAAATAATCGTCAGCGACCGTTTCATAAAGGAGTCCTATCCGCCCGAAGGCAAGGCGTTCATTTCTTTTTTTCCGGCGCGGTTAACATGCCGTCTTCCAGGGTCAGCACATGCTGGGCGTATTTGTCGACCAGCGGATCGTGGGAGGCCATAAGCAGCGTGATGTGAGTGGTATCCACCAGGTTGCGCAGGAAGCTGAGGATCTCATGTCCGGTCCTGCTGTCCAGTTCGCCGGTCGGCTCGTCGGCCAGGATCAGCCGGGCGTTGTTGGCCAGCGCGCGCGCAATCGCCACCCGCTGCTGCTGCCCGCCGGACAATTCGTACGGGCGGTGGTCGCGCCAGCGGGTGAGCCCCACCATCTCCAGGACCTCCATCGTCCGCTGGTGACTTTGCTGCGGATCGGAGCCCTGGATGCGCAGCAGCAGCTCGACGTTTTCATACGCGGAAAGCGTCGCCAGCAGTCCGAAGGATTGGAACACCAATCCGATTTGCTCCCGGCGCCAGATTGTGAGATCCTGTTCGCTCATCTCGGCCAGGTTGTGCCCGAGAACGCTCACCGATCCGGAGGTCGGGCTGTCCAGGCCGGCGAGAATGTTCAGGAGCGTGGTCTTGCCGCTGCCCGAACGGCCGCGCAGGACGACAAACTGGCCCGTCTTCACCTTCATCTCTATTCCCCGAAGCGCGGGAACGCCCTCCCCCGCCGCCCCGGACCGGCACGGATACACGCGCCAGAGATCTTTGGTTTCGATGGCCATCACGGCGGCAGGACTCATGCGCCTTCCTCCTTCCCGTCCCGGACGGTTTTCTTCCCGGGGCGGATGCGGTTCCACACGCGCAAGACCGCCTGCCAGGATCGCTCGGCGAGGTTCCATGGTTCGGGCGCATCATCCCAAACCGCAACAGTATCCGAAACCGACGGCTCCGCGGAACCGGCACCGGCCGCTTCCGCGGCGCCGGGATCGTGTTCCGGAGGGCGGATCAGGATCCCGCGCCGAGTTTCTTCGAGCTGCACCCGTCGCTGGATTTTATAGCGCTCCAGATGCTCGCGCGGGATCTGCAGCCGGCCCGCGGAATCCAGGACCAGGAGCTCCACCAGGTGATGCTCGCCGCCTTTCCCCGAGCCTCGGACCGGCTTGCGGACGGTCTCGCTTGCCAGTTTGCCGTCGCGCACGGCCACCACCCGGTCCACGCGGTCGGCGATGGTGGTGTCGTGGCTGACGATGACGATCGTCAGCTCGAGCATCTGATTGAGTTTGCGCAGCAGGGCGAAGATCGTCCGGGCGGTGGCGGTGTCCAGCTCGCCGGTGGGTTCGTCCGCCAGGAGCAGGCACGGCTGGTTGGACAGCGCAATGGCGATCGCCACGCGCTGCTGCTCGCCGCCGGAAAGCTCCTCCAGGCGGTGATGGGCGCGCTCTTCCAGCCCCACCATGCGCAGGAGTTCCGCCGGCCGCCGGCGCGCGGTATCGTCAAGCCGGCCGGAGATCATCAGCGGCAAGCCGACGTTTTCCAGCGCGGTCAGATACGGTATGAGGTTGCGCCCAGCCTGCTGCCAGACGAATCCGACCTTCTCCAGGCGGTAATGGTCGAGTTCGGCCCGGGTCATCAGTCCCAGTTCCCTGCCGTCGACAAACGCGCGTCCGCCGGTGGGCCGGTCCAGCCCGCCGAGGATGTTCAGGAGGGTGGATTTTCCGCTGCCGCTTGCGCCCACCACGCCGATCATCTCGCCCCGCGCCACGGTTAGATCCAAACCCTGCAGCGCCTGGACTTCGGTCGACTTGGCGGAGGAACCGTGCGCCTCCGCGATACGGTAGATCTTGACCAGGTTTTCGCAAAGGATGAACGGTTCGGCGGCCATCAGATCGCCTCCCCGAGCTTGATCGCCTGGAAGATCTTCATCCGCCCGAGCAGCGCCACCAGCACGCCGAGCGCCACCAGGAACAGCGCGGCCAGCAGGACGTATATTTCAAAAATCGACACCCAGGCGATTTCGATCTGAAACGGCGGATACAGCGCTTCGGTCGTCGCGCCCATCTTCAGGAACGGCACGAACAGGCGGCTTGCCGCCACCCCCAGCAGCGTCCCTACGCCCATCCCCAGCAGGATCAGCGACGCCAGTTCGGCCGCCAGCAGCTCGATCATCTGCCGGATCGAGAGGCCGATCGCGCGCAGCATGCCCATCTCGATGAAGCGGCGGCGGAACGAAAAGAGCGCATACAGCAGGAAACCCAGCGCGGTCATCAACGCGGACGCGAGGAACCCGGCCGACAGCAGGCCAAACAATCCCTGCCGTTCCGGGCGGCTCTGCTGGGCGAGAATGTTCTTCTGCGCGGAGGACCATTCGTTGACGAAGGTGTTTAATCCGGTTTCCACCAGACGGGTCTGATCCGCTTTTTCATCCAGCATGATGCTGTACCCGCGGATCGCGTAAATCACGTTCTCCGGATCGGTCTCGCGATCGGTCCGCATCCAGACCTCATGCGGGAATTCGGTGCCCGCCCGCAGGTAAAGCTCGTCCAGGTTGCCGACGAACAGCGTTCCAGTCTCCGCGTACCAGGTGGGGAACAGGTCGAAGGTGCCGACGATGGTGAGCTTGAGGACGATGGATTCCTGCGCGTTCGCCTTGGCGCTGATCGTGATCGGATCTCCGATCTGTAGTTTTTTATCCTCCATGAGGCTGCGGGGGATGAGGACTCCATCCGGCGAGGCGCCGAGCGCGTTCATCAGCGCGCCCAGGGATTCCGACGCGAAATCCGTTTGCCAGAAGGCGGCGGACGGGAAGGTCAGCCGGTCGATTCCGAGGAAGGTTCCTTCCACGGCGCCGTCGGAGAAAATCGTCGTGGCCCGGTAGCGCCCGACGCGGGTGGCGGCCGCCACGCCCGGAATGAACAGATGCTCCTCCACGGGCGGGAAGGTGTACACGGCTCCGGATGAGGTCGGCGAGACGGCCGTCGTCCCGGCTTCCTCGGCCGAAAGATCGGACCCGACCTGATAATACATTTGCTTTTCCAGCTGGCTGTCGAGGGTGCGGGCCAGCGAGGCGGTGAAGGCCGAGAGCCCGAGGGTCAGGATGAGGAGGATCAGTGGCGCGGTATAAAACGCCGGAGTCCGCGAGAGATAACGGGCCGCCATCAGCAACCCGACGTTTTTCGTCGCGCGCAGGACCCGGCTGATAAACACCATCACCAGCGGGATGACCCGCAGCGCCAATAGCGAGGCGGCGAAAATGCCGATTGCCGGGACCAGGAGGAGGAGCGGGTTCTGCAGCGGATTGGGTATGCCCTCGGCACCGCCCGCCGCCAGTTGATTCTGCCGGTGGAGAGTCCAAAACCCGTAGGCGGCCGGGATCAGCAGCAGGAGATCGATCCAATACCGCTGCCACCACGGTTTTTGGAGAATCCGCGCGCGCTCGCGTTTGTAGGAGAGGATCGTGTTCGCGGCGGCGCCCAGCGTCGGCGCCATGATCAGCGCCAGCAGGATCAGCGCGATCCCGAGCACGCCGTATCCGAGGACCGAGGAGGTCATCCCGATCCGCAGGCCGTCGGTTCCGCTGAAGTTCAGGAAGCTGTGCGCGCGGCCGATGGCATGCGCGATCCAGATCCCAAGCAGCGCTCCGCCGGTCAGCGCGACGATCGCCAGCAGGATTCCCTGCAACAGGGATATCCACGCCACCTGCAGGGTGCTCGCCCCGCGGCTGCGCAGCACGGCCATTTCAGAACGCTGCTCGCCGACAAACAGGCCGGTCACAAGTCCGATAAACACGACGATCAACCCCAGGATCGGCACGCTGAAGGCGAACAGCAGGAAGGTGAGCGAGGGCGTGTTTTTCTGATAGCGGCCCAGCGCGTCCATCGGGGATTCGATGAGTTTGGTGGCGGGGAGGAGAATATCGACCCGCTGATTGACGGTTTCGATGCTGTCTCTCAGGGAGCCAATGTCGGCGGCGAACAGGCGCGACCCGCTGAGCTGGATGTGCCACATGCTGCTGAAGAGCTCGTCCTCCACCACGCCGGCGACCGCGCCGGTGTAGGTCGCCTCATCCACCAGCAGCCAGGAGGAGGATTGTCCGTCCCAGAAGGGCGCCTCGGGATCCTTGGAGCGCCACAGGCCGACGATCGTCACCGGGATCTCGATATTGTTGCGGCGCAGGAAATCCTGGTCCCCAACCTGCACGCCGGCTTCCAGCGCGAAGGTCTCGCTGACAAGCGCATCGACCGCGCCTTCGCCGAGCAGGGTGGACGGTTTGGGCGCCGATCCGTGAAGGATCTCGACCGCGTCTTCGAGCGGCGTTATGAAGGCGACCCGCACCGTGCCGAGAAAATAACCGTTGTCCGGATTCTCAGGATCCTGCGGCGGGTACAGATAAAGAAAATCCGTGTGAAAGCGCCGGAATTCCTTCATCAGCGGCAATCCTGTCAGCCGGATGGCGTCGCTGGTGAGGTACTCGTCCACCTTGACCGCGTCCTCCCATTGCGGATTGCCCTTTCCGACCGCTTTCTGTTCATACGTGAACGCCATGGGCGCATAATCCACGGGCAGGGTTTTCAGCTGCTCCAAATTTCCGGAGAACA
The DNA here is from genome assembly GCA_016932475.1 of Anaerolineales bacterium. Lineage (GTDB taxonomy): Bacteria > Chloroflexota > Anaerolineae > Anaerolineales > RBG-16-64-43 > JAFGKK01. The sequence continues at coordinate 20,236 of JAFGCU010000115.1, forward strand.
ATTCCTCACGGAACAGGCGAAAGTAGATCGCATCGGCGTAGAGCGGCACGCTGAAGATAAAGCTGGAAGCGATCACCAGCCCGACCAGCGCGGCGGCGCCAAGCAGGCGCTGAGTAAGCAGCCGCTTGAGAGCGAAGCCCGTCGTGGTCCAGACCTGGCGGGCGGAGGCAAGAAGGCGGCGGAGAATGTTCACAGCCCGATGACCACCTGCCCTTCCTTCAAGCCGGAGAGGATTTCCACTTTGTCCTGGGTTTGAACGCCGATCTCGATTTCAATCCGCTGCGGGCCGCTGCCGCTGTCGGAAATGACGAAGGTCCGGCCGCCCACCTGGTGGACCGCCGCCGGCGGCAGCCAGAGCACGCCTTTTTTATTGGCCAGCTCGATCATCACCGTCACTTTGTCGCCGGATTGGTAGGTCTCGAGCGAGGGCGCCTGATCGAGGACGACCCGCACGATAGAGTCGCTGCTGGGGCCCGTGCCATAGGGCGAGGGCAGTTCGGTCACTTTGCCGGTCAGTTGAATTTCCGGCCTGGCATCCAGCGTCACGCCGGCCGGCATCCCCTCGAACATCTGCTTGAACTGCTCGCCGGCCCGGGCCCGATCCGGAACGGCCACCACTTCCAGCTGCATGGGATCGCCGATCACGAACACGGTGGTGCCGGTGGTGACGACGCGCCCCGGCACGGTGACCGATACGATCAATCCGTCGACCGGCGCGTACACCCGCGCCAGATCCAGCTGGGCATCGATCGCATCCAGCGAGTTATCGGCGTCGTCCAGGCCGTACTGGCTGAGCGTTTCCGCGAGCGCGATGCCGGCCAGTTCCACCTGCAATTCCTGGATCCGGATATCGTAGGCGGGTTTCCCCTCCGCCTTGTACTTGGCCAGCAGCTGCTTTTCGATCTCGAGCTGGATCTCCGCCTTGCGCACCGCCCGGCGGATCTCCACCGCGCGCTTCTCAAGTTCCTGCAGCTCGACCAGGTCCGCAAGCAGCTGCCCCTTGGTCACCAGTTCGTTCGGCTGAACGTATACGTGGGCCACATGCCCTTCCATGGCGAAGGTCACACTGCTGATCGCGACCGGTTCCACCTGGCCCGAGAGCCGGGCGTGGATGACGATGTCTCCGCGTTGCACGGTGTAGGTCGTTCGGACCGGGGTTGGGAGCGGGGTCGGAGTGGCCTGATCGCCGCCCGCGGCCTGGCTGCAGCCGGCAAGGATCAGGCTGATAACCGGGAGAAAGAACGGGGACCGCAAGGAACGTGGTTGCTTCATCTTCGCCTCCGGAATGCGCCTGAATGCCGGCGTTTTCTGATTCGCCGGCCGTGAGGGCTCCGTCGAATGTTTTCGGCGGTTTTATTCCCGCGGCGGCGTTCGGCGGATCGGCCGTTTTACAAAAAACAAGAGCGGCCGGAAAGAGATCCGCCTCTTTTCCCGCCGCTCTAATACCTTCCGGTAGAATGGACAATATTCCGGAGGGAGATACCGATATTCCGTGCCCGTTCTTCCCGGAAACCATTCTTTCCCGGATTTGAAAAGATTATATCCACATGCCGTTCCGGATGGGATACTCTCACAGCAACTTCTCAGGTGGGTGGAGATTCATAGAATCCGGACCTGCTGTACATGCGCGGCAATGACCGCCAGCGTGGTCTCGTCGATGTCGTACACCGAATACCAGCCGGGAGTCTCATGGGGCGGATCGCCGATCCACGCGTAGCCCGGCCGGGCTTCCCCCGCCCAGACCCAGAAATTATCGCCCGCCGCCGGTCCGCCGGCCGCCATCGACGTGTAAACCCGGCCGAACATTTCCCGGTAGAATCGGTCGCGGTGCGTTGTTGGGGAGCCCGGATCGAAGATGTTCTGCAGCGGCATGTAATCCCGCGCCAGCCCGAATTCCTCCAAGACAAGCGGCTTCTTCATCGTTTTACAATCCCGTTCGGCGTTCGAAAAATACAGATGCGCATATGCCATCGCGGAGGTGAAGGTCGCGGGATTTTGCGGCGTGTACCAGCCCCAGTTCTGCGGCCAGATGTGGATGGTGGCGTAATCGATATCGGGGCTGTTGTGGGTCGAGATAAAATTCTGGGTTCCGTCGGGCAGAGCCCCCTCCGAACCCGTGGTGACCATATGGTTGGAATCGAGCGATTTGATATACGCGGCCGTGTCGTAGACCCAGTCCAACGGGTAGTTCCGCGGTTCGTTGCCCAGCTCCCAGGAGAAGATGGCGGGGTCTTCGCGGTAGGGTTTTCCGGTGTACGGATTGACGCGCTCGGTCAGCATCCGGATGTGATCGCGGTACCAGCCCTGGCACTCCCGGCAGTAATAGAACCGGGCGGAGTAGGTCATGTAATTATTCCAATCCCCCGGGTAGGGAATTTCCGTATTGTCGCGCCAGGAGACGTACTGCGCCATGCCCCCCGACCAGTGCCAGTAATTATTCAGCACCATTACGGCCTTCAGCCCGCGCTGGCCCATCTGGTCCAGGAGGTAGTCCAGGCCGTCGAGGACACTTTCGTCGTATACCCCGGGCGAAGTCATCAGCGCCGGAACCATGCGGTAGGGTTCGGTATTCGGCCCCTCGGAGGAAGCCATGATGCGCAGGTTCGTTATGCCGAGCGACTGCAGCCGGTCCAGTTCCTTCCGGAGCATCGTCCGGTTGCCGCCCGTGCCGTCGACGGCCAAGTTCATGGCCTGCCAGAAATTCGTGCCGACAAAATAATACGGCCGCCCCTCAAACAGAAAGCGTCCGTCGCGGGCAATGACAAACTCCCCCGTCGCGGAGGAATCCAGTGTGGGCGAGGGCTGTATTTCGGGAGCGGCCGCGGATGGTGGACGGCCGATGCCGCCGGCTCCACCCAGCACGAACCATCCCAGTGCGATCACCGCCAACAAGATCAGGGTTCCAGCGATGATCAGCCAATTTTTACGATTCATTTTCCTCCAGGAAGAAGATCGGAAGAAATTAAATTAACATCTCCCTCACCCGGACTTCGGGTTGTAGGGGCGACCCATTGGGTCGCCCCTACAACGGTCGGGTCGCCCCTACAACGGTCGGGTCATCGGTCGGGTCGCCCCTACAACGGTCGGGTCCGCCCCTACATCGGTCGGGTCGCCACTACAGGGGCCAGGTGGCCGGATGAGGGGGGATCCTTTATGAGTCTTGGATCTGTTTCGTTGTGCTTGGTGCTTTTCCCTGATATTCCGCCAGAGTTTTAGTCAGCGATATTTTTCCGCGGGTGATTTTCACCCACAGGAAGATCAGGATGCATCCTAGCAGCATCGCCGCAAGACCGATCAAGCCCCCTTCCGGGCCGAACGCGCCGCCGGTCATCCATTCCGGCCCGCCTTGCCGGATGGCGATGAACCGCGCGGCGACCGGATCCAACCCGCTTACGGGAAAACCGAACACGTTCCCCTGGAAAAAATTCCAGGCGATGTGCAGGCCGATCGGCAGCGCGAGTTCGCCGGTCAGGATGTATCCCAAAGCCAGGAACACGCCCGCCGCCATCAGGTTCAGGATGCTCATGAAGGTGATGTTGGGATTGGCCGCATGGAGCAGGCCGAAGCATATCGATGAGAAAAAGGTCGCCGCGAAGATCGCCCCGGCCGCGCCGAAGCGAGTCCCCGTCATGCCCTCGGCCATGTTCTTCAACTGGTACCCGCGGCTGGAGAGTTCCTCCGAAATTCCTACGAGCACAAACATGACCAGCGGTATCAGGATGGCCAGCGGGAAAATCCCGCCGTCTTCGTTTGTCACCAGATAGCCTTCGACGGTGATCCATCCCGCGCCAAGTTCGAGGGCAAACACGCCGGCCATCAGCGCGGCACCCATCAGCAATCCGAATCCCAGATCCAGCCACCAGCGGGGGCTGAAGTGAAATCCGAAATCGCTGAATTTGCGTCGGTCCAGGAACCGTCCGGCCAGCCAGACACTTCCGAGGGTGATCAGAAAAGTGGTGAATTGCAGGATCAGAAGGATATCCGGCCGGTTCATCAGGTCCATAAGCGAGTCGGACGAACCAGGAATTTCCTGCGCCGGAAGCCATCCGGCCGCCACCGCCGCCACCAGGAAGAAAATCGCAACGGCTACGCCGATCCCGATCTGCAGGCTCATCCATACGGAACCCTGGATCAGCAGTCTCCACAAAGCCCGCAGGCGCCGTTCTTTGGGATTCCATAACAGGGAAATGATTTTGTTGTCCAAGGGATTTTCTCCGAAAAACAGGCGGCGTCTCGAAATCGGCCGACGGAGCCCCAAATCCGACAACCGCGCGGCCGTTTACACTATTCTAACTTCTTTTTCAGCGTCCCAAGCAGTTCGGGGTCGAGCTGTTCCACCGCCGCTTTGCCGCCGTCGACGCGGAACCGATCTCCGGTGCAAAGTCGATATCCGTGACCGAGGCGGTTCCCAGGACCGAGGCGGTTGCCAGGACCGAGGCGGTCACCACGACCGAGGCGGTCACCACGACCGAGGCGGTCACCAGGACCGAGGCGGTTGCCAGAACCGACGCGTTCACCACGACCGACGCGGTCGCCAGGACCGAGGCGGTATTCGTGACCGACGCGGTTGCCAGGACCGCGTCGGTTTATTCCGTGCAGGATTTATAAAACAGGCCGTATACCGGCGCCGCCAGGTACAGGCTCGCCTGCCACAACAACAATCCGCCGATCAGGTAGGTCGTCGCCGAACGATCCGAGAGGATCAGCACCGCAATCCCCATCGCCAGGCAGGCCGCGCCGATCGCGGCTTCCCATTGAGTGGTGAAGAGCGCATTCAGGAGGGGAACCCTGCCCATTTTCTTGGGTGTGCGCAGGAAGGCCGCCCGGGATTGGAGCACAGCCCGGATGCTGGCCAGTGCGATCACCCAGCCGACGCTGAACATGCCGTACATCGACCGGAAGGCCAGCCCCCAGGAAATCCGGAGCGCGTTGCGCAGCACCCAGCCGAAGCGCCAGATGTTGAGCGCCATGAAAACCGCCGAAAGCGTGATCAGCGGCACGGTTACCGGCGCGATCGTGAAATCGGCGGAGATCATTTTTATCACCGCCCCGGCCAGGAGAAAAACCAGGAAGGCGACGTTGAACGCATCCGAAAACCATTGCAGGCATCCGGCCAGGTAGAAATAACGCTGCGCGGCGGTCAGGCGGTTGGCGGGATCAAGCAGGCGGGCCCACGGCATCAGCGCTTCCCAATGCTTGCGCAGAATCTGGATGTTGCCGAAGCACCAGCGGAAGCGCTGGCGCTTCAGACCGGCGAAGGTGCACGGCATCAGCCCCTGCCCCATCGAGCGGTGGAAGTACTGCGAGGAATACCCGCGCTTGAGCACGCGCAGGCTGGCTTCGGCGTCTTCGGTGATGCACCACTCGTCCCAGCCGCCGATCTCCCGCAGGACGGCGGCGCGAATCAGCCCCATCGTGCCGGCGAAGATGATCGCGTTGCGTTCGTTGCGCACCGGCATCGGCACTTCGAAGAAGTACTCGTAGCTGTGGTAGATCGCCTCCGCCCACGATCCCGGGACGTAATCCCGGTAATCCTGCGGAGCCTGGATGAAGGCGAGGTTCGGGTCGGTGAAGGCCGGGACGGTTTCGCGCAGAAAATCGGGATTGGCCCGGTAGTCCGCGTCCACGACGCCGATCAGTTCCGCCCGGGGATCGGTCTGCGACAGCGCGAAATTCAACGCGCCGGATTTGTACCCCGGCCAGTTTTCTATGTGAAAGAATTTATAACGGGAACCCAGTTCGCGGCAGAGCTCCCGGACCGGCTGCCAGGTTTTTTCCTCCGGGGTGTTGTTGTCCACAACCAGGACTTCGAAATCCGGATATTCGAGCGCCGCCAGCGCGCGTAGGGTTCCGGCGACGATCTCCGGCGGTTCGTCGTGAATGGGAAGGTGCAGCGATACCATCGGCTGGAAACCCGGCGCGGGTTGGATCCGGGTTACTTGGCGCGGCCAGTGCACGCGGCAGGTCACCTCGAGGTTTTCGAACATGTGGGTGAGGGCCAGGATGGTGGTGACGAACTGCAGGAAGATAAAGGTCATGATGACGAGGAACGAAAGCGGCGGGAGCGGGATTGAGAAGGCGACCGTGAAGCTGTACATCAGAAACAACGGGGTGACGAGGATGGTCGTCAACCAAGCCATTTGGCCGAGCGCATTCCAATCCTTGAACCGTCCGATCCAGATCAACCCGAGGAACACCGCCAATCCGGTAAAGGCAAATACCTCCACCGGGCGGCCGTATATGCCCAGCGCCAAGACGGATCCCGCCCCAAGGACGACGGTCATCCATCCGAGGGAAAGCAGCGGATGCCGACGCCTCAGCTGCGGGCCGAACAGCAGCGTGGCGGCAACGCTGATGACGAACCAGAAGGCGGATTGCATCAGAAGCCGAATGAGCATGAACGCCCTACCCGATCCGTTCGAGAAATCGCATCGCCAGCGGAAGCGCCGCAAGCAGCATCAGGGCCGCCGCCGTCCACACGACCGCAATCCGAATCCATCCCGCGCGTCCGGGCCGGCGCAGCACGGCTATCCCGAGCGCCCATAGCATCGCCGGCGGCGCGAATACCAGGGTGCCAAGCCCGGCGGGCGCCAAACCGAGGAAGGCCGCAAATAGCAGGATGTATGCCGGCGTGAAGGTATGGATGTCCTCCGCGGGAAATGCCGCCGCCTGATTCCGGTTTTTAGGAACGCGCAGGATCGATCCGTTGCAATCCGAAAGGATGTAAACGTCGCGGTCCTCGCCTTCATATTTCAGAAAGGAGGCTTGTTCGGGCGATAATGATCCGCGCGGCTTGCGCGACAATTCAGCCAATGTGCCGTATCCGCCTCTCCTGTCGGCATGGAACGGACGCCAAGCCGGGCATATTCCCGGCGCTCGCGAAATTATAGCCCTGCCAATCCATATCGACTAACGATCAATCCGGAATGTATCGAAAAACGAGGCTCGCATTCCCGCCGCTGTTGAAATCATCGGTGAAAGTCAACCATTGTCCGTCCCGGGAGAGAAAAATCTGGAAGTAATAGGATTGATCCCGCAGAACGGAAATCTCCGCCCGCTGCCAGGTCCGCCCGCCGTCTCCCGTGACCGCGAACCAGACGCTCCGGTCCAGAAGGTCGTACACGACAATCCCGTTCCGCTCATCCAAAAACCTCATCGCCGCCCGGGGGCCGTTTCCGGAAGGGACCAGGCGCTCCCCGGCGTTCAATCCCAAGGAGCGGGCCTCCCATATCTTTCCCCCGTCGGACGTCCTGTAGAGGTGTCCCTTCACATCCAGTACGTACCCGTCGTCCTCTGTCCGAAGCGCGATCGCCGCGATGTTTCCGGCGTCGACCGGGGAGGCCAGGGTCCGCCATGTGGCTCCGCCATCAACCGTGGCTTGCAGCTGGAAGGGGGAGGCCGACCATCCCGTTTGTGCATCCAAAAAACTTAGGTTCGGGCAGGCCGACGGGGCGACGGTTTTCCAGGTCCGGCCGCCGTCGACCGACAGTCGCGTTCCGCCGTTCCCGCAATGCCAGGCCACCCGCTCATCCGCAATTTCCAATCCGTGCCGGCAATGCAGCTCTCCGGACGCCCGGGTCCACGAAATGCCGCCGTCGCCGGTATAGCGGACATCGTCATCCGGACCGGCCGTCAGCCCGAATTCCGCGTTGTGAAACGCGGCCACGGTCACCGGAAACACACGATAGGCCGGTCCAAGGTCGCCGAACAATTTTTCGGGCGGGATTTTTCCATACTCGATACTCCGGACCTGCTCCCAACGGCCTGGAGAGTGAAAAAAGGAGGTATCCCGCGGGAGTGGTACCGCGCACCCCCCAATTCCGGCGGCTGCCATGAAGGTAACGGCAAAGAGGAAAATTCCGATCCTTGATTTCATACTTTTGCACTTTGCCCGGCGCAATACTCCGCCGGGTGATGAAACGGACCTGCCGCATGCCGGCCGCAAACATGGAAAAGCCAATCCGGGAACAAGGTGTTGGATTCACAGTAAGGAAATCGGCTCGTAAAAAAAATCCATGGAGAACGACAGAATTTCATTAGTATGTCCGCCGGCAAAACCCGCCAATATTGTAGATAACAACGCCTATTCCAGCTCGAACATCGGTTCAGAACCCACTGAGCGGATAAGTTCCTCCGCTTTGTCCAATTGCCCGCGGCTGCCGCAGACCGCCAGCCAGACGCTGCCCTCAGCCCCGCCGACCCCTCCCGCCGCGCACAGCTCCGCATCGGCGCCCGTCAGCAGGGCGATCGCATCCAGTTCGGTGAACACCAGCCCGCCCGGCACCGGAAACAGCCGCGATCCCTTGGCGCCCGGCGAGTTCAACATCAGGGCCAGTCCGTCCAAATTGCCCGGGATGCGCTTTTCCAATCCGGCTGGGAGGATGATCCGGACCCGCCGCCCGGCCGCGGCCAGCACCGCCGCGCCGATCGTGCCGGCCTTCGGATGGCCGATGAGGATCGCCGCGCGCCGCGCGCACAGGTCGACGGCGTTCGCGCCCTTCAGGATCACATCCCCTTCTTTAAGCCCGTCGGCGACGTCGAAGATGGTTTTCCCCTTCTGCCAGACCCCCTTTTCGAGAATGACATCTCCCGGAAACTCGCTTTCATCCGGCAGACGGCCGGCGCCGGTGGTCGGGCGCGCGGGCGGCAGGGTGATCCCGCGGAAAAACCGCCGCCGGGAAAAACCTTCCGCGCCGCCGTGCGCGGCCAGAATCTCCTCGGCCACATAGCCGTTGGTCGTTCCCGCCACGATCACCAGCGTCCCGGATTTCAGAACATCCCGGATTATGGGATGGGCGGCCATCGCTTTGGCGATCAGACGCTTGCCCGCCGCCGGGGTTATCGCGAATGTTTTCACCGCGCCATTCTCCATCGCCGACCTCTCTCCGGGTTCCATGGATCCATGCCATCCACCCGGTTGTGTGGGATTGGATGCGAATTTCTTTCTACTTTTTTCCATTTTATCAGGAATCCGCCGCGATCTTTCCGCGCGCTTTCACCCTCGCGATTGAAAGCGTGAGATTTTCACCCTATGGAATGGAGTCGCAGCGGCGGATTAAATGGAAACCGGGAGAATGGATCTCCCGGTTTCCCTCTACATCGAACGCAGCAGGACCGCCAGGTACAACGAAGCGGCGGTCGCGAGGACTGTCAGATATGGAAGGACCTTGTGTGAGAGGGAAACCGCCGTCCGGGCGGCTGGAGCGAGGTTCGCCATCCCGCCCGTGCCGAGAATGCTGACCAACCCCCCGCTGATAATCGCGGCGATGAATAACGCCATCGAGAGGATCACGGCCGCAAGGACCGCCGGTTGGATCGGCGTGGATTTATGGATCCAGTACACCGTTAGGACAAGAAGAACGACATCGGCCAGCGCGATCAACTTGTGAACGGTCATGCGGAACGTATCGTACGGCTTTCCGGAACGGCTCACCCAAAAGCCGGTCAGGAAGATCAACAGGAACAGGATTCCTATGCCGATAATTCTCAACTGTGTGGTATTCAAATTTTCTCCTTTTACTGATGGAAACGCCTACAGCAGATCCGGCGACAGCAGGACGATATTCCCGACCACCTGCCCGCTCTCCAGGCGTTCGTTGGCCCTGGCCGCCTCGAGGATCGGGTATTTCGAATCGAGAATCGGTTTGATTTTTCCTTCCTGGAGCAGCCGGAAGAGATCCGCCCAGTCTTCGAGAAACGGCCGCCGGTCCAACCGCGATATCCCGGTCGAATAATACTTGGCGGATTTTCCATCCGGCAGCAGGTTGTACAGCAAGGCGCGCCCCAGAACCGCCACGGTCCCCGCATAACTCATGGGATTTCCATAGCCGACCAGAACCCCGCCCCGCCTCAGAATGGAATAACCCCGCCGGAAGGAATCACCGGCCATTCCGTCGAAGACGGCGTCCAAGCCGTCCGGTTCCATATTCCGGATCGCTTCGACAAAATCCTCCGTACTGTAATCGATCGGCTTGGCTCCGTATTCGGTCACCACAGCGTGCTTGTTCTTCGACGCCACACCGTACATGACCAGGCCAGCCAATCTGCCCAGCTGGAGAAAGGCCGTCCCGATCCCTCCGCTGGCGCCGATGATCAGTACTTTTGCCCCGCGCTTTACCCGCGCCCAGCGGTGCATCACCTGGTAGGCCACGAGGTAATTCATGATCAGCGGGGCGACTTGCGCCGGATTTAATCCGGACGGAACCGGTATCAATTGATTCTCCGCAAGGTACACAAATTCCGCATATCCGCCGTACACGGTCAACGCGGCCACGCGGTCACCGACGGCGGCCTTGCTCACTCCCCTGCCGACGGCATCCACTTCACCGACGATCGCATAACCGGGAGTGAACGGGGGATTCGGCACGAACGGGGAGCGGCCGTAGCGCGCGGTGATGTCGGGCGCGCACACGGGCACGGCCAGCACCCTTACCCGCACCTGCCCGCCGGGCGGCGCCTTCAATTCCCTTTCCACAACCCGGAGGTTTTCCGGACCGCCTCGCCGGGCCACACTGAGGCTTTTATAGTTCATGGTTTTTTCTTTTTACCGCCCGTTCTTTGCGAGGCGCCTTTCTTTATTCCGTTCCAAAAGATTTCGAATCCCATTTGAATGTAGGCTTCCCGTTTCTCCGGGTCGGCCTGGGCACCGGCCAGATTCACCACCGCGATGATGTTTTGATAGAGCATGCCGCCGACCAATTCGAAGGGGTACGGTTTGATCCGATTTTCCTCCAGCCCCTTCTGAACCGCCGCAAAGTAGTATTGGAAAAATTTTTCGCTTTCCTTGGCGGTCTTTTCCCCGATGATTCGCGGATCCCTCACCTGCTGGGCATATTGATATTCGTCCATGTGCTCCAGGAACCATCGGATGGAGCCCTTCCAGATCGTTAGAAACGTTTTCCGGACCGGGAACGACGGAACCAGAAGGCTGTTTATGTATTGCGACTGATCCCGGCCGATGTCCAGGATCAATTCCTTGATCAGATCCTGTTTTGTCGGGAAATACAGGAAGAGGGTGCCGGCCGCGGTCCCCGCCTTCCGGGCGATCTCGGCGGTCGACGTGTTTTGGACCCCCCTTTCAACAAACAGCCTCAAGGCGGCATTCAGGAATTCGGTTCTTCTTTCCGGCCTGAGTTTTCGGACCATTGGCTGCCTCTTTTTACTATTTTGACTGACTACTCACTCATTTTAGCAGATAGAAATAACCTGTCAAGTGTTCCAAAAAAGAATGCGCTTTGGGTCGTTGAAAGGCTCTTACGGGTGTGTGAAAAAAATATACTGGCGCAAGGTTATTTGGAATCGTGGAGATTCAAAACCTTGGGGGGCGGGTAAATCCGATTCCATTGCGAACCTGGCTCTCCCCCGCTCTGCGGAAGCCCAACTTTTCATAGATCACGGTAGTAAACGAGGACGAGTGTACGCTGATGGTCGAAAGGGTGGGTTGGCAAACCCGGCAATGCTTCACGGTTTGACGTAAAAATAATTTATTAGAAAAACACCCTTATTAAAAGGGTGTTTTTCCTTAGAAATCTTGTTTTCCGCATTTCCCCACTGGTAACTTTTCGTAATAATTCTTCTAATTCTCCGATTATCGTGCCTTAATTTCCATTTCAAAAACCTTGGATTCAGCCTTCTCTGCATCGTTGAATTCGTACTCCTCCTGAACTTGCCGAATCTCGATTACATCTTTTTCGCCCGCCGGACATTTCAGCGCCCAGGCAACGGCTTCTTCAAGCGATTTCACCCGGATGATCCAAAATCCGCCAAGAGTTTCTTTCATCTCCGGAAATGGGCCGTCGACCACTTTCGATTTTCCTCCGGAAAAAACGATCCGCGCCCCCATGGACGGCGGATGCAAACCCTCACCGCTTAGCAGCACACCGGCTTTTTCAAGCGATTCATTGTATTTGGTCATTTCCGCTACCGCCTTGGGATCCGGCAGCGTGCCGGCTTTTGCCTTCTCATACCCACCGGGGATCATCAGCATCATGAAACGCATCGTTTCAACTCCTTGCCGAATCTACTTCGGCTGACAAAATTTACGAGAGACTTTTTTCCGTTCCTCGCAGCACTTTTCCGTACTTTTGTTGATTTGAATTGTACGAATCTTTGGATTAACCGAATATGAGTATAAAGGGCCATATCCTAGATCCCCTCCAGTAAAGAGGAATTATTTCGGGCCCGTTTTTTAAGAATTATTCCTCATCAGTGCTGTCCAAAACAACCCTGAACGATTGAAATCCAGTTCAAGATTATCATAAAAATAGCCCTTTCGTCATCCACATCGGCGCC
>JAFGCU010000012.1 GCA_016932475.1 Anaerolineales bacterium
CGCCGGGATGGTCGTCATGCTGGCGTGCTCCAGGCCGGCATCCAGGTTTTCCTACTGGACCCCGGCCAAAACCGCGCCGGGGTGACGATTTTTTTGCACGCCGGGGTGACGGGATTTTTGCACGCCGGGGTGACGAGATCTTTGCACGCCGGGATGGTCGTCATGCCGGCGTGCTCTAAGCCGGCATCCAGGTTTTCCTACTGGACCCCGGCCAAAACCGCGCCGGGGTGACGAGTTATTTGCACGCCGGGGTGACGGGATTTTTGCACGCCGGGATGGTCGTCATGTCGGCGTGCTCTAGGCCGGCATCCAGGTTTTAATACTGGACCCCGGCCAAAACCGCGCCGGGGTGACGGGATTTTTGCACACCGGGGTGACGAGATCTTTGCACACCTGGTTGGTCGTCATGCCGGCGTGCTCCAGGCCGGCATCCAGGAGGTAATACTGGACCCCGGCCAAAACCGCGCCGGGGGGACGATTTTTTTGCACGCCGGGGTGACGAGATCTTTGCACACCTGGATGGTCGTCATGCCGGCGTGCTCCAGGCCGGCATCCAGGAGTTAATACTGGACCCCGGCCAGAACCGCGCCGGGGTGACGATTTTTTTGCACGCCGGGGTGACGAGAGCTTTGCACGCCGGGGTGACGAGATCTTTGCACGCCGGGTTGGTCGTCATGCCGGCGTGTTCCATGCCGGCGTCCGGGTTCGTCAGAGGTCCGAATGAATCACGGCCGCGTAGAGGTATAGAAAATTGCGCTGAAGGGCATCGAGGTTGGAATATTTAAGAGCTCCAAGCGCGGAAAAATACAGCGCCAGGCGGTATTCGCGCGGATGGGACGGGTTGAACAGGCAGCGGCCGGCGATGCCCTCGAGCACATCGAGGAGGCGGAAGGCCGGCGGTGCGGATTGCCTGTGCCGGAGGATGTCGGCGAAGCCGGGCAGGGACCCCAGCATCGGTGCGAGGATGTGGGCGACGATCTCCACCTGCAGGTGCGCGAAATCCGCCAGCGCGTGTCCCTCGCGGGTCTGCGCGAAATCGATCAGCCAGACGGTGCCGCCCGGGCCGGCGAGGATGTTTTCCAGGTTGAGATCGCCATGCAGGATCGATTGCGTGCCCTGGATCCGTTCCGCCAGGCGCGAATCCAAAGCGGCGAGGGGATCCTGCAATCCGTGAAGGTCAAGGCCGGCGGCGAACCCATCGAGGAGAGTCCTGCGCGTCGCGATGATCCGCCCGAGCGCGCCATCCGCAGAATCGCCGCTCATCCAACGCACTCGCAGCGCGGGCTGTCCGGGCGGCGGATCGCCGCGCAGGGAAAGCGATTCCCCGCCGGGGCGGCGTTCCACGGCGCGCCAATGCTTCAGGCGCACAATCTGGCCGGGGGATCCGGGCGCTTGCGAGGGCGCCGCGCGGCCGTCGAGCACCGCCTCCACCCTGCCCTGCGCGGGCGCGATGACAAAGTGGGCCGGGAGGACGCGGTCGTACTCCTGCGAGGCGCGGAAGGCGTATGGCCGGCGCTGCATCCACCACCCCGGCCCGAATGTGGCGAACAGCCGCTCGAGGAACGCCGGATCCGGATTCTCAAGCAGCGCGGCACGCAGGCTCACCGGCTTCCGGCCCGGCTCGCCGATGAAGGTATAGCGCAACGCCGCCGCCGGCCGGGCCGGCGGCGGCGCAGCGGAGGGAGCCATGACGGGAGATTCCTGGATGCGCGCGGTGATCGGCGGGAGCGTATCCTTTACGAAAGCCTCGTAGTTATCGCGCTCGCGGCGGACGGCTTCAGCATCCCCGAGTTTGGCGATCGTGTAGGCATCGGAGCGGCCGTCGGCGCGCACCGGCTGCACGAGGAACGTGCGCGCGCCGGAATATCCGGAACGGAATTCGGCCTCAAGCGTGATGCGGGCATAGGCGCGGAAGAGCACGCGCAAGAGCGTTTGTTCGGAGGCGGAGAGGGCCAATCCCGCCGGGAGTTCGATCCTGAGCGCCGGGTTGGGGGCGGGCGAACGCAGGCGCCGCCCCTTCGGCCGCAGCAGGAAAGCGGCGAGCGGGATGGTGAACGCGCCGCCAAACCCGAGCCCCGCCAATCCGGCGAACGCCGCCTGGCGCGCGGTCAGCCCGAGGAAGGAAGTCACCTCGACGGTCAGCGAACGCGAATACAGCTCGCGCTCGCGGACGGCGCCGGATTGCGGATCGAGCGGCATCCAGCGCAGCAAAAGAATCAGCGAAACACGCTGGCGTCCGGCGCTGCGCGGCGTAAGGGTCCAGCGCCAGGTGACGGGCTCGCCTTCGGGAAGTTCGCGCACCTGCTCGCCGGCGGGCGAGAGCAGGAAGCCGGCTGCGTCGACGCGCGCGGCGGCCCGCAATGAGTAACCGGCCATCCGCGTGACCGTCACCGCGTTTTCCTGAGCGGCATGCTCCTCAAATTCGGCCGTGACTGTGTACCCTTCCCGCGAGGGGATCAGCGAGAGGCGCATCGTGTCGGAATCGCCGAGGCGCATCTGCGGCGGCCACTCGACTTCGAGGATGCGTTCCTCGCGCACCTCCGCCGCGGCGGCGGTGGGAAACGGAGCCGCATCGGAGGTGGGGGTGGCGGGCGGGCGCGCCGTGGGCGCTTCCGCCGTTGGGAAAACGGCGGCGGTCTGGCTGGCGGGCCTGGAAGTGGCCGCCGCGGCCTGGGGTTGCGAGGCGGCCGCCGGAGCCGTCGGCCAATCCATCGGGCTGAGGCTCTTTGAGATCGTGCCGCATGCCGACGCAAAGATCAGAAGACCGGCGCCGGCAAGCAGAGCGGCGGCGCGGCGGAAAGGATCCGGGGACGGCAACCGGAGGAAACGGTTCATGGCATGCGGAACATATTCGACCAGATCACCAGCTGCTCGCGGATGGAGGAAAGCGGCCAAAGCGCATAGACGATTGCGGCGCAGGAGATCCCGATCAACACCGCGCCGGCGATTGCCAGGCGCACACGCGATTGCCTCGACATGCCGATAGTATAATTCCGCACAACACCGCCCGCAAACGCCGGAACGACTTTTTCATTCATCGGAGCATCCTTCCCCTCCCATGACCGCCCCCAGCGCATACCCGCAAGACTACCGCGCCCATGAAATCCGCGGAATTCTTGCCGCGATCGATGCGGGTGAATGCGTTTCGCTGACGGGCTTGAGCGGCGCGGGGAAGAGCAACCTGCTGACGCACCTCGCGCGCTCGCATTCCACACCCGGGCGTCCGATCCTCCTCATCGACGGCAACCGGCTGGGCGAGCTTTCCGGCGGCGCCATCCTCCGCCTGATCCACGATGCGGCGGCCGGCGCGCCCGCGCCCGCCGGCGGGAGCGCGCTGGCCGCGCTCGAAGCCGCACTCCATCGACGCCTGGACGCTTCCGCCGGTTCCCTGTGCCTGGCGCTGGACCTGAGCATGCCGTTCAGCCGCGCGCCCGAACTCGCGGCGGATCCGGCCCTCAACGGCAACCTGCGCGCGCTGCGCGATGGCTGGAAATACCGCCTCACCTGCATCATCGCCACGCGCCGCGCGCTGCCGCCGCACACCGAACTATCCGAATTGTGCTACGCGCACAACATCCAACTCGGGCCGCTGGCCGAATCCGACGCGCGCTGGACGATAGATCAATTCTGCCGGCGGCGGGGGATCTCCTTCGAGCCGGCCGTGATCGAGGCGCTCCTCGCCGCCACGCGCGGGTATCCCTCGCTGCTGCGCGCCGCGTGCGAGGCGGGCGCCGCGGGCGCCGGGGCGGATGCGGCGAGCCTGGCCGCGCACCCGGCCGTGCAGAAGCGGCTGGAGGAATTCCGGGCGGACGAGCCGACCGAAGAGGAGATTCGCGCATCCGGCCTGGAAGGACTCCCGCTTCTAAAAATCGGACGCGCGCCGCGGATTGATACGGATCAGCTGACCGCAAAGGAATTATTGCTATTGGAATGCCTGCAGGCGCACGCCGGGGAAATCTGCCCCAAGGACGACCTGATCCGGGCCGTCTGGCCGGAGGATCAGGTCTTCGAACGCGGCGTGCGCGACGACAGCCTGGCGCAGCTGGTGCGGCGCCTGCGCGAGAAGGTCGAGACGGATGCTTCGCGACCGGAAAAGATCCAAACGGTTGCGGGGAGGGGATACCGGTTTTCGGCATGATCCACCAGTAACTTAAAAAAATAATGGCGGCTGCCCAACCGGACTCTCCTATTTGTACACGGATTACTCCGTTCGCCGATACCGCTCACGGGGCGGGCCCCGGAATGCGCCGAATGGCCCGGAAAGCCTTTGGTTTTTCCATCCACGGCCATCTTATGCGTAAAAAAGGCCGGCGTTTCGGCGCGCATTTTTATCCAACCTGAGTAGTCACGAAAATAAATAATAAAAAAATATAGGCGCCGGATCAACCCGGAATGCGGACCGGATTATCCAATCCGCGACATGATTATCAAACCGGCCACGAAGGCGAGAACTCCCGCAATGCGCAGGACCCAGTACACCCGCTTCTTGAAGCGCCCGGCCTCGATGAACTCCGGATCCCGCTCGATATCGCCGGCGACCCACAGGCCGGTGATCATCTCCATATCCGCGAAGGAAGCCAGGATCAGCAGCACGCCGCCGATCGCCAGGATCATCGAGATCAATTCGGGTGTGCTCATACACCGCCTCCCGCTAAAAATTGGAATTTGCAAAGCAATCCCCCTTCCCCGCCGAAAACCGGAGATCGCTCCGACTGACCACGGGACAGGCTTCGTCGCTTTGCTCCCCCGGCCCGCCCCGGCGGAACCGGGTCAGGGCCCGCCAAGACATACGCGTCCCAGGCCCCGCGGTTCCCCTCGCGAATATTTTAATCGGCCGCGCTCAACCGCCCCGGCGGATCGATACGATCAGGTACATCCACAACGCGACCCAGACCACCTGCGCGACGCGCGGCCAGCGCGCGGCCGCGAGCCCGAACAGCCCCGCCGCGCTGTACGGCGCGAGGTAGGGGACGAGGAACGGCGTGGACGCCGCGCCGAGGAACGGGTCGTTGTTTCTTACAGCGCGGTACAGCAGCCAGCCGCCGAGCGGCAGGCCCCAGGGCCACGGGGCGAAATTCCACATGACATCCTTGGGGATGTTCAGGTGCGCGGGCCAAAACCCCCAGGCAAAACTTGCAGCGACAACGGCCGCGAGCGGCAGGAAGACGCGCCACGCCCGGCGGCGGAGGGCATCCGCCACCCAGACCACCGCCGCCCCGCCCAACGCCTGCGGCTTGGCCGCCAGCAGCGGCAATCCCCACAGCGGGCCGATGACGAACCCGAGGAGCGGGATCCAATCCACATTATTGGTGCGGGCCAGGTCGAGAAAAAGCGGCGAGGTCAGGGTCAGCGCCAGCGCCATCCGGCCTCCCCCCGCCGCGCGCACCGCGAGGATGATCACCACGACGTGGAGCAGGAAGTTCAGCGCGTTGCCCAGCCGCAGCGGCAGCCAGGCGTGCGGCAGCAGGGCCATGATCCAGGGTGGGTTGGTGAACAACCACAGCTGGTACGGGTCCCGCCAGATTTTCGGGATCTGGCTGAACGTATATTCCCAATCGACGCCGA
This sequence comes from Anaerolineales bacterium, assembly GCA_016932475.1. GTDB lineage: Bacteria > Chloroflexota > Anaerolineae > Anaerolineales > RBG-16-64-43 > JAFGKK01. Next base: position 5,566 of record JAFGCU010000012.1, read on the forward strand.
GGGGCATCACCCGCCATAACACGGCGAGCGCCAGCCCGGCGCTCAATACAAGCAAAGCCAGCGCCGGCGCGATCGGCCGGATGCGCTCCCGGAAGAAACCGGCAACGGATTGGGAGAACCGGACGGGGGTATTCCCGGGCTCTTCGACGGCCATGCCTCACCATGGATGAAAAATGGAAAAACGGCGGGCGATCAATTCGATTGCGCCGCTGCGCCCCGAACTCGAATTTGAATCATCGCGGCTTAGCGCCGCGCTCGCAGCCATGATAGCTTTTTTCCAATCAATTGCCAAACGGCCGGTCGTCACAAATCAAACCGGGGGATTTTTTCGCCGGCCATTCCGCGCAAAGACACACGGACGCCCCATTCCCATATTTATACCGGACCGGAGGAAGCGTTCCGGCACGCGGCGGAAGATGGATCCTTCCGGTCCGGACCATCGCAACGGCGCAAACTGTCCCTCGTCAAACACCCGGCGGAACTCATCGACATCCGGTTTCTTCATTATCCGCATGGCCTGGAAGACTTTCTTGAGCGGACCGGACCCGGCAGCGTTTCACCTCCCGCGCACCATGCCCCCGGCCCGGGCAAGCGCCCGGCGCGCCGGCTTTACGGAGATGCGAACGACCGGTTCGCTCACCTTCACGGCAGGAGCTTCTCCATCAGCAGCACTTTTTTCTTCCCGTCATACGGCGAATGGGACCCGACCTCCCGGAAACCGTGCTTCCGGTGAAATCCGAGCGAGACCGGATTGGGGGGATCGAGATCGACCTCGCATGTGATCCGCGTAAGATTCTCCGCCCTGCAATACTCCGTCAGATCACGGTACAGCCGTTTCCCATAGCCGTTGCCGCGGCATCCATCGCGGACCACCAGCCGGTCGATATACAGAAACGACGGGTACCGCTCCCTGAACCAGAGGAAGTTCGGGCTGTCGTACTCCGCGTCCTCGCGGAAGGCAAGGATGAACGCGACGATCCGTCCATCCTCCTCCACCACCTTGTGATAGGCGGATTGCCGGTGCAATCCTTCGAGCCGCGCGCGGGAGAGAGGAGTCAGGAAGTGCACGGATTCCAAATTCAATTCCAGCACCGCCGGGAAATCGGTTTCGGCGATATCCCGGATGAGCATGCTTTCCGACGCCGCCGGTTGCACAATTTTCAATTTATCGACGATCCTTTCCGCACGGGAACGGTAAAACAGGCGTACATCCCCAACGCCAGGATCCCCCAACCGGCAACTCCGATCAACCCGGTTTCCGGCGCGAAGGCCGGATGACCGATCCACCACTCCGGCGCGTTCGGGGTCGTGATGAAGAACCATCCCAGTACGCTGAAGGCGATGTTTATCCCAAAGTGGATTCCAAAGGGAAGCCACAAGGACTTACCCGTCTTCAGGAAGCAGATGCCGAGCGCGATCCCCCACAGGGCGATCGAAACCATGCCGATCGCGATTTGACCGGCCGATATCCCGGAAGACGCCATCGACACCATGTGCCCGGCAGCCCAAAGCAGGGAAGCCAGAATGATGGCCGGCGCGATGGCGATTTTCCGGCCCAGGGATTGAATGAAGAATCCCCGGAAGGCCAGTTCCTCGATCCCGACAATGAAAAACATCTTCACCAAAATCAGAAGCAGATACGATGCGAAGTTTCCTTGGGATTCCGCTCGTTGGGCGAGCGTGATCCATCCTCCCAGCGCCTGGACGATCAGGAAGAGAGCCGGGATTGCAAGGCCGACGACCAGTCCGGCCGCGAGGCGCCGGATCCAGCCCGCGGAAAAACGGCAACCAAGGTCCGCGAAGGCGAGCCCATCGCGGTGCCAGCCCCACACGGCGCCCAGAGGCAGAAGCAGGACGTAGGTCAGCGGGGAGAGCCAACCCAGGGACGGGAACGCGACTGCGATTCCGACGGCCATCAGGGTGAAGAGATACAGGACAATGGCAAAAATCATTTTCCCTTTTTTCCTTCCGAAGGTTCAACCCGCGATAAAAATGAAAATCCCGTTCGACGACATGAAGTCTCCTTAAAAGCGTCAATCCGTCTTTGCCCGCCGGATAACGGCCGGGGCGCGAAGCAATCCTCCGGCACTATCCTTCCATCCATTTCTTTTTTTCTTCGTTTTTCACCGCCAGCGCGGCCTGGAACCGCAATTTCGTCAAACTGCGAGAGCAACGGATTTCCGCATTGGGAGGCAGGTATTTTTCCGGGAGCTCGAGCGGCTCGGCGTTCAGCGAATCGTTCAGACAAGGCCGGTGACGTTTGATCAGCATTTCTTCGGCGAGCGCCGGATCGTTGCGGACGGGATCGAAATCGGAAGCCCTGGAACTCATCAGGTGTATTTCAAAATTCATGGACGCCGGCCAATTGCAGAGCAGAAATCGGCCGACGAGCGACCGTGCTTTCCAACCATTACGGATGTGTTCCCAGACCCGGTCGAACGCCAGATACGACCTCCCGACATAGAAGGTGGCATCTCCGTCACGGATGCAATACAGATCGTATTCCTTCCAGTCCGGAGGGCAATCGTCAAGCAGGATGAACTGCTTCAATTTAATGGATAGATTGCCGTTCATGGTTGGGAAATCTCACTTGTGCCCTATGAGGCTGATTTTTACCACAGAAAGCACAAAAGACACAAAATGAAACCTCGCCTTAAGGCGAGGTTTCCATCCCATGCTTCATTTTTCGCGAAGGGCTTAAAAGTCCGTCAGATTTCTTCCACTGTCAGTGGCTTGGGTTGCTTGCCGTCCACATCGGTAAATCCATATTCCATTGCCAGCGCGGCCGCCACAAGGATTTTGCCGGATTTATGGATGATGTCCGGATCGCCTGCGAGTGCCGCAACAGTCCGTCCGATAAATTGCGGCGATTCCGAATTCGATAAATCCCAATACCCGGCCGCTTTCATGACCGCCTCCGTGCGGACCAAACCCGGGTACAGGGAAACGGCTGTTACATTGTGGGCGCGCAATTCGTTCGCCATGCAAGCCGCCATCCGATCCGAAGCCGCCTTCGCGACCCCATAGGCAACCCCCTTGTCATCCCGTTGAGCCGCAAAGAACGAGATATTGACGATCAAACCGGCGTGTTGCGCAATCATGATCGGCGCGGCAAAAACGCTGGCAACATATTGGGCGCGGACTCCCGCCCGGAACATTGAATCCCAGCGTGAAATCGGAACAGTCCAGAAACCCGCTTCCTTCCAGAACTCGGTCCCGTTATTAAAGTGCTCATAGCCGCCCCAGATATTATTCACCAGAATATCCAAACGCCCCTGTTCGGCGCGGATCCGCTCAAAAACGGCTTCTACTTCCGGATCATTCGTGTGATCGCACCGGACGGCAATCCCTTTCCCGCCGAGCTTTGTGACCTCGTCGGCGGTTTGATGAATTGTGCCGGGAAGGGCCGCGGCGGCTTTGCCTTCCTCCGTCGTCCGGCCCGTGACGTAGACGGTGGCCCCGGCTTCGCCCAGACCCAATGCAACGCCCCTGCCAACCCCGCGACTCGCACCCGTCACGAGGGCGACTTTTCCGGCCAGTGATTTCATTATGGCATCCTTTCCGATTTATCAGCCATGAGAACTCAGGGAGTTGATGATGTAACAAATCCGCGTCCCACCTGCAACGGTCTTCACGCCGGATGCTTAACCCGGTTTTCATCTCATGGGATCAAGCACGGTTGCGCGGCAGGGGGGACGCGGCGGAATGATTACGCGGGCATCGCGGCCAGCAGTTCCTTCAGGAGGCCGGTGCATCGGCGGTCCAGATCACGGCCCGCGGCGAGCGACGCCTTTTGCACGTCGGCCGGCGCATTCTTTTCCTTGGCGACGTCGATCTTGGCGCCGCATTCGCGGTACAAGCCGGCAAGCTCGCGGCACAGATCAGCCGTCTTTCCACCCTCCATGGATGATTCCAGCCCGGCGAAGAACTCGGCTGCCATCATCCGGCATTCCTTCCACACGCTCCCGCTCCACCAGTGGCCGTGGGAAGCGCCCAGCCCCCGGTCGATGCCCTCCAGCCACCACTCCCAGGCGCCGTCTCCGCTCCGGTAACCCGGCATCTGGAACTCCTCCGGCGCGGTTTGCATCCGGATCGCGGCGGCCAGCGCCGTCCGCAGCAGGCTGCGCTCGTCGGCCCGCAGGTCATCCTTCTCCAGAAGCGTGAACATCACCCACCCGTCCCGGTCGAAGGCTTCCTTCCACGTGCCGAAGCTCAGGGAGGGCAGCTCGACGCCCGATTCGCCTTTCCACGGCTGGAGGAAAATGAAGCCCTTGGTATCGTAGCCGGAGATCAACTGGTGCTCCAGAAAATCCAGGACGCACAGCTTGCCGGCATCCAGGTGGGCGCGGATCTTTTTCTCAGCCTTGTTCAGTTCCGAAGCGGAGGCTTCCTTCTTGAGGTCGACCGCATCAACCTTGCGGATCCCCAGGTTGCGCATGGCGAACCAGAAGTGATCCTTCTTCCAGGCGTACGGCGAGCTGGGGCAGAGATCCTTGTGGATGTTGATCATGAAAGCGTGGGTTGAGTATCCAAAGAGCTGCGGCACCGACCAATCCAAATCGTAAAAGTCGGAGGCGCCCTTCATGCAGCCCATCAGCGTGGCGCACAGGTCGTTTTGTTTGAGGTTTTTCAGCTCCATGATGTTCAACGGCTCCTTCATCCGGGATATGAAATTCCGCTGCTTCCGGTCCATGGTCTGGAGTTCGCCCGGGGTGACGCCGAACCAGGATTTGAAAGCGGTGGTGAAATTGTCCTGGGAGCTATAGCCGAAGCGGAGCGTCACGTCGACGATGCGCTCGCCGGCCATCAGAGCCCGGGCCGCCTCGGTCAGGCGCCGTTTGCGGAGGTAGCCCGAAGGGGTCTCGCCGGTGATGTTGTAGAACTTCTGCCGCAGCCGGTTTTCCGAATACCCGGCGGCCTTCGCCAGTTGGGGACCGGGGCCGGGATCGGTCAGGTGTTCCTCCATCCACGCGGTCATTTGCAGAACCAGCAGGCGGTCATCCATCGGCTGTCATGCTCCCATGCATCATAATACGGAGAAGAAGGGGGAAAATCTTTTTATTTTCCACAATTATTTCCCCCGCGGCCGGGATCCCATTTCCGCCGCGAATCAACCGATCGCCTGCGGAACCGGGTTTGCCGCCATCCAAACCGGCCTTCGATTTTTATTTTTGGCGCGTTCGTTCATCCGTTCCGCAGCTTCCTGTACGCGCAGACCAGGATCGGCAGCCCAAGCACGCAGCCGGCGATTCCCGCCGCGGTCGAAAAATTGACCGCGCCTTCCATGACGGAATTAACGGCCCACGTCAGCGCCAGGATCAGGAACCCGGCCGCGGCGACCAGGTAGGCCGTTTTGCGCATGCGGATCAATCCAACAAGGACGACGAGGTCAAAGACCAGCATGAAAATATTGACCCACCATACCCAGAGGGAAGAAGGGAGCCGTCCCGCAATCAGAAGGAAAATAGAATATAGATGAATGACAAGTCCGCCGAGGAACAGCGCCACCGGGAAAAGGACCAGGGTGCCCAGCCGATCGACGAGGTTGGCAATGGGTTGCATTATTTTTTTCTCTGCACAGGAATTTTTCCGGCCGCCGTCTACGCAAACTCTGGGTACACCGGATCGTACATGTGCGAGCGGATATGCGCGGATAAATCCGCGGGCCGCGGCACGGAGGCCAGCCCCTGCCGGCAGGCGGTTTCCGCGACGGCGGCGGCGATCCCGGCGGACACCTCGCGGATCCTCGCGAGCGGCGGATAGAGGCTGCCGCGCGCGCGATCTTCCGCCGAAAGCTGTTCCGAAAGCGAGCGGGCGGCTGCGAGGAACATCCCGTCGGTGACGCGGGTGATCCCGAGCGCGACGATGGCGAGCCCGACGCCCGGGAAGATGTAGGCGTTATTGCCCTGGCCGGGCACCACCTGCCGGCCGCCCACCATCAGCGGCGCGGACGGGCTGCCGGACGCAAAGAGCGCCCGCCCGCCGGTGGCCGTGTAGGCCTCCTCGGCGGTGCACTCCTGCTTGGAGGTGGGGTTGGACATGGCGAACACGATCGGGCGTTCGTTCCAGCGCGCCATCGTTTCGAGCACCGGCCGGGTGAACGTGCCGCGCTGGCCGGCGACGCCGACGATCGCGGTCGGGCGCAGGGTCTCGACCGCCGAAAGCAGATCCGGCAGGCCGGGATGGTCGTGGGCGTAGACCCGCTTGTTCTCGCTGAGGTCGCCGCGGCTGCGGACGACCAGCCCCTTTGAATCCAGGAACCAGCACCGCCGCCGCGCATCCGCAAGCGGCATGCCTTCCTCCACCATCGCGGCCGTGATCATATCCCCAATGCCGAGCGCGGCTTCGCCCGCACCGAGGAACACGACCGTCTGGTCCGCCAGCTTCCCGCCCGTGAAGGCGAGCGCCGAGAACAAGCCCGCCAGGGCGACCGCGCCCGTGCCCTGGATATCATCGTTGAAGAGGCAGAGGCGGTCGCGGTAGGCCCGCAGGAGGCGGAAGGCGTTGGCGTTTCCGAAATCCTCCATCTGCACCAGCGCCTCCGGGAAGCGCTCCAGGACCGCGGCAATAAATTCCTCGAAGAGCTCGTCGTAGGCGGCGCCGCGCACCCTGCGCTGCGGCAGGCCGATGTAGAGCGGATCCTGGAGGAGGGTCTCGTTTTCGGTGCCGACATCCAGCGTGACCGGGAGGCAGAGGGAGGGATGGACTCCGGCGTTGGCGGTATAGAGCGCAAGCTTCCCGACCGGAATGCCCATCCCGTTCGCGCCCAGGTCCCCGAGTCCGAGTATGCGTTCGCCGTCGGTGACGACGATCACCCGCACATTCTCGAACGGCCAGTTTTGGAGGATCTGCGCGACTCGGCCGCGGTCGTTGGCCGAGATGAAGAGGCCGCGCGCGCGGCGGAAGATGTGGCCGTACTCCTGGCAGGCCTGGCCGACGGTCGGCGTGTAGATGATCGGCATCAGTTCCGCCAGGTGATCCAGGACGACCCGGAAGAAAAGCGTCTCGTTGCGGTCCAGAAGCCCCATGATAAAAATATATTTTTCGAGGTCGTTGGGTTTGCGGCGCAGGTTTTCCAGGACGCGCTGCTTCTGCTGATCCAGGGTGCACACCCGGGGGGGAAGCAAACCCCGCAAGCCGAGTTCGTCGCGCTCCGCCTCGGTGAAGGCGGTGCCCTTGTTGCGCTTCGGATCGTGCTGCCAAACCGTTCCCTGGGGATTTTTATACGCGGGGGTCATATTCGGATCACCTTCCCTTGCGGCGGAGATGAAAATCGGGCATGGGCGCGGGCGATAAGGTTATGGATCCCGCATCCTTCATTTTACCCGAATGGAAAACGGTGAAAATTCCAATGCCACGCGCCGGCGGAAAGCCCATCCGGACGGGATCTTTTCCGGTCCGCGGCGGACCAGCCTGATGGACAATCCGCCGGAGCGTGGAGAGAAGAGGAAGAAATCACGATCCGGAATTTTCGGCCGCGGAAGCCGCCTTCCCGGTTCCCCTCCCCCCGAGATCGCTCCCCCCATCCCTTCGGGATGGGGGGATTAGAACCATCCTCTGAAACGGAGGAACC
>JAFGCU010000013.1 GCA_016932475.1 Anaerolineales bacterium
AGCCGGGATGCGTCCCCCGCTCGCGAGAACTTCGCACCGGGAAACCGCCGGCGCTCATCGCTCGGAGGGCAGGCGCGGGGGCAGGCGTCGGCATGACGATCGCCGGCTGAGCAGTTGCAAAATTTTTACAAATATATCTTTGTGCTCTTTGTGGCAATTCTTTACTTTTTCCTTTTTGGGAACGGACGACTTGGCGGATACGATGGCTTGACGGGCGCGAACAGGTTAAAATGAAGCTCAACTCACTCCCTTTCCGCCCTCCAAGATGCGGGCAGGGTCTTACAGGAAATCACGGCCGATGGATGCCTCTCCGCGCTGGTCCACAAATACGAAGCTGATCGTCATGCTGGCCGTTCTGGTGGTGATCGGATTCTTCCTGGTCCGCTTCCAGGTTTTGATCATTCCCCTGATCATGGCCCTGATCCTGGCTTACCTGCTCAACCCCTTGGTCATCCTCCTGACAAAATATCTGCGGGCATCCCGCACGGCAGCCGTTTTAATCCTGTACGGGATCCTGATCCTCATCCTGATCGGCCTGACCGGCGGGGCGGGCTACCTGCTTCAACAGCAGCTTTCCGGCGTACTGGCGACGGTGCGCCGTTTCATCGACAGCATCCCGGTTTGGATCGACACCCTCTCCGCTGAGCCGATTTTACTGGGACCTTTCACGTTCGACCTCTCCACCGCCGACATCACCCTGCTTCAGGATGCTTTGCTGTCCGCCGCGCGGGATGGGGTCGGGCAGATCACGGAATTGTTGACCGGCGCCGCCACGGATGTGGTTTCGTTTGTCGGGTGGACCGTGTTCGCATTCATGGTGGCGTTCTACCTGCTGCACGATATGGACGCGTTGCAACACAGCCTGGTGCGGATCGTCCCGGAGAATCATAAAAAGGATGTCGGGCGGCTGTTGTCGGAACTCGGCCCGATCTGGAACGCTTTTCTGCGCGGGCAAATGCTCCTCAGCCTGATCATGGGCCTGGCCATCGGAGCCGCGATGGGCCTGCTGGGAGTGCGCTACGCGCTGGTGCTCGGGCTGATGGCCGCCCTGGCGGAATTCATCCCGATCATCGGCGCGAATGTGGTCGGCGCCACCGCGGTTGTGATCGCCCTGTTCCAGCCGGCCAATTGGCTCGGGCTTTCCCCGGTCGCTTACGCAGTCGTGGTGGGGCTTACCGGGGGTGTGCTCCAGCAGCTCGAATCCAATTTCCTCATCCCGCGGGTGATGGGGGACCAGCTCAAACTGCACCCCGCGATCATGATCATCGGCGCCCTGGTCGGGTTCAGCCTGCTCGGGCTTCCGGGGCTTCTGCTTTCCGGTCCGATCATCGCCACCGCGCGCGTCTTCGGGAAGTACGTGCACGCCAAATTGTTCGACCTTCCGCCATGGCCCGCGCAGGAAGGCGCACCTTCGGCCGACGCCAAACCGCCCCGGGTGCGGATCCGCCCGGCGCGCGAATCCGACAAAAAAGACATGCTCGAACTGACCGAGAAGATTTGGGAAGGGCACGACTACACGCCGCAGGTCTGGTCCGCATGGCAGACCGACCGCAAGGGGCTTCTGGCCGCGGCCGAGCTGGACAAGCGGATGGTGGGATTTGGGAAATTATCCTTCGTCGGGCCTGGGGAATGGTGGCTGGAAGGCTTGCGGGTCCATCCCGGGTTCCAAGGCATGAAAATCGGATCCCTGTTGACGGAACATCTGGTGGATGCATGGCGGAAACGCGGAGGCGGTGTGATCCGCCTGGCGACCTCTTCGGAACGCGTGGAGGTGCACCGCGTCTGCGGCCGGCTCGGCTTCCGGCGGGTGGGAGTCTTCCGGGTGACGGCGGCGAAACCACTGACCCGCGGCGCCTGTGAATACCGGCCCGTAACGAACGCGGAACTGCCGGAAGCGACCGCTTTCTGGAAAGAACACGGCGCCGCCTGGAAAACGCCGGATCTCATCAACGACGGCTGGCAATGGAGCCGCTTCACGGAGGCGTGGCTGGCCGAAATCGTCCGCCGGGGCGGCGCCTGGTGGTGGCGGAACCGTTCCGCCATTCTGCTGACGTATGATTCCGAACATGATCACAAGCCCAGCCTGGAAGTTTCTGCCTTCGTCGCGCCCTCCGGCATGCTGGCGCCGATGCTTCGCCAGATGCGGGTGCTGGCCCGCACGAAAAAGGCCGAACGCGCGGCGTGGGTGGCGCCCGATTTCCCCCGCATAACGCAAACCGCCCAACGCGCCGGATTCACCTCGGTGTGGGATTCCCGGCTGTGGCTCTTTGAGCGTTCCGAATAGTCTGAAAATTTTTCCCGAGGATCGGAGACTTCAAATGCCTGATACCCCTGAAATTAAAACCGAAACCGTCGCCGAAACCGAGAACTACCTGATCTATTCCGCGGAAGAACCCGACGGCGAAACAACCTGGAACATGGAACTGGGAACGGTCACGCTTCATTTCTTCCGGGAAGAATGGAAGGAGTTACTCGAACTCCTGGCGCAGGTAAAATCCAAACCGTAGCCGATGCGCAAGTTCGAACGGTTCGCGCCCGCCCCCCGCCCGCCCACGCGCCCGCCCCCCGCCTGCCCCACGGGCGATGAGCATCGGCGGCCTTCCGATGTGAAGCTTTCGCGAGCCTGTCCTCGGCGATGCTTTTCGCCGGGGGCGGTGGAAGCTTTCCGGCCCGGTTCTGTTTCAAGAGCAGGGATGGTCGCGCCGCGACGGGAACGATTGTCTTTCGCGAGCCTGTCCCCTGCGATGATATTCGCCAAGGGCGGGGGGAACTTCCCTGCCCGGTTCTGTTTCAAGAGCAGGAATGACTGCGCGGCGGGGGAACAGTGAGCGCCGGAGCCATGCCGGCGCGCGGCCTTCGCGAGCCTGCCCCCGGCGGTAGTTTTCTCGGTGGGTGGGCGCCGGCGCTGTGCGTCCTCCTGCTCGCGGGGGCGTATCTGGCATGGGTGTTTGTTCAAAACGGGTCCGATCCGCTCGCCTTTGCCCACCTTGGCACGCGGTTCAGCGCCGGCGATCCTTCCGGTTCGGACGGATACGACGGACAATTCAACTACTACATGGCGCGCGACCCCGACCCCGCGCGCGTCGCGCCGTTTCTTGATGCCCCCGCCTACCGCTATCAGCACATTCTGTATCCGCTCCTGGCCCGCGCGCTCGCGCTCGGGTATCCGGATGCCATCCCCTGGACTCTGATCGCGATCAACCTGGCCTGCCTGTTTGCAGTCACGTTCTTCACCGGAGAACTGCTGGCCGTGCGCGGCGCATCGCGCTGGGGTGGATTGGTCTTTGGATTGTGGGCCGGGTTGCTCGGCGCCGTGCGGCTGGACCTCTCCGAGCCGCTGGCCCTCCTTCTGGTGGTCCTCGCGCTCTGGATCGCGGGGCCGGAGCTGGACCGCAAACTTGTGCTGTGCTCGCTGCTGCTCGCCCTGGCGATGCTCGCCAAGGAGACGATGGTTCCGTTTATCGGGGGCTGGATGGCCTGGCTGCTATTACGGCGACGGATCGGCGCGATGCTGGTGATCCTTGCGGCGATTGCGCCGTATATCGGATTGCAGATCTGGCTCTGGTCGGTGTTCGGATCTCCGGGGATCGGCAGCGGAGGAGCGGGAGCGACGCCGTTCGAATGGATCCCATTCGCCGGATTTCTGCGGATTGCGGGAGCCAGCCTGCCGGCGTTTGCCGCGCTGTCGATAGTTTATCTGCCGGGATTGCTGTTCCCGGCCGTTTACGGGCTGGCAGCTCCGCTTGCGGATCTCATCAAGCGGCGTGCAATTCCGGAAGGATTGCTGCTCCTGGCCAACGCCGCGATGATCGCCTTCGCGCCGTTTTCCACCTTCCGCGAACCGCTGGGGATTCTCCGGCTTGCCTGCGGAGTAATACTCTGCCTCTGGCTTTACGCCGCAGCGAAGAAATTCATTTGGTGGAAGAAACTCGGGCTGGCGGGCTTGGCGTACCTGGTTTTCCTGAGGTAGAGAGGAAGGAATTGGACAGGATTTTCAGGATTTTTCCATGATGGACAGATCTCTTTGCAATTGCTCATCCGTCCCCTCATCCCTCCCTTCTCCCAGCGCCTGTCCTCGAGGAGTGCGCCGGTTCGGTTTTTTTCTGGAACCTGCGCGACCTCGGAGCGAGGAGACGCCGGGAGAAGGCCTGCCCTCAGGGCCTGTGAAGCCGGTGATCGACCGGCGAAACGTTCAGGCGAAGAGGGTGGCCGAACCGGAGCTTCTATCCCGAGCGAAGGGAGGGAAGGCGACAGGAGGCCGGATGAGGGCGCGTTTGTCATCCCCGCGTGTTTTTAGCGGGGATCCAGGGGTTTATCCCTGAGAGCATGGTTCCAAATTAGTTTGTCGTGGATTCCCGCTTGGTACACGCGGGAATGACGATCAGCGCTCATCGCTGGGAGGCCAGGCTCTGTCCTCCCCGTTCTACTCTGTCCTAACCCCCTCTCCCCCGACCCCTCTCCCCCTTCCCCATAAGGGGAAGGGGGAGAGGGGCGTCGGAGCCTTGGCGAATTCCCAAGGCGGAGACGGGGTGAGGGGGTCAGGACAGTTGTCTACTCCCTCTGAAACTTCCACACCGCTATACCAAAAAACACGAAGGCAAAACCAAACAGAACGGCCGCCGGAAGGACAACGCCCGTCAGTCCCTGCGCACGCAGGATCAGGTTCTGCATCCCATGCATCGCCCAATAGGTGGGCGTCAGACGGCCGACCGCCTGGAAGGCCGCTCCCGTCACCTCGAGCGGCATCCAGGCGCCGCCCAGCCCGGCCAGGGCCAGCATCGGCACGATCGAGAACATCGCAATCTGCTCGGCGTTGCGCGCGATCGCGCCGATCAGCAATCCCATCGCGGCGATCCACACGGTCACGGCCGTTGCCATGATCAGGAACGCGGCCGGGGCATCCCAGTAGGTCAGGCCGAACAGCAGCTGGCCGAAGGTTCCAAGAAGAAGAACCTGGACAAACACCAACAGGAACATCGCCAGAAAATGTCCGATCAGGATCTCCATCCGCGAGATCGACGTGGTCAATAGTCGCTGGAGAGTCCCCGATTTCCGTTCCCAGACGATGATCTCCGCCGCCCCGATCAGCCCGGCGAGCGCGAAGGTCACCATGTTCCCCGGCGATGATTGCGCAAACCCGCTCGGCACCGCCGATTGCTCCGGTTTCTGCGAAGCCGCCGAACGGATTTCCAGTTTCACCGGAGCGGATTCCCACTCCTGCACCGCTTTTTGCACGGCTGTTTCCATAAACGCCGCGCGCTCGCAAGGCGAAGCGAACGCGTTTTGCGCCGCGGCGATGTCGGCGCTCCAAACGGCCGTTTGAACCGCGGCCTGCAGGCGGAAAACGATTCCCCGGACGGCGCGGCCGGCGTTCGAACCCGCATCCGACGAATTGTCGACGAGGAACCGGAGCGGCATGTCATTTCCCTCGAATACCGCCGCCGTGTACCCGGCGGGGATGACGATCGCCGCCGCTAACTTTCCGTCGCTTACCTGCTTAGCCAGCGTATCGGCGTCTTTCTCATCCACCAACACCGGCCGGACCGCATCCGCCTTTTCCAGCAGAGCGATCAGGCCGCCCGCCGCCGCTCCCCCGTCGCGGTTGAGTACCCCCACCGCCAGGCGCGGATCCTCCTCGGAGGATCCCCCCAACCCGCCCATCATCACACCCATCAGCAGGGTGAAGAGGATCGGCGCGCCCACCAGGAACGCCGCGGATCGCCAATCCCGCACCAGTTGAGACACATCCTTCCAAGCCACATCCAACGCACGCATCGGGTTACCCTCCTGCCGGCTCATTCCGAAAACCGCCGGTTGAATTTGAAAACGCCGATCCCGAACAGCACCAGGCTGAGCGCGAGCATCCCCGCCAGCGTGAACCACACCGGGGTTCCGGCCATGGATTCCTGCCAGATGCGCGCGGCCCAGCCCTGGGGGGAGACCAGCGAGACGGTATCGGTGTAGGCCGAGTACTTCGAGAGGCCCGGGATGATTTCCGCGAATAGCCGGCTGATCCCGATCCAGCCGACCAGGTTGACGACCACCCCGTATACCATCCCGGCCTGCTTGGTGTTCTTCAGGAACGACGTGATGAAGATGGCGAAACTCGCACTCAAGGTTCCCGTGCCGATCACAGCCAGAACCACCGAGAGCGAATCCCCCCAGCGGATCCCGAACACCAGGGCGGACACGGCCAGCAAAACGATCAGCTGGACGGCCAGCGTCAAAAACACCGAGAGCATTTTCCCGCCCAGGATCTGCGAACGCCGGACCGGCATGGTGAACAGGCGCGGGAGAGTCCCTTCCTCCTGTTCGGTCAGAATCGATTGCGCCGAAGCGGTTCCGGTGAAGAAGCAGTAGAAGACCAGCATCATCGCCATGATCGCCGAGATCATCCGCGCCATGAAGTCCACGGATTCCCGCTTGGCGCCGGCCGTGGATTCGACCGCCAGCCCGCCCGCGCCGGCGGCCAGTTGCGCCGGAGCCCATTCGGTGTAGAGCGCGGAGATCCGGGCTGCGGTTGCGCCGTCCATCATCACCGAGCGGGACGCCAGGGCGCCGCCGGATGCCTTGATCACCACCCATCCTCCGGCAAATCCGTCGAGCGCCTGCTCGAGAATCGAGCGGACGATCGCCGGGCCGACGGTCTGGGCGGGATCCTGGTACACCTCAACGCCCGCCGCGGATTCCGGATCGCCGATCCCCGCCGAGAATCCCAGCGGGATGATCACCGCGACCGCCGCCCCGCCCGTATCGACCGCCAAACGCGCGGGGGCCGGATCGGATTCGCGGGCCGCATCGAGGACATTCGAGAGTTCGTCCCCCGTCAGCACGTTCTCGAGCGCTATGGCTGCCTCCCCGGACGAATCCAGGTTAACGACCAACACCCGCGGCGCGGGAATCGAAGGACTCTCGTCTCCGGAGGAGAGCCCGCCGAAGGCGGCAAAAAACACGCCGGTGGTCAGGAGCGGCAGAACCAGCGCGAACACCAGGATGAAGACGGATCGCGCCGATCGAACGAGGTCTTTCCAGGCCACATTCCAGATTGTCATCATGGGTCCGCCTCTCAATCGCGCAGCGCTCTTCCCGTCAGGTGCAGGAAGACCGCCTCCAGGTTGGGCTCGCGGATTTCCAGCGAGGTGATTCTCACGCCGCGGGAGGCGGCGCTTTCAAACAGCCGCGGAAGAACCGCGTTGCTGTCCGCGGCCAGAACGGTGATGCGCCCGTCCTCGGCCGTCACGCCGCGGATGCCTTCGAGCGAACGCCACGGATCGATCACACGCCCGGATTCGGCGTTCAACGCCAGCTCGATGCGCGTATCCTGGCCGACCATCCGGATCAGTTCCGCGTTCGTCCCGCAGGCGATGATCTTCCCCTTGTCCATCACCGCCACCCGGTCGGAAAGCTCCTCGGCTTCCTCCATGTAGTGGGTGGTGTAGAGCACGGTCATCCCATGGCCGCGAAGCTCCTTCACGGCGTCCAGAATATGCCGGCGGCTTTGCGGGTCGATCCCGACCGTCGGCTCGTCCATGATCACCACCGGCGGTTTGTGGAGCAGCGCCACGCCGATGTTCACGCGGCGCTTCATCCCGCCGGAGAAAGTCCCCACCCGCTCTTTCTGGCGGTCCGCGAGGCCGATGACCTCGAGCACTTCGTCGACCCGGCGGTTGAGAGCTTTCCCGCGCAGGGTGTACATCTTGCCCCAGAAGGAAAGGTTTTCGCGCGCGGAAAGATCCATGTAGAGCGCGATGTCCTGCGGCACGACGCCGAGCACCGCCCGCGCCCGGGCCGCCTGTCTGGTGACGGAATTTCCGAGCAGGGCGGCGTCGCCCGAGTCGGGCCGCAGCAGACCGGCGAGCATCGAAATGGTGGTGGTCTTCCCGGCGCCGTTCGGTCCGAGCAGGCTGAAGATCTCGCCGCACCCGACCGAGAAGCTCACCCCGTCCACCGCCGGAATGGCGCCGAAGGCTTTGCGCAGATCTTGAACTTGAATGGCCTGTTCCATTTTCACGCCTCCTTGCCCTGATCCATGGCATCGAGCGCGAGCGCGAACAGCCCGATGCCGAGCATGACGACCGTCGTTTCAGCCGGAGCGGCTTTCCGCACGCCGATGACGACCGCGGCGACCGCCATCGCCATCGCGATTCCCCTGAGCGCCAAAGAAATGATATGGGAAACGTTATTTTGGGTTGACATTTTTTCCTCCTGAATTTGATCCCAGCATACCCGCCGGCGCCGTTCCCCGCATCGTCCGGACGGATTTTTCCCCGCTGTCCGTTCGGACAATGTCCGAACGGGCAGTGGAATATCGCTGCGCCCGGAGTACAATCAAGGCATGAAAAGAATCCGTGCCTTTATCGCCCGTGTCACATCGCTTTCGGATCCCCATACCGAATGGCCGTTCATGCTGTTCCTGACCTTTGTGTTTGTGTTCATTTATATCTGGACGGTCATCTCCTCCGCCCGGGTCCGGGAGCCGGTGATCCTGGCGGCCTTTACCATCCTGTTCAACATCCATCTGATATTTCACTGGATCAGCATCTGGTGGCTGAACAGGGGTTGGAACACCTGGCTGTATCTGGGGATCCAGGCGGCGATCGTCTTCACGCTGGTCTCGATCGCCGGGGAACTGGGCGTGATGATGGGGTTGTACCTCGGGTTGATCGGGGAAGCGGTGGGATTATTCTACGGATCCTGGCCGAAAAAAGTGCTAGCTGTGGCCGGCCTCCTCGCGCTTTCGGCTCTCAACTTTTACCGGGTTTTGCCCGACGGGCAAATCCTCTGGTGGGCGATCGCGATCCTGCCGATGACGGTCTTTGTGATCATTTACGTCCTGCTGTATTCCCGCCAGGCCGATGCGCGCGTAAAAGCGCAGGAGCTGCTCGCGGAATTGGAAGCGGCCAACAAGCGGCTGACCGAATCCGCCGACAAGATCGAGGATCTGACGCTCGCCAATGAACGGCAGCGGATGGCGCGCGAACTGCACGATACGCTGGCCCAGGGCCTGGCCGGATTGATCCTTCAGCTGGAGGCGGCGGATTCGCACCTAGGCCAGGGGCATCCCGACCGGGCGCAGACGATCGTGCAGCAATCGATGACCCGCGCCCGCGCCACGCTCGCCGAATCCCGCCGGGCGATTGACGGTCTGCGCAAGGAACCGGCCGGCAGTCTGGAGGAAGCGCTCCGGATGGAAGCCGACCATTTCACTTCCGCGTTCGGCGTGCCATGCCGCCTGGCAATATCTTCTCCCGGGCCGGTCAGCAGCGAGATCCAGGAACTCATCGTCCGGATCGTTTCTGAAAGCCTGGCCAATATCGCCCGGCACGCGCATGCCCGCCAGGCTTCCATAGCCCTCGAGGAGAACGGGGGCGACCTCTCATTAGAAGTGGTCGACGACGGGATTGGTTTTAACGCCGAGGCCGGCGAGGGACGCAAGGGGCACTACGGGCTGGTCGGTCTGCGCGAACGCGTTCGCCAGGCCGGCGGCACACTGGAGATACAGAGCAAGCAGGGGGAAGGAACCCGGGTAAAGGCCGGCATTCCGATCGACCCGGATAAGAAATAGGCCATCGCCGTCACCGATGGCGTCGCAATGGAGAATTCGAATTGCCGCATAAGGCACAAAAATCACAAAAAACAAGATATTTTTTCGATGCTTTTTTGTGAATTTTGTGTTCTTTCTGGCCAATCCACCCCCGCGATACGTTTATTCCATTAATCCCTTCTTTGACTATAATCCTCGTGCTTCAATTCTGTTTCCGGAAGGATGTAAACAAATTCCGTGATGGATAGACAACCGGAACCTTTGCCTCTTCGCATCCTTTTCTCGCTGGCCCTGGGCTCGTTCACGATGGTCCTCGGCACCGTCATCTGGGGGCTGGTCGGATATTTTTCCGACCGCGTGTTTTTAATTCTTGGTTTGCTGATCGGGATAGGTGCCGCCGCCGCAATCCTGCTGCCCCTGCGCCCGGTCTCAAAACGGACCGCGCGGATCCTGCTGCCGGTGGTTATCATCGCCGCCCTTGCGAGCATCCTCCTGGGCGAACTGTTGTATATCGTTTTGTTCATGATGCGCGATTTCCACTCCACCCCCATGGAGGCAATCCTCTCGGTGCTGAAAAGCCTGGGCGAGGTTCTCGCATCCTCGGATTCCGTCATGAGCGGGATCCTCGGGCTGATCGGCGCCGTCGGCGGATTCTTCGTGGTTTGGAACGCGATGTATTCCAAATAAAAAAAGCGCCGGGCTCCGACGCTTTTCCCTGCTTTGTCCTCCTCCTTCTTGCTGCCGTCCTAACCCCCTCACCCCCCAGCCCCTCTGCCCCTTCCCCGTAAGGGGAAGGGGCAGAGGGGAGTCGAAGCCTTGGTAATTTTCCAAGGCGAAGACGGGGCGAGGGGGTTAGGACGGAGAAATGTCCCGGGAAGGGAGAGCATGTCCTCGAGCAAAGCGAGAGGAGGGCCGGGGGCGAGAGGGTTATGACAGCGCCTTTTCCCAATCCGTAAATAAGTCGTACATTTCCGGCAGGGTCTTCCACTGCACCCGGCCGTCGTCAACGTACGGCTTCACCCGGCGCAGGAAATCCTCGAGCAGCGCCTCATCCCGCTCCGCCCCGATGCTCCAGGAGACGTAATACGTATTGATCACGCCCGCTTCGACATAGGAAAGAGCCTTTTCCAATTCGGCGATGAGCCCATCGATATCCGCAGCCGTGAAATCACATTTGGTATAGGAGTCGTTCGAATCCGCCTCCTCCGCGGCGCAAGTCAGGCTGCCGCCCGAGGGCAGAATCACCAGCCGGCCGTTCGGATCATGGAGGATCCAATCCTCACCGCTGTTCATCCGCCACGGGTGCAACCGCCCGGCAAGGTCGAAGGGATAGGCCTGGTGACACGCGCCCGGCCCGGCGCAATCTGCGAACCCCGCCGGACGGAGATCGTCGCGCAACGACATCAGCGCGTAGGCCACCGTGCCGGAAGTGAACAGGTAACCCGCGTCCGCAGCGGCGGTAACCCAATCGCAGCTCGAGACGATTCCAGAAACGTGGCGGACCTGTACCCCGAGGCCTTCCAGAGTCCGCTTGCGTTCCCGCAGAAGCGGGGCGAACTCCGCGCAATTCATGTCCGCCTCACCGCCGATGTCGGCGTGCACGCCGATTCCGTGGCCGCGGTCCTCCATCTCCTTCAGCACGTTATCCCCCCAGGCGATGCACCCGTCGGTGAATTCCTTGCTCTCCAGCGTCAGGCGCGCCCCGTACGTTTCGAAGAGGGTCGCATACCGGCGGACCAGTTCGGCGTGCCTTTCGAATGCCCCCTGAGCCCGGGCGTCGTCCCATCCTTCCAGGTGGACCATAATCCCGTAATACAGGACGGGCGCGGATGAGTCCGCGGTTATGGACCCGGGCGCGCAATCAGCCGGGCAAACGGATTCATTCTCCGGTTTGGTGCAGACCCCGTCCCCGCAGCGGCCTTTTTCCGGCACGGATTGCGTCGGCGAGACGGAGGATCCCGCGGTCGCGGCGAGGTTGCAGGCCACTGCCGTCAGGAGGATCAAGCCATAGGTGATGTGTGTGTGATTTTTCATGAAACCCTCCGTGATTTTCCGAAAAGAGATGTCTAGGACTCGCACTTTCCCATCCCCGGTCCTTGATGTCTTTCCATCCACGGAGGTGACTGAGGTCACGGAAGGTAATTTTTTATAACTCCGCGTGTCTCCGTGATCTCCGTGGATATACTTCCGACTTGACCTCCGCAGGATAAACGTACCATCTATTCGTACCCACCCCGGCTTTACTCTGCCCTCCCTTTAGTATCCCTCGCATTCCCTCGCTTTCCCTCGCTTTCCCTCGCTTCGCTCGGGACAGGCGCTCGGGACAGGCGCTCGGGACAGGTGCTCGGGACAGGCGCTCGGAACGGCGCGAGGGCAAGCGTTCAGGGCGGCTCTTGTTGATGAGCCTCTTTTTTTATATATCCCGCCGCCGGGTGGAAGATGTAAAGCGGCGGTTAAACCTTGGAGGATGCCGTGAATCCGCCGTGGACACACGTCCCTATGGTATTCTTTTTGTGTTGGTTTTATCAGTGGAATCCGTTATCATCCGTGTAATCCGGGTTCCTAGAAAGCGGGGTCTCCGCCCGATTATGGCAATCGCACACACCGCAGCGCAGCGTCTGATCGATAACATCTCGCTCGTCATCTTCGGCAAACGCCGCGAGGTGGAACTGGCCGTCTCCGGATTGCTCGCCCAAGGCCACATCCTGATCGAGGACGTCCCCGGGGTGGGCAAGACCATGCTCGCCAAGAGCATCGCCCGATCGCTCGGCTGCACCTTCAACCGCCTGCAGTTCACGCCCGACATGCTGCCAAGCGACGTGACCGGGGTCTCGATTTGGAATCCGCAGTCGCGCGAGTTCGAGTTCCGCCCGGGCCCGGTGATGGCCGAGATCGTCCTGGCGGACGAGATCAACCGCGCCACGCCCAAAACCCAGGCGGCGCTGCTGGAGGCGATGGAAGAACGCCAGGTCACGGTCGACGGCGTCACCCATGCGCTGCCGGCGCTGTTCCAGGTGCTGGCCACCCAAAACCCGATCGAGCACGAAGGCACCTTCACGCTGCCCGAAGCGCAGATGGACCGCTTCCTTATGCGGCTCCGCATCGGATACCCTTCGGCGGAGGAGGAAGAACGGGTGGTGGAAAGCCAGCAGCTCCGGCATCCGATCGAGGACCTCGCGCCGGTGGCCACCGCGCAGGAAATCCTGGCCGCGCAAGAGGAAGTCCGCGAGACCCACATCGAACGCGGCGTGCGCCAATACATCGTCGACCTCGTTTCCCGCACGCGCACCCTGCCGGATGTGCACCTGGGCGCCAGCCCGCGCGGAAGCCTCGGCCTGGCGCGCGCCGCGCAGGCGCATGCGGTCCTGACGGGCCGGGATTACGTCACCCCCGACGACGTGAAGGCGGTCGCCATTCCGGTCCTCGCGCACCGGCTGCTGCTGACGCCCTCGGCGCGCCTGAAAGGCGTCACGCCCAAAGCGCTTTTGGAAGGAATCCTGGAAAGCACGATGGCGCCGGGGAACATCTGAACCGCCGCCTGTCCGCAACGCCTCGGGTAGCAATATCCATACGAAATCCCTGCGTCTCCCATGCGGATGCCCGGCCTCCTTCTTGCTTGTGGTAAAGTCAACGCCATGCAGAAAAAAACTGTCCTTATCGTCCTCCTCCTTGCCGTAATGATAACGATGACCAGATGCTCCGGCCCAAACCCGGCGCCCTCCCCAACGGCCATGCCGACCGTCGGCCCCGAAACCGATTTTCCGCATATCGACCTCGGCGAAGGCCTGTACCTTCGGCAGATCCGCGAGGATGTATTCGTCGTCACGCATGCCTTCCCCTGGCCTGCCAATTCGTTGATCGTCGAGATGGAAAATAAAGACATGGTCCTGGCGGGCACTCCCTACACGCCCGAGGCGATGCAGATCGTCCTGGATTGGATCGCGGAGCGTTTCGGCAAACGGAATATCACCGCCATCAATCCGGGATTCCACGTGGACAACCTGGGCGGGAACGGGGCACTGGCGGCACAAGGCATACCGGTTTATGGATCCGATCTGACCGCCGATTTGCTCGAGGAACGGGGCGAACAGACCCGCCAGCAGATTTTAAGGATGCTGGCGGGGCCGGGAAACGAAACGTACCACCGAGCTCATTCGGCAATCCCCTACATCCCCCCCTCGCGGCTTTTTCCGATAACCGAAGGGCTGACACTCGATTTTAATGGCGAGGAGGTCATCGTGTATTATCCCGGCCCATCCCAGGCGCCGGATAAAGTCGCCATTTACTTCCCCCATTTGAGAATATTGTTCGGCAGTTGCATGATCCTCGGCGGCGATCAGATCGGCAATACGGCCGATGCCGATCTCGCGGCTTGGCCGCAGGCGGTCGAAAAATTAAAGCGGTTCGACGCTGCATTCGTGATCCCGGGGCACGGCGACCGTCTGGACCCGGGATTGATCGACCATACGATGGAGTTGCTTACCGCCGGGTCATGATCCGGCGGAATGATCCGGGCATACCGCTGGATGCATTCCGCTTCTACTTGACTCCCCTAATCGCTTTTGTATAATCCCTCTACGACGCGCGTGAAGAACGCCATCCTCCACGCTCCCAGCGAACTGCCGGCCGGTGCAAGGCAGAGGGCGGACGGGAACGCCTCCACTTCACCGATCCTTGATCCGTCGCCTGCCGGGACTTTCGTCCGAAGCAGGCCGGGGCGGCCCGTTACCGCCGAAACGAGATCCCCAACCGGGGATGAAGGCAGGTGGCACCACGAGAACCCCTCGTCCTGCGGATGCCGGCGTTTGCGCGCCCGGGGAAATGGCGCGCAATTCCGGGGAAGGCAAAGGGATTCTTTTTAATTAACGGAGACCGAAATGCTCGACATCAACTACGTCCGCGCCCACCCCGATGACATCCGAGAAATGCTCCGCCGGCGGAACACCGAAGGACCGCTCGACCTGGTGCTCGAAGCCGACGGCCGGCGGCGGACCCTGTTGGCCGAGACGGAAACGCTGAAAGCCCAGCGCAACGCGGTCAGCAAGGAAATCGGAAAGGGAAAAAATGCCCCCGATCGCGAGGCGAAGATTGCCGAAATGAAACAAGTCGGCGATCGGATCGCGGCGCTCGACGAAGAGGTGCGCAAGACGGAAGAGGCCCTGACGCGGGCGCTGTCGGCGATCCCCAACCTGCCCGATCCGCGCACACCCGTCGGCCGCGACGAAAACGACAACGTCGTCCTGCGCGCCTCGGGCGAACCGCCCAAGCTTGCTTTCGAGCCCAAAGCCCATTGGGACCTTGCCCCGGAGCTCGGGATCCTCGATTTCGAGCAGGGCGCGCGCATGACCGGCTCGCGTTTCTACATTTTATATGGAGCCGGAGCCCGCCTGCAGCGGGCGTTGATCTCCTGGATGCTCGATCTGCACATCCGCCAGGGGTACCGCGAGGTCTACCCTCCGTACATGGTGCGCGGCGAAGCGCTCTTCAACGCCGGCCAGCTTCCGAAATTCGCCGACAACCTCTACCACGACGCGGAAGAGGATCTGTGGATGGTCCCGACAGCCGAGGTCCCGCTGACCAATTTGCTAGCCGGGGAAATCCTGGAGCCCGCCCGGCTGCCGCTGCGCTACACCGCCTACACCGCCTGCTTCCGGCGCGAGAAGATGGCCGCCGGCCGCGATGTGCGCGGGATCAAACGCGGGCACCAATTCGACAAGGTGGAAATGTATAAATTCGCCCGCCCGGAAAACGCGGACGCGGAGCTGGAGGGGATGCTCGCGGACGCGGAGGCCGTGCTCCAGGGGCTCGGGCTGACCTACCGGGTAAAACAATTGTGCACCGGCGACCTGGGATTTTGCGCGGCCCGCACCTACGACCTGGAAGTGTGGTCGCCGGGCGTGGCCGAGTGGCTGGAGGTTTCCTCGGTCAGCAACGACGGCGATTTTCAGGCGCGCCGCGCGGGGATCCGCTACCGCCCGGAGAAGGGCGC
Organism: Anaerolineales bacterium; assembly: GCA_016932475.1. Classification (GTDB taxonomy): domain Bacteria; phylum Chloroflexota; class Anaerolineae; order Anaerolineales; family RBG-16-64-43; genus JAFGKK01. Next base: position 15,534 of record JAFGCU010000013.1, read on the forward strand.
CAAGCCCGAATTCGTCCACACCTTGAACGGCTCCGGGCTGGCCCTGCCGCGCACAATGATCGCGGTGATGGAAAATTATCAGACCGCCGAAGGCGGGATCACGGTTCCCGAGGTTTTGCGGCCGTGGATGGGCGGGATCGAAGTGATAAAGAAGGAATGATCGTTCCCTAAAAACAATATTCCCCAATCCATCTCCTTTTTCCCATTCCCGCCGCTTTCCTAACCTCCCACCCCTGACCCCTCCCTCCTTCCCCTTACGGGGAAGGAGGGAGGGGAAATCGATTGCCGTGCTTCAGGAATAGCTACACTGGGGGTGGGTGGTTAGGACAGAGGGGATCGCAGAGTGAGAAAAAATATGGGAGAAGACAGCATTGCGATTGAAACGAAAAAAACGGAGCGCCCTGCGCAGGGCGCTCCGTTTTTTTCGTTCATCCATCGTTCCGGGCTTTGGCGCCCGGCCGTCCGCTTACGGAATGCTGACGACGAAATTGTCGAAGAAGACGTCGACCGGAGCATCGTCGTACGACCCGGCGATCAGGCCCACGCTTCCCTCGATGAAATCAGTATCCGCCACTTCGATGAGCTTGGTGCCGTTGGCGTACAGAGTCAGGATGCTGCCGACGCATTCCGCCCGCATCGAGTTTTCGGCGGCTCCCTGGTGGATCACGCCGTCTTCATCCGCCGGCATCTCCTCCGTATCCACCAGCTGGTCCTCGCCGTCTACGAATTTCCCGATGGCGTAGTAGCCGTCGGAAGCGAGGACCAGATAATAGAAATTGTCGTCGTCCTGATAGCGGCAGATCACGCCCATATCGTGCGGCGTATCATCGGAAGCCGGGAAATCGACCTCGATCGCGACATCCGCGTAGGATTCGGGATCGTCGGGATCGGCCATCAGGTACGACATCGGTTCGGCGACCGAGATCAGGTAGACCCCATCGGCGTATGCGGTGGTGCCGAATTCATCGGTGATGACATCCCAACCCCCGGAATCATCCGAGAAATCATCTTTGAAAAGGACCGTTCCGGAGGGGTCCGGAGTATTGGTCGCCGCAACGGCCGGCGTGTTCGCGGTTTCCGTGGCCGCGGATGAGAAGGAACAGGCGAAAAGGAGCATGGAAGTCGGAATTGCCCAAGCAAGAATCCGATCAGGTTTTATCATACGGCTCTCCTCAAGGTTTTTTTCGGCCGGGTATCCCGGCCGACAACCATTATAAATCCAGCATCCCTGGACAACCGCCGGCGTGTCAAATCCGAACGTCCCCCCCCCGCCGGTTCCGCCCGTCCGATCGCATAGAACGCATTCGGAGCCCGCAATCCCTATCCCGGCACTCCAGGCGGAAGCCTGGGGAAATTATATATAAAACGGGCGGCTCGAAATAGCCGCCCGTTGCGCTTTTTTCCGGATTATCGACGGTCTGAAATCACCCGCAGGTAGTGATCATCCCAAAGAATATATTGAACGGTGAAGTGCAGTACAAATTCAGGTAGTCGAAGATGAACGCACCGATCAGGGCCACGATGCACAATCCGGCCAGCACGAGGCAGCCGACGATCAGGCCCTTGTTGCTTTTTCCCGTCCTGGCGGGGGCCGCTTGTTGCGGCGGAGGGGCATACTGCTGTTGCTGAGGAGGAGGCGGCGGCGGCTGGCGCGTCGCGGCCTGCCGCCCGGAGGCGGCCACGGTCGCGGCGGCCCCTTCACCCTGGAAGGTCATCAGCACATTTTCCCCAAAGCCGACCTCATCGCCGGGAGCCAGGTTGCGCGGGGCCGTGAGCCGTTGACGGTTGATAAAGGTGCCATTGGTGGATCCGAGATCCTCCAGCACATACGCGCCGCCGCGGCGGGAGATGCGCGCATGGTTGCGGGATAGTTCGGCGTCCTGGACGACGATATCGTTGCTGGCCTCGCGGCCGATGCTCATCGTATCCATCGTCAGTTCATAGACCTTGCCGGGGTTGGGGCCCACATTCATCACCAGACGGTATCGCTCGGCCATTTTCTCCTCCTGGATTAGGGATTGCTCCGAGTTTACTCTTAGACAAGTCGCGAGTCAAATTCCGCTGTTTCCGCCCGCCGTGGATCGGCCCGGACGTAAAGGCCGCATAAATCCCGGCCCGGGTTTTTCGCAATGCGCGGAAAACAAGCCTGCAAATTCCGCGCGCGCCTTTTCTTTTTTGGCATGTGTTTATAGAATAGGAAAACCGGCTCCGCCGCACCGGATCCCCGCTCCCGCAACCAGCGTGAACGGCCTTTTTAACCGGGTAAAAACCGGGCTCCGTCCGGGATGGGGGATATCCGGTCTCCGGCGGATCGGAAGCGCTTATCGTTGCGGATACGCAACGCACTCTATTCCCCGAGGATGGATACATGACAGAATCGCCTTTTCCACAGCCACCCGAGCCGCTCCCCTCCCCGGCCGAACCTCCAGCGCCCCAGACACCCGCGCCGCCCGCATTGCGATTGGAATCCCCTTCCCCGAACACCCACAACCCGTCCCCACAGCGCAGGATCACCGCCGCCGCCGCCGTTCTCCTGGTCCTTACCGGTTTTCTTCTTCTCTATTCCTATCCGACGGAACCGGAAAAGTACATTCCCCTGGCGATGGGCTTCATCGCAGCGGGCGTCTTCCTTTTTCTCCTGACGTTGTTCCTCAAACCCTCCGCGGCGGAGATCCGCCATGCGGCCAGCCTGAAAATCCCCTCCCGCGGGGCGTGGATTGTTACCGGAGTTGTACTCAGCATTCTGGCTACGGTGATGATGCTGGCGTTCCTGCAATTCGACCGCCAGAATTACATTCCCGTGATAACCATGTGGTTCGGCGCCGCCGTCTGCTACCTCACCGCTTTCGCCGGCGTGCTTCCCGCGCGGGCGGACCTGAGCTCCTGGTGGCGCATGCATTGGAAGGAATGCCTGGCGGTCGGTTTGATCACTCTCCTGGCGGCCGCGCTTCGCTTTTACAAACTCGGAGAAATCCCCCGCACCATCAACGGCGACGAAGGCTGGCTCGGCAACATCGCCATTTCCTCGATCCATTCGCCCTACGCCAATCCCTTTTCGCTGTGGCAGAATTTCGGCGGGCTGTACCTCCAGACGATCAATCTGGGAATGCTGTTCTTTGGCGTCAGTCCATTCTCCCTGCGGCTGATGCCCGCCATCGCCGGAACCCTCGCGATTCCCGCGCTGTACCTCTTTGCGCGCCAGATCGCCGGGAAGCGGATTGCGGTCCTGGCCGTCCTCCTGCTGGCCATGTCGCACACGCACCTGAATTTCAGCCGAACGGTGGGAGTCGGATACATCCAGGACACCTGGCTCGTGCCCCTGGAGCTGTATCTTTTCCTGAGCGCGCTGCAAAAACAAAGCCGCCTGCGGGCGGCAGCCGGCGGCCTCCTGCTGGGGATCCATTTCAGCGTCTATCTGACGCCGCAGATATTCACCGGCATGCTGGTGGTTTTTTGCATCCTGGTGCTGTTGTTCTTCCGGAAATCATTCCCCAAGGCCGGCCGGATATTCGCGGTCTTCTGGGGCGGGTTGGCGATCATGCTGGTTCCGGAGGCGGTATTTGCCGCGCTGCATCCCGAGGACTTCTTCGAGCGCCTGAACCTGGAAGGCACCCTCTCCTCCGGCTGGCTGACCCAGCAAATACAGGCCACCGGACAGAGCGCCGTTCAGGTTCTCGTAGACCGGGTGACGCATGCGTTTCTATCGCTCATCTATTATCCGGCAATCGATTACTATGGCTCGCTGCTTCCGGTCCTCAGCCTCTTTACCGGTGTGTTCTTCCTGATCGGGGTCGGAATCTCGCTTTGGAGGACGCGCTCGATCAACCATCTCCTCCTGAACGGGTATTTCTGGGTCGGACCGCTCGCGATCGGGCTGTTTTCCATTCCCGCCACGGCGGATTCCTACCGCGTGTTGATGATCCTCCCGGCCGCGATACTCCTGGCCGCGATCGGGTTGGACACGATCCTGAACTCCATCGGGGGGGATTGGGGACGGAACAGGGCAACCTACTCCGGGGTGGCCGCCTTCCTCCTGATCAGCCTCTTTGCCTTCAACATGTGGACCTACTTCGTCGATTTCGCCGGGAAATGCCGGTATGGCGGCGACCGGCAAACACGCTTTGCTTCCTACCTGGGAAGGTTCATGGCCGACGTTCCGCCCGCGGAAACGGTGTACCTCCTCAGCGACGACATCTTCCGGTATGGAACGCACCCCTCCGTGGATTTTCTGACCGGCGGCCGACTCATCACCAATCTGCCGGATCCGATCGATGCGGCGGATCCGGCCAGCGGCGAAATCCTGATCGCCTCGCCGGATCGAATCCCCGAATTGTACGCCTGGATCCACGAGCATCCGGGAGGCGAGTTGGAGGCGTTCTACGATTGCGATATCCTGTTCCTGCTCGCCTATCACGTGCCGTAGGCCGGGATGGACCCGCGCGAATACGCGTTGATGTACGCCGTCGAAGACCGCCACTGGTGGTACCGCGGGATGGCGGCGATCACGTGCGCATTCCTGGACCGTTGGTATGAAAATCGTGAACCGATTCGCATTCTGGACGCCGGCTGCGGAACGGGGGCGGCCATGACCACCTATCTCGCCCGGTACGGGACGGTTTGGGGGATGGATATCGCCGCGGAGGCGCTGCGGTTTTGCCGGCAGCGGGGCGCCGCGCGCCTGGCGCGGGCGTCGGTGGCGAGCCTCCCGTACGCCGAGGATACTTTCGACCTGGCGACATCCTTTGACGTGTTATACGAACAGGCGGTCCCCTCCGACCTTGAATCGCTGCGGGAGCTGCGCCGCGTCCTCGCGCGGGGCGGACGGCTGCTGCTCCGCCTGCCGGCCTACGCCTGGATGCGCCGCTCGCACGATGCGGTCGTGCACACCCGCCGCCGCTATACACGCCCAGAGGTGGAGAACCTCCTGCGTGAAAGCGGATTCCGCATCGAGCATGTCTCCTATGCCAATGCGGCGCTTCTTCCCGCCGCGATGCTGAAAAAAATCGGCGAGCGGCTCTTCCCCCCTGCCCGGGCGCAATCCGACCTCGCGCTGCGCGCTGGCATCTTCAACGGCCTGCTGGCGCGGATCCTCGCGGGGGAAGCGGCCCGGGTGACGCGCTCCGGCCTGCCGTTCGGGCTGAGCATCTTCGCCGCGGGGATCAAACCGTGAGCGCGCCCATCCGGTTGCCTGGTATCAGCGCGGTATTCCCCGCCATGAACGACGGCGGGACGATCGCAAGCATGATCTGGATGGCGCGCGCGGCGCTGCGCCAAGCGGCCGCGGATTACGAGATCATCGTCGTCAACAACGGCAGCCGGGATTACACCGGAGTGGTCCTTGCGGAATTGGCCGCCGCGCTGCCCGAATTGCGCGTGATCTCCCACGACCAGCCGCTGGGGTACGGGGGCGCGCTGCGCGCCGGTTTTTCCGCCGCATCGAAGGATTGGGTTTTTTACACCGACGGCGACGCCCAATACAATCCGCTCGAGCTCGGCCTCCTGGTGAGCGCCGTGACGGAAGGCGTGGACGTGGTGAACGGCTATAAAACCGCGCGCCAGGATCCGTGGTACCGCACGGTCCTCGGGCGGATGTACCATCACACCGCCCGGCTCCTGTTCGGGTTCCGCCTGCGGGATGTGGATTGCGATTTCCGGCTGTTCCGCCGCGCGATCCTCGCCACCGTTCCGCTCACCAGCACGTCCGGGACGATCGGCCTGGAGATTGTCAAACGCTTTCAGGACGCCGGATTCCGGTTCGTGGAAGTGCCGGTCAGCCATCATTTCCGCAGTTACGGGGATTCGCAATTCTTCCGCCCCCGCCGCCTGTTGAGGATGGCGAAAAATCTCGCGGCGCTTTGGATCCGGCTCGTCCTGCGCAAGGGCCGGTCATGAACAAACCCTCGGTGGAAAAGGATTTCGCCGGCCGGCGCGTCCTCATCACCGGCGGCATGGGGTTCATCGGCAGCAACCTTGCCCGCCGGCTGGCGAATCTCGGCGCGGAGGTGACCCTGCTGGATTCCCTGCCGGCCGGGATCGGCGGCAATCCCTACAACATTTCCGGCTATGAACAGCGGCTGCGGGTGCGGGCGGGAGATCTGCGGGACGCGGATGCAACCGCCGACGCGGTCCGGGGGCAGGAATTAATTTTCAATCTCGCCGGCCAGGTCGGCCACGTCCAAAGCATGGAGGATCCGCTCGCCGATCTGGATATCAATGTCCGCGGCCAGCTTTCCTTCCTTGAAATCTGCCGGCGCGAGAGCCCGGACGCCAAAATCCTGTACGGCGGAACCCGCCAGGTGTACGGGCCGCCGCGCTACCTGCCGGTGGACGAAGACCATCCGGTTAATCCGGTGGACGTCAACGCGGTTCACAAACTGGCGGCCGAGCGCTATCACATCCTCTATCATCGCGTCTACGGATTGCGATCGGTCGTCCTGCGGATGACCAACGTCTACGGTCCGCGGATGCGGGTAAAGGACGGACAAAATAACTTTTTGGGGTTGTGGATCCGGCAACTCCTGCACGGCGAGGAGATCACCGTGTACGGTGACGGGAGTCAGGCGCGGGATCTGCTGTATGTCGAGGACGTGGTGGATGCGCTGCTGCTGGCCGCGCTGACTCCCGGTATCGAAGGCCGGACCTTCAACCTGGGGGGGGCGGATTCCGTCGCCCTGTTGGAGCTGGCCAAGCGGATGATCGAAATCCATGGCGCCGGCACCTACCGCCTGATCACGTTCCCGGCCGGCCGGAAGAAGATCGATATCGGTTCATTTGTCTCCGATATTTCCAAAATTCGCATGGACCTCGGGTGGGAACCCATCACCCCGCTCGGGGAGGGGCTGCGCCAGACCATCGCATACTTCCGGCAGCACGGCGAACACTATTGGTGACAGCGTGAGGATCCCCGTTGTGGATATTGCCCGGCAGGACAGGAGCATCCGCCCGGAACTCGAGGCGGCGATCGGCCGCGTAATCGACCGGTCGCGATTCATCCTGGGCGCGGAGGTGGAAGCATTCGAGCAGGCCTTCGCCGCATACTGCGGAGTGGCGCATGCGCTCGGAGTCGGTTCCGGGACGGATGCGCTGCAGGTCGCGCTGCTGGCGTGCGGGATCGGCCCGGGGGACGAAGTGATCACCGTCTCGCACACGTCTCCGGCAACCATTGCCGCCATCGAACTGACAGGGGCCGGGGCCGTTCCGATCGACATCGATCCGCGCCGCTTCACGATGGATCCGGGCCGGATCGCCGCCGCCTGCACGCCGCGCACGCGCGCGCTGCTTCCGGTCCATCTGTACGGCCAGCCCGCCGACCTCGGACCAATTCTGGAATTCGCCGCGCGCCGGGGCCTGCCGGTGATCGAGGATTGCTCGCAGGCGCACGGCGCGCGGTACCGCGAAAAATCCGTCGGCGCCTGGGGGCGGATCGCTGCCTTCAGTTTTTACCCGACCAAGAATCTCGGCGCCTACGGCGACGGCGGAGCCGTGGTCACCGACGATCCGCAGCTGGCCGAGCGGGCGCGCCAGATCCGGCAGTATGGCTGGGACGCAGGCCGTGTCAGCCGGCGCAAGGGAATTAACAGCCGCCTGGACGAAATCCAGGCCGCCATTCTGGGCGTTAAACTGCGGAGGCTGGAGGGTTGGAACGCCGAACGCCGCAGGCTGGCATCTATGTACGACAGCCGCCTGACGGCGAAAACACTGACGACGCCGTACGCCGCGCCGGATTCGATCCATGTCTATCACGCCTACGTCATCCGCCATCCGCGCCGGGATGCGCTGCGCGCGCATCTGGCGCAGCGCGGGATCAGCTCCGCAATCCATTTTTCCCCTCCCGTCCACTTGCATCCGGGATTTTCCAACCTGGCGGGCTTCTCCGCCGGCCTGCCGGAAAGCGAAGCCGCGGCGCGGGAAGTGCTGACCCTGCCGCTCTTCCCCGGGATGCGCGAGGACGAACTGCAACAGGTGGTCGACGCCGTCACCGCTTTTTGAAAATTCTCCACGAAGAGCACGAAGAAAAACCGGAAGAGCACCAAGGGTTAATTCCATTTGCAGGGGCGACCCAATGGGTCGCCCCTGCTTTTCCGCGTGTGCCCTCCGTGGATTAAAAATCCATAATATCTCCACAAAGAATACGGGGCTTGTCCCGAATTCGGCGCTATACTACCCTTGACTTATCCATAAGGGATGCTTATTATTTAGAACGCTTAACTATTCAGGGAGATTAACCGATGGCCGCAAGCGATCAATTCCTGGCCGCGATGCACAAATTCGCCGGCCTATTCATGCGGAATTCGATGCGGAACTTCCTCCACTTCGCCAAGGAGAATGGGGTCTCCTTGCCGCAAATCGGAGCCCTCTTCCGAATCCGCAAGGGCGACTGCAGCGTGTCCGACATCAGCGCCGAGTTGAGAATCACCAACGCCGCCGCCAGCCAGATGCTGGAAAGCCTGGTGCGGCAGGAATTCATCCGCCGCTCCGAAGATCCGGACGACCGGCGCGCCAAGCAGATCGTCCTTACGGAGAAGGGCAGGAAAATCCTTCTGGACAGCATGCAAGCCCGGCAGGGCTGGATGCAGCACCTGGCGCATGCTCTCACTCCGCAGGAACAGGCGCAGATCACCTCAGCCCTGACCCTGCTTGCGGAGAAAACCGCGGCGCTGGAAAAAGAGCACAAGCTCCACGCCTGATCCGCGCGGATGCGAAAAACAAACCTTGGAGCGCATAATCCATGATCCGACTGGCGAAATACTATAAACCCTACCTTGGATTGATCTTACTCACGATCGTGCTGCTGTTTGTCCAAGCCAATGCCGATCTGGCCCTGCCGGATTACATGTCGAAGATCGTCAACGTCGGCATCCAGCAGGGCGGAGTGGATACCGCGATCCCGCTGGCCATCCGCCGGAGCGAAATGGACAAACTGATTCTCTTCCTCGATCCGGAGGCGAAGGCGGAGGTGCTGGGCAGTTACACGCTGATCGACGGGGATTCCCCCGAATACGAGCGCTCCCTCGAAACGTATCCGGCCCTGGCCGGCGAACCCGTCTACGTTCTGAAATCCCTCGGCGCGGCGGAGACGGAGAAGCTCAATCCGGTGATGGCGAAAGCCCTCCTGACCGTAGCCGGGATCGAGGAAATGGCGGCCGATCCGGAGAAGCTGGCGGCGATCGCCAAAACGATGAATATCGATCCCGCGAGGATCCCGCCCGGCGCCGATCTCTTCGCCCTGCTGGGGATGCTGCCCGACGCGCAGCGGGAGCAGATCGCCGCGGCGATCCACGCCCGCTTCGAGGCGATGGGCGAAAGCATGCTCCTCCAGGCGGCCGCCGCGCCGGTCAAGGCGGAATATGCGGCCCTCGGGATGGACGCCGAAAAAATCCAGATGGATTCCATCCTTCATTACGGCGCGCTGATGCTCCTGCTGACACTGCTGGGCGGATTGTGCACGATCGGAGTCGGGTTCCTCTCCGCGCGGGCGGCCTCCGGGTTGGCGCGCGACCTGCGCCGGCTCCTTTTCCAGCGCGTGGAGAGCTTCTCCAGCACCGAATTCGACAAATTCTCCACCGCATCGCTGATCACCCGTTCGACCAACGACATCACCCAGATCCAGATGGTCGTATTCATGATGATGCGGATGATCTTCTTCGCGCCGATCATCGGGGTGGGCGGCGTTATCCGGGCGATCGGCAAGAGCGCCTCGATGTGGTGGATCATCGCCCTGGCGGTGATTGTCCTCCTCGGGCTGATCTTGATCGTCTTTTCGATCGCGCTCCCGAAATTCAAGAGCATCCAGAACCTGATCGACCGGCTCAACCTGGTGACCCGCGAAAACCTTTCCGGCATGATGGTGATCCGCGCCTTCAACATGCAGGCGTTCGAGGAAGCCCGGTTCGACAAAGCCAACAAGGACCTGACCGGCACGATGCTCTTCATCAACCGGTTGATGGTGGTGATGATGCCGGTGATGATGCTGGTGATGAATGGGCTGGTGCTGCTGATCATCTGGGTCGGCGCCCACCAGGTCGCCGAGTCGCAGATGCAGGTCGGCGACATGCTGGCGTTCATGCAATACGCGATCCAGATCGTCTTTTCCTTCCTGATGATGTCGGTGATGTTCATCATGCTTCCGCGCTCGGCCGTCTCCGCGGACCGCATCGCCGACGTCCTCGAGACCGAACCCGCCATCCGCGATCCGCAGACGCCGAAGGTGTTCCCCGAGCCTTTCCGCGGCACGGTCGAATTCCGGAATGTGAGCTTCCGCTACCCCGGAGCCGAGGAGGACGTCCTGCACGACATATCCTTCACCGCCCAGCCGGGGCAGACCACGGCCTTCATCGGCACGACCGGCTCCGGAAAATCCACGATCGTCAGCCTGATCCCGCGGTTCTATGAAGTCAGCGACGGGGCCGTCACCATCGACGGGGTCGACATCCGCGCGGTGACCCAGAAGGACCTGCGGGAAAAAATCGGGTACGTGCCGCAGAAGAGCAACCTGTTCTCCGGAACGATCGAAAGCAACCTGAGCTACGCGGACCCGGAGGCGGGCGAGGAAGCGCTGAAACAGGCGGCCGACATCGCCCAGGCCTCCGAATTCATCTTCGCCAAACCGGAGGGAATGCAATCGGAAGTGTCGCAGGGCGGGACGAACGTTTCGGGGGGCCAGAAACAGCGCCTGTCGATCGCCCGCGCGCTCCTCAAACGCGCGCCGATCTACATCTTCGACGACAGCTTCTCCTCGCTGGATTTTAGAACCGATTCCAAACTGCGCCAGGCGCTCAAGGAAAAAGTCGGCGGGAGCACGCTGTTATTCGTCACCCAGCGCATCTCGACCATCAAGCGCGCCGAACAGATCATCGTCCTCGACGAAGGCAAAATCGCCGGGAAAGGAACGCACTCGGAACTGATGAAAAGCTGCGAAGTGTACCGGGAGATCGCCCTGTCGCAGCTGAGCCAGGAGGAACTGTCATGAACAACCCCGGCGGCAATTCCCAGACACCGCGCGACTCCCTGCGCGGCCGCGGACCGATGGGCGGCCATGGCCCGATGGGCGGCGGCCCGATGGCGATGATGAAAGGCGAAAAACCCCGCGATTTTAAGGGCACCTTCGCGAAGCTGATCCGCTACCTGGGCGAGTACCGGCTGCCGATCCTGATCGTCATGCTGTTCGCGGTCGCCTCCACCATTTTCTCCATCGTCGGCCCCAAGATCCTGGGCAAGGCCACGACCAAGCTGTTCGAGGGCGTCCTGGCCCAGATTTCCGGAACCGGATCCGTAGACTTCGAATACATCGGCAACATCATTCTCCTGACGCTGGGCTTATATCTTGTGTCCACCCTGTTCAGCTACATCCAGGGCTGGGTGATGTCGGGCCTGTCGATGGACATCACCTACCGGTTCCGCCGCGACATTTCCGAGAAGATCAACCGCATGCCGCTGCGCTACTTCGACGGGACGAACCACGGCGAGATCCTATCGCGCGTGACCAACGACGTGGATACGGTCAGCCAGACCCTCAACCAGAGCCTGACCCAGATGATCACGTCCGTGACGATGGTGCTCGGAGTCCTGGTCATGATGTTTTCCATCAGCTGGCAGATGACCCTGGTGGCGGTTGCCGTCATCCCGCTCTCCCTCCTGATCATCACCCTGATCGTCCGCACTTCGCAGGTTTACTTCAAACAGCAGCAGGATTATCTGGGCCACGTCAACGGGCACGTGGAGGAAATGTACGGCGGGCATACCGTGATGAAAGCCTTCAACGGCGAGGAGCGCAGCGTCCGGCAATTCGACGTCTTCAACGACACCCTTTACGATTCCGCCTGGAAATCCCAGTTCCTGACCGGGTTGATGATGCCGATCATGAACTTCGTCGGGAATCTTGGGTACGTGGGGATCTGCATCCTGGGCGGGTACCTGGCCATCCGGAATATGATCACCCTCGGAGACATCCAGGCGTTCATCCAGTACATGCGGTCCTTCACCCAGCCGATCACGCAGATCGCCAACATCTCCAACGTCCTGCAACAGACGGCGGCGGCGGCCGAGCGCGTGTTCGAGTTCCTGGCCGAACCCGAGGAGACGCCCGACACCGCCCGGCCCATCCGCGCGGAGCAGCTGTCGGGCCGGGTGGAGTTCCAGGACGTCCGCTTCGGGTACACACCGGAAAAAATCATCATCCACGATTTCAGCGCGACGGTCGAACCCGGCCAGCGGATCGCGATCGTCGGCCCGACCGGGGCCGGGAAGACCACCATGGTCAAGCTGCTGATGCGCTTTTACGACGTCTCGAGCGGGGCGATCCGGATCGACGGCCACGACATCCGCGACTTTTCGCGCAGGGACCTGCGCCGCTTGTTCGGAATGGTCCTGCAGGATACCTGGCTGTACAACGGGACCCTGATGGAGAATATCCGCTACGGCCGGACCGGCGCGACCGATGCCGAGGTGATCGCCGCCGCCCGGGCCGCCCATGCGGACCACTTCATCCGCACCCAGCCCGAGGGCTACCAAACCCTCCTCAACGAGGAGACCACCAACATTTCCCAGGGGCAGATGCAGCTGATGACAATCGCCCGCGCGATACTCTCCGATCCGCAGATTCTCATCCTCGACGAGGCCACCAGCTCGGTGGACACCCACACCGAGATCCTGATTCAGAAGGCGATGGGCGTGCTGATGCAGGGACGCACGTCCTTCATCATCGCCCACCGGCTTTCGACCATCCGCGACGCCGACCGGATCCTGGTCATGAACAACGGCGACATCGTCGAGCAAGGCCGTCACGAGGAACTGCTGGCGCGCGGCGGCTTCTATGCCGGCCTGTACAACAGCCAGTTTGAAACCGCGGTGAATTGATCCGCAGCATCGATAAATACCGGGGTGATCGTTAAGCCCACCCCGGGATTTTTCGCACCCGGAGGGATTTCCCGACCCTCCCGACCCTTAGGGTTCCGAAAGGTTCCCCCCCAACCCTTGGGATTCTGAATCGAACAAATCGGGACGGGCCGAAGCGTTCCAACCGAGTGAGGCAGCCCGAGCGGCCGCTTCTTCCTCACGGCTCACTTGACAGGAGCCGGTGTTGGAGGATAATTCCCCCTCATCGCACAGGCTGCGACGGAGGAAAGTAAGCGGATTGCCGCCGACAGGGAGGAACGGACTCAGACTGAAATCCGTTCCCGGAAAAAAACCGCCGAAGTTCCCTCCCGAGCCCTTCGATTGAAAACCCGCATGCCGTCGGCTTGCGGGTCCGGTAGATCGAAGCGGAATCCCGCCGTTATCCGGGACGCCGCTATCCCGGATGCGCACGCCGGGACGCCGGTCCGAGTCGGCCCCGTACCGGGGCAATCAGGGTGGCACCGCGGGAATGCAATCCCGTCCCTGAGCCGGACGGGTTTTTCTTTTAAGGAGGAATGATGCTGGAGCGATTGGAAGGGTTGGAAAAGGACGCCCTTGCGGCGCTGGAGGCCGTGCAGGATTCTGCGGCGCTCGCCGCCTGGAAAACGGCCTGCCTCGGCCGCAGTTCGCCGCTCGCCACCTTCATGGGCGATCTTGGCAGCCTTCCGGCCGAACAACGGCCGCAGGCCGGCAAGCGCGGCAATGAAATCAAGCGCGCGCTGGAAAGCGCGTTGGCCGCGCGCGAGGAAACGCTGAAGGCAGCCGATCTGGAACGCTCCCTGCAAAGCGAGAAACTCGACGTCACCCTGCCCGGCCGCCCGGTCCGCCGCGGACGCCTGCATCCCTCCTCCCAGGTGCTGCGCCGGATCTACACGGTGTGGGCCGACATGGGTTTCCAGATTTACCGGAGCCGGAATGTGGAGCTGGACGAGTACAACTTCACACTGCTCAACATCCCGCCCCATCACCCGGCGCGCGACATGTGGGATACCTTCTACGGGACCGATCCCGGCGTGCTGCTGCGCACCCATACCAGCCCCGGGCAGATTCACGCGATGCGCGAATACGCCCCCGAACCGGTGCGGGTGATCCTGCCCGGGATGTGCTTCCGCTACGAGCAGATCACCGCCCGCTCGGAGATCCAATTCCATCAAGTGGAAGGGCTGGCCGTCGGCCCCGGGATCACCTTCGCCAACCTTAAGGGGACTCTCGCGGATTTCGCCCGCCGGATGTGGGGCGGGAACGTGCGCACCCAGTTCCGTGCCGACCACTTCCCCTTCACCGAACCCAGCCTGGAGATGGATATCGAATGCTTCCTATGCGGCGGCAAGGGCTGCACGGTGTGCAAATACAGCGGCTGGCTGGAGATTCTGGGGGCGGGGATGGTGCATCCAACGGTGCTCAAGAACGGCGGGTACGACCCGAAGACCGTTTCCGGCTTCGCCTTCGGAATGGGGCCGGAAAGGATCGCCATGCTGCGCCACGGGATCGAGGATATCCGCAATTTCTGGGGCAACGACCTGAGGTTTTTGGAGCAGTTCTAGCTGACGATCGACGATCGACCATCGACCATCGCAAAAACAATCGCAAGGCGGATGGTTTGAGAATGGTCAATCGTCCATGGTCTCTTCATTAAGACACCGATATGGTGAAAAGGGAGTCCCGTCATGAGAGTACCTCTATCCTGGCTTAAAGAGTACGTGGATTTCGACCTTGCCCCCGAGGAGCTCGCCAAACGCCTGACCTTCGCCGGGCTGGAAGTGGAAGAGATCGAATACATCGGCCTGGCCCCGCGGAACGGGCACATCGACGGGCTGCCGCACACCGACGTCTCCGGTCCGAAAGCCAAAGGCCTTGCCTGGGACCGGTCACATATCGTCGTCGGGCGCGTCTTCGAAGTGATGCCGCACCCGAACGCCGACCGTCTGGTGCTGTGCCAGCTCGACGACGGGCTGACGATTCACACCGTGCTCACCGGCGCGCCGAATTTGTTCCCGTACAAGGGCAAGGGTCCGCTCGCCCGGCCGCTCAAGGTCGCCTACGCCCGCGAGGGCGCGACCCTCTACGACGGCCACAAGCCCGGGCAGGTGCTTGCAACCCTCGCGCGGATGAAGATCCGCGGCGTGGAATCCTATTCCATGATCTGTTCGGAAAAGGAGCTGGGGATTTCCGACGCGCACGAGGGCGTGATGATCCTGCCCGACGACGCCCCGGCCGGGATGCCCCTGGCGGAGTACCTGGGGGATGTGATCTTCACGGTGAAGATCAACCCCAACATGGCGCGCAACGCCTGCGTACTTGGGGTGGCCCGCGAGGCGGCGGCGCTCACCGGGCGCAAGCTCCGCCCGCCATCCTTCGAGATGAAAGCCGAGGGCCCGCCCCTCCGCAAACTGCTCAAGATCCGGATCGAGCGACCGGAGCTTAATCCGCGCTTCGCCGCGGCCCTCATCCGGAACGTGAAGATCGGCCCCAGCCCGGAATGGATGCAGCGCCGCCTGACCCGCGCCGGAATGCGCCCGATCAACAATATTGTCGACATCACCAACTATGTGATGCTCGAAACCGGCGAACCGCTGCACGCTTTCGACTGGGATTCCCTCTCGGCGCGCGCCGGAGGTCCGGTGACGATCATCACCCGCACCGCCAAACCGGGGGAGACGCTCGTCACGCTCGACGGGGTCGACCGCCAATTGGATGATTTTACGATCCTGGTGTGCGATGAAAAGGGCGCGCTTTCGATCGCCGGCGTCATGGGCGGCGCCGATACCGAGGTGCGCGACGGAACCACCAACATCCTGCTCGAAGGGGCCTCGTGGGATTTCATCACCATCCGCCGGACCGTCGACGCGCAGAAGCTGCCCTCGGAAGCCGCTTTCCGGATGTCGCGCGGCGTGCATCCATCCGTCGCCATGCGCGGGCTCACCCGCGCCGCTGAACTGATGCGCACCCTCGGCGGAGGAACGATCGCGCGCGATATCGTCGACGCCTACCCGAAAAAGGCGCCGATCGTGCGCGTCGATCTGCCGCTGCGGGAAGTGCGCCGCCTGCTTGGGATCAGCATCCCGCTTAAAAAAACCGCGCAGATCCTGGAAAGCCTCGAATTCTCCTGCCGCGTGAAGGAATCCGCCCCGCGGCGGAAGCGGCGCGAGAAGGTGACCGAGGAGGATGTCACCTTGCAGGTGACCGTCCCGGATCACCGGCTCGATATTGGAACCGGGGTAATCGGCCAAGCCGACCTGATCGAGGAGATCGCGCGGATTTACGGGTACGACCGCATCCCTGAAGCGCAGATCTCCGACCTGCTGCCCAAGCAGCGCGGAAACCCGGCGCTGGAACAGGAAGAGGCCGCCCGGGACATACTGGCGAATCTCGGCCTTCAGGAGGTGCTGACGTACCATCTGACGGCGCCCGAACGGGAGGCCGCGCTCTATCCGCCGGGAGCGGCCGCTCCCGCCCCGGCCTACACCCGCCTGGCCAATCCGATCGTGCCGGAACGGAGCGTGATGCGCCGTTCGATCCTCGCTTCGGTGCTGGAGACCGCCTCCCGCAACGCGGCCCACACCGACCGGATCGCGCTGTTCGAACTCGGAACGGTGTATATCCCTGGAGAAGATCCGCTGCCGGCCGAACCCGTCCATTTAGCCGTCGTCCTGGCCGGCCCGCGGACGGATCCGGACTGGCAAACCGCGGACCGCGCGCCGATGGATTTCTTCGACCTGAAGGGAATCCTCGAGGCTTGGATCGCCGGATTGCACGTGCCTCCGGCCGTGTTCGAATCCGCTTCCGATCCGCGCTTCCATCCCGGACGGTGCGCAAGCATAACCGTCAACGGGGCGGCGATCGGCCTCATGGGCCAGCTTCATCCGCAGACGGCCGCGCGCTACGAATGGGCGGGCCGGGACCTGCTGGCGGCCGAGATCAATTTCGAAGCCCTGCGGCCCCACCTCCTGCAGCGTTACGCCGTCGCGCCGATATCCGACTACCCGCCGGTTCTCGAGGACCTGGCCGTGGTGGTCGCCGAGGATATGCCGGCCGAAAGGGTGATCCAAACCATCCGGACCGCGGGCGGCGATATCGTCAGGCGGGTCCGGTTGTTCGACGTGTACCGCGGCGAGCAGGCGGGGGCAGGCATGAAAAGCCTGGCCTTCTCCCTCGCCTACCAGGCTCCGGACCGGACTCTTTCAAGCGCCGAAGCGGCCGAGATCCGCACCCGGATCATTAATGCACTTGAGAAGGACCTGGGCGGGAAGGTGAGAAGGTAACGAGCCCCCCCTGTAGGAGCGCGGCGACGCCGCGCCCCTACAGGGGGGTGGGATGACGGATAAAATAAAACGGCCCGCTTGCGCGGGCCGTTTTTTGATTTTCGTTGTCAGGATTATTCCATCGGGGTGACCCGAGCCGCTTGAAGACCTTTGGGGCCGGTTTCGATCTCAAACTCGACCTTCTGGCCTTCGTGCAGCTTCTTGTATCCCTCCATTGTGATAGCAGAAAAGTGAACAAACACGTCCTCGCCGCCATCCCGGGCGATGAAGCCATAACCCTTGGTGGCATTGAACCACTTTACTGTGCCCACGATACGATCTGCCATTGTCTTGCCTCCTGGTGCAAGAAGAGTTTCGGAAGCGCCGGGATTCCGGGGGGTAAGAAAAAAGCCGCCCGGCGGTTCTCCGGAGCGGCTGCTCTTGCCACTACATACCCAGTCCCGCGCTTGCAGAATCGATGGTATCACCCGACATAAAGGCTGTCAAGCGGGCGGCAGGCGAGCTTATCGCCCATCGTCCACTCCCTCGAACAGATCGCGCTCGATCCGTTTCGGCGGAGGCAGCGGATGAGCCCGCATATAATCCTCCGACGACCCCATCAGCCGCATGAGACCGAGTGCAATCCCCGGCACCCCTCCCCCGCCCTGGCTGGAATGGCAGGCGGAGGCCTTCTGCTTGACGCCGATTACCGGGCCGAAATTGATTTTCGCGTGGATCGGGAAGTCCACCCCGGCCAAAGAGACCAAGTCGATATCGCGGTTCTTTCCGAAATGCCCCGGATCCTGCCCGAGCAGGGCCAGGATGCGCGCGGCCATGCGGATAAAGCCGTGCGGGAATGTGTGGAAATACAGCTTCTGCGGGGAATATGGAGCGCCTTCGTCCGGATACGCCCCCGGATCGGGAGCCAGCCGGAAAGCTTCGACCGCGGCCCGATGCGCGGCGATGTGATCGGGATGTTTATACCCGCCGATGGGATCGAAGGTGATCACCACCTGCGGCCGCAAGCGGCGGATAAGCCCGACGATCGGCCGGGCGACTTCCGCAACCGGTGCGGCCGCCAGCGCCCGCGGATGGGCGTTATCCGGCGAACCCTCCATGCCGGAATCCCGGTAATCCAATAAATGCACACCCGCGAGGCCGAGGATCTCCGCCGCGCATCGCAGCTCGTATTCGCGCATTTCGCCAGTCGAGGCAAAGCCTCTTAGGCCGGGGGGAGCCTCGCCCGCTTCGCCGCGCGTGGCGCACGCCAGGTGGACCTCCACACCGCGCCGGGCATACAACGCGAGCGTTCCACCGGCGCCGAAGGTTTCATCGTCCGGATGGGCAAAAACCGACAGCAGCCGCCGGTCACTCATGGGAAATCGATTGCTCGCAAAGGCCGGATGGGTTCCCGGTCAGGGTTGAGGGTATCCCGGTTCCGGAGTCGGATTCCCGCCGCCGGCCGGGTAACCGGCTTGGGCCGAAGGGATTGAGTGCTCCCCGCCGGTTCCGGGCGTGGCGGTGGAATCGCCGCCCCCGCTGCAGGCGGTCAACAGCGCGGAAAAGACCAACACGGCCATGACAACCAACAGGAAAAACTTGCTCGAGCGCATTCCCGTCTCCTTCCCCGGGATTTTTTCCTCCGGGGCTATGGTAGAATTCCTGCATCCGCGCCCCTGTAGCTCAGTGGATAGAGCGCCACCCTCCGGAGGTGGATGCCGGTGTTCGAGTCGCCGCAGGGGCGCCTTGTATTTTAACACCCTCCCCCCTGTAGTCCCCCCATTTGCTCCTCGGAAAGATTTCGCAACAGGCGATTGTGGCGGAGCAAATGGGGGGACGTGTTTTTGGGGGGAGGATTCAGGAGGGGGCGATCATCCCGGCTTCCCCAATTCCACCATCGCCGCCTTGCGTGTCCCGGTTATGAACAGCGCCAAGGTGCTCCGGCCAAACAGGCCGTGCACCTCGCCCGGATTCAGGAGGACCGTCCGCCCGAGATGCTCCTCGTTGGCCTTGTGGTCATGTCCATAACACACCAAATCGAATTTTCCCGATTCAGCCAGCGGGCGGGCGACCTCCGGGTAGTGCACAAGCGCGACCTTCAAACCGTCGAAGGTCAGGTCGCCGAATTCGCCCAGGAAATGGATATTTCCGGCCGCGGCCGCCGTCAGCATATGGAGCCGGCGGTCGCCGTCGTTGTTCCCCCATACGATGTAAACCGGTTTGCCCTTAACCCCCTCGATCAGGCGCTTCGTGACAAACGGCGAACAGAGGTCGCCGCAATGCAGAATCGCATCCGCCTCGGAAAGGTGCGGCATGGCGGAATCCAGCTTCCAGACGTTGTCGTGCGTGTCGCTGAGGATTGCAATCCGCATGGTCCCCTCCATCGAAACTCAATTTGGTTATGGGAGGATTGTACCCGACTTGCGCAGCCGGGATCTTCCGGAGGAAAAAGAAATGGACGGGATTTTGGGATTTTGGCATTTTAGATTTCAGGATTCCCTCGCAAAACCAAGTAAATCCCCATAAATAGTTCCCGCCCAATCCGGATTGATTCCAACAATGACTGCCGGGATGGGATGAATCGTATATCATTAAGGATATAATTCCACTCGAGGAGCTACATCATGTCCAATCCCACGCCCAGCCTACCCACTCCGCCGCAGCGGAACGTCATTCAGCAAACGCTTCTGCGCATCCGCCTGGTTTGGCGGCTGATCCGCGATCCGCGCGTATTATGGCTGCTGAAGCTGGTGCCGGTCGGCGGCCTGCTGTATATTTTCTTCCCGTTCGATCTGCTGATAGACCTGGCGCCGGTCATCGGACAATTGGACGACGCGGGCATCATCCTTGGGAGCTTGTGGCTCTTTGTGGAGATGTGTCCGCCCGACATCGTCAAGGAACATATGGACGATCTGACCGCGATCCATGTCAAGGGAACCTGGAAAGAGCCGGACCAGGGGAAATTGCCCGGGGCGAGCGGGGAAACCGATTCCACCAAGTAACCGAAGCGGATTTGAAGGGCACGAAGAAAACCTGTAAACCCGTGGAAAATAGATCAGTTTGAAACGGAACGCGATTTCGACGGCCGGAGTTTTCTTCCGGCCGTTTTTTCTTCCTCCAGCACACCGGTCAGGTCGTACGGGAGGGCGCCGGTGATGCGGACCGGCACCATCGCCCCCAAAGGCGCGTCCCCCTCGATCAGCACCACGCCGTCGACCTCGGGTGCATCCCGGAAGGAACGGCCGACGGTCAGCCCCTTCTGATGCCCCTCCACCAGAACATCCATCCGCTTCCCGATCCACGCGCGGTTCGCCTCAAGCGAGATCCCCTGCTGCAGTTCCATCAGGCGGTTGCGGCGTTCCTGCTTGAGAGCGGGCGGGACATCGTCCGGAAGCGCTGCGCTCGCCGTTCCCTCCTCGCGCGAGTATAAAAAGCAGCCGACCCGGTCGAACCGCATCTCGCTCAGAAATGCCGGGAGCGCTTCGAATTCCAATTCGCTTTCGCCGGGAAATCCCACAATGAACGCGGTCCGCACGGCCAGGCCGGGGAGACGCGCGCGCATTTGTTCGACCGTGCGGCGCACCCAATCCACATCCGCCGGGCGGTTCATCCTGCGGAGCACATCCGGATGCGCGTGTTGGAGCGGGATATCGAGGTACGGCACCACCTGCGGGAGCGACCCCATTGCGTCGATCAACCGGTCGCTTACGGCGCCGGGAAAGGCATACAGGATCCGGATCCAATCGATGCGCGGCGCGGCGGATGCGATCCCCTCCAGCAGGCCGGGCAATCCGTCGCGCTCGCCGAGATCGCGCGCGTATGCGGTCGTATCCTGCGCCAGAAGCACCAGCTCGCGCACGCCGGCCTCCTGAAGCATCCGCGCTTCCTCGAGAATGCGGATCTTCGGCCTGGAAACCAGCGGCCCTTTGATCATAGGAATGGCGCAGAAGGCGCACGGCCTCCGGCAGCCGTCGGCGATCTTCAGGTAGGCGCTGGCTCCGCGCACCGCCGCGCGCAGCACATCCCGTTCATCGGTGCCGACGGACGCCGCCGCGGGCAGATGGATGACGGTCGGCGAACCGGACCCGGGCCGCAACTGCTCGACCACCGCGAGGATGTCCATCCAGCGCCGGGTGCCCAGGATCGCATCCAGGCCGGGGATTTCCCGCGCCAAGTCCGCGCCGCTGCGCTGGGTGAGGCAGCCCGCGGCGATCAACAGCTGGCCGCCCCGTTTGGCGCCGGCCAGCTTCCGCAGCGTATCGACCGATTCGGCGCGCGCGGCGTCGATGAAACCGCAGGTATTGACGATAATCACGTCCGCCCGGGCGGACGTGCGCGCGGGCGAGAATCCCCCGCGCGAAAGCAGCTCGGCCATCGAATCCGAATCGACCGTGTTCTTGGCGCAGCCAAGCGTGATCACATGATAGGTGCGTTTGGCGGGCATCAGGGGACCGGGGTGTCGGCCGGAGTGGGCGTGATGGTCGGCGTGAAGGTGACCGAGGGAACGGGGGTGAGGACGCCGGTCGGCGTGTAGGTGCGCGCGACCACTTCGCCGAAACGCCCCATCGGCCCGTCATCGATGCCGTTGAAGATCACACGGATTCCGGCGCCGTTGCCGGTGGAAATGGCGACGGTTCGCTGGCCGACGTAGTCAAACGTATCATCCGGCTGGACCCGGCCGGCAAACACCGTCTTGCCGTCCACATCCACCTGCAGGTAGGCGCGCAGGACGACAACGATATGGATTCGGACATCGGTATAGACCCCGCCGAGCGGGGTGGGGAAAGCGGTGGGGATGGGCGTATCCAGAGATACGATACCCGTGGTGACGGCGGATCCCGATTCGCCCGCCGGCGGCGTCTGTTCGTCCGCCGCCAGGGACGGGGTGCCGGCTCCGGCCGGATCCGTTTCGGAGCCGGTCTGGGCGGGCGTGAGGCCGGCCGAGGGCGTGTCGGCTGCGGCGGGCTGCGGGCTGCCCGGGATGATGGATTCCGTTAATGAGGGCGCCGCGGGTTCTTTTATGCTGAGGGCGATGTGGTAACCGCCCCAGCCAAGCAGCGCGAGAACCGCGAGGGTGACCATGGCTCCCAGCAGGACATCCAGCCGGAGCCAATTGCGCAAAAGCGGTGCCGCCGGGACCGGACGCGCGCCGATGCCGCCCGCCTGCCGGGAAACCACCGGCGCGGTGATCGATGCGCGGGGCCGGGTGGCGCCCGTCGGCGGGGGCGGTTTACCTTTTTCGGGTTCCTTCGGTGCGGGAGCCGCCGGCGCCGGAGCCGGGGGTTTTTGCGAAGGCTGCGGCCGGGCACCGCCGGTGTGCGCCGCAATCTCCTCCGGATCGATGCCGAGGAAGGCCGCGTAGTTGCGAATAAAACCGCGGGCCTGGGGAACCGAGGGGATGCTGCTAAGATCGTCGGATTCGATCGCCTGCAGGTGCTTTATGCGGATGCGAGTGAATCCCTCGACCTTTTCCAGGGTCAGGCCGAGGGATTCTCTTTTTTGGCGCAGAAGACCGCCAAGGGTTTCGCCCATCAAACGCCGGTCCTTTGCCTGCAAGAAGCGGCCGGTCTAGACGGAGGGGGAGGCGGGCTCGGCGGGTGCCGGTGCCGCTTCGACGGCTTTTTCTTCCTCGCCCTCGCTCTTGACCAAGACCGTGATTTCCGGGATAAGGTCGACCGTCAGGCGAATGGCAACTTTGTACGTGCCCAAATCGCGCAGCGGCTGGTGGGCGATGTGGCGGCGGTCCACATGGATACCGGTCTCGCGTTCGATCGCGGCTGCAATATCGCCGGTGGTGATCGATCCGTAAAGCCGGCCGGTTTCGCCGGCGCGGGCGATGAAGGTCAGCGAGACCGCCTGCAGCTTTTCGGCGACCGCGCCCATTTCCTGGTTAAGCCGCGTGCGCTCGGTGAGCGCCGACTGGCGGATTTTTTCCGCCTGCTTGATGGCGCCGGGAGTGGCCAGCATGGCAAGTTTTTGCGGAATGAGGAAGTTGCGGCCATAGCCGTCGGCCACTTTCTTCACATCCCCCGCGCGGCCCAGTTTGTAGACGTCCTTGAGGAGTAATACTTTCATCGTCAAGCCCTTTCGTGGTGAGAGAGAGATTTCCACCAAGGACGCTAAGGAAAACCTGAAAGACACTTATATTTTCTTTGTGTTCTTCCGGTTTTCTTCGTGTTCTTCGTGGAACGGCGAAGGGTACAACGCCGGAGGCGGATTTTACCAGAAACCCCCTCCTCTGTCCTCCCCCATTTGTATCGGAGGATTCATGCTGTTTTTTTATTGTTTTGAGAAGCAAATGGGGGAGGATTAGGAGGGGATCACTCATCCAATCCGTTCTGCCGGATCACTTCCCGGTACCAGAGCGCACTCCGCTTGGGAATTCGGCGTTGGGTTTTGTAATCCACCCGGACGATGCCGAAGCGGGGACCATAACCGTGCGCCCACTCGAAATTATCCATCAGGCTCCAGACGAAATACCCGCGCACATCGCAGCCCTTTTCCATGGCCGTGTGCAACGCGCGCAGATGGGAACGCAGGTACCCGACCCGCCCCCAATCCTCGACGAAGCCTTTGGCATCCGGCGTATCCGCCACGGTGGTGCCGTTTTCGGTGATGTAAACCGGCGGATTGCCGTACTTGTCGCGGATGCTCTCGAGGACCGCGGTAAGCCCGGCCGGATTAAATCCCCAGCCGACGGAGTTTTTCCCCATCCCCGGAGCGCTGTATTCCTCGCGGGCGTTTTTAAGAAACCCGCCGCGGGCGCTGAAGCCGATCAAGACGGTGCTGTAATGGTTGATCCCGAGGTAATCGACGGGCCGGGAGATTTGTTTCATGTCGCCGGGCTGTATGTCCGGGTTGAGCGATTTGCTCCAGGTGGAAAGCAGTTCGGGGTACCGCCCGTGGAAAACCGCGTCGAGGAACAGCCCCTGCCCGGCGTCGAAGACCCGGTTGCGGGCGGCGACATCCTCGGGACGGCTGGAGGCCGGGACATACCACGGGTGATCAAGCACGATGCCGATCTTCCCCTTACAACCCGATTGGCGGTAGAAGTCCACCGCCTGGCCGTGACCAAGCAGGAGATGGTGCGCCGCGCGGACGGCCGAAGGATAATCCGCCCTCCCCGGGGCAAAATCCCCGGTGGCGTATCCGAGGAAGGCGACGATGAACGGTTCGTTATGGGTCGCCCACATCGCGACCCGGTCGCCGAGTTTGTCGAAAACGATGCGCGCGTATTCCGCGAACCAGTCCGCGCTGCGCCTATCCGGCCAGCCGCCGAGATCCTCCAGCGCCTGGGGAAAATCCCAATGGTTGAGGGTGGCGTTGGGGACGATCCCCGCCGCGAGGAGCTTATCGACCAGCCGGTCGTAAAAACCCAGCCCCTTTGGGTTGATCCGTCCGCGACCTCCGGGCAGCACGCGCGTCCAGGAAATGGAAAACCGGTAGGCCTGGAGGCCGAGGCTTTTCATCAGCGCGACGTCCTTCGGCATCAACCGGTAATGGTCGCAGGCGTCGTCGCCCGTATCCCCGCCGTGGATGCGGTATTTTGAGTGCGTGAAGCGGTCCCAGACGTTCTCGCCCTTGCCGTCTTTTTTCCACGAGCCTTCGATCTGGTAAGCGGCAGTCGCCGCGCCCCAGAGAAAACCCTCCGGGAATATCAGACGCGCCATATAGCCTCCGGTTTTCCTGTCCGCCGTCCCGCCGTCAAGGTTTGGGTGTAGACGCCGATTATACAACCCTCTCCATCCCTTGGTAGAATGGGAGCGATGAACACCCCCAACTTCTCCGGCCGCAAATGGTTCCCCGGCACCACCGGCGGGCCCTTTCACGTCCTGATCCAACTCGCTCAACGGATCGAGAGCCTGCCATGGCCGGTTTTCGCCGTGCTTCTCCTGGTGATCGCGGTCATTCCCAGCCGCGGGTCGTGGACCCGGGCGGCGATCCTGCTGGGTTTCTTCCTCGCCGATTGGGCGCTGATTGCCGCGCTGCCTGCGTCGAAAAAATCCTTCGGACCGGCCAAACCGCCGGCCCTGCTGATGGCGCTGCTGCGGCTCCCGTTTGCCTATTTGCCGTCACCCTGGTTTTTCTTTTCCCAGGCGGCCGGAACACTGCTCGCCATTTATGCATACTGGATCGAGCCGCATCACATCGGGCTTTCCCGCCAGGTTCTGCTTTCGCCGAAGCTGCCGCCGGGGCCGCCGTTTACGATCCTGCACCTGGCAGACCTGCACCTGGAGCGGATGACCGGCCGCGAAGCGGAGCTGCAGCGGATGATCCGCGATCTGAAGCCGGACCTGATTCTCTTTTCCGGCGACTTTCTCAACCTGTCTTTTACGCTCGATCCGGCGGCCTGGGCCGACGTGCGGGCGCTGATCGGCGAGTGGACGGCGCCGCTCGGGGTCTTCGCCGTTCCCGGGAGTCCGCCGGTGGATCCGCCCGAAGTGCTTCCGCACCTGTTCGAGGGATTTCCCAATATCCGCTGTCTGCACGGGGAAAAGATCACGCTCCGGCATAACGGGCGCGAGTTCGATCTGATCGGCATGGAATGCACGCACAAGCCTTCCGCCGACGGGTTGAAACTGCGATCCATTCTGGGGAACAGCCCGCTCATCCGTTTTACGATCCTCCTGTATCACACACCCGACCTCGCGCCGGAAGCCTCCGCGGCGGGCGCGGATCTGATGCTCAGCGGCCACACGCACGGGGGCCAGGTGCGCATCCCGGGCCTGGGCGCGATTTACGCCTCCTCGCTGTACGGCAAGCGCTTCGAAGCCGGCCGTTACCTGGTGGACCGGATGATCCTGTATGTCAGCCGCGGGATCGGAATGGAAGGCATGGGCGCGCCGCGCGTCCGTTTCCTGTGCCCGCCGGAAATCACATTGTGGGAAATCGGCGGAACGGAGTGAACCTTTTTTGACAGGATTTGCAGGATTATTAAAAGAAAAATCGCAACTGCTCAGCCAGCGATCGTCATGCCGGCGCCTGCCCCCGCGACTGCCCTCCGAGCGATGAGCGCCGGCGGTTTCCCGGTGCGAAGTTCTCGCGAGCGGGGGACGCATCCCGGCTCGCTTCCGGTTCATGAGCCGGGATGAATGCAAAGCGGGGGTGGACTTAGCCGGCATCCATGGAATCGCCGAAAATCATTGGACCCCGGCTTCGAGCATGTCGGGGTGACGGACAACACCAAGAACGCCTGTGACGTAAAGTTGAAAATAATCCGTGAAAAATCGGCCTAAGCTGCTACGAAAAATCTTCAAGCGTCAATCCTGCCAAAATCATGGGAATCCTGTCTATTAACTCCCGACCGTGAACCCCGAAACGATCTCCCGCCTCCTTCCGCGCATCCTGCCGCATGTGGAGAAGCCAGGCCGCTACACCGGCGGCGAGCTGAACCAGTCGGTCAAAGATTGGGATTCCACGCCCGTCCGTGTCGCGTTGCTCTTTCCGGATATCTACGAAATCGGGATGTCGAACCTCGGGCTGTCGGTGTTGTATGAAATCATCAACGCCCAGCCGGATGCGCTGGCCGAGCGCGTGTATCTTCCCTGGGATGATATGGAGGCGGCGATGCGGCGCGAGGGGATCCCGCTCTTCTCCCTCGAAAACCGGCGCCCGGTCGCGGATTTCGACCTGCTGGGGATCACACTGCCGTATGAATCGCTCTACACGAATGCGCTGCACGCGCTGGACCTGGCGGGGATCCCCCTGCGCGCCGCCGACCGCGGCGAGCGGCACCCGTTGGTGGTGGGCGGCGGGCACACCGCGTTCAACCCCGAGCCGGTCGCGGATTTCTTCGACGCGTTCGCCGTCGGCGAAAGCGAGGAGCTGATCCTCGATCTGCTGGACATCCTGCGGCGGAGTAAAAAGGAAGGCAACCCGCGGCCCGCGATGCTGGAGCGGATGGCGCGCGTGTGGGGGATGTACGTCCCCTCCTTTTACACACCCGATTATCGCGGTGACGGCACGATCGCGCGGATCACGCCCCGGGCCCAAACCGTTCCGGGCGGAGCGGGCATCCCGCTGCCGGTCGTCAAGCGGATCGTCCCGCGCCTGCCCCCGCCTCCGCTGCGGCCGGTCGTCCCCTACCTCGAGACGGTCCACAACCGTTACGCGATCGAAATCATGCGCGGCTGCACGCGCGGCTGCCGGTTCTGCCAGGCCGGCTACGTCACCCGCCCGATCCGCGAGCGTTCCGTCGCACAGATCGTCGCGTCGATCTCCGCCGCGCTCGGCAACACCGGCTACGAGGAGGTGGCGCTGCTTTCGCTTTCCTCCTCGGACCACTCGCACATCACCGAGCTCGTGCGCGCCCTGGGCGAAACCTTCGGCGGCGCGCACCTGCGCATCTCCTTGCCCTCGCTGCGAATCGAGACCGTCTCGGTCGACCTGGTCGAGGCGTTGCGCGGCAACCGCAGCGGGAATTTCACGCTCGCGCCCGAAGCCGCGACGGAAAGCATGCGCGCGGTGCTCAACAAGCCGATCGCCGCCCGGCAGCTGATCGAAACGGTGCGCGAGATCTACAGCCGCAAGTGGACGACCGTCAAACTGTATTTCATGATCGGCCATCCGCGCGAGACGGCCGACGACGTCCGCGCGATCGCGGAGCTGGCGCGCGCGGTCCTGGCCGAAGGGCGGCGGAGCCTGGGGCGGCGCGCGGAGGTGCACGCCGGGGTGAGCACGCTCGTGCCCAAGGCGCACACGCCCTTCCAGTGGCTCCCGATGGACAGCCGCGAGCAGATCCAGGCCAAGCAGGACCTCCTGCGGCGGGAATTGCGCGGTCCCGGGCTGAGGCTGGATCTCACCCCGCCGGAGGTGACGCTGCACGAAGCGCGCCTCGCGCGCGGCGACCGCCGGATGGGCGGGGTGATCGAGCGCGCCTGGCGCGGCGGCGCGCGCTTCGACGCCTGGAGCGAGCGCTTCCAACCCGCCATCTGGTACGGCGCCTTCGAACAGGCGCGGCTGGACCCGGCCTTCTACTCCCACCGCGAACGCGCGGCGGACGAGATCTTCCCGTGGGATCACATCAGCGCCGGGGTGCGCAAGGAATATCTGCGGCAGGAATATGAAGCCAGCCTCGCAGGGCGCACGCGCGGGGATTGCCGCGAGGAATGCTTCGGCTGCGGGATCCTGCCCGCCTTCCGCGAACTGCGCGATGCGCTTCCACTCGATGAACAATTCTGCCCGACGGCGCGGCCGAAATGAGCCGGACCTTTTACCGGATCCTGTTTTCCAAGACCGCGGCGATGCGCTTCACCGGCCACCTGGACCTGCAGCGCGCCTGGGAGCGGCTGCTGCGCCGGGCGCGGATCCCGATCGCCTATTCCGCCGGCTTTCATCCCCACCCGCGGATTCAAATCGGCGCGGCCCTGCCGCTCGGAGCGCTCGGCGGGAACGAACTGATGGACATCGAAACGAGCATTGCTTGCGACCCGGTTGAAACCTCGAACCGGTTGAATAATTCCGCGCCGCCGGGGATGCGGATCATCCGGGTGGATGCGCTGCCGGAGGGATCGCCCGGACTGGAAAAAATAATCCTGGCCGGCGATTATTCGGCCGAACCGATCGAGGACGCCTGGCCCGCGGATCTGCCGCAGCGGATCGAAAGCCTGCTGGCAAGCGCAACCTTGGCGCGCGAGCGGCGCGGCAAAACCTACGACCTGCGGCCGCGGATTCTCACCCTCGCACTGGACGGCAGCATTTTGCGCATGCGGCTCAGCCTTACGGCGGAAGCGACGGGCCGGCCGGATGAGGTGCTGGCGGCGCTGGGGGCGGAAGGCGTAACGGTGGATGTGAAGCGGGAGAGGTTGGTGATGCGGGATGCGGACGATGCCCGCCCCCGAGTGTAGTTATCGGGGGGACGATAGGCCATACCTGCCCTCGAGTGGTTTTATCGGGGGGAGGGCAGACCAGCGACGATCGACCATCGAAAGCAGATCATTCCGGACAGGGTGTTGACAAAGCCGATCGAGCCCCGCCCCGCTTCCCCGCTTCCCCCGCTGTGCGAGGGCAGGCGCAAGGGCAGGCTCGCAATGACAACTCGCCATTTTTTCAGCACCCTGCTAGTATCAGCCGGTGAAAGTGAGGAGGGAGCGATGTTGCGAAGATTTCGCGAGCCCGTGAACAGCCTGACCCATCTGATCGCCGCCGCCGTCGCCTTCGCCGGCACCATCGTGCTGGCCTTCCTCGCCCGGAATGATGCGGTAAAACTGGCTTCCCTAATTCTCTACGGTTTGACGCTGGTGTTGATGTTCTCCTCCAGCGGGCTCTACCACCTGGCCCAAGCCGGTCCCAAAATAACCCTCTTCCTGCGCAAGCTCGACCATTCGGCGATCTACCTGCTCATCGCAGGAACGTACACCCCGATCTGCCTGCATTATTTCACGGGCTTCTGGCGGGGCGGCTTCCTCGCGATCGTATGGGCTCTCGGCCTGATCGGCATAACGGTAAAGCTCTTTGTCATCAACGCGCCGCGCTGGGTCACCGCGGGGATATACCTGCTGATGGGCTGGCTGGCCATTGCGGGAGTCGGCGAAATCCTGGCGCAGATGCCCGCCGGCGCGATTCTGTGGCTGCTGGCGGGAGGATTGTTCTTCACCGGCGGCGCCTTCGTCTACATGCTCAAGAAGCCCGATCCGTTTCCCGACGTTTTCGGCTTCCATGAGATCTGGCACATCTTCGTGATCCTGGGCGCTTACAGCCATTTTGCGCTGATGCTGATCTACGTCGCGCCCGGCGGGGCGGCTTAGTCTCCAATCCACTCGCAGGATCCCGTCGACGCATCTCATCTCCGGAATGACTTTTGCAGGACACGAGCGCCGGCAACTGCTTCCGGCGGCATGCGCATCTTTCCTGTTTATCATCGGATGAGGTCTCCTAACGACGCCCCTCACCCCGCCCGGCCTGCCCGCCGAAGGGTGGCGGGGGCAGAAGGGTTGCAGGTCCACGCGATCGCCAGTTTGCACAACGAAAATAACGCGGGCGGCCCGCAGCCGCCGACGGAATTACATGGACGATGAATTACGATGCGCCGCACGACGCTTATTGGAGGCCGGATTCGCCGCATGAGGCGCTGGGGCTTCTAACCGGCGGCGCTCAGTCTCTACCATGCGGTGAAGGATGCCGCAGGGTAGACGGCGGACGATAGACGGTAGACCATCGACCATCGTCAAGGAAAAACCAGATGCCCACTCAGTTCCCAATCAGGTTGAAACTTTTTCCGATCCCGACTGTCTAATCCATAGGTTGCCCGCGGCCGGCTCCAAGAGCCGGCAGTGCACGCCACCGATTTTCCGTAATCATAAGGAGATGTCTGAGATGAAGCGGAGAGGTTTTTTTGCATTTCTGCTGGCGGGAACGCTGCTTGTCCTGTCAGCGTGTTCCACTTCCGTCAACGGCACACGCCGGGTCTCCACGCGTTCCGAAGGATTGACCTTCACGAACAGTTCCGACACATACGAGAACGAGCTGACCATCGAACCGGGGATGGTTTTTCATACTCTCTCGATCAAGCGGATCAAGCTGACCTCCGGCGGATTAACCCTGACCCTGATCGGGCCGGACGGGAGCGTTGTGTGGGAACAATCCTTCGCCGACTCCGCCGATTTCCGGCGCGACCTGAGCCTGGATGCGCTTCTCGGGAAATGGATCCTGCGGATCGAGCTGACCGGAGCGACCGGCAGCTACGATCTCGTTTGGAGAGCGGGAAACACGCCGTAAAAACCGACCATGGACGATGGACCATCGACGATAAACGATCGACCATCCAAAACCGGCAATTCTCCCCCGTCAGGGAAACCGCTTGACGGGGGAGGGAAGGGAGGGGGCGGTGGAATTTTTTTAAAAATACACCCGTTCGATCCCCTGCACGTACTTCGAATTGCGGCTGACCCGGAAGGGGAAGTAACCCGCGACGCGGTCGGCCCGCGGCTCCTGTTCGATTTCGTACTTTATTTCCACGATCACATCGCACGCGTTGCGCTGGCGGTGCAGCAGGGAGTTGGACAGCGCCGCGTTGATCTTGTAGAAATCCTGCCGCCAGTCCACCGTGATGCGGAAGCGCCCGTCGCGCGTGGCGTGGTAGCTGCGCTGGTAGCAATTCAGCAGGACGGGGCTCAGGGTGCGCAGGTCGGTGCGCACCACCGGCGGCAGATCCGAGCGGCCGGCCGCCTCCTGGAAGGCGCGGCCGCAAAAATCCCCGTCGAGCATGAAGGGCGCCATGGCATAGGAGATCTTCCTGCCCACCAGCCCGTCCTTGACTTTGATCTCCAGCATCGGCCGCGCGATAGGGCCGGTGAGCGCGCCGTACCAGCGCAAGCGCACCTTGCGCCGCGTCTCCGCGCCGGAGACGTTATCGTAATAATTCTGCATGTCGGCCGTATCGAGGTAAAGGCTGTTGATCTGCCGCGGCGGGTAGGGGTCGTGGAACATCAGCGGATGCAGGCGCACGAGGGCTTCCACCTGGCGGGGGAGCAGCTCCTCGGTCAGTAATTTCCGTTCGTAGCGGCGGGAACGCAGATGCGTATACCCTTGCGCGTCCGCCGCCGGATTGCCTCCGGTTGCCATCACCAGATCCCTTTGTTATCCAGGAAGGAGATTTCCATGGCGGGCGAAATCGCTTGCAGCGCCGCGCGCGCTTTTTCCAGATCCGCCAGATGGCGGAACTCGACCACGTACGACAATTCCATCCGGTCGGCGTTCTCGTCGTAGCGGATCAGGCGCAGTTTCTCGCAGTGCTTCCCGATCACTTCCTGCACCTGCTGCATACCGGCCTTTCCGGGAGCGCGGCTGGTGACGGTCAGATGCAGGTTGATATCCGCCTGCGTCTGGCGCAGCAGACGCGCCAGGCCGATGAGCAGGATCACCACCACCAGGCTGAGCAGGGTGACCAGGCGCTGGTTATCCCCCAGGCCGATGCCGAGGCTGATGGCGAAGAACAGATAAGCCAGCTCTTCGGGTTCCTTGACCGCCGTGCGGAAACGGATGATGGACAGCGCACCCACCAAACCGAGCGAGAGCGCCACCGACGAGCGCACCACCAGAATGATGAAGGTGGTGGTGGCGGTGACCAGCATGAAGTTGGCGGCGAATTTCCGCCGGTTGGAGAGCGAGGAACCCCAATGGATGTAGACCCGGCTGAGGATGAAGGAGGAGGCCACGGCCAGAAGCAGGTTGACCGCGAACGCGCCCAGGTCGAGCGTGGTTCCCTGAGCGGCGGCGAGCTCCTGCCAGAGCGCCTGGAAGCCGTCCGGCGCGGCGGTCGGACCGGGCGCCGGGGTCGCCAAGCCGCTGGGCTGGGCCGCGGGCTCGGCCGCCCCTTCGGCGCCCGCGTCCGGGGCGATCCCCTGCAGCGAGACGTCGTCCACTTCGCTCGTCCGTTCGCCGTGCGAGGCGAAGACGACCGTCCCTGCGCCCAGCGGTTCTGGGTCGGTGGCGGTGAGCACGCGGCTGCCGTCGACGCTGACGGTGTGCTCGCCGCCCTTCAGTGTGATCGTAAACTCCATCCAGGTATTTTCGGCGGGCTGCCACCCGGAGGATTTGGCCAGCTCGGTGGATTGGTCCGACGGCTGGTTCTTAAAGAGGACCATATTGCCTTCGAGGATTGCCAGCAGATAGCCGCCGGCATCGGAAGCGCGGTAGTTGGCATGCGTCTCACCGGATCCGGAGAAGCGCAGTTTGAAGCCCAGGTCGAAATCCTGCCAGGCGCCCGCGCGGGACGCGAAATTGCCGGGGCCGATCCGCAGGAACCCATCGGCAACGATCGCCTCGGGCGAATGCTCCCAACCGGGGAGTTTCGGGTCGTCGAATGATTCCTGGAAACCCGGATTCTGGGCGGCCGCCGGGCGCGCGCCCTGGCCCGCGGCGAGAAGGACGGCGGCGGATAAAGCAATTATGGATTTTATTTTGGGCTTCATGACAATCCTCTCCGTATGTCATTCCTGCGGCGCGGACGCCGCCGGGTTTTCTTCCTGCTGCAACGCCAGCCGCACAAAAGTCCCGCGCTCAGTGACAAAATCAAGGAGCGCTTCCCAGGAATGGTCGAATGAGTCGGGCGGGTACATGGGCGAGTCGCCGTAAAAGGCCAGATCCCCGGTGGATTGGGTGATGAAAGGCGCGATCATCCGGTGATACTTCTGCACGAGGCTGGTCAGGTTGGCGCCATTGAACCAGTGGCGGAGCAGCAGATCCATGTAGGCCGCGTACTTGCTCCGGTATCTCTCCGTTTGAACCGCCTTGTCGAACAGCGGGGCGCGCGGCATCAGCTCCGGGTTGGCGCGTTCGAACAGCGGATTCTGCGGATTGCCGCCCCAGGTGAGATCCCAGGGGATCCATTCAAAGATGCCCGTGGCGGGATCGTGAAAGAGGTAGTAGTTGTTGCCCGTAAAAGGATACGAATCCCAGTTGCTCAGGATGGTGATAACGGCCAGGTAACGCAGGAAGGAGTCCATATCGAACACGGCTTCCAGCGCCCGCATGAATTCCTCGTCGCTCGCATACACGGTCCCATCGAGGACCCGGCACAGAGTGACGATATCGCCGTAGTCGGCTTCCTCCTCGTTGTTCATCTTGCCGTAGGAGTACTGGCCGTTCTGGACGGGGTATTCCCCGATCGTCTCGCCGTAGTACACCAGGTCCATCGGCCCGCGCTGGGCGTGGCTCGCCTTGTAGAGGTTGCCGCCCTCGCTCGCCGCGCCGAAGCGGTTGGAGATGTACTTGTTGTCGACCCGTTCGACCAGGGTGTAGACGCCCTGGTAAACCGGCGGCTCTTCATCGTCGTCCCGGTCGATCCATAGCTCCACGAAGGCCGCGTGGCTGGAAGGCAATCCGGCGGCGTACATCATTTCGTAGGAAAGCTTTTCCATCAGCAGGCTCGGGTCGCCGATGTTGTTGAGCAGCATCAACTGGCGCAGGTTGCGGAATTCCTGACCGTCCACGTACGCATCGGTATCTATCTTCCACGGCTTTTTCGCGCCGGAGTTGCGCAGGGAAAACTGCCCGCGCATTCGGAAGCCGATATCCTTCAATTCCTCGCCGAACACGATTGCGTCGGCGCGCGCCTGGTATTTCGATTCCGGATCGGCCCACATTGCGTCCCAATCCGCCCCGGAAAGCGAAATGTCGATCCGGCGCACACGGCTGTCGTCGAACACCGTCCAATAATCCACGCTGCTGGAGGCCGGGTGGCGCACGCGGACGGTCACCCGGTCGGTGGCGGAGCGGCCGAGCTCATCCGTCACGCGCAGGCTAACGGCGTACTCGCCGGGCTTGGAGTAGAGGTACTCGGCGTAGCCGCCAAGCGCGGTGGCGTCGTAATCGGTCGCGCCGTTTCCGTCGAGATCCCATTCGTAGCGAACGATGGAGGCGTTTTCCGAACGGCTGCCATAGGCGCTGAAGTAGACCTTCAGCGGCGCCCAGCCATTGTTGTAGATGGCATTCGCTTGCGGGGAGACGAGCGGGCTTTCCTGCGGGCTTGGAGGCCACGAACCGGGAAGGAAAATGCCGGCGGAGAGGATGCCGATTCCGGCAAGCAGGAAAAGGGCGATGGAAGCCCGCTCGAGGGTTCGGCGGAGTTTGGCCGGGCGCAGATCGCGACGCAGTGTCATTGGTATCGATTATACGTATTTTGATTCCCGGCGCTGCTCGGTTGACACAGGGGCGCGCCGGAAAATCCCCCTGGGCCGGCGATTCCGGCATTTGATAGAATACCGGCATGAACCAGGATTCTTCGAAGGATCTCATCATCCGGTTTTCATGGCCGGTGAAAATATCGGTGCTGCTGGTCACCGCAGCCGCGCTTTTTGCGTTTGTCCCCCTGGCGCTGGAAGCCGTCCCCGAGGAAGCCCTGGGACCGATGGTCGCATTTCTCGCGATTCCGCTCCTTTTCGCGTACCTCTCCATTGTGGTGTTCACCTACCGCATCCAAATCGCCCCGGACCGGATTGCCACGGAGGCGTTCCCCAGCCCCTTCCTGCGTTCCGAGCAGTGCCTGCTGGCGGAAATTTCCGCGATCGAAAAGGACAAATGGTGGTCCACCCTGTCCATTTATCGATACAAGAAACCCGCGCCCTTCCGGATCACCCCCTTGGAGCTCCGGGAAGCCGGCCCGATTGAAATTCTGAACGCGGTTCAGGCGCGGATCGGCAGGGATATTTTCCTCGAACGCGTCACCGGCCCTCTCCGCCGGATCTGGAATTGGCACAAGCTGTTGATCAATGCCATTTTTTTATTGGTTTCCGCCTGGCTCTCCCTCCAGTTGCTGGAAGTCGGAGGAGAGCCGGACATCCCGGATGCGGTTCGCGGGATTGTCCTAGGCGGTCTCTTTATCGCCGCCATCCTTATCGCATCCGTCGATTGGTTCCTATACCGGTCCCTTAACCGCGAATAGCAGTGCCCGGGTGATTCGAGACCGGCCGGACCGGAAGCATGATCCTTCCGCCGGCCGGCGGGCGAACAGGAGACCCTACATCGTGAACGGACTCATCTTCCGCCGGATCGGGATCGCCCTGGCAGCCGTCCTCGCAACCGCCGCCGGAGGAATCCTCCTTTTCCTGGCACTATACGCGAATGCCGTATACACCCCGCCCTCCGGCGAAATCAACGGGAGGATCGTTTCCGGCGGGGAAGAGCGTACGTACGTCCTGCACGTCCCCGCCTCCTACGACGGAACCGCGGCCGTCCCGCTTGTGATCAGCATGCATGGTTTCGCCGAATGGCCCGCCCACCAGATGCAGATCAGCCGCTGGAATAAGCTGGCGGACCGCGAGGGGTTCCTCGTCGTCTACCCCGCCGGCACCGGTTTTCCCCTGCGCTGGAGGATTCTCCGGGACGAATCCGGATCGGCCGTCACGACGATCGACATGGAATTCATAAACACGCTGATCGATCTTCTGCTGGCGGAATACAACATCGATCCGGCCCGGGTATACGCCAACGGTCTTTCGAACGGCGGCGGGATGTCGGACATGCTGGGATGCGCGCTTTCGGGGAGGATAGCCGCCATCGGCACCGTATCCGGCGCCTATTTATATCCGCGGGAGGTGTGCCATCCGGGGCGCCCCGTTCCGGTGATTGCCTTCCATGGCACGGCGGATACGATCGTGCCGTACGCCGGCGGCGAGGGATCCCCCTTTGACGCCTCCTTCCCGCACGTAGAGGATTGGGCGGCGGGTTGGGCGGAGCGAAACGGCTGTGCGGGAACGGCCGAGGCACTGCCGCCCTTCGGCGAGGTGACGGGAATCCGCTACGGCGGATGCCGCGCCGGCGCCGATGTGACTCTGTATACCATCCACGGCGGCGGGCATGCCTGGCCCGGGGGCGAACCCCTGCCGGAGTGGATCGCCGGCCGCACTACGAAGGATATAGACGCCACGGCCGTGATGTGGGCGTTTTTCAGCCGGTATACGCTTGTCCCCGGGTAATTCCCGGCCTATGCACCGGTTTCCTCATCCAAGGGCTTGTTATTCTTATACCTTCACAGCCAACAAAACCTTCCATTAATGACTTTGCCGGTAAAAATCCTATCTCCACTACCTGTACGATGCGCCCCGCTCCACCTCTCCCTCGCCCTCTTAACCCTCTGCGAGCATACCCCCGCCCGCGATAACTTCGCATCGGGAATTCGCCGATGCTCATCGCTCGCGGAGCAGGTGCTGGGAGAGTGATAAAAGGGCGAGGGAGAGGATACGTTCGACACCTTTTCACAGTGGATTCAGCAATACACCCCCAAATAAACCATGTTATTTACGGCACGGGTATTGACAACCTCGTATAATGAAATCAAGAGCGGGCAGTTAGCACCCACCCAACAGCCCAAATCGAGGGCTTGGTTATGCGGCGTCGCGTCGGGATTTTTATAATCCCGCTTTCCTTCCAGGGAAACGACAACCGATCCGTGCTGTGCCCGCTCATTTTAATTACAGGAAGCCGAAAAGTCGCTTAAGGCGGCCGAGCAGCGGTTTTTGCAGACCGAGACCATCGGTAATTTGGCGCGGTCTCGCCCGCCCTGGTCGGGCTGGGCCAGGGATACGCCCGCAAAGAGCGCGGCTGCCCGGACCCGCCACGGTTTCGCCGGGGCAGGGCTCGACCGGCTTTTTTCAAAACCCTAATAAATAATTAATCAGCCGAACTTCTCTTCCTATCAATTTCCCCGAGGCAGCGCCGCTCATGGGATTCCGAGGGGATCCTCCGGCTCCTTATTCGCCGTAAGAAAGCCTGCCATATAGGGCACAAAAGGCACTTGGTATTCCGAAACATTATCTTTGTGCTCTCTGTGTCCTTTGCGGCCGACCCTGACTTCCCCAATCACGGATCGCCGTCATGGTAAAAAAAGACCTGGATTCTGGATGAGCATCGGAACGAACGCGCGGAGCGCCATCTATCCGCAATCTCCAGCTCATCATTCCATCATTAAGGATCAGCGGCATGTTCCCGGCGGGCTGGATCCGCGATCCTCCGCTCCGCACCGCCGAATGACGGCCGGTTTACTCTCATGCCAACGCGAATTCAATTGCCTTCCGAATGTCAGCCTCGCGGAATTCCTCTGATACAATCGTTCCGGACGGTTTTTCCGGGTCCAAACGAGGGAATTTTGCCTGATTCGAAACAGGAAATCCTTGATTTTTTCCGCGACCAGGCCTGCCGCTACGACAGGGGGGTTTGGGCATACCGGCTGATGGGTATCGACGAAGGCCGCTTCCGGCGCGAAACAGTCCGGGCGCTGGCGCTGGCGCGGGGCGATACGGTGATCGACCTGGCCTGCGGCACCGGGTTGAATTTTCCGCTCCTGCAAAAAGCGGTGGGCGCCTCGGGCAAGATCATCGGCGTGGATCTCTCGCCGGAGATGCTCGGCCGGGCCCGGCGCCGGGTGGAAACAGCCGGCTGGCGCAACGTCGAGCTGGTGGAGGCGGACCTGAACGCGTACGACTTCCCGGCCGGGACGGCGGGCATGCTGTCCACGTTCTCGATGTACCTGGTCCCCGATCCGGAAGACGTAATCCGCCGCGGCGCGGCGGCCCTCCGCCCGGGCGGGCGGCTGGCGATCCTTGACGCCAAATATCCGGACCGGCCGCCGGCCTGGACGGCGGTTTTCCCCCGGTGGCGGGAGCAGCCGTTCGGAATCGACCCCAAATTCCTCGCGCAGCGGCCGATGGAATATATCCGCCGCCATATGAAGGAAATCCTCTTCCAGGAATATTACTTCGGATACCTGTATTTATCCGTCGGCCGAACAAAAAAAACGGATTCTTAACCCCGGCCGGTTCGGATTATGGTCAACCCCGATCGCTTTAATTTCCAGCCGCGATCGGCGGCTGCGGAACAACAGTAAAGGTCAGCGGTATATTCCAAAACACCCTGTTCCGGCGTGCGCCGCCCCCGGAAAAGTGCTATCCTATACACCTCAGTGCGGATTCTCCGCCCCCGCCTGCGAAGGAGGGATTCCCATGCGCAAACCTTTCAACAACCATCACGGGCTGACCGGGAACGCCGTCACCGGTTGCCACGTCGCGTTCTTCGGCCTCGACCTCGCGCCCGGGCAGCGGCCGGGCTTCCGCGGCTTCGCCTTCCAGCGCACCGACCATGCCGAGGAAGACAAAATCTGGCTGCGGGGGACGAAGACCTTCGAAAAAACGGAACCGACTCCCGCGCGGGGGGAGACCTTCTCCACCCGCAAGCACCCGGTCCAATCCTTCCAATGGGCGGATTACAGCGTCAAGCCGGGCCGCCACTACACGTATAAAATTTTCGCACTGTACGGCGATCCGGCGCACCTCAAACCGAAACACCGGGTAACCGTCCGGATATCGACCGAAACCGAAACCGGTTCCACCCATTCGGCGTTCTTCAACCGCGGCTCGGTGGCCACCCAGGAATACGCGCGCAGGTTCCTCAACGAGCGGCCGAGCAAGGCCGGGCCGGGTGCCTACGAATGGCTCTCGCGCGGGTTGCTCGAAGCGTTGACCGCCTTTCTCGACCGCGCCGGCCCGGGTTGGGATATCCACGGCGCGATCTACGAATTCCAATGGCCGTCGGCGCTGGCGGCGGTGAAGCGCGCCAAGGAACGCGGGGCGAAGGTGAAGGTGCTGTTCGACGACATCGTGGCGCATGATAAGGACGGCAAACCGCTCGGGCCGTGGAAGCGGAACCGCGAGGCGATCCAAGCCGCCCGGATCAAATCGCTGTGCCAGGGGCTGGCCAACGGCAACCTCATGCATAATAAATTCTTCATCCTGAGCCGGGACGGGGCGCCGGCGGCGGTCTGGACCGGTTCGACCAACCTGACGGAAAACGGCATCTTCGGACATTCGAACGTGGGCCACATCGCGGAAGACTCCGCCGTCGCGCAGGCGTACATGGATTACTGGAACCGCCTGAAAAAAGATCCGAAGGTAGACAACGCTTACCGCGGCGCCAACATGGCCAGCACGCCCGCCCCGCCCGATCCGTGGGACCGGGTCACCCACCCGGTGTTTTCTCCGCGCGGCACGCAGCTGGATTCGCTCGAGTGGTATGTCGCGATCGCGGGCGGGGCCGAGCGCGGGCTGTTCATGACCTTTCCGTTCGGGATGCACGACAAGTTCCAGGCGGTGTACCGCAGGGATGATGCCGTCCTGCGCATGGCGCTCCTGGACCGGGCGTACGGCAGCCCGAACAACAAGCTACGGGATGAAAAAGACATCCAACGCATCCGCAACCGCCCGAACGTCGTCCTCGCGATCGGCAACCGGATCATCACCGACAGCTTCGACCGCTGGCTGGCGGAGCTGGATAAGATCACGCCCGGCGTGCACGTCCCGTGGGTCCACACCAAGTACATGCTGGTCGACCCGCTGGGCGCCTCGCCCACGGTCGTGACCGGCAGCGCCAACTTCAGCAAGGCCAGCACCGATAGCAACGACGAGAACATGCTCGTGATCCGGGGCGACAAGCGGATCGCCGATATTTACTTCGGCGAGTTCCTGCGCCTGTACAGCCACTACGCCTACCGCGAGGCGGTCAAGATCTACCTGGACAAGAAGAAAAGGGGGCAACCCGAGGAGTGGCAGCCGCAGTATCTGTTCGATACGGACGATTGGATGGCGGAGTATTTCGATCCGGCGGACAGGAGCGGACGCTTCATGCGGCGGACGTACTTCGCCGGACCGATGGCGAAATAACATCCTGCGGTGGCGCCCATCCGGCAAGCAGCCCGGGGCGGCGCCGTTCCTTACGCCCGAGGGCGTCGAGCGCGGCCGCGCTTATTTTTCCGGTGTGGGAGGAAACCCCATGGAGATCATCCCAATCGAAGCCCTTGGGTACGGCGGCCAGCCGGTGCCCGCCTCGATGATCGTGCATCCCGGAGCGACGGACCGTCTGGGGATCATCCTGCCCGGCTACCGCCACACGGTCGACAGGCCGGACCTGCATTACGCGGGGCTGATCCTGCAAGCCAAAAATGCGGATGTGCTGAGAATCGAATACTCCTACTCGAAAACCGATTTCATGAGCTTGCCCGATCCGGAACGGGCGGAGCGGCTTTCCGCCGACGTGCGGGCGGCTTGCGCGGCCGGCTTGAAGCAGCGCGCCTACCGTAAGATTACCTTGGTCGGCAAATCGCTCGGCACACAGGCCGCGGGGCACCTGCTGGAGGATCCGGCTTTTTCGGGGGCCGAGTGTGTCTGGTCCACGCCGATCCTTCCCGACGGGCGGCTGTGTTCCCAGATCAAGAAACACCGCCCGCGATCGCTGTTCATCATCGGCACCGCGGATCAGTTTTACCGGCCCGCGATCCTCGAGGAGTTGGTCGATGCCACCGGGGGAAAAGCCCTTGTCCTCCCGGACGCGCATCACGGACTGGAGATCGAGGGCGATATCCCCGGCACGCTCGCCGTGCTGCAAAGGATCGTGGATGCGATGCGGGAATTCATCGAATAAGCGATCCAGGGGCTTTGTGCAATAATCTTGTACGCGGATTTCACCTATCACTCGGATTGCGCGGTTTTTATAATGACCCCAATGCAAAAAGATGTCGTCGTATCCCCGCCATCCGCGTACGATTTCCCCCCTTTAAAAGAAACCGCGGGAATCCGGGAATAATCATCCGGCCGGCATGACCGGAAAATTCCCCTCTTGACAATATTGAATATGACATGTAATATTTTTCTTACACATGAAGGAGATGCTTGACTAAGCTACCGACCGGAGACCAATTCCTGCACATGTTGAGCGCGCTGGCCAACCCCCAGCGCCTGCGGATCCTCGCCGCCCTCAGCAAGCGGCAGGCGTACGTCAGCGAACTGGCGCGCGAGTTGAAGATGAGCCGCCCGCTCCTGCACATGCACCTGCAGCGGCTGGAGGGCGCGGGCCTGATCATCGGACGGCATGAAGTCTCCGCCGACGGGAAAGCGCTCCGCTATTTCAAGGTGGCTGAATTTCACGAGCAACTCACGCCCGGGCGAATTTCCGAGGCTGTGGAAACCCTGACACTCGAAAACGAACCATACCGAAAGGAAAAACGATGACTATCGATTGGCCTGTGGCGCTCATCATCATGGTTTTGATTGCGGCGGGAGCGGGGGTTCTTTCCGGTATCCTCAACCATCCCCACGACGTCGCCCTGAAGACCGTCAGCGAGAAGTACGCTTCCCAGTACCAGGCGCTGGCGCAGGAAACGCGCGATCTTCAGAAGGCGATCCAAACCGATCTTGCCGATATTCGCACGAAAGTGGAATCCATCGAACGCATGATGCGCGAAGTGGGTTGACGGCTGCGCCGCCATTCCGCATAAAAAAACCACCCAGAGCTTTATGGAAAGGAAGCTGCATGATGAAGACCTTAATGCAGAAAGAAACGGTCGATCCCGCCTGGAAACCGCTCTACCGGGTCGGCGGTTATGCGCCGTGGGTGATGATCGGGTTGATCCTGATCCAGATCCTGGTTATGTTCTCGGGAGAGCCGTACCCGGTCAGCATCGAAGACTGGTTCTCCTTGTTCCAACGCCGCCTCGTACTCGGCCTGCTCTATATCAATGTCCTGGATATTTTTACGATTTCCCTGTTGGGCGTGGTCCTGCTTGCACTGTGCGTTGCGCTGCGGAAGGGAAATGAATCCGCCACAGCCATTGCGGCCTTCCTCGCCGTGCTGGGCACCGCGGTGTTTGTGACGCCGCGGGCGGACATTCTCGCCGCATCCCTATCCCTGACCCGCGAATATGCCGCGGCGATGGATTCGGTGAAACCGGAAATCCTCAACGCCGGCCGGGGCGTCTTCGCCATGGGTCTGCCGACGCTGCAAACCACTGGCTTTCTCTTCATCGCCGCCGCGGTGGTGATCCTTTCGGCGCTCATGCTGCGAAGCGGAGCATTCGGAAAAGCAGCCGCCATAACGGGCGTCCTGGCCGGGATTCTGGCCATCACTGATTATTTCCTTGCGGTCTTCGCGCCCGCGCCCGCCAATGCGCTGCTGATGATCGGAATCCTGGCGTGGACGGCCTGGTGGATCCTGATCGGGCTTAAGCTGCTGCGCTTGGGAGGGATCGGCGCATAAGCCCATCCGGATTAAGGCAAACATCCAGAAAAGATCCTGCCGATTGTGGAGAAAATCAGGATCTTCTTTATTTGAGAGGATACAGACCCCGAAATTCGTATAATTAACCTGTTGGACTTTTTGCTGGAAGGGTATTCCCGATGATCACGAAAGACATACAAATAATCGCCCAAAACGAAAACCTCGCCGCCTTGGGGTTTGCCCCCGCCTCAGACCTGGACGGCGAACCGGATGGGCACCGGCCGGAGGATCTCCTGCCGGGCGCGCGGGGCTTGGTTTCCTTCGCCATTCCCGTACCGCGCGCGGTATACCGGACGCCGGCGCACTCGGCGGACTTGGTCTGCCGGACGCAAAGCCTTCTCTACCGGCGGCTCGATTCAATCGCCGTCAGGATCGCCGGGCTGCTGGAAGAGCAGGGCGAACAGGCGCTTCCGATTTTCGGCTGCGCTCCCATGGAGATAAACCGGAAAGGCGACGTGGCGGGGTTTATCAACCAGATCCGCATTGGCCAGGCGGCGGGTATCGGCGTGGTGGGGCGGAACGGTTTGCTGATTAATGCCCGCTACGGGTCACGGTTGATGCTGGGCGGCGTGGTGACCACGGCTCTGCTGCCCGCGCTTCGCCGCACCGGCCCCAAGGAACCCGGCTGCCCCGCCAATTGCCGGATATGCGTGGATGCCTGTCCTGTCAAAGCCATCGAATTCGAGGAACCAAAAATCCACATCATGCGCTGCCTGGCGCACACTTCCCGGACGCCGCTTATGTCTCGGCTGGATTTCGCCGTCCGGAGAGCCCTGCGCCCGGAATCGGCCGCGCGGCTCATGAACCAAACAGCCCTCGACGAACACACGCTGCATGTGTGCTCGAAATGCGTTGCGCTGTGCCCCTATGGGCTGGATGATTAATCACCCGCCTTCCTGAGCGCCGTTGAATTAGAATCCGTCTGCTGCGCCAGGCCGGATGAGGAAAGCATCACGGCCGGTTGAAATTGATGAGCGCGTACGCCCGAGGTTTTTCCGCACCCCGGGAGGAATATGAATCCTCCGCCGCTGGAACGCATATCCCTGCAATTTCCCGGAATGCATCCGGAATTCCACGGCCGCCTGCTGGCCCTGCTGGCGGATCTCGGCCGGGCCGGCGAGAGCCACCTCGAGCTCTCCATTTCGGATCCCGGTTTTTTCCCCCGCCTGTCGATCGAATTCCAATCCCCCGGCGCTTGCCCTTTGGCGGCCATGCGTGTCGGCGGGGCCGATGTAATCACGCGGATCGAGAACATCACCGGCGCGGAAAAACGCAATCCGCTTCCCTACCAGCCCCTGGCGATCGGCGCCGTATCCACGCGGATCGGGGCGGCCGGCTGGAAAATCATCCGCGCCGACCATATCGGTTTCAACCTGCCCTGGTTCGGGCCGGGCGTGCACCCCCGGATCGGGGACTTGCGGAAGCAGCTTGCCGGGGCATGCTTGTATCACACATACCCGGGCGGCGAACCATGGGATTTTATTCTTCCCGGAGATCCGGAGGAGATAGCCCGGCGGAAATCGGTCGACTACTCAATAACGCGGCGGCCGAAATTCGAATTGGTCTCGTTCGATGGCGCCTCCACCCCGCTCGTTCAATTCGACATCAGCGCGGATGCCCGGTTTGAGGATTTCACCCGGCTGTTTCCGGAAGCATTGGCCGATCCGGCCTTCCGGAACATTTGGATCTATCTGGAAAATCCCTATTCCATCAACGTTTGCCTTGTGATCAACGAGGATTCCGTTGGGGATTGGTGCGGCATGTTCCAGGGGTGCCGTATCTAATACCGCAAAGCGCCGCGCGGGGGATCCACCCGGCGGGGGCGGCATCGCCTCGGGGATTCGCCCGCGCAGAAAGGCTGGACGATGACACGGCATAAAATGGACCGCGCGGTCGAGGGCGAAGTGATCGTGGACGCCCCGATCGAACGGGTCTGGCGCGCCTGGACGGTCGCGGAGGAAGCGCAAACATTCTTCGCCCCAAAATGCGCCATTGACTTGCGCCCGGGCGGCAAGTATGAAATGCTGTTCGACCTCAAAGCCGCGCCCGGTGATCAGGGCGGGGAAGGGGTGGTCCTGCTCGCCCTCCAGCCGCCTGTGATGCTTTCGTTTTCCTGGAACGCGCCGCCCGAGCTCCCGGATATCCGCGCCCAGCGCACGCATGTGACCGTCCGGTTGCAGTCCGTGGAACCGGACCGCACCCGCGTATCGCTCATCCACGACGGCTGGGGCGAGGGCGATGGATGGGACGCCG
Source organism: Anaerolineales bacterium (assembly GCA_016932475.1). Taxonomy (GTDB): domain Bacteria; phylum Chloroflexota; class Anaerolineae; order Anaerolineales; family RBG-16-64-43; genus JAFGKK01. The sequence continues at coordinate 60,461 of JAFGCU010000013.1, forward strand.
CGTACGATTATTTCGAGCGAGCCTGGAAACGGGTTGTCCTCCCGAGACTGAAATACCGCTTCGAACACGGGCCGATCAATTGGAATCATCCGCCGGACCTTAACGGCTTCCAACCGGAATGACCGCGCCCGATCGTTTACCGATACGATCGGGAGTACAATCGAATCATAATGCGCAAACATCTCCTCTGGATGTTTCTTTTCCTCAGCCTGGCCTGCAACCTTCCAACCGGCGGGCTCGCGCCGCTCACTCCGAATTCGCAGGAAACTCCGGGCTCCCCGCCGGAAAATACCATCCCGCCCCTAATCGATCCGGCCGCGTCCACACCGCTGGCGATCGTCCCCATCCCGGCCAGCGACATCCAGATCGACGGATTTCCGTATCAAGCTTATCAAGCCCCCGGGGATCCGTTCCGGTTTGTGTGCCCGTCGCCTTGCGCGATCGATCCGCAGCTGATCTACGCGCAATATGCGGGTTTCCGGAGCGCGCACGATATCCTGACCCGCCTGATCGGCGTGGATACGCTCCCCGAATTACAGCCGGTGGACATCCATATCGCCAACGACGGAAAATGCGGGGCGCTCGCGGAAGTGGGTGTCCTCGCCTACGCCAATTATGACGATAACTTCCGCGCCTTCGCCTGCACCTTCATCTTCGAATATTCCGAGGGGACCGGCGGAACAGCCTACTCGCCCGAAGACGCGGTCCGGCTTGACCGGCAGGCGGTTCTGATTCATGAGTATCTGCATACGGTCTTCTTCGGCCGCACCTCAATGAGGATCGGGGCCTTTCATGATTTTGTGACACCCGTGGCGCTTTACGTCTGGGACGAACGGCCGGAAGATGATTTCTTCTGCGATTACCACCCCCAGACTCCGCCCGGCGATAGGGGTGGATACCTTCTCCAGGAACTATGCCGGCGCAACGGATTGACCTGGGAGAAGCTGGCGCTCAGCCT
>JAFGCU010000014.1 GCA_016932475.1 Anaerolineales bacterium
GAACTGCGGGGGAACCGGGATGGGCACGCGGCGGGCGGCCGTTTCGGAGCGCGGCGCCCGAGCACTGGCGGGCGAAGGCGTAACCGGGCGGGCTTCCCCCTCCGCCTCGTTCCGATTGGTGTGTAGAACCTCTTCTCTCAGGGCCGGATCGCGCAGGCGCTCCAATAAGGAAAGGCCTTCGAAGGCATCTTTGCAGTAGAATACGCCCCCCGCGTAGGGTTGATGCTCCTCCGCGAACAGGATCCGCCGTCCGAAAGAGCGGTTGATCGCCGCGCCGCCGATCAGCACCGGCGTGTGCGCGCCCCGGCGGTGCAGCTCCTGCACCACCAGCGGCATTTGCCGGCTGGTGGATACGAGCAAAGCCGAAAGCCCGATCGCATCCGCCTTTTCCTCCGCCGCCCTGGCCACAATCGTCTCCACCGGCACTTGCTTGCCAAGATCGACGACCGTGAACCCGTTGTTGGAAAGAATCGTTTTCACCAGGTTCTTGCCGATGTCATGCACGTCGCCATAGACCGTCGCCAGGATCAGTTTGCCCTTGGTCACGCCCTCGGCGCGCTCCAGGTAACGCTCCAGATGCGTCACCGCGCGCTTCATCACCTCGGCCGATTGCAGGACGAACGGCAGGATCAGCTCCCCCTTCCCGAACAGGTCGCCGACTTCCTTCATCGCCGGAAGCAGAACAGTGTTGAGAATTTCCACCGCGATCCGGCTGGAATCCGCGTTGGGGACCGGATTCTCCTCCGGCACCCCCGCGGCGCGCAGGCGTTCCGCCATCAGCGCATCGATTTCTTCTTCCATGCGATCCCGCTTGCGGTGCAGAATCCGCCATGGAATTCTTTCCGCGAGCGGCAGGCGCGCGCTGTCGTCCGGCCCCTCGGCTTTGGCGGCGGCGCCTTCGAAGCCGGCGATCAGGCGCGCCAGCGCATCCGGCCGGCGCGCAAAGATCAGATCCTCGACCAGTTCGCGCTCGCGCGCGGGGATATCCGCGTAGGGCGTAATCTGGCGCGGGTTGACGATCGCCATATCCAGGCCCGCCTGCACGCAGTGATAGAGGAAAACCGAATTGAGCGCGGCGCGGGCGGCGGGCGCCAGTCCGAAGGAAACATTGCTCACGCCCAGCGAGGTGAACGAACCGGGCAGCGCCTCCTTCACCCGCCGGATGCCCTCGATCGTCTCGATCGCCGAGCGCGTGAATTCCTCCTCGCCGGTGGCGAGGGTAAACGTCAGCAGGTCGAAGACCAGATCCTCGGGCGCCATCCCGAATTCCCCGGTGACGATATCGTGGATCCGGCGCGCCACCTCGAGCTTGCGTTCGGCGGTCTTGGCCATCCCCTGCTCGTCGATGGTGAGGGCGATCAGCGCCGCGCCGTGCGCCTTCGCCAGCGGCACGTACGAGTCTATCCGCTCCCGGCCGCCTTCCAGGTTGATCGAATTGATAAGGCAGCGGCCCGGGGCGGCCTTTAGCGCGGCCTCGACCACTCCCGCCTCGGTCGAATCGATCACCAGCGGCGCATCGATTGTCAGCGCAATCCGGTGCACCAGACGGCGCATCAGGTCCGCTTCGTCGGCGCGCTCGGTCAGCGCGGTGCATATGTCCAGCGTATGCGCCCCGCCCTCGGTCTGATCGCAGCCGATCTGCGCGAGCGCGTCGAAATCCTCAGCCATCAGGAGTTCCTTGACTTTGCGGCTGCCCTGGGTGTTAAGCCGCTCGCCGATGAGGAGCGGCGGCGGCGTCTGGCGCATCGCGACGGCACGCATCGCGGACGCCAGCTCGGGCGCGGGGTTGATCTCGCGCTTAAGCGGCGGTTTCCCGCCAACGCGCTCGACCAGCCGCGCCAGGTGCTCCGGCGTCGTCCCGCAGCATCCACCGACGATGTTGGCGCCCAACTTCTCCGCGAACTCGGCCAGGTCGCGGGCGAACGGTTCCGGATCAAGCGTATACACCGCCTGCCCGTCGACGTTCAGCGGCACTCCGGCATTGGGGATGACGGCCACGAATTTGGCGGTGTGCTCGCACAGATAGCGCGCCGGTTCGCGCATGTGCTCGGGTCCGGTCGAGCAGTTCAATCCGACGATCTCCACCGGCAGGCGCTCGAGAACCGCCGTGACGGCGGTGATGTCGGTGCCCAGCAGCATGCGGCCGGTGGTGTCCAGCGTCACCTGGGCCTGGATCGGCACGCGCTTGCCGGTTTCGGCGAATGCTTTTTGAATGCCGGCGATGGCCGATCTCACCTCCAGAAGATCCTGCGAGGTTTCGATCACAATCGCGTCCGAGCCGCCTTCGATCAATCCGGCGGCCTGCTCGCGCGCGATATCGGCCAGTTCGTCAAAGGAAATATTGGAGAGCTCCGGGTCGTCCGCGGAGGGGAGCTTGCCGGTCGGCCCGATCGTCCCGATCACGAACCGCGGCCTGCCCGGCGCGGAATACTCGTCCGCCGCTTCGCGCGCGAGCCGCGCGGCGGCGCGCGTGATTTCCATCACCCGGTCCTGCAGCCCGTATTCGCCGAGCGTGATCCGGTTGGCGCGGAAGGTGCAGGTGATGATCACATCCACGCCGGCTTCGAGGAACGCGCGGTGGATGCCGGTGATCACGGAGGGTTTGACGAGCGCGAGGTAATCGTTCAGCCCCTCGGTCGCCTTCCCGCCGTAATCTTCGGCGGCCAGGTTTAGCTTCTGGATATTGGACCCCATCACGCCGCCGTGCACCAGCACGCGCTGCGCCAGGGCGTCCAGGTATCTGCGTTCGAAAATCATGCGCTGCTCCTGCCGCGTCCCATCCCTCATCCGGCACAGCCGTACGCCCTGCAAGGTGGGGGATGGGGAAAATAAAAACCTCTCCGGAAGAGAGGTTATTACTTCCTTCGGCCCTCATCTTCCAGACCGCCCCGGTTTTTTCGGAGGTCTGCCGGATTTGGCACCTTCTCCGCTTGCGCGGATTGGTTGCCGAGGCTTCGTCGGGCCGGTCCCTCCGCCTCTCTGGATGAGTCGGCGGGCTTGCCGCCCGCCGGTGAACAGGGCAAAATTTTACCATATTCCAGGTTGGAAATTTTTTTCTGCCTACGAGCCCTTCCACAAAGGGTATACTTGCGTCAATTCAGAATCCACAAAAAAACGAAGAGCACCAAGGGGATGTCGTATTGGCTGTTTCCTTCGTGTCCTTCGTGCTCTTCGTGGAAAAAAAGCTCACACCGGCTGGAAATCGCATGACGGATCTCACACGTCTCTATCGGGTCGCGTTCCTCCTCAGCCTGTTCACCATCGCGGCCAACATCGCCGAAGGCCTCGTCTCGATGGCAATCGGCGCGCAGGATGAAACCCTCGCGCTGTTCGGCTTCGGAGTCGACAGTTTCATCGAGGTGATCTCCGCCGCCGGCATCGCGCAGATGATCCTGCGCATTTGGCGCAACCCGTCCGCGCCGCGCTCGCGCTTCGAAGTCGCCGCATTGCGCATCACCGGCTTCGCGTTCTACCTGCTGACCGCCGGATTGGTCCTCGGCGCGTTCCTCAACATCGTCTCCCATCGAGCCCCGGAAAGCACGCTGTGGGGGATCGTGATCTCGCTGATCTCGCTTTCCGTGATGACCGGCCTCGTCGCGGCCAAACGGCGCGTCGGCCGCGCCCTGAACTCGGCCCCGATCCTGGCCGACGCCAACTGCACGTTGGTGTGCATCTATATGTCGGTCGTCCTTCTGGCCTCGAGTGTGCTCTTCGAGCTGACCGGATTTGGCCTGCTCGACAGCCTCGGCGCGATCGGCCTGGCATGGTTTTCTTTCCGCGAGGGGCGCGAATCGTTCGAGAAGGCGCGCGGCCGCGATTGCGAGTGCGGCGAAACATGAGCGCCGTTCCGCCGATCCGCGCCGTGGTCCTGGATATGGACGGGCTGATGCTCGACACCGAGCCGATGTCGCAGGCCGGCTGGGTCCGGACTTTCCGCGAACGGGGCCTCGCCTTTGAGCCCTACCAGTTCCATGAACTGATCGGGTTGAACGTGGCCGACGCGCGCCGGAAGATGGCCGCCTGGTACAGCCCGGATTTTCCGTTCGACGAGGTGTATTCGCAAAAACTTGCCGCGGTGAATGAAATAATCGCCGAAGGGGGAATCCCGCTCAAGCCCGGTCTCGCCGCCTTTCTCGCCGCGGTGGATGCACTCGGCCTGAAAAAGGCGGTCGCCACGTCGACCTCCCGCACACGGGCCCTATATAAGCTCAACCTGGCAGGCGTTCCAGGACCGATCGAGATCCTCGCCGGCGGGGATGAAGTTCTCCACGGCAAGCCCGCGCCCGACCTGTTCCTGCTGGCGGCCAAGCGCCTCGGGATTCCGCCCGCCGAGTGCCTGGCGTTCGAGGATTCCGACCCGGGCGTGCTGGCGGCGCGCGCCGCCGGAATGCGGGTGGTGATCATCCCGGATCAAAAGCGCCCCTCCGCCGAAGCGGCCTCCGCCGCCTGGCGAATTATCCCCAGCCTGCATCATGCGGCGATTAACCTTCCGGGGTGGTTGGCGGGAGAGGTGTGAAATAAGCCTGGAATTGGTATCGTATGCGATTTGCTTTTGCAGGGTAGGCTGACGAACCACAATCATTTTGTGAAATGCATTCGAATAATTATTGCATCAACCCACCCGACCATTTGGGCGGGCAACAGGAATCGCCGGAGGCATGCAAAGGGGAGTCCGGCCCGCCGGGAAATGAAAAAAGGGCGTATGCAAAGAGCAGAATGGGTTGAACCCAAGATTGCGAGCATCGGTATTCGCAGCCGCTTCCATTGCGGCCGGGATAATACGGGTGTGGCAGCGCAATTTGCCGCACAATTGACTTTTCCCCCCTCCACGGGTATGATATTCCTATTAACTCATTCTAGTTCAGCAGTCGTTGCATCTGTCATTGATAGAGCCCCGCTCGATACCCTGACATCCGCGTGACTTCTGAAGAAAAGGACACACTGTGAATTTCCAAGAGTTCAACCTGGATTCGCGCCTGATAACGAGAATCCAACGCGCCGGTTTTTCAGAGCCGACGCCAATCCAAACCAGCGCCATTCCGCCGGCTCTCGCCGGGCACGACCTGATCGGCACGGCGCAAACCGGAACCGGCAAGACGGCCGCTTTCGTGCTTCCGATACTCCAGCGGCTTCTGGCCGGCCCGCGCAAATGCACGCGGGCGCTGATCATAACGCCCACCCGCGAGCTGGCCGAACAGATCCATGAGGTCATCCGCACATTGGGCGCGGAGACGGGGCTGCGCAGCGCCACCATCTACGGCGGCGTGGGCGCCGGCCCGCAAATCCAGGCGCTCCAATCCGGAGTCGAAATTCTCGTCGCCTGCCCGGGGCGGCTGCTGGATCACATCCAGCAGCGCCGCGCGAAACTCGGCGCGGTGGAAGTCCTCGTCCTGGACGAAGCCGACCGGATGCTGGATATGGGTTTCCTGCCGGACGTGAAACGGATCCTTTCCCACCTGCCCGCCAAGCGCCAGACGATGCTCTTTTCCGCCACCTTCCCGCAGGAAATCGAAAAGCTGGCGGCGCAGACCCTGACCCACCCGCAGCGGATCATGATCGGGATGCGCGCGCCGGTCCACACGGTCGCGCACGCGCTGTACCCGGTGCCGCAGCATCTCAAAGCCGTGCTGCTGCTCCAGTTGCTGCGCTCGACCGATACGGAATCCGTGCTCATCTTCACCCGCACCAAGCACCGCGCGGAGAAGCTCGCGCGCCAGATCGGCCAGGCGGGCTTCAAGGTCACCAGCCTGCACAGCAACCGCTCGCAGGGGCAGCGCCAGGCCGCGCTCGGCGGCTTCAAGGACGGCCGCTACCAGATCATGGTCGCGACCGACATCGCCGCCCGCGGGCTGGATGTGGAGAACATCTCGCATGTGATCAACTTCGACATGCCCGACACGGCCGACGCCTACATCCACCGCATCGGCCGCACCGGCCGCGCTGAGCGCAGCGGCGACGCTTTCACGCTCGTCACAACCGAGGACGGCGACCTCATCCGCGCGCTCGAAAAGATCATGAAGAAACCGCTCGTGCGCCGGACGGTGGACGGCTTCGATTACAAGGCTGCCCCGCCCCCCCGGGCGGCGGCGCCTTCCCGGAACCCGCGCGGCACCAGTTCCCCGCGGAACAATAAACCGGCGGCCGCGCGCAGGCCGCATTCGAATGCGCCCGCGCGGAGGCCGAAATCTCCGGCCGCCAAACCCGCCCACCTGGGCTGGCGGCAGCGCTACGGGGTAACCGAAACCGCGTAGGGCGGGCAGTTTTTTCAA
>JAFGCU010000116.1 GCA_016932475.1 Anaerolineales bacterium
CCGTTCTGCCGGAGGACTTCCACCCCGGCCGGCGTCATCGATACGCGGTTTTCCTCAGCCTTGATTTCCTTTAATATCCCGACAATCATACGCAGCTCCCTGAACGCTATTCCCGTATCCCTCCCGGTGGAATGATACAGGCACGAGGACCCGAAAAATAACTGTCATCCACGGAGGCACGGATTTATTTCAGGTTTTCCTCTATGGTACTCCGTGTCCTCCGTGGATTCCAGCGGAATTCAAGCCGGCGCGTCAGAGATCCAGTTTCAGGAATTGCTCGACGGCGCGCTTGTCAAAGTAGGTCCCCGAGAGCGAGCGGATGTGGGCCAAAACCTTGTCTTGCGACCAGGCGGCCCGATACGGCCGACCGGACCGGAGCGCGTCCCAGACATCCACCACGGCGAATATCCTGGCCGCGGGCGGAATCTGCTCGCCGCGCAACTGGCGCGGGTACCCCGTGCCGTCCCACTTCTCATGATGGCAGTAGGGGATGTCGAGCGCCGGGCGCAGGTAATCGATCGGCGAAAGCATCTCGTAGGCATAGACCGGATGCCGGCGCATGATCACCCATTCCTCCTCGGTCAGGGGGGCGGGTTTGAGGAGGATCGAATCCGGAATGGCCATCTTGCCGATGTCGTGGAGAATAGCGCCGCGGCGTATGTGGGCCAGCTCCGTCTCATCCAGCCCCATGGCGCGGCTCAGGCGCAGGGTCAGCTCGGTGACCCGTTTGGTGTGGCCTTCCGTTTCCCGGTCCCGCAGGTCGAGCGCCCGCGACCAGCCCTCGAGGGTTGTATCGTAAGCCAGCGCCAGATTGGTGTTCGAACGCTGCAGGTCCTCGAACAAGGCGATGTTATCGATCGCGATCGCGGCCTGGTCGGCGACCATCTCCGCGAAATCCTTCCAATCCGGCCTGGGCGCGAGCGGCGCGCGGTGGAGGAGTTCGAGCACACCCTTCACGCCGCCCTTGATGACCAGCGGGATGACGTACGCGGAAACAAATCCCTCGCCCGCCAGGTTTTGCCCGCTCTCGGCAAGGTCGGCCGGATCGGTGATATGCAGGCTGCGGCGTTCCAGCGCGGCCCGGCCGGCCGGGCCTTCGCCCAGCGGGATCCGGCTGCGGGCGATCGAATCTCCCCAGAACCCGCGCCCGGCGGCATATTCGAGGATCTGCAGATGCGGGTTGAGGAGCAGGATCGCGGCCGAGTCCACTCCCAGTTGCGGCAGCGCCTGATCCAGCAGCAGGTTGAAGATCAGGCGCAGGTCCAGGTTGGTGGTGATCGCCAGGTCGATCGCGCGCAGCGCGGCCAGGCGCCGGAACTGGTGCTGCAGCTTCTCATCCGACCGCTTGCGGTCGGTGATGTCCTGAACCATCCCCTCGTAGAAAAGCGCCCGCCCGTCCGTATCGTAAATGATCCGGCTGTTGATCGAGACGGTGATCGGGTCGCCGTTCTTCTTCTTCCAGACGGCCTCGAGGTTGCGGACGGCCTTGCGGGATTTATGCTGGTCGATCAGGGTGCGCAGATCCTGCGGATCGAGATAGAGGTCCTTGGGCAGATCGAGCGCCATGGTTTCATCCGCCGAGCGGTAGCCCAGCATCTGGACCAGGGCGGGATTGACGTCGACAAAACCCTCCGACGGCGTGATCCGGAAGATTCCCTCCAGCGCGTTCTCGAAGATCGAGCGGTAGCGCTCCTCGCTGTCGTGCAGCGCGGCCAGCACCTGCCGGTTCTTCTCCTCCAGATCGATCCGCTCGAAACACCGGCGCAGCGTGGCGGCCAGCTCCTGGAAGTAAAGCGGCTTGCGAAGGTAGTCGTACGCGTCGCTGTGCAGCGCTTTGATCGCCGTTTCGGTGTCGGCGTAGGCGGTCATGATGATTCCGAGCAGGTCCGGGCGCTTCTGTTTGAGCGCCGCCAGCAGATCGACCCCGTCGCCGGAGCCCATCGGCAGGCGAACGTCGAGCAGCGCCACCTGGGGGCCGAACGCATCCGCCGCCGACAGCGCGTCGTTGGCATTATGCGCCACCCGCACGGCATACTGCTCCGCCAGCAGCATGTCGTTCAGGGATTCGGCGAAATCCACATCGTCATCCACGATCAGAACGCGGCGCTGTGCGGCCATTTCACTCTCCGGCGGTTGCAGGCGGGAACCACAGGTTGTGGATCTTGTCGTTTTCGATCGCCTGGATGATTTCGAGCATCCGCTGCGGGTCGAAGGGTTTGATCAGGCAGCCGGCGACGGACATCGCCCGCAGCTGGTCCATCGCTTCGGCCTCCTCTTCGGCGTACCCGGTGACGATAATCGTCGGCAGCGAGCGGTTCCGGCGCCGGAGCTCCAGGTACACTTCCAGCCCGGAGAGGACGGGCAGCTTCAGGTCGAGGATGAGGATGTCGATCCCGTCGGCCATCACGGCCGCCACGGCTTCCTGCCCGTTGGATGCAACGAGCACTTTATACCCGCGGTCCGAGAGCAGATGGCGCAGGCTGTCCGCAAAATCCGGATCGTCGTCGGCCATCAGGATCACGCCGTCGGGCCGGACGTCTTCCAGCATCCGCAGCAGCCGCACCGTATCAAACGGTTTGCGCAGCACGCCGAGCGCGCCGTGCTCGATCGCCTGGGTCAGGATCTGCTCGACACTGTAGGCAGTCATCATCACCACCCGCGCCCGGGGGTTGATCTTGCGGATCTCAAAGAAGCTTTCCACGCCGTTTTTGCCCGGCAGCTTGACATCCATGAAGGTGAGGTCGAATTTCTGCTGGCGGAATATGTGCACGGCGGATTCCCCGTCGAAGCACAATTCCACCCGGTGACCCGCCGACGCCAGAATCTCCCCCAGGCTCTCGGCGAAATCGCGGTCGTCGTCCACGATGAAGATATCCAGCGGTGTCATGGGAATGCGTTCTCCTTCCGAAATCAAGCCGGGCTTCTGCAGCCAACAATCCTGCGCCGCCCGGATGGCGCCCCACGTTCCTTAACCATCCTGCCGGCAAAACGGTGCGGCCGGACCTTATCCGGCGGCCGGGATAAGCGGAAGACGGACAACGGCGGTCGCGCCGCGGCCCGGCTCGCTCCCGATCTCGATCGTCCCGCCGTGCTGTTCGACGATCCCCCTCACAATCGACAGTCCCAATCCCACCCCGAAGCCCTTGGTGCTGAAGAGCGGTTCAAAGATGCGCGGCAGGACCTCCGGCGGGATTCCGCCGCCCGTATCGCGGATTACGATTTTCAGCCGCCCGCCGTCCACCGCGGTCTCCACGCTCAAGGTTCCCGCGGTGCCGCCTTCGTTCGGGGCGGATTGAATCGCCTGGCGGGCGTTGTCCAGCAGGTTGATGATCGCCCGTTGGAATCGCTCCCCGTCCAGGGAGACGCGCACCCCGGAGGCCATATCCCTGCGCAGCGTGATGCCCTCCGGCACCGTTTGCTCATCCAGCAACCGGTTAAGCCAGTCGTCGAAATCGACCTCCCGCCGCTCCAGGTCCGGCATGCGCGTGTAATCCAGAAGTTCGGAGATGATGGTGTCGCAGCGGGTGATGTTGCGCTGGATCCGGTCCAGCGCGCGTTCCACCCCAAGCCCGCGGTCGCGGGTTTTCAGGTCCACCGCGGTGGTCGAGACGCGGATGGTGGCCAGCGGATTGCGCAACTCATGGCTGACCGTGGCGGTCAATTGACCGAGGACGGCCAATTTTTCCTGGCGGACAAGATTATCCTGGGCTTCCTGCAGCGCGCGGGTGCGTTCGTCCACCTTTTCTTCGAGGTGCTCCGAGTATTCCAGCAATTCCTCCTCAGCCTGCTTGCGCGATGTCAGGTACCCGAGCGTGGAGGCGAACAAATTCAGGAGCTCGCAATCCTGCTCGGTGATCGGGCGCTTCCGGATCAGGTTGTCCATGGAAACGAATCCAATCACCTTTTCCCCGTTCCACATCGCCGCCTGGGCCTGGTCGCCGCGCCCGATTTCATTCGCATGCCCATCGCGCAAAACCGCGTCCGGCCACAACAGGGCGACCGGGCGGGTCTGCTTCAGAATTTCCAATGGAAGGTCCTGCGTGGGAAGATGGATTTCCCTTTCGTCGACGGTGTTGCCGCCGGGATCGGTCCCAAAGGAACCGTCGATATATCCCGCGTCCGGGCGGTGAAACCAGATCCCCAGCCGGTCGATTCCAAGCCGCGCGCGGCCCAGCTCCACCGCCTGGCGGCACAAGGCATCCACCGATTCGGCGCGCGAGAGTTCGTTGCTGATTTCCAGGAGGATCCGCAGCCGGTCCTGGAAGGAACGTTCTTTCCGTTCGCTTGCCCGCAGCGTTTCCTCCGCCCGTTTCCGGGAGGCCAGGTACCCGAGCGTGGAGGCGAACGAAGTCAACAGTTCGCAGTCATATACCGTGATCGGCCGCCGATGCAGCAGATTGTCCATCGAAACGAAGCCGATGACCTGTTCCCCGTCCCACATCGCCGCCTGTGCCAGCGCGCCGCGCCCGACGGCCCTGTCCCATCCATCCGTCAGCTCGACATCGTTTTGGGTCAGCGCGACGGGGCTGGTCTGGTGGAGGATGCTCAGGAGCGCATCCACCACCGGGTGGCGGGCATCCCGCTCGTCGCACGTCTCGCCGTTTTCGTCCGTCCCGAATGACCCCTGGATCACTCCGGGGTCCGGGGTAAAGAACCAGATCCCCAGCCGGTCGAACCCGAGCCGCGCGCGGCCCAGCTCCACCGCCTGGCGGCACATCTCGTCCACCGATTCGGCGCGTGAAAGCTCATTGCTGATCTCGAGGAGAATTCGCAGCCGGTCCTGGAAGCGCCTTTCCCGCTGCTCGCTCGCGCGAAGTTTTTCCTCAGCCTGTTTACGGGTGCACAGGTACCCGAGGGTGGACGCGTACAGGTTAAGCAGTTCACAATCCTGGTCGGTGATGGGCCGGCGGTGCAAAAGGTTGTCCGTGACGACCAGGCCGATGGTCTTTTCCCCGTCCCACATCGCCGCTTGCGCATGCATGCCGCGGCCGACGGGTTTCGCCTGGCAATCCCGCAGGTCGACATCCTCCTGGCGCACCGTCGCGGGGTGCTTCTGCAGGAGCGGTTCATTGGCGCCCGTTCCCATCGGAAGACGAACATTCCTCTCGTCACGCAAACCGCCGCGCTCATCCGTTCCCCAGGATCCGACGATGAATCCGGGATCCGGGCTGCGAAACCAAATTCCCAGCCGATCGAAACCGAGCCGCGAGAGCCCGAGCTCCACCGCTTGGCGGCAAAGCGCGTCCACCGATTCGGCCCGCGAGAGTTCATTGCCGACTTCCAGGAGAATCCGCAGTTTTTTCTGAAAATGACGTTCCGCCTGTTCGCTCGCCCGTAGGGATTGCTCCGCCTGATGGCGTTCCTGGAGCAGGATCGCCCCCTTCAGGGCGGTGCTGATTTGCCGGCTGAGCGCCTCCCGGTGCGCGCCTACTTCCGTCTGCAGCGGCTCGAGCATGATGAATCCGAGCTGGCTTTCGTCGCGGAAGTGAAGCGGTTCCAGCATGACGGCGTACCGCTTTCGGGCGGGGAGGATATCCTGCGGCACGAGCATCCGGGAAGGGAACTTCACTCCGCCCGGATCCAATTTCACGCGTCCCGATTCGTTGTACGCCAGGATCAACCGCGACCATTCGGTTGGCGCCGCGACTCCGGCGCCGACCGGCTTTTCATATAAAGAGAGGTAGCAGGAACGGACGCCCATCCGGGGAAGCTGCTCCGCCACCACATCGGCCAATCCGGGGATGTCGAACGCCGTCATCAGCGGTTCGCTGATGCTCGTCATGAAATCGAACGCCCGCCGGTTGGCTTGCAGCCTGCGGTGCACCTGCGCCCACAGCGCCACGTCCCCGATTAAATCCTCCGCCTGCCGCCAGTCCACCCCCGAGGCATCCGGTTCCCCGCCGCCGAGGACGGGCAACGCTTCGCGGCGCAGGATCGAGAGCACCGGGCGCCACTGCGTCACATCGCCGCCCTGAATGCCCACCCGCCGGAGCGCGTCATCCCATGCATGCAGGAAAACGCCCGGGGGTTTTTTCTTGCCCACGGCATCGGAGAGCGCATTAAGCAGCCGCTCCTGCCAGCCGGCTTCGGGACCAGGCGCGGAGATTCCCACGGCGGCGGTCATCTGCGCGAGGATTTGTTTGCGGCGCGCGGCCGGGGTCGTCTTCGCGGGTCTCCCGACCGGCGTTTCCCCTCCGGCCTCCATGGATTCAAACCTGCGGGGGAAGCAGCCGCAGGATTGCCGGATCACCAGTTCCGTCGGAAGAACCACCGTCCCGGGGACATCCTTCCCGGCCAGGAAGTCCAGCAGCATTTCGGCCGCTTTCCGGCCCTGCTCATACAGCGGCTGGCGGATCGTGGTGAGCGGGGGGGCGGCGTAGCGCGCTTCCTCCACATTGTCGAATCCCGTCACCGCCATGTCCTGCGGGACGCACATCCCCCGCTCCCGGAATGCGCCGATCGCGCCGAGGGCCATCTCATCGTTGGCCGAGGCCACGGCGTCAAAACGCGCCTTCCGCTCCTCAAGCAGCCGCCAGACCGCCGCCGCGCCGGCGGGCGCAAGGTAATTCCCGTCCACCACCAACTCCGGGTCGAAGGACAAGCGATGCGAATCCAGAACTTCGCGGTATGCGCGGAATCTTTCCTCCGCTTCGGTATTGGTCGCCGGACCGCGGATGAACGCAATCCGCCGGAATTCATGGACTTCGATAAGATGGGTGACCGCCGCGCGCATGCCGGCGGAGTTGTCCACCAAAACGCTCGGGATGCCTTCGAGCGCCATGGCGATACTGACCATCGGCAGGGGACGGAAGCGATCGTAGTAACGCAGGACCCGCTCCGGGCCGACGAACTGCCCGAGCGAACCGGACATGGCCACCAGGCCATCCACGTTTTCCGGACTCGCCAGATCGTAGATCACATTGCGCTGGAGATCGAATTCATGCAAAGCATTAAGCGCCCCGCCGACAAAACAGACCAGGTTGGCGTCTCGTTCCTCGGCCGCGGCGGCCACCCCCGGCCAGACGTTCGCGGCGTAGCCGATATCCCCCAGCCGGCCGATCAGCAAGCCGATCGTCGGGCGGTCTTTTTTCACGCGGGGGGATTTCCCGGCAGGCGTCATCCGGTCACCCCGCACCGTTCCCGAAAACGCGGCAACCGGAAAAAGACGCCGCAGAATTTGGAAGGGGAAGAAGGAATTGGCGGTTCCGGATCGGCTCGGGAAGGCGTTGTGATTTATGGAAGGAGGCGGCCAGCGATGATCGTGGAGATGGGAAAAAGGAGGACACGCAGAGGAGGCAATTGCGCATTCGGCAATCACTCCAGGCTGACGGAACACCGGAGCTGTTCCGGGGCCGTACGCCCCCGGGCGGAAAGGCCGAATCCGCATGAAGCATGCCGCCGGCTTCTCCGTCCTCAACCGTATTGTATCGCTATCGACCGAAAGTCACAGTGAGGAAGGCGGTTTTCGGGGAAAAACGTGATGACCGGCTTAAAAGAAGACCCCATTAATCATGATTTTTCTCAACTTCCAGACACCGGTCAATCCGCTGCCCCCCATCCTGCTCGCCGCGCCGGCCGGTGCGATCCTCCCCCCGCCCCGGCGGGCGGGGCGGGAATTCTCCGGGCATCTCATTTTTCGGGTGTAATCACCACAATCGCGATTTGGGCGGCATACCGTTCCAGATCGGCGCGTTCGGGCTTTGCCGAAAGCCCTTCGCCCTTTATCATGGCGCCGACCATTCCCGGATGTTTTCGCAGGCGCACTTCCAGGAAATCGGCGATCCGCGCGGAGTCGGTGACCACCTCAGCCGTCCCTTTGAACCGGCGGGTTTTGACGCGTACCGTCACGTTCGGATCCGCCAGGATATTGCGCACCCAGTCGGCCGCGAGCCCGCGCGAGGAACCCAGGCAGATCCGGCCGTCGATTTCTTCATATTGCAGCGGGACGACGCGCGGCTTGCCGGACTTGCGGCCGGTGGTGGTGAGAAGCAGCACCAGCCGGCCGAGCAGCGGCCCGAGGCCGAGCGCGTACGCGATCTGCGGCGGCCAGTGGATCAGGCGCAGGAGGAATTTTGGGGCGCTCGCGAAACCGGACACAATTACGCCTTCCTTTTCAATCCACAGACCGCGGCATTTGTAGGGGCGATCCATTGGATCGCCCCTACTTGTTCAACCACGGGAATATGCTTTTCCGCGGCGGCTTCGCCTGCTTGACGGCGCGGATCACTTCGTCGATGAATTGCTGCGCGGCTTCTTCCGGCCCAAGCGCCAGCTTGCCGCGCACGCGGTCCGCGTTCGGTCCGACAAACCCGGAGATTTCCAATCCCGCTTCCTGTGGAAACCGGGATGCGTACTTCCTCACCCGGATCTGCTTTAGGTCCGCGCCGACGACAACCGTATCGGTGCGGTCGCCGGCCCGCGCCCATAGCAGGTATTGCGGCGTCAGGACCAGCCCCAACACCTCGGTCGAATCCGGGCTGCCGTCCAGCCATGCGGCAAGCCGCCCGAAACCCGCCCGCTCGGTGACGGTTTCGCAAACCAGGAGCGCTTGCGAATCCAACGCTCCCAGGTTGTTCGCCTGAAAATAATCCTGAAGCCCTTTCTGGAGTTTCGGATTCAACTGGCGGATGGAGCTTGTACGTGTCGTGCGTTCGATGGATCCCATTTTATTCCTTTCGCGGACCGGCGGTCCAGCGGGAGCGGCCGGTCTGGTTTTAGAACCTGCGGATAAATTCCAACGCGATCCGAAGCGCGTGACCCAGCGCCTGCGGGTTGACGATGTCGTAGCTGTCCGACGGTTGGTGGTAGAAATCCACCATCTGGGAGGGCACCCGCATGCCGAACAGGCATCCCGCGCGGATGCCTTTCTCGCGGAAGGGCATGGCATCCGTCCCGCCGCCCGCAAACGGGAACGGCGAAACCCGGAAGGGCAGCTTTTCGTCCACCGCCGCCCGCACCAGCGCGTCGACGACATCCGGCGCATTCCGGATGGTGCCGTTGCGGTCGCCGGTGAAGATTTCAATCTCCGGATCGTAGATGCTTTCGAAATTGATGAAGACCGCATCCGCCGCCTTCAGCTCCGTTTCATGCGCGCGGACGTACGCGAGCGACCCGCGCGCGCCCGCCTCCTCGCTCCCAAAGGAGAGCAGCCGGATCTCCGTGTCGGCCGGCTGCCACTCCGGATGCCGCTTCAGCGCGCGCCCGATCATCAGCAGGATCGACACCGCCGAAAGGTTGTCGATCGCGCCCGGCACGGATCCGCCGTTTTTATCCCGCTCGGTGAAGGTGAACCCGATGAAAACGCTGACCGGCAGGACGATCCATGTATACCACTGCAGGCCGGCAATCAGCGATCCCCACGGCCGGGCAAAGACCATCGAGAGCCAATGCAGGAGCAACCCGGCAGAGAAGACGAGCACTCCGATGATCAGAATTCCTTCGGCGACAAAGTATCCGTTTTTAAAATGATGCAGATAGTTGAATTGCAGCGCGGAATCGTGATGCCCGCCGAACATCAGGATCCGCTTCGGTCCCCGCTCCCCCCGCGCAAGGGGGGGCTTCGATCCGGTTTTCGGCCTGAGGATCCCGGCGATGTTCAAGGACGGCTTCTTCGGATAGATCCCGTCGATGAATTCCCGGCCCAGAATGAACTCGAAAATCAGGATCAGGAATATGAAACCCGCCATCCCCAATCCGAGAGTGGTGAAAAGAAGCGGCGCGAAAGGCAGCAGACCGAGGTGAAAGAAGACCGCGGAGAGCACGCCCAGGACGGATGCGAATTGGAACCATTGGAGGAACGCGCCGGGCGCGCAGACGAAAGGCTCCTCCCGCACCTCATCGGCGAATTTTTCCATTTCGGCTTTTACCATGCCGGCGCGGGCGCGTTCCTGCGGGCTGCACGGCGAACCCGGGCCGATTTCGACGCAGACGCGCTTGATGAAATCGCACGCGTTATCCAAATCGGATTTTTCAACCAGTTGAGTCATCTTCCGCTCCCAACATCATCCTTGTGCGTACCTGGCGGGGGTCGAGGCGGTTTCATATCCCCGGCTGCCGGTCCAGCACGTAATTATAGACTTGTTTCAAGATCTGCTTATTCCATGCGATCAGCGAATCGTCGCAAGTTTCATCCGCTCGCAGGTGCGCGCAAGCCGGTAAATATCTTCCGCGGCGACGACCAGATTGGTTTTGCAATCCGGATTGGCCGTCACGGTATCGTCGATGTTAACTGAAGCGCGCGTCCATACCCGTGCGGTTTATCGCGAATACTGCACCCGTAATCGCGCGGAATATCCAGAAGATGGATAGGCCGAATAATAATTTCCAGCTGAATTCCAGTATATTGCCGCAATTCGCATAGGCTTAAGACCGCGTCGGTCCCCGCTAAGAGCACTCGGGGATGACGGACCGACGCGGTCTTAAGCCTCCCCCTTGACACCCCCACCCTTCCTGTGCTAAAAATGCCTCTAATCGAACAGCAAAAACGTCGACGAGGACGAGTAGGCGTAAGCGCAGCGGTAAGAGAGCCGGGCAGAGGTTGGTGCAAGCCCGGTCCGCCAGCAGACCCCGAATGGACCTCCGAGTTGAGCGGGCGAATTCAGTAGCCCAATCCGGCGCCTCCGTTAGCGGGCAAGGGTATTAATCGGTCAGAATCCGAGCGTACCCGATAGAGTGAGGCTGGCCCAAACCCCGTCGCAATCACGATGGGGTTTTTTGTTTCCGGCGCACGCCGGGAGGGCGGCCTAACCAGGGTGGCACCGCGGGATCCCTTCCCGTCCCTGAGACGAGAGGGGATTCTTTAATTAACCCCTCCCCCGACCCCTCCCCAGAATGGGGAGGGGAGAAAGAGGAGGGGCAAGCGAGGTGCCATGATTGCGAAAAGTCAGGATTACGGAATATCGGTGGATGTGGAAACCGCCTCGTCATCCCGGCGTGCCCTTGGCCGGGACGCTCCGGCGCTGGCGCCCGTCGTGCGTGAAATCTCCGCCGATCTGGAGACGCCCACTTCGGCCTACCTCAAACTGCGCCGGAACGGCTCGTCGTTCCTGCTCGAATCGGTCGAGGGCGGCGAACAAGTCGCGCGCTATTCGTTCATCGGGGTCGAGCCGCGCTGCGTATACACCCTGCGCGGCAGGACGCTCGAGCGGAGCGAAAACGGAGAAACGCAGATCCTCGCCGCCCCTCCGGACTCGGATCCATTCCGGATGCTGGAGGAAGAGATGAGCCGGCTGGGGACGCCCGTTCTCCCGGATTCGCCGGTCAAGCTCCCGCGCTTCCTCGGCGGACTGGTCGGATACCTCGGTTTCGAATGCGTGCGCTATTTCGAGCCGCGCCTAGATCCCCTGCTTCACCCCTCGCCCTACCCCGAGGCGGTCTTCCTGCTGGCGGATACGATCGTCGCCTTCGACCACGTGCGCAACAGCATGTTCCTGATCGCCTACCCGTTCGACGGGGAAAAGGAAGCCCGCAAGAAACTCAACACGCTCGAGAAAAGGCTCCGCAAACCGCTGGCCGCCGAATCCGTGCGCGCAACGGGGGCCGCCGCGCCGGCCGAATTCGTATCCAATGTCGGCCGCGAGCGCTACGAAAAAATGGTGCGGGATTCCAAGGAGCACATTTACGCCGGCGACGTGTTCCAGGTCCTGCCCTCGCAGCGCCTCTCGCGCACCACGAAGGCCGCGCCGTTTGACATTTATCGCGCGCTGCGCCGTCTCAATCCCTCTCCGTATATGTTCTTCTTCGATTTCGGGACCGTCGACGGCGAGCCGTTCTACCTGGCCGGGTCCTCCCCGGAAGTGTTTGTCCGCCTGGAGGGGAACCGGGCCAGCCTGCGGCCGATCGCCGGCACCAGCCCGCGCGGCGCGACCCCCGGTGAGGATGCCGCGATCGAAGCGCGGTTGCTGGCCGACCCCAAGGAACGCGCCGAGCACGTGATGCTGGTCGACCTCGGCCGCAACGACCTGGGGCGGGTCTGCCGCTATGGTTCCATCAACGTCCCGGAATACGCCGTAATCGAACGCTACTCTCACGTGATGCACATCGTCTCGCAGGTGGAAGGCGAAATGCGCCCGGATAAAAACGCGTTCGACCTGGTGCGCGCCTCATTCCCGGCCGGGACCGTCAGCGGCGCGCCGAAGGTGCGGGCGATGGAGATCATCTCCGAACTCGAGCCGGACGGGCGCGGGCCGTACGGCGGGGCCGTCGGATATTTTTCCTTCGACGGATCGATGGACACCTGCCTCGCGATCCGCACGCTGATCGGCCGCGGCAAGACCGTCTCGGTCCAGGCCGCCGCCGGTATCGTCGCGGACAGCGATCCGCAGCGCGAATATCAGGAAACGATGAACAAAGCCCGCGCCGTCTTGATGGCGGTGGAGCAGGCGGAACAGTCCTAACCCCCTCACCCCGCCGTCGCTCCGGAAAATTGCCGGAGCAGGGGCGACCCAATGGGTCGCCCCTACAGCCCCGGCGGGGACAGGGTGAGGAAAAGGAGCCACCATGATCGCCGTAATAGACAACTACGATTCCTTCACATACAACCTCGTTCAATTTCTGGGCGAGCTGGGCGCGGAAGTGGAAGTGTTCCGCAACGACGCGGTGACGGTCGAGCAGATCGCCGCGCGCAACCCCACCCACCTGGTGATCAGCCCCGGACCCGGCACGCCGGACGACTCCGGCATCTCCAATGCCGCGATCTCGCATTTTTCCGGCCGGATCCCGGTCCTGGGCGTATGCCTCGGCCACCAGTGCATCGGCGCGGTGTTCGGGGCCAAGGTGGGCCGCGCGGCGGGGATCATGCACGGCAAATCGTCGCGAGTCCACCACACCGGAGCCGGACTGCTGGCCGGTCTGCCCGCGCCGCTGGAGGCCGGGCGCTACCACTCGCTGATCGTCTTCGATCCCCTGCCCGCCGAACTGGAAGTGCTGGCCCGCGCCGAAACCGGCGAGATCATGGCGCTGCGCCACAAGTCGCATCCGACGTATGGATTGCAGTTCCACCCCGAGTCGGTGCTTACGAATTTCGGGAAAAAAATCCTGAAAAATTTTCTCGAATTACCCGCCGCCAAGGCGGCCGTCGCCGAAAAGAAGGAGGAGACCAACATGCTTAAACCGTTTATCGCTCAGGCCATGCGGCGCGAAGATCTCAGCGCCGTTCAGGCGGAAGAGGCCATGCAGGTGATCATGACCGGCGGGGCCACGCCGGCGCAGATCGGTTCGTACCTGACCGCGATGCGGATGAAGGGCGAGACCGTCGACGAGATCACCGGTTCGGCCCGCGGGATGCGCGCCAACGCGCTGCCGGTGAAGTTCCCGCGCCGCCCGGAGACTCTCTACGACACGGCCGGAACGGGGGGCGACTGCGCCGGAACGTTCAACTTCTCCACCGCGGCCGCGTTTGTGATCGCAGGGACCGGTCGCAAGGTGGCCAAGCACGGCAACCGCGCCGCCTCCTCGAAATGCGGCAGCGCCGACGTGCTCGCCGCGCTCGGTGTAAACCTCGACCTTTCTCCCGAGATGTCGGTGCGCGCTATCGACGAGGTCGGGATCGCCTTCTTCTTCGCGGCGAAATATCACCCGGCGATGAAACACGCGATCGGCCCGCGGCGCGAGATCGCCCAGCGCACGATCTTCAACCTGCTCGGCCCGCTCACCAACCCAGCCGGGGCCGATGTGCAGGTGATCGGCGTTCCGGATCCGGCGCTGACCGAACCGCTGGCGAAAGTGCTCGGCGGCCTCGGGGCGCGGGCCGCGTATGTGGTCCACGGCTACGGCGGATTGGACGAGCTTAATGCCGGCGGCCCGAACCGGGTCAGCCACCTCAAGGACGGCGCGGTGCGCACGTTTGATTTCGATCCGCGCGACGCCGGGATTCCGCGAGCGGACCCCAAGGAATTACACGGCGGAATCGCCGAAGAGAACGCCGCAATGATGCGGGATGTTCTCGCCGGGAAAAGCACCCCGGCGGTCCGCGACGCAGTGCTCCTGAACGCGGCGGCGGCGATAGCCGCCGAGAGCGATGATTTTCCGGGTGCTCTGGCCGAAGCGCGCCGATCGCTCGACACCGGCGCCGCGCTGAAAGTGATGGATGGATTGATCGCATTCGGGAAATAGCCTGTCCCAACCCCCTCTCCCCGCCTCTGCTTCGGAAGATCACCGAAGCTTCGGCACCCCTCTCCCCCTTCCCCTTACGGGGAAGGGGGAGAGGGGATGGGGGTGAGGGGATTAGGACAGTGAGAGGAATCATGCTTGCACAAATCCTAGATAACAAACGTTCCGAAATCGCGCGGCTCGACCCTGGCGAATGGAAATCCCGGGCGGCGGATGCCGCCGCGCCGCGCGGCTTCCTGCCGCTCGATCAGAAGCGCGCCGCGCGGCCGCGCACCGCCCCGATGCTCGTGGCGGAGATCAAGCGCGCCTCGCCCTCGCGCGGGGAGTTGAACACCGGGCTCGATCCGCGGCGCCAAGCGCGTTTGTATGCCGAAAACGGCGCGGCGGCGATCTCGATCCTGACCGATGAAAAATTTTTCCGGGGCAACGCGGCCGACCTCGCCGCTCTGCGGGGCGAGCGGCTGCAGACTTCCGGCGGGCGGCCGACGCCGCTCTTGCGCAAGGATTTCATCCTTGCGCCGGTCCAGCTGTTCCAGAGCCGCGCGCTCGGGGCGGATGCGGTGCTGCTGATCGCCGCCGCGCTCGAAGGCGGCGCGCTTGACTACCTGCATGCGCTGGCGCTCGAACTCGGGCTCACGCCCCTGGTCGAGGTTCACACCGGCAAAGAGTTCGATCGCGCTCTGCGCATCCCCGAACTGCGCTGGCTGGGCGTGAACAACCGCAACCTCGCGACCTTCGAAGTCAGCACTAAAACGTGCCTCGAGTTGGGACCGGAAATCCCGCCCGGAATCGGCTCGGTCGCTGAATCGGGAATCTCTGCTCCGGAGGACGCGCGCGCGGCGGGCGATGCCGGCTACGACGCGATCCTGGTCGGCGAGACGCTGGTGACCGCGAAGGATCCCGCGGCGAAAGTCCGCGAACTTTCCTCCACCCCCCACCCCGCCTCCTCCCATTCCATAAACCGGAATGAGGGGAGGGGCGTGAAGGAGGGGGGATGATCGTTAAAATCTGCGGCCTCACCAGCCTTGACGACGCGCGGGCCGCGGCCGAACTGGGCGCGGACTACCTGGGGTTCAACTTCTACCCGAAGAGCCCGCGTTCGATCGCCGAATTGGATTGCGAACGGATCGTCGCCGCCCTGCGGAAGGAGTTTCCGCATCCGGTATGCGTTGGCGTGTTTGTCAACCATCCGCCGGCCGATATCATCCGGATCGTCCGGCGCTGCGGGCTGGACACAGCCCAGCTTTCCGGCGATGAACCGCCGGAGGCGCTGGCGGCTCTCGCGGAGGCGAAGATCCCGGCCTTCAAGGCGGTCCGCGCGCCGATCGGCGAGGGTTGCCTCGCGCGGATGGCCGATGCCGCCACGGCCGAACCGGCGCTGCTTCTGGATGCAAACGTCGCCGGGCGGTATGGCGGGACCGGCCGCACCGCGGATTGGGATTGGGCCCGGTCGATTGCCGCGCGCCGGCCGGTCTTCCTCGCCGGCGGGCTCACGCCGGAGAATGTGGCCGACGCGATCCGCAACGTCCGCCCGTGGGGAGTGGATACGGCCTCCGGCGTGGAGAGATCGGCGGGGAAAAAAGACCGCCGGCTGATGGCCGCCTTTGTGGCCGCCGCGATGCAGGCGCATCAAGAAATTTCAATCCGGATCGATCCCGCCCAATGCGGCGACGCGGCGGAGATCCTCGCGCTGCAGAAACTCGCCTACCGCAGCGAAGCCGAATTGAACAATGATTTTTCCATCCCGCCCCTGACCCAGACCCTGGCGGAGATGGAATCGGAATTTTCCTCCAAACGGTTCCTGAAGGCGGCCACCGGCGGCCGGATCATCGGCTCTGTGCGCGGCGAACGGCGGGACGGGACCTGTTGCATCGGACGGCTGATCGTCCACCCCAATTGGCAGAACCGCGGGGTCGGCGGCCGTCTGCTGCGCGCCATCGAGACGGATTTTCCGGAGGCCGGACGTTTCGAATTGTTCACCAGCGACCGCAGCGAACGCAACCTGTACCTTTACGGCAAGATGGGCTACCGCGAATTCAAGCGCGAGCCGCTCAACGAACGGGTCACGCTGGTGTACTTGGAAAAGGTAAAGCAAAGTATTTGAGAAGAATAATCCACGAAGGGCACGAAGAGCACGAAAAAAATTTTTAATCCTTCGTGCCCTTCGTGCTCTTCGTGGAAAATAAAGCATTCGTTCGGCCACAAGGGAAGAAAGAGCCAACCATGAACAGAATCGCGCTTTCCGGCATCAAGCCCACCGGCATCCCCCACCTGGGCAATTACCTGGGGATGATCCGGCCGGCGCTCGATCTGGCGAAAGATTACCGGGCGTTTTATTTCATCGCCGACGCGCATGCATTGAACCAGCTGCGCGATCCGGCGGAACTGGACCGGCTGATCTTCGAAGTGGCGGCGACTCTGCTGGCACTCGGATTGGATCCGGAGAAGGTGACCTTCTTCCGCCAATCCGACATCGCCGAGATCTTCGAGCTGGCCATCATCCTGGCGGCCGCCACTCCCAAAGGATTGCTCAACCGGGCGCACGCCTACAAGGCCGCAGTGGACGCCAACCTCGCGGCGGGGCGCGACGGCGATGCCGGCATCAACATGGGGCTGTTCACCTACCCGATCCTAATGGCGGCCGACATTCTCCTCTTCGGCAGCCACGCGGTGCCGGTCGGGGAGGACCAGCGCCAGCACATCGAGATCGCACAGGATATCGCCCAGGCGTTCAACCGCGCGTACGGAGAGGTCCTGACGGTTCCCCGGGCGGTCATCGGCGAAACGATCGCGGATATTCCGGGCACGGACGGCCGCAAGATGAGCAAGAGTTACGGCAACATCATCCCGATCTTCGCGCCGCCGGAGGAACTCCTCAAGCACATCACGGGGATGGTCACGGATTCGCGGCCTCCGGAGCGGCCGAAAGATCCCGAGCAGGATAACCTCTTCCGCCTGTACCGGTTCTTCGCCGCCTCCGCGGAGACCGAAACCATGCGCGAAAAATATTTGCACGGCGGCATAGGGTATGGCGAGGTCAAAAAAATGTTGTTCGATGTGCTCGAGCGCACGTTTGGCGAGGCGCGCGGCCGGTACGAGAAATACATCGGGGACCGCCCGTTTCTGGAGGGCGTTCTGCGGTACGGCGCCGTGAAAGCGCGCGCGGTCGGCGCGCCGATGCTGGCAAACGTGCGCAAGGCGGTCGGGATACGGAGTTATTAGTCCACGAAGAGCACGAAGTTTATTGAAAACCTTCGTGCTCTTTGTGCTCTTCGTGGAAAATAAATCATACGGTCACCAAAAACATAACAGAGGCTAAGGCCATGACAACTCTCTCCACAAAATTCGGCCCGTACGGCGGGCAGTACGTCCCCGAGACGCTCATGCCGGCGCTCGAGCAGCTCGAAGCGGAATTCGTGCGCGCGCGGGCCGACCGGGCGTTTCAAACCCGGCTCAACGGGCTGCTGGTGGATTACGCCGGGCGCCCGACGCCGATCACCTGCGCCGAGCGGCTGAGCGCGCACCTGGGCGGGGCGCGGATCTACCTTAAGCGCGAAGACCTGGCCCACACCGGCGCGCACAAGATCAACAACGCGCTCGGCCAGGCGCTGCTCGCGCAGCGGATGGGCAAGCGGCGCATCATCGCGGAAACCGGCGCCGGCCAGCACGGCGTGGCCTCGGCCACCGTCGCCGCGCTCCTGGGCTTCGAGTGCGTCGTCTATATGGGCGAGGTGGATATGGCCCGCCAGGAGCCAAACGTGTTCCGCATGCGCCTCTTGGGAGCCGAGGTGCGCCCGGTCGCGAGCGGAAGCCGGACGCTGAAGGACGCGATCAATGAGGCCATCCGCGACTGGGTCACCCACGTCGATAGCACCCACTACCTGCTCGGCTCAGCGCTCGGCCCCCACCCGTACCCGACAATCGTGCGCGAATTCCAAAAGGTGATCGGCCGCGAGGCGCACATGCAGATTATGGCCAAGACGGGCCGTCTGCCGGACGCCGCCGTCGCCTGCGTCGGCGGAGGTTCCAACGCGATCGGCCTCTTTTCCGGCTTTGTCGACGAGCCGGAAGTCAAGCTCATCGGCGTGGAAGCCGGCGGCGAGGGGATTGCGAGCGGAAAACACGCGGCGCGCTTCGCCGATCCGGCGCGCGGACGCCTTGGAGTCCTGCATGGAACGCGGACGTTTGTGCTCCAGACTCCGGACGGCCAGATCGCCGAGACACATTCCGTATCCGCCGGCCTGGATTACGCTGCGGTCGGTCCGGAGCACGCGCAATTGCGCGAACTGGGACGGGCGGAATACACCGTCGCCACCGACGCCGAAGCGCTCCAGGCGTTCTCGCTGCTCTCCCACCTCGAGGGGATCATCCCGGCGCTGGAAAGCGCGCACGCCGTCGCGGAAGCCATCCGCCGCGCGCCGAAAATGAAGAAGGATCAGATCCTGCTGGTCTGCCTCTCGGGGAGGGGCGACAAGGATTTGGATACGGTAAATAAATATCTGTCCTAACCCCCTCTCCCCCTTCCCCTTACGGGGAAGGGGGAGAGGGGTGCCGAAGCTTCGGTGATCTTCCGAAGCAGAGGCGGGGTGAGGGGGTTAGGACAGCAACGATTGGAGAAACCATGCCGCTTGCCGAAATCGACCACGCTTTTAAAAGGAAGCCCGCCTTCATGCCCTACTTCCCGGTCGGGTACCCCACCCTGGCGGATTCGCTCGACGCACTCGAGGCGCTGGGAAAGAGCGGCGCCGACCTGATCGAGGTGGGGATCCCTTTTTCGGATCCGCTGGCCGACGGGCCGGTGATTCAGGAGGCAACCCAGACTGCTCTCCGGAACAGTGTGACCCTCCGGCATGTTCTGGATTCCGTCGCGGAATTACGCCGGCGCGGGGTGGCCGTCCCGCTTGTCCTTATGGGGTATTACAACCCCATTTACCAATTCGGATTGGAAGCATTTTCCCGCGCGGCGGCCGCCGCGGGCGCGGACGGGTTGATCGTCCCCGATCTGCCGGTCGAGGAATCCGCCGAGCTCGAGGCGGCGCTGGCGGGCGGCCTTCCCTGCATCCGCATGCTGGCTCCGACGACCGCCGCCGAGCGCGCGCGAAAAATCTGCGCGGACGCCAGGGGCTTTCTGTACCTGGTATCGGTCACCGGCGTGACCGGCGTGCGCGAGAAGGTTTCCGCGGACCTGCCCGGATTTATCACCCGGGTCCGCGTCGCCGCGCCGAAAGGTCTGCCGCTCTGCGTCGGATTCGGGATTTCCACACCCGCTCAGGCGGCCGAGGTCGGCCGGATCGCCGACGGCGTAATCGTCGGCACAGCCTGCGTGCGCGCGATCGCTTCGGCGCAGGACCCGAAGCGCGCGGCGGCGGAATTCGCGGGCGCCTTCCGAAAGGCGCTGGACGGCGGGTGACAATCCGCGAATTTTTTCCAGGATTGATATGGTGAGATTCTCAGCGGCTTCCTGGGTGTCATCCGCGATAGACCAAACGGCGGGATGCGAAGGAATTTGGAAAATCATATATACTGAGGTTTACGGAAAGTGCATCGGATGATCCCGGTGCACTTTACTTGTGCCGAACACGGATCCCGCGGGGAAGGCGAACCGGAAGGAACCAAACATGGGCTGGACCGTCGCACTCATCGCGCTTTCAACGCTGCTGTTCCTGGGCGGCATGTCGTTCATCCTATGGATGGAACGGCACCTCAACCTGGGTGCGCCCATCCCGGTATCCCCGCCCGATCCGGACGGGCCGCTGATCTCGATCCTGATCCCCGCCCGCAACGAATCCAGAAACATCCGCCGCTGCATCCACTGCGTCCGGGCCCAGACGTATGCCCGTTTTGAGTTGATCGTCATCGACGACCATTCCACCGACGATACGCCGGCGATCGTGAGCGAGTTTGCCGCGCAGGACCCGCGCATCCGGCTGCTGCGCAGCAAACCGCTCCCCGAAGGATGGGTGGGGAAATCCCACGCCCTGGCCCAGGGCGCAAAGGCCGCGCAGGGCGACTGGCTGTGCCTGCTGGACGCCGATACCTTCGCCGCCCCGGAACTGCTGGCGTCGACATATCACGCGGCACGCGTCCGCGGCGCCGATCTGCTGTCCATTCTGACCAATCAGGAATTGCTGGGCTTCTGGGAGCGGGTCATCAGTCCGGTCGCGTTCTCAGGACTTGCGCTCGTATATGACCTCGAGCGGATCAACGACCCGCGCCGGCCCGATGCGATGGCGATCGGCCAATTCATCCTCATCCGGCGCACGGTGTATGAGCAAACAGGGGGGCATCACGCGATTTCCAATTCGATCCTGGAGGACCGGGAGATCGCCGAAACCGTCAAACACGCGGGGCACGCCATCCTGCTGATCGACGGGCGCGCGCTTGCCAGCGTCCGCATGCACACATCGCTCAGGGAGATCTGGGAAAGTTGGGTGAAAACCATCTACCCCGGCCTGCGGGATCAGCCGGAGATGGTGCTCTACCTCGCCGGCGCTTTCATCATCGGCGCGGTGGTTTTCCCGGTTTGGTGGATTGCGGCGCTGTTCGGATTGATCGCCGTCCGGAATCTTCCGGCCGCCCTGATCTTCCTCGAAGCCACGGCCTTCTGGGCGTATTTTATCCGCAACCGTGTCATCGACTTGTCGACGTATAAAATCCCCCCGGCGTATGCGCTGACCGTGCCGATGGGGATTATTCTTTTCACCTGCATGATGCTCGATTCATACTTTCGCGTGCGTTCCGGCCGGGGTCTGACCTGGAAGGGCCGGACGTACCTGACGAAGTAGGGGCGATCCACTGGATCGCTCCTGTTTACCGATCCACCGGATCGCTCCTGTTTACCGATCCACTGGATCGCTCCTGTTTACCGATCCACCGGATCGCTCCTGGATAACGACCCACTGGATCGCCCCTGCAGTCACCGATTACAAACATGCGGACAACCCCGCCCCGGTTCGATCCGAGGGCACCCGCGGCAGGCCGGAAACCTTCCGGCTGGTTAGTGCAACACTCGCCGGATCCAAACCCGGAGCGCCAGCCTTCAGCATGATTTTCCAGGAGGCGCGTCCGGCGCGGAGCCAAACGGCCAGTTGGCCGCCCTTCATAAATAAGGTGGCAGGAGCAAGGATGGTCCCCGACCCACTGAGGGCCAGGGTCATCTCGCTTGTATCCGACCGCACCACCGTCCCTTCGGAATCCATGATATCGACGAAAACCAGCCGCACGCCGCCCGAACCCACGCCGGGATTAATACCGCTGGATCGCGCCGGCATTGCAGGAAGTGGCAGGCGTACTCGGGAATGCGGTACATGTCGGCCGTGCCCGAGCGGATCAACCCCAAGCCGCCGTATTCCGCGAATTCCCAATAGGAGCCGGCCGAGAACCACGGCAGCGCGATGTTCTTGGTATGGGCGTCATCGCGGGTCGATTCTATCCGCCGGACGCCGATCCTCGTGCGGCAGGTGTCGACCGTTTGCCCCGCCTTCTTCACGGTGATGAGAAGCGCGTAGAGATTGGCGTGTGACGAAACGCGCTCTTTCTGTTTTTTCCTTGAACTTCAATTGTTCTGGAAACGCAAGGCCTCACACCTGCCTTTCACCTTCTTCGCCTCGGCCATCCCATCCCCCCATTGTGAAATTCAATTCAGAATACCCGCGGAAATTCCGTTTCCCGTTCCATGGGCAGGAGGAGGGATAGGATCCCCTAAATTTGGCATGATATCGAAAAAGGAAGATACAAGTGTCATTGCGAGCTCCCCTTTGCTTACCTCAGGGCAGGCTCCGGGAGCGAAGCAATCTCCCCCTTGTGAAAAAAGGGGCGATTGTTGCCCCATTCCGGCGGTTATTTTTATCCAAATAGTCCAATTTTTCCAAACAACATCTTCACAGCTGCCCAACCGGGTCTTCATGCGGATTTGGATAATTACCCATGGCGTATGGAAATCCACCATAAAGAAAGAAGGGAATCGTCGGCATGTCCACCTCACACAAGCAATCCATCACATTGAAATGGTTCACCCCCAAACGGATTCTCGCCATCGTGGCGGGGGTTGTTGTCATCGCCGGCGGCGGCACGGCCTATGCGCTCTGGAGAAAAAGCCAGGCCGCCGTCCCGACGGCGGAAAGCGTGGTGCAGACCGCGACGGTCCAGCGCGGGAATTTGCAGCTGTTCGCAACCGGAACGGGAACGCTGATCGCCGGGGCGGAAGCGACCTTCGGATTCGACATCAGCGGCACGGTCGTGGAAGTGATCGCCAAGGTGGGCGACATGGTGGACGCCGGGGATCTTCTGGCGCGGCTGGATGACACCGATGCGCAGAAACAATATCTGCAGGCGCAGCGTGCGTTGGGCGAATTTACCTCCCCGGCCGCAATCTCCTCCGCCGAGCTCGCGGTAGCCGAGGCCAAGGTGGCGGTGGTCAATACGAAAGCGACGCTTGCCTACCTGATCAGTCCGGATGTGGTGTATTGGGAGGAGCGGGTGGCCGATGCCGAAACCGCGCTTAAGCTCGCGCAGGTGGAAGCCGCCGCCAATCCCTCGGCGGATGCCGATAAGAAAGTCAAATCCGCCGAGCAGCTCCTCCAGGTCTGCAAGAACTACCTGGCGCAAGCCTGGCTGGATTACTGGAACGATTACGTTCCCGACACCTTCCTGACGACGGTGACGGAAGGGCGGGAAATTAAGAAGCAGGTCATTCCTCCCTCGGATGAGAATGTCGCCGCCGCGCGCGCGAATTATGAATTGGCAAAACGCACATTGCAGGAAGCCGAATGGTACCTGACCGCGATCACCACCGGGACGGCGCCCGAGGGCGCCACCGGCGCCGGCCTCGCCGCATACGAACAGGCGCAGGAGAATCTGGAAGCCGCCCAGGATGCCATCGACGCGACAAACCTGTATGCGCCGATCCATGGAACGGTCATGTCGGTCGGGTTCCAACCGGGCGACGCCGTCGCATCCGGCGCCACGGTCACGATCTCCGATCTGGATCAGCCCTACCAATTGGAAATTTACCTTGACGAAAGCGATTGGGGGAACATCCGGGCGGGATACCCGGTGGAAGTCACTTTCGACCTGCTCCCGGAAAAGGTATACATCGGCACAGTCCTCTCGGTGGATCCGGGTCTGATGTCGACCAGCGGATCGGCCTACATTCACGCCTACGTGAAGCTGAATACGGAGATCGACATGGACCTGCCGCTCGGCACAGGCGCTTCGGTGGATGTGATCGGCGGACAGGCCGATAACGCGCTGCTTATCCCGGTCGAGGCCCTGCACGAAATCGCCGACGGCAAGTATGCAGTCTTCCTCCTGGTGGACGGCGAGCCCAAGATGCGCATGGTGGAAATCGGCATCCAGGACCTGATCTACGTCGAGGTGAAATCCGGCCTGGACGAAGGCGACGTGGTCACCACCGGCATTACGGAGACGAGCTGATGGAACGCCGGGCGGTTATCGAAACCCGCGACCTTTCGAAGGTGTACGGCGCGGGAGATACGCGCGTGGCGGCGGTCGACGGAATCAGCATCCGGATCGAGCGGGGCGAGTTCATCGCCGTGATGGGCCCTTCGGGATCCGGCAAGAGCACGCTGATGTACATCCTCGGCTGCCTGGCCACGCCCAGTTCGGGAAAATATTTCCTGGACGGGGAGGACGCCAGCAACATGAACCGGCGCGAGCTGGCATTCATCCGCAGCCGCAAGATCGGATTCATCTTCCAATCCTACAACCTGCTGGCGCGGACGACGGCGCTGCGCAACGTCACCCTGCCGCTCCTGTATAACCGTTCGCTTCGGTCGGAGGCCAAAACCAGCGACACCAAAGCGCGCCGACTGTTGGAGCTGGTCGGGCTGGGGGACCGGCTGCACCACGAGCCGCACGAACTCTCCGGCGGGCAGCAGCAACGGGTTGCGATCGCGCGCGCGCTCATCAACGACCCGGTGATGATCATCGCGGACGAACCGACCGGCAACCTAGACAGCCATTCCGGCGAGGAAGTGATGCGCATCCTGCAGGATCTCCATCGCAAGGAAGTGACGATCGTGATGGTAACGCACAATCCGCGGATCGCCTCCGAAGCCACCCGGTCGATTCATCTCTCCGACGGCCGAATCGCCGATATCGTGCAAAACGGGAAATAACGAAACCGCGAAGGGCACGAAGGAAAACCGGAAGGCTACGAAAGTAAATTTAGAGGAATAAAAAACCTTCGTGTTCTTCCGAACTTCTTTCGTGTCCTTCGTGGAAAAGAAAGGCTCACACATGAATCCGATTGAAATTCTGCGCGTCTCATGGGAGGCCATCGGCCGGAACAAGATCCGCTCGATCCTGACGATGCTCGGCATCATCATCGGCGTGGCGGCGGTGATCATCATGGTGGCGATCAGCGCCGGGACCGAGGCCACCATCCAGGAGAACATCACCGGCCTGGGCTCGAACCTGATCTTCGTCTCCTCCAACTTCAGCCGCAGCGGCCCCCCGGGAATGATGATGGCCGGGAGCAGCGGCGGCCTGGTATTCGACGACGCGGCCGCCATCGCGGAGGAAGTGGACGGGGTCAGCGCCGTCGTGGTCGAACAGACCTCCAGCCAGACGGTGAAGGCCGGGAAGACGAGCCTGGAAGAGATTTCCATCCAGGGAACCACCTCGGGATTCCCCGCCGTGCGCGATATGAAAATGGCGACCGGCCGGTATTTCAACGAAAAGGAAGTGGACCAGAAAACGAAGGTCGCCGTGCTGGGCAGCACGCTGGCGGAGGAACTTTTTGGCGCCGCCAATCCCATCGGCCAGGTGATCAGCGTCGGGTCGATCAAACTGACCGTGATCGGCGTGCTCGCCGAAAAGGGAACGGTCGGGGAAATCGATTACGACTCGCGCCTGTATACGCCGATCACCGTCATCTTCGAAAAATTCATCGATTCCCCCTTCGCCCGCATCCGCGGCGATTCGGTGCGGATGATTTACGTTAAAGTCAGCGACACCGAAGCCATCGATCACATCATCCTGCAAATCAAACTGCTGCTGGCCAAGCGGCACGAGACCACGCTGAACGATCTGGATGTGACGATCACGACCCAGCAGGATGTGATCACGGCCCAGGGGTCCACCACCTCGGCCTTCCGCTCGCTGCTCGGGTGGGTGGCGGGCGTCTCGCTCCTGGTGGGCGGGATCGGGATTATGAACATCATGCTGGTATCGGTCACGGAGCGCACGCGGGAGATCGGGATCCGCCAGGCGGTCGGGGCGACCCCGTCCGACATCCTCCTGCAGTTCCTGACCGAAGCGCTGCTGCTCTCCGTGGTGGGCGGCATCCTCGGTATGCTGGTCGGTTTCGGCGGCTCCTGGATCTTCTCGCAGGCAAGCGCAATGCGCACGGTGGTCAGCCCCGCGTCGATTCTGCTGGCGTTCGGCTCCGCCGCAGTCGTCGGCGTGTTCTTCGGCTTCTACCCGGCCAGCAAGGCCGCGCAGCTCGAGCCGATCGAAGCATTACGGTACGAATAATCCCGCTCACCCGGCCGGAAAATCACCGGCCGCCCTCTCCCGGCTGATTCCCCGCTTCCCCTCGCTTCGCTCGGGACAGGCGCGAGGGCAGGCGTTCGGGACGCGCCGGGGGAGGGACAGATACACGACGAAACATGTGCTTGTAAATCCAGATCCCAATGAGGTGACTTCATGAAACGCACGAACATTCCGGCCTTTATCATCCTTGCCGCCCTGATGCTCGGGCTGACGGCTTGCGGAGGCGGCACGGCGCCCGCGGGCGGCGCCGGCACGGCGGTCCGGTTGAACACGGAATACGAAAACGCGCTGCCGGCGGAAAGCCAGCTCATCCTCGGCACACTGCTCCTGGAGGACACGGAAAACGCCGTCACCCCGGAACAGGCCGAAGCGCTTCTCCCGATGTGGATGATGATGAAGGAACTGACCGTAAGCGACACGGCCGCAACCCAGGAAAAAGGCGGATTGATCGAACAAATCCAGGAAACGATGACCGCGCAGCAGATCCAGGCCATTGCCGAAATGAAATTAACGCAGGAGGATGTATTCGCGTACATGCAAAAAGCCGGCCTTACGCAGATGCCGCGCATGTCCGGAACGCCGGACGCCTCGGGGACCCAGTTTTTTCCCGGCGGCATGGCGGGGGAACCGCCCGCCGGATTTGAGGGCGGCGGTATGCCCGGCGGCGGTGGAGTCGGCAGGCAGGGCGGCGGTGAAGGCGGGGGTTTCAACCCCAACCAGGAACTCAGCGCGGAACAGATTGCGACGATGGAAGCGCGCCGGTCCGAACGCAGCGGCTTCGGAGGATCCTCCACGGCTCTGCTCGACGTGTTGATCCAAATACTCGAGGGAAAACAGATAGCGTGAGGCCGGCCGCGGTCCCCTCGTTCACCCATCCCAAAACACTCAATCATCGATGTTGCAGGGGGAATAAATGGAGGGAGATGCAATCAGGGGGGCGTAAAGGAAAAGGAAAATTCAAGACAATTCAGAAGAAAGTTCGGCTGCAAAGTGCGATAAATACATAATAACAGCCGTCGGGCAGGGTTCGTATAGGCTTAAGACCGACGCGGTCTTAAGCCTATACTCCTGCGAACTGCCGGAAACCCTTCCGCCTGCACCCCGCTCGAAGTAGAGGAGTTGCCGGATGGGGCTGGCGGGAAGCCCCCGTACCCGGTGGGACTCCTTACGCCACGGACGAAGGCGGATTCGCGGATGTCGAACCGACCCGGACCCTGAGACCTTAAATCCGGATGAGCTCGCCACCCTGCAATCGGTTTACCGCGGATTTGACGGAAACACCCGCCGCTTTGAACGGGCGCGCTTGCACGCGCTGATCGATTTGCTCGAATCGGAAGGTCAAGACGGATTTTCCCCTCTCCCTGTTAGTGTAGTATCAAAAAGGAGACCGGTGGTATATGACTGAGTGTGTCTGCTTGTCCAGACAGCCATACCCACCGGTCAC
>JAFGCU010000117.1 GCA_016932475.1 Anaerolineales bacterium
GATGCTCCCCCGCTTCGTGAACGAGCGGGATCAAAACCAAAATCGATCCCGCGCACTCTCGCGGGGCATTTGCGCGAGGGCAGGCGGTGGGCGGGCACTGGGGAGGGAAGATAAAAAACGGCGTTTTCGGTTTTTCCTCAGGGTGAGGGTGGGATGGAAAGGATGGAATGGAATTACGACCGGGCCGATGTCGCGGCGCGTTTTGGTTCCATGCGCGGAATGTGGATAACTGGTGAACACGGCACTAGGAAGAAAGAAACAGAATTTTACGGAGATTGAAATATTTCCCCTATCACCCGCGGCAGCTCGGATAAGGTTCGAATCCGGTTGGGAATTTCCGGATTCGCGGGGGCGGCATCTTTCCCCATCCATACCGGATGGATCCCCAGCGCGGCGGCGGCCGTAAGATTTTGGATGCGGTCGTCGATGAAAACGCAATCCTTTCCATCCGCTTGCAGCCGCCCGAGCAGGATGCGGTAAATCTCCGGCGCGGGCTTGCGCACGCCGACCTCGTCGCTGACCACCACCGCCTGAAAAAGCCGGTCCAGGTTGTGCTTTCTCCGCAGGCGGGCCGACCATTCCGCGATGTCGTTCGAAAGGACGGCCAGGGCAAAATCCCGGCTCAACTGTTCGGCCGTCTCCACGAAGGACGGATCCAGCTGCAGGCAGGTGTCCAGATATTCCTTTTCGATCGCCGGGTACTCTTTCCCGAAGCCGATGGCCTCCCAGAATGCTTGCGGTGAAATTTCACCAAGCGACGCGCGGCGGTAGACCGCATGCACGGCTTCCGCGTCGAGCGGCTTCGGCCCGCGGCGGCGGAGAAAGGGGACGAGCCCGTTGATGATGTCGTCGCCTTCCTCGAAGATCACCCCCATCGCGTCGAACACGATCCAGCGGGTCATGCCCGGTTGCTCCTTCCCTTGGCCGGCGGGCGGTTCACAGGTTTTTCCCAAATCGGAATCCCGATTCCGCGTAACCGAGCCGCCGGTAGAACCGATGCGCTTCGGCGCGCTGCTTTCCGCTGGTCAGGGTCAATTTGCTTACACCGCGTTCCCGGAGCCAGCGCTCGGTCTGATCCAGCAATTTTTTCCCGATCCCCTGCCCGCGGAAGGGTTCATCCACGACCAGCCCCAGCAGCCGGCCGTACAAACCGTCGTATTCCACGGCCAGATGGACAAACACACCGGTCAGACCGACGACGCTCCCGGAAGCCTCCGCCACCCACAGCGCATAATCCGGACGGGCAAGGATCGGGGCCAGCCGGCTCGCGATCTCCGCCTCCGTCGACGGGTAGCCGAGCTGGGTGACCAAACCGGCGATGGCGGGGGAATCGGCTGTTGTTGCGGGGCGGATGGTTATGTCGGTCATAAGTCTTCAATCCGGTGATTTCTTGAACAAATCGGCAGACCATGGACCATAGACGATGGACAATGGCCGAGTGGAAAAGAAATGTGATTTCAATTACCTGATGCCTATCTCTCTCTATTGCAAATATCGGAACGATTGCCGCAGGCCGGCCATCGTGCACGGTCTATCGTCCGCCGTCGAGTCGCTTCGACAGGAAAATCCGGCTGTGGCCCACCGGCATGTCGTGAATCTCCCCCCAAACTTCGTACCCGTGTTTTTGATAAAAGGGGAGCGCCTGGAAGCTCATCGTATCCAGGTGGGCGTGATGGCAACCGCGGCGGATCGCTTCCGCTTCGGCCGCACCCAGGAGCCGCGATCCGTGCCCGCGCCGGCGGGCTTTTTCCTCGAGCCATAAGATCGCGACATGCAGCCAGCCCCAATACGTATCGCCGAGCAGCCCGCCGAGCAGCGTTCCGTTTTCGTCGCGCAGGAAGAGCGTCAGCGTCCGGTGGCCGTCGTCCGACGCGGCGAGGGTGTTGAAGGCGTGCAGCCCCGCGCGGATCGTCTCAAGGTCCGCCTCGGCCGGTTCGGCTTCCTGTGTAAGGGAATATTTCGATGCTTGGGTCATGTTTTCCCAGTGGATGGATCTCCGTACTTGGCGCCAGGCCATCGACCATCGACGGCGGACCATCGCAAACGGATCATAGATGTTGGGCGATGGACCCCGGCCGGTTTCCTATTCCTTCCGGACGGTTTTTGCCGGGAAGCACCTTTCATATGCCCGTTTCGCCATTTCACGGAATCGCTCCCGCTGCGCGTTGTCGCGGAAAGCGCGTTTGGGAATGAAGTAAATGGATTGGGTATGGGTGGCGGAGGGCAGCATGAACAAATGCCACGACTCGCCCATTTTCCCGAACGATTTCCAGCTGACCTTTGTTTCCGTCCCGCGCGAGTGAATTTCGATCCGCTCTCCGCAGATCTTCCAGGTCGAGGGGGAGGAAAGTAGTTTGTTCCGGCTGTACTGAAACGCGCGCAGCGCAGGCACTCCGCACAGGAGCACCAGCAGGATCGCCAGGAGAATAACGGCGTACAAGGGAATGGATTCTCCAACATCGGAGAATCCGATAATCCCGGCCAATCCGATCAGGAAAAGCAAAGGAAAGATGAGCGATCCAACGCGCGGAAAAAGCCGCTTCAGGGAGCTTATCAACAGCCCTTCGAACCATTCCCACCCCTTCACGGTATACGTGATTTCAAGCATGGTCTGCCCTTTCCAAACCGGAAGATCCGCCGCCCGTGCCGCAGGCCGGGTTCGCGTCGAATTCCGGCGCGCGGATATTCTAATCGATGTTCCCGGGCATTCGGCGGAAGGCGATGCGGGGACGCAAACCGGGAAGGGATCTGCGGGGGGGAGCGCAACTTAACGGGTGTTCCAATCCCCTTCACCGTAAATAAAGTAATGAGGAGTCTCGCGGATGCCGGGGGTCCATCCAAGGGTCTGCAGCCGCGCGGCCAAGTCCTCCGCCCGGTAAAAAACCTTGACGATTCGGAATTCACTCCCGTCGTTGAGGCGGCGGACCACGCTGCCGGCGCCGGGATCCCCCAATTGGTGATCGCGGGCGGTCGAGGCCGGCTCGTATTGGGAGTCGACGAAGAACGCGCGCCCGCCGGGTTTGAGCGCGCTTCCGACCATGCCCCAGAACGCCTCGAACAGGGTGGGGGGAACATGCGAGAGCCAGAACCCGAAGAAGACGGTGTCGTAGAGCGCGTCCGGCCGCCAGGCGAAGAGATCCGCCTGCACGTAGCGAACCTTGTCGGAATGCACCCGCTCGCGGTTGAGTTCCAGCACTTCCGCAACGGCATCCACCGCGGTGATGGTGCGCGCGCTCCCCAGCAGCGGTTCGGTCCACAACCCGGTGCCGCAGGCAAGCTCGAGGATATCCCCTTCCGGATGGAATGCATCGAGCGCGGCGCGGACAAGCGCGATTTCCGCGAACCAATCCGCGTTTGCTTCCGGGCCGCGGTCGTAGCGGCCCCGCCGCAGGAACCAATCGTCGTATTCCGGGGCGCGCGCCCGATAGTATTCGATTTGGGCCTTCAAGAGAGAATCCATCCCGTTCATTATAAACCGCGCTCGGATCCCCTCCTGCCCCGCCGGCGAGACCGCCGCGCGCCTTCGCCAGGACCCGCGCAGCCAGGGAGGCGATGCCGTGTCCCGCCGTTTCGGACAATCCCCGTCAGGGATCGCGCAGCGCCAATTCAGCCTGAAATGGGATCGTGGCGGTTTCGGACAGGAAGTATTCGCCGATTTGGAATCCTTCGGAGAACATCAGGCTGCCGCGGAAAGTCACGCCGGTCGGGAATTCGCCGAAGATGCTGAGCGCGCCCGCGCCGCTGGGATTGTCGAACGAGACGGAGAATCTGCCGTCGCGGATGGCCGCGTTGCGGGTGACCAGGTCCCCTTCGAACAATTGCGCCTTGGCCGGGTAGACGACCAGGATGAATTCGAGGACATCGCATCCGGCCACGTGAAATTGAACCATCGGAAACGGTGTCGTCGTCCATGCGGTCATGACCGTTTCCTCGTTTGCCCACCAGCCCTCGACGACGGAGCCGCACTCGCCGGCCGGTTTTCTTGTCGGGCTGGGTGAAGGGGGGCGCGGACGGGTCTGGCGGCGTGTCGGATCCTTCACCACAATGACGGTGACCCCTCCCTGATGTGTTACGGCGGCCGTGCCGGCGGCCGTGGGGGTGCCGCTCGGGTCCGGGGAGGGTTCCGGGGGGGGCGCCGCATCCCTGCAGGCCGGCGCAGGCGAGGATTGCCGCCACGGGTGTCATCCATATGTGTTTTTTTATTTTTCCCCTCGGATCGCTTGGCCGGTGGTTTTTCACGCCAGGGGCAGGGTGGTCTCCGAGTGCGCCATCCGGTCGTGGTACTCCAGCACCGGTTGGACATCCGGATGGACGCTCCGGGATCCGATCTGCTTCACGAACGTGCAGGCGGCGTATTTCTCCGCGACCGCGTCATACGCTTTTTCCCACCGCCGGTAGTCCTCCTCGCGCTGGGGATTCTCGCGCGGGAAGCGCAGCGCGCCGGCGGGTTGGCGCAGGCCGCAGCGCCAGGGCTTCGGCGTCAGGCGCGCGCGGAAGCACTCCTGGGCGACGCACAACCGGAGGTAAAGCGGATCGGATTTCAGTTCCCGCATGATTTCGGTCGTATGATCGCTTTTGGGATTAAAAACCGTGTTCACGATCAGGCAGCGCAGGCCCGCAAAAGTGGCATAGATGCGGATGCCGTATTCCGGGTGCCGCCCGGTCCACGTTTCCACGTCGTGGATCGCCGGCATGTAAGGATCCAGGCTGAAGGATTCCTTCTTGGGGCCGAACAGGCTCTTCTTCTGCGGTTTGTGCACATCCGGAATATCTATGTCGATGAACATCGCGCCCTTCGCGTTCAGTATCAGCGCCCCGTACGCGTTCCGGGTGACGATCCCAACCTCGTCCCGGAACCGGTTCCGGACGCCCTCCTTGATTTCCTCGCGCAGCGGGCGGTCGCTGTACCCGTAGCGGTCGAGCGGTTCGCCGGATGCGATTTTCCGGGCGACCGCGCTGGCCCGGACAGTCGCTTTCTGATGGGCATCCTCCACGCTGATGTCGGAGCCCTGCCAGCTGCGGAGAAAAAATTTCTTTTGCGGACCGGAGACGGTCTGTTCGGTTTTGGCCCAGAATTTCGGTATGTTCATCGTGCCTCCTTCCTGGTGCTTCCGCCGCTATTTTCCCATTGGGATATTCGAGTGCAGGCTCATTATCCACAAAGCGCACAAAAAGCACAAATGGCCATGAACGCTGGATTGTGGACGATGTTCGATTATCGTGACAGGAGAACTGCGCGCAACCAACCCGCAAGCGACTACGCGATCCGGCTCGGATTACGGCCGTTCCAACGCCAAATCCGCCGGAGTGAGAGCATGGACCTTTGTCATGGGGATGATCGCCGGATCTTTATGATAGATGTCGAGCGCCTTGCGGACGAACGGGCTGCGCAAATCAAGCCTGCCGATTTCCTCTTCGGAGAACCAAGCGGCGCGGATCGAATGCCCGTCTTCGGTTTGTTTCAGGGCGCCGCCGGCCGGTTTCCCGAGGAATACGAACCGGATCCGCCCCGCGCCTTCGTCCTTCGGGGAGCCGATCCGCTGATCCACGTACAACAGGCCGGTCAACTCGACGCGGATGCCCGACTCTTCCTGGGTTTCCCTCTCGGCGGCCTGGGCAATGGATTCGTGCGGGAGCGCCCGGCCGCCGGGGAGAAACCACTTGTTCCGGCAGGCGGGTTTGGATTCCTGGATGAGGAGGAATTCTCCGTTCCGCTCGATGATGGTCAATCCGACCAACAGGATTGGTCGCTCTCCATCCATATCCCTATTTTTCCCCGCCGGCCGCCCGCATCGGGGAGATGCGGTTCGGACGGCAATTCTCACGCATCTCCCCGTCATTCCCGCGTGGACAAAGCGGGCATCCGGGAAGGAGCGGGACGACTATCCGGAAGCGGCATATGGATTCCCGCTGAGAACACCCTCTCTCCGCAAGTATCCCGGCTCATGGCCTGGAAGCGGGCCGGGATTCTGTTCGAGGGCAGGCGCGGGAATGACGAACATCTGGAATGCTCCGCGCTTGTTGGTGGCGTCACGCGAATAACCAATATGCGATCGTTGCGGCCATTTGCGCGATGGAAACGATGAGCATCAGGCCGAGGAGCCATTGGGAGGCCCGCGTATCGAATTCCGGCCGGCCTTTGCGGAGGAAATAGGTATGGATGCAGAACGCGAAGATTCCGGCCGCACTGACCACGCTCGAAAGGATCAATCCCCATGGCGCGCCTTGCGACAACAGGACCAATCCGTACAACCCTGCGAGAAAAAGCGGGAAATGAATCAACAGGAATCCGCCGATCCCGCCCGGCAGGTGGAACAGCTCCCATTCCTTCCAGTAGGCTGAATCCATCTCATGCAGGATCAAGAGCACAACGTTCACCAGGTAGAACCAGAAGACGATTTGAAGAATCATCGGCCGCCCCGCAAGCGAAAGCAGATACCGGAAATTGCGGGCATGACCCCGCCGCTACTTCATCGCCTGGGCGAGTTCCGCGCCCCAGGCCTTCGCCTTATCCAGCTCGCATTCGCGCAGCGGGCCTTCCCCGCCTTCGACGATGAAGCGCTGGGGTTTGGCCAGGCGCTTGTATCCCGCGCGGGCGAGTCCGTTCTCGATATCGGTGGTGGCGCCGCGCGGCGACCACCAGATGCGCGTCTCGAACGCGGCCGCGCGCCCGTTCCCGCGCGGGAGCTTGGCGAGCCAGGAACTCATCGACGGCTGGGAGAGATCCGGAGCCTTTTTGTACCGGGCCTTGTTCGTTTCGATCGATTTCAGCGTCATGTCCCTGGGCATGCTGAAGGCGAACACCGGCGAGCCCACCACGAGCAGATCCGCGCCGGCAACCGCCTCGGCGGATGC
Organism: Anaerolineales bacterium; assembly: GCA_016932475.1. Classification (GTDB taxonomy): domain Bacteria; phylum Chloroflexota; class Anaerolineae; order Anaerolineales; family RBG-16-64-43; genus JAFGKK01. Next base: position 6,856 of record JAFGCU010000117.1, read on the forward strand.
CTCGGCGGTGGAAAGCGCCGGTGTGCCGGTTCCGATGCCCTGCGCAATCGCTTTCGCCACTGCCGCGGTGTTTCCCCAAATAGATTCGTAAACCACGATCGCTTTCATTCGTTCCGCCTTTCCGGGATATTCCGGATCCGTCGCGGTTTCCACGGTCCGAATTCCATGGTGTCATTATAACTTCGATCCGGCGCGTGGAAACCGGGGTCTTCCGGGGACGGTTGCCGCCGGATCCAGTGCCCTATTGGCCGGTTGAGAAAACGCCGACACGCGGAGCGCGCCCTGCGCGTCCGGCCCGCGGCGCTGTTCGCTTACCGTGTCCGGGCGCCCCCGGGATTGCGGCGCGGAGAACTGCGCAGGCGCACCCCCTGCATTTTCTCCGCGATGACCTGCCAAAAACGCGCCAGAAGGTTGTACGGTTCCTTGTCGGTCAGCGCATATTCCAGCTTGGATATTTTCCCCCACACCTCGGGCTGCAATTTGGTTTCATTGTCTCCCCAGTAATCGGCAAAGCAGCGGATGCCGTAATGGGTTGTAAACGTCAACCCCGCGCCGGGCAGCATCCCGCGGATTTCCTCGATCGAATACTCCATCATCGTCGTTTTAAAAATAGCGCTCTCGATATTCCGGGATCCGATCTGCCGGTACGCTTCGTCCAAATCCCCGGCGAGGAAGGCCGTCCGGTAGGGAATGGTGTGGCGGTTGCCGCCGATAAGCGAGAGGACGCCGCCCGGAACCAGGACCGCGGCCAATTGGCGGATCAGGGCTTGCGCGTCGTTTGCATAATGAAGGACATTGTGGCACACGACCGCGTCGAAGACGGGCTCCGGGAAGAGCTGATCCAGTTGTAATACATCCGCCGGATGAAACCGTATGGCGGTCTGCAGCCCCTCGCGTGCCGCGCCGGCTCGGGCGGCTTTGAGCATCTCATCGGAATAATCGACCAGATCGATGCGGTGTCCTTCCCGCGCCAGGGGCAGGGCGTCCGATCCGCTGCCGCCGCCGGCGTCCAGGATGCGCGCCGGTTTTCCGGGCAGATGTTTTCTCAGGTTGTGCAATCCAAGATCGGTCTTGAGGATCATCCAGGGGAGCTTGCTTTCCTGGATCCATCGCTCCATGCGACTATCGAAGGAGGAGGCGGGTGTGCCCATCGATTTTCCTTTCCGGAATGCAATTGCTTCAGGAATGCAAAGGCCATTGAATAATGGTACGCGGATTTCACGGAAAAAGGCGGATTGCGCGGAGGATAAAAATCATATCTCAGGTTTTGCTTGCGTGCTTTTCCGCGAAATCCGCGCACCGGTTCTTCAGGGCTGGGCAATAAATCGGAATTATTTTTTCTTCAGAGCTTGCCGGGGAGAAACCCAATCCGGGAATGGATGGAATGCCTTGTGCGGGGTGGGCGGTTGTGATTTCCGATTGGCCGCCGCGCCGGCATGCGTCCGCTATCGGTTGATTTTCCCGAGCCGGATTGCTTCCTGAAGCGTGGAGTAGAGGAAGAACACGACCAGAACGACCGCGATGATGGAGACCGCCAGATCATACGGGCTGAGGGAGACCGGGCCGAAACCGCCAAGATTCCACGCGATCGACCGCACGCCGCCGAAGAACATGACTGCATTTAATAATATGGCCAGCACGCGGATTTCCGTCGGCCCGAACCGGCCGAAGGATATTTTAAATTCCCCCGCGGCGCAGGTGCGCACATAGACCTGGATCGAGAGCAGCATGTAGGCAATCAGGGTCAGGCAGGCGACCGTAAAATTGACGTAGGGGGAGAGCCCCAGCCCGAGGAAGATCAGGGACTGGCTGATCGCATCCAGGGTATGGTCCACATAGAAGCCGAAAACGGGGCGTTCGATATGCCGGTGACGCGCCAGTGTTCCGTCGAGGCTGTCTCCGAGCCAGTTGAAGACGAACCCGAGCGAAGCCAGCCAGAGGAAGTTGCGGTCCACCGCGCTCAGCCAGTATCCGGCGAGCGTGATGACCGCGCCGAGCACACCGAAGGCTGTGCAGAGGTCGGGGGATACCCAGGCCGGCGTGTGGACGGCCAGCCATTCCAATACCGGCCGTTCCAGCGGGCCGAGCAGGATGTCGTTTATCCTGTGATGATTCTCGATATTATTCGTCTTCATCGTCCGGCGGACCGAATTGTACCGCATTCGCCGCGGGATTATGGAATCCGGGCCGGCAAATCCGGCCAGACCGGGAGCGAGACGGCCCATTGCGTGGGCGCTCCGCGGATGTACCCTTCCGCGACGCGCAGCACGCGCTCCGCATTCTGCAGGGCTTCCGTTTCCCGGTCCGGGTGCGGCTTCAGCTCGATCGGATCCGAGGCCTGGATGATGTGCGTTCCATCCGGCCGGCGATGCGTGGACAATACTTTAACCGGAACCTGCGCCTTGAGCGCCAGGAAAATGTGATGCAAAGGGAGCGCCGCGGGTTGTCCGAAAAAAAGCGGACGCACGTGCGGATGCGGGATCGGCCGGTCGATCCCGGTCGCCACGTATCCGCCCTGCTGGAGATGGCGGAGCGCTTTGCGCAGGGCGGGGAAGGACCCCGGCAAAAGGTTCGCGCCGGAATTTTTCCGGGCTTCGAATTCCATGCGCCGTCCGCCCCGGGGATTCGGAAGCGTGAGCACCAGCGGTTTGATCCCCTGCATCGAAAGGGCGTGGAGCATGAGATCGAAGTTTCCGAGATGCGGGCTGACCAGCATCAAACCGCGGCCGTCGAATTCCGGATTCAGGCGCAGGAACTGCGCGGAAGGATCCAGGTCGATCGAGTCGAGCGCCTCCCGCGGGTGCGCCAGGCCGTAATAGAGTTCGAAGATGGAGCGGGCGAGGTGATGAAACACCGCGCGGACCGCCGGATCCAGGCCTTCGTCCGCGGTTCCCATGCCGCGCGCGACCCATTGGTTCGCGCGCACCGCCCGGACAATTCTGGAGCTGCGGTTGGCGGCGATCAGGTCGGCGATGCCGTCGGCCAGCGCGTACCCGATCCGCGGGGGGCATACCCGGCCCACGGCTTTGGCCAGGCGGACTCCGATTTCCGCGCTGAGGAACCGTTGCAGGTCGATGGCCATGAGGGGGAACCTTGCTTACTGTCCCGTCCAGCGGTATTCCAGTTTCGGCGCCAGCAGGTCGCCGAGAAAATCCTCCGGAATGAGACTTTGGTTCATCCGGCCGGAAAGCAGCGACGAAAACAGGGAGACGGCCGGCGGCGCCAGCAGGATCACCCGCGGCGTGCCGGTGATCGCCCCCAGCTCCGCGGCTTTGAGGAGGGCATCTTCCTGGTACCCGAGCGCGTCGATCAACCCGAGCTCCAGCGCCTGGCGGCCGGTGTACACGCTTCCGTCGGCCAGCGCGTGCACCTGTTCGATGGACATCTTGCGGCCCTCGGCGACGATCTGGACGAAGGATTCATACGTCTCGTCGACGACCTTCTGCCACAGCGCCATCTCCTGGGCGGTCATCGGCCGGTACAGGCTGCCGATATCCTTCACCGAGCCGGATTTGATCACCGAGACGGTCACCCCCAGGTTCTTCATCAGTTCCGACGCTTCGGGGAACGAGCTGATCACGCCGATCGATCCGGTCAGCGTGTTGGGATTGGCGACCAGGTGCTCGGCCGCCATGCTGATGTAGTAGCCGCCCGAGGCGGCCATCTCGCCCATCAACACCACGATCGGTTTGCCGCACCCCTTGAGCGCATGGTAAATCTCGTCGGACGGCACGACCGATCCGCCCGGGCTGTTGATCCGCAGGAGGATCGCTTTGACGTCGCCCGCCGCGGCCGCCTGGGCCACCAGCGGGAGGATGTCGCCCGAGGAGGCCAGCGAACTCATGCCAAGCGACGCCGACGATCCGCTGACGATCTCGCCGTTGATGTCGATCACGGCCACCGCCGGCCCGCTGAGCGGCCCGGAGAGATGAACCGAAGAGGTGGCCGGGGCGCCGGTCGCGCTCAGCGCATTCATCCCGGCGAAGCTGAAGATGCACAGCGCGGCGATGCAGCCGAAACCCACAAAGGGCAGCAGGAACCCGAACGCGGCGCCGCCCAGCGCCCACCAGGGGGAGCGATTGGCTGGATTGGTTGGATTGGTTTGCATGATCTTTTCCTCCATTTGACGCCAATTCCCCGGGATGACCTGCGCGGCTGGAGCTCCGAGAAAAGTCATTCCGAGCCTGAGCCGAAGGCGAGGGCGAGGAATCGGTGAGTCTACGCAGAGTCCGATTATGTTCCATGTGCTACGGATCCCTCGGGACCTGAAGGTCCCTCGGGATGACGGAAGAATTTTTCTATTATATCGACTTTCCCCCGACCGCATTCCGCGGTGCGGCGTGATTCCTTTTGACTTTTCCCCCCACAACTGCTACCATACCGGCCACTTCCTCCTGGAAAAATCGATAATGATTTCCGACTGGGGCTTTATCGGCATTTTTTTCTTCCTGGCGATTTTCTTTCCCATCGTCCCGATTCTGACCGGCGTGCTGCTCGGGCCGCACAAACCCGGGGCGGTGAAGAATGAAACGTACGAATGCGGGATCCGGACCCGCGGACCGGCGCGCATCCAATTCCGCGCCTCCTATTACCTCTACGCCCTGGTGTTCCTGATTTTCGACATCGAAGCGGTCTTCCTCTTCCCGTGGGCGGTGGCCCACGGGCAATTCCCCCTGTACGCCGCGGTGGAAGGCGTGCTCTTTCTGTTCCTCATCGGCGCGGGCCTGGCTTACGTCTGGCGCAAGGGAAGCCTCTCCTGGCGGTAGGCCGGCGGATCCATGGGCGATCTCTTCACGACGGTCTCCAATTGGCTCAACGGCATCCTCGCGGAGGCCGGCATCCCGCCGGAAGCGGCGGAATGGATTTTCGCCGTGGGGCGCGCGTTTCTGCTCGGTGTATCCGGATTGCTGCTCGTCGTGTTCCTGATCTGGTTCGAACGCAAGGTCGTGGCCCGCATGCAGGACCGAATAGGGCCCAACCGCGTCGGCCCGTACGGGCTGTTCCAGACGCTGGCCGACATGCTCAAGCTGGTCCTCAAGGAGGATATGGTTCCGCCGCAGGCGGATAAAATCCTCTTCCATCTGGCGCCGGTCCTGGCGGTGATCGGGGTGGTCGGTTTGTGGGCGGTGATCCCGCTCGCGGCCACCGCATACGGCGTGGACCTGAATGTGGGGGTCCTGTATCTCGCGGCGACGGGCACGCTCGGGACGCTTGGAATCCTGATGGCCGGATGGTCCTCCCGCAATAAATTCGCGCTCCTGGGCGCGTTCCGCACGGTGGCGCAGCTGGTGTCCTATTCGGTACCGGCGATGCTGGCGATGCTCGTTCCGGTGATGCTCAGCGGCACGATGAGCCTGGCGGGGATCGTCGCGGCGCAGGACGGATTCTGGTTCGGCGTCGCGGCGCCGCTGGCCGCGCTGGTGTTCCTGATCGCCTCGCTGGCGGAGGTGGCGCGCGCGCCGTTCGAACTGCTCGAGGCCGAATCGGAGATCGTCGCCGGCTTCCACGTCGAATACTCCGGGATCCGCTTCGGCATGTTCTTCGCCGCCGAGTTCCTGCACGCCTTCACAATCGGCGCGCTGCTCGCGGTGCTGTTCCTCGGCGGGTGGCGCGGCCCCGGCGCGGCGGAGTTTCCGACCCTCGGCGCGTTGTACTTCGCCGCAAAATCCTTCGCGGGATATTTCCTGCTGGTCTGGGTGCGCGCCACGCTGCCGCGGATCCGCATCGACCAGATGCTCGATTTCTGCTGGAAGGTGCTGACACCGGCGATGATCGTGCTGATCGGCGCGCTGGTCCTGGTCAACCGGGCGCTGGCCGGCACATCGATGTGGGTCCGGAACGGCGCGCTGTTGGGCGTGAACGTGCTTGTCGCGGCCGGCGTGATTTCGTTGCTCAGCCGCTCACAATCCCAATCCCATGCAGGGGCGCACGGCCGTGCGCCCGGCAAGGGCGCACAGCCGTGCGCCCTTGCGGGGATGGGGGATGAGGCGGAAGCGGCCTCATGACCCTCGAGCAGATCCTCTTCCTGGTTTTCGCCCTCATCGGCCTGGGGCTGGCGCTCGCATCGGTGACGATGCGCAACCTGGTGCGTTCGGCCTTCGCCCTGATCGGTTGCCTGTTCGCGGTGGCGGCGCTGTTCGCCATGCTGGATGCCTCGCTTTTTGTCGTGGCGCAGGTCGCGGTCTACGTCGGAGCGATTGCCACGTTGATCGTCCTGGTGGTGATGTTAACCCGCCTTGAGCAGCAGGAGAGAATCCCGCAAACCCACCGGTACTGGCCGGCCGCGGCGCTTCTGGCGGCCGTGATCGTCGCCGGGGTCGCGTGGGGGCTCTGGCAATATGGATTCTTCGATCAAACACCGCCCGCGCTTCCCGCCGCCGATCCAATCGTGGAACTCGGGCGCGCGCTCGTCGATCCGGAAAAATTCCTGATCCCCTTCGAGGCGGTCTCCGTCCTGCTCCTTTCGGCGCTGATCGGCGCGGTGCTCGTGGCCGGCGGGGCGAACAAGAAGGAGCGGACGGAGTAAGCCGCAAGCAGTATGTCATTCCGAGGGGTCTTCAGACTGAGCCTGCCCCGAGCATAGCGAGGGGAGGAATCGGTTGCGAGTATTGGATGCGTCATTCCGAACCCTGGCGAATTTCCAGGGTGAGGAATCGCGGACTCCTGTAAAAAAAAGTTACCGATCCCTCAGGGCTTGAAAATCCTTCGGGATGACGCCGTGTGGAGAAGGATGGATTAATAGATGATCCCGCTCAGCTGGTATCTGCTTTTCGCCGCGGCGCTGTTCGGCATCGGGCTGTACGGAGCACTGGCCCGCCGGAACGCGGTCGCGATCCTGATGGGCATCGAGTTGATGCTTAACGCGGTCAATCTGAATCTGCTGGCATTCTGGAGGTATCTGGCGCCGGCCCAGATGAACGGGCAGGTGTTCGCCGCGGTGCTGCTGGCCGTGGCGGCGGCCGAGACCGCGGTCGGCTTGTCGCTCGTCATCTCGATCTACCGCCTTCGGAAAACCGTGCTCCCGGAAGAAATGGATTTGATGAGAGGATGAACCTGTCCTAACCCCCTCACCCCGCCTGCGTCCCGGGAGAACTCCGGGCTTCAGGCACCCCTCTCCCCCTTCCCCTTACGGGGAAGGGGGAGAGGGTGGTCGAAGGCCGGGTGAGGGGGGTAGGACAACAACCCTATGCCAGCCACGATCGCTTTCCTGATCCCGTTTCCGCCGCTTGCGGCGTTCGCCGTGATCCTGCTTTTAACCCGCAGGCACCGCGCGCTCAGCACGATCGTGGCCGTCGGCATGCTCGCGGTTTCGGTGTGCGGCGCGCTGATCGTTGCCGCCGGCGCCTGGGGTTCGGCCGGTCCGGCCGGAAACCCGATTGCGCAATCGACCCCGTGGATCCCCGGCGCGGCGGACGGATCCGGCGCAATCCGGATCGGGGTCCTGGTCGACGGGCTGACCGCCCTAACCTTGTGCTTTGTCGCGCTGACGCTGCTCGCGATCTTCATATACAGCATCGGCTATCACAACTTCGGGGCGCCCAAAGGGGAAGCGGACATCCCGGGGCTTCCCCCGCGCGGCGTGCTTGTCGGCGGGTGCGGCGGGGCGCGCCGAGTCCCATCGGTCGAACCGCTCTACTCCCGCTTCTTCGCTTTTCTCTCGCTGTTCGCGTTCGGGATGCTGCTCCTGGTGCTTGCCGACAACCTCGTCACGCTCTTCATCGGCTGGGAGGTGATGGGGCTGTGCTCCTACCTGCTGATCGGGTTCTGGTTCGCCCGCGAACGCGCGCGCCGCGCGGGGGTGAAGGCGTTCCTGGTCACGCGCATCGGCGACGTGCTGATGATGCTCGGGCTCGCCTTGTGCTGGCAGTTCAGCGGGACCCTCTCCCTGCGCGAAATCCTCGCAGCGGATAACCTGGCACGGATGGCCGCCGCGCCGTCCGGCGTGTTGGGATTGAGCGCGGCCGGGCTCGCGGCGCTGCTGCTCCTGGCGGGTACGATCGGCAAAAGCGCGCAGTGGCCGCTGCATGTCTGGCTGCCGGATGCGATGGAAGGCCCCACGCCGGTTTCCGCGCTGATCCATGCCGCGACGATGGTCTCGGCCGGCGTGTATCTGCTGCTGCGGACCGCACCGCTCATGAGCGCCGCCGGGACGCCCGCGACGGACGCGGCCTCCTGTATCGGTGCCTTCACCGCGCTGCTGGCCGCCGCAGTCGCGCTTTCCCAAACCGACATCAAGCGCGTCCTGGCCTGGTCGACCATTTCGCAGCTCGGCTACATGGTCGCGGCCGCCGGGATCGGCGCCCATGGCGCGGCGGCCTTCCATCTGGCGATCCACGCGTTTTTCAAGGCGCTCCTTTTTCTCGGCGCGGGATCGGTGATCCACGGCGTCGAGCATGGGGCGATGGCCGAAGGTCATGAAGCGGATGCGCAGGATATGCGCGCGATGGGCGGGCTGGCTTCCCGCATGCCGGTGACCTTCACCGCGTTCCTGGCCGGCGGGCTTTCCCTGGTCGGCTTTCCGCTGCTCACCGCCGGTTTCTGGTCCAAGGATGAGATCCTCGCCTCCGCGCTGCACGCCTCGACGGCGGTCTTCCTCGTTCTGGCGGCCGCTGCGCTGCTTACGGCGTTCTACACCGCGCGGCAGATCACGCTCGTTTTCCTCGGCCGGCCGCGCAGCCCGGCCGCCGCGCACGCCGCCGAACCCTCGCGCTGGATGCTTGCGCCGATTGCGGCGCTGGCCGTGTTCGCCGTCGGGGCGGGGTGGGCCGGCATCCCGGAAAACTTCCCCGTCCTGGGCGGGGTGATCCCCAATGCGGTGGATCGATTGCTGCCCGCGGCACAAGCACTGCCGACGGAGTCGGTTCCATTCAGCCTCACGGCTCTCCGCGTGTCTGTTCTCGTGTCACTCGCCGGATTGACCCTTGGATGGCTGACGTACCGCCGGTACCGGGCGGGGGAGAAGGATCCGCTCGAGCGGCTGCTGGGGCCGGTGCATGGATTCCTTCAATCGGGCTGCCGGTTCGACGATCTGTATCGGATCCTCTTCGTCGTTCCGGCCCGCTGGATTGCGGACGTCGTGGTTTCCGATTGGATCGACCGGCGCATTCTGGACGGCGCGCTGCGGGCGGTGTGGAAAGCCGCCGGCGGCATGGGGCGCCTGTTGCGCAATGCTGTCGACCTGCCGCTCGTTAACGGCGCGGCGGACAGGATCGCCGGCGGGACCAAACGCGCGGGCGCCGAATTGCGCGTTCTGCAAAGCGGCCGGGTGCAGGAATACCTGCTGATCGGCTTGATCGCCATTACCGCCTGCGGCGCGGCGCTGGCGTGGAGAATCTTGAACTGACCTTCCCAACCCCCTCTCCCCCTTCCCCGTAAGGGGAAGGACATACTATGTCAATAGGGAAACCGGGAAGGAGGAATAATTCCCTCTCGGATCAAAA
>JAFGCU010000118.1 GCA_016932475.1 Anaerolineales bacterium
CGGTTGTTAACGCAAGCCGACGACGGGAATCGAACCCGTAACCTACCACTTACAAGGCGGTTGCTCTGCCGATTGAGCTACGTCGGCACAGTTAAAAACGCCCCGGATCGGGCTAGCCGATTATATCAGAGGGATTCCCGCCTGACAAGGTTTTTCCACCCCGAGTATATGGAGAAAAACACGGAAAAACAGCCTGTTCGAGCGGGCTCGAGCTTCGTTCGGGCGGGCCTTGCGCCCGCCATGGGAAGGCCCGGCACGAGATTCTAACATCGGCGGGAGAGCGGGGCGGGCACAAGCCCTGCCTGGCCGGGAGTGTAAAGACCGCGCGGAGGAGGACCTTGCGGGTTTCGCCAACCCTTAGGGTTCCAAAAGGTTCCGCCAACCCTTAGGGTCCCGTTTTGATTTTTTCCTTCCCTGATACAATCTCGGCATGAAGCATATCTGGTCCCCATGGCGGATGGAGTATATTGAAGGGCACGGCTCGGGCGGCGGCTGCATCTTCTGCGAGGCGCTCCGGCAGAGCGACGAACAGGCGCTGATCATCGCGCGCCGGCCGCGCGCGTTCGTCATCCTCAACCGCTACCCCTACACCGGCGGGCACCTGATGATCGTGCCGGTCGAACATGCAGACTCGATCGAGAAGCTGCCGGAAGCCACCGGTCTGGAGATGTTCGCCCTTGCCCGCCAGGCACTCGCCGCTCTGCGCAAAGTGTACCGCGCCCCGGCGTTCAACCTGGGCGCAAACATCGGCGAGCCGGCCGGGGCCGGCGTGGCCGACCACGTCCACCTGCACATCGTCCCGCGCTGGTCGGGCGACACCAACTTCATGACCGTCATCGATCAGGTGCGCGTGCTGCCGGAATGCCTGGAAGATACTTGGAAGAAGCTGCGCGAAGGCTGGGAAGACCGGTAATTATATTCTTGGGATCGACCGGAGCATTCGATCTTTTCCTCGGAAGACACGGGGGTTCACGGAGAATATAATTCGGCGGGCATCCGCGATTCACGCGGATTTTTCATTCTCGTGACGACCGCCTCATCCATCGCATTACCGTCAATCGGTTTTCAACCCTGATGATATTTTCAGCGAAAGAGAACAGCCTGTACAGCCGCCGGAAATACGGCGGCATCTCCCCGATTCCGATTTCCCGGAAGCCGAATGATTCGTAGAATCCCTTCATCGAATGGCGGCAGGCCAGATAGAGCGGCTTCCCGGCGGCCGCCGGATCCTGGCGCGACAGGATTTCCCGGATGACCGCACCCGCGATGCCTTGCCCGCGCGCCGAAGGCAACGTCGCGATCGACGCCAGCTCGCGCGACCCGTCGCCGTGCGCCTTCACCGCCCCGATCGCGATCAGCCCGCCCGCCGAATCCTCGGCCACGAGAAAATTGCGCCAATCCAGCCCCAGCGGGTTGAGATGTTCGCGGCGCACGAGCGCACGGATGGCGGCGCTGTCTGCGCGTACGGCGGGGCGTATGGTTATATGAAGGGGCGCAGAGCTGCGCATATGGAGACAATTTTATCCACGAATAGCACGAAGTGCACCGAGAAAAAATTAAGCACCAAGAACGGGCTTTTTCAATAATCACTTCGTGCGCTTTGTGCTCTTCGTGCTATTCGTGGAAATAAACGGAAATCTCCGGCAGGTTAATTACTTTTCCGCGTGCCCGCCCGCATCAACCGCCCCGGCCGCCATATCGCAATACAGCTTGTCGGGGAGGCAGTTCTCGCATTCCATCTGCAGGGTGGCGTGCCGGATCCCGTACCGGTCGCACAGCAGCAGGTCGATCTTCGCCTGGACTTCCGCGCTTTCGCGCACGGAGATCTCCCCCACCAGGATGTGCGCCGAAAGCGTGCGCATGCTGCGGGTGATCGACCAGATGTGCAAGTCGTGCACGCCGCGGACGCCCTCTACCTGTAAAAGATCGTCCACCAATTTTTCCGGATTAATGTCCAGCGGCGTGCTTTCCAGCAGAATGTTGACCGTTTCGCGCAGGATTCCCCAGGCGTTCCAAAGTATCAGCAATCCGATCAGCACGCTGACCAGCGCGTCCCAGCCGGTCCATCCGCTCAGCGCGATCGCCCCCGCAGCCGCCAGCGCCCCGAGAGTGGAGAAGACGTCGCCCATCAGATGGACGAATGCGCCGCGGATATTCAGATCGTGTTCGCTGCCGCGCCGGATGAGCAGCGCGGTTCCGAGGTTGATCGCAAAGGCGACGGCCGCCACGGCCGCCATGATCCCGGTGTTCACCTCCGGCGGCTGCCGGAACCGCTGGTACGCTTCGTAGAAAATTCCCAGCGAGATCAGCACCAAACCGGTGGAATTCACCAGCGCCGCGAGGATCCCGGCGCGATGGTAGCCGTAGGTCTTCCCGGCATGCGCCGGGCGGAGAGCCAGGTGCAGCGCGATCCAGCTCAACCCGAGCGCGATGACATTGGTGACGTTATGGGCGGCGTCGGTCAGGATCGCCAGGCTGTTGCCGTACCAGCCCGCCAGGGCCTCGACGACGACCAAAGCCAGCGTCAAACCGGCGGCGATCCCCAGCCGGCGGGTAAGCCCTTTTTCGCCCTCCGCCAGATGAACATGTCCTGTCATAGGCCGCGCTTTCTTTTTCTATCACGATTATATCGCCGTCGAAAACCTCAGCCTGCAAGCCGGATTTATCGATGAAATCCGGCGTTTTTCCCGGCCGGAAGGGGCGGCGTCCATGCGGCGGGCAAGGGCTGCCTGAGCTATAATCCGTCTCTAAACCCATGGAGACCGAACCATGAATGATCCGGTTACCCTGACGGCTATCGGGCTGATCCTGTTCGCGGCGGTAATCGTGGCGGCCTACCTCACGCGCGGAAAATGGAAGCCCTTGATGGACCAATGGACGCAAAAATTCCGGGGCGATTCCGCCGCTCCTTCAGCCGCCGGAGATGAACCCTGGATCGATCCGGAACGCCGGCATATCGGGGGCATTCTGGTTTTTCTCGGGTTTGTGTTGGGATTTCTTGGCAACCATCTGCGCCAGGATCTTCCGCCGGAGAATGCATCCGCCCATCTGCCCTTTCTCGCAATCGGGTTGCTGTTCTTTTCGGGCGGGATGTATCTTGCGTCACATCTCGATCAGAAAGTTTTCTTTCTCCCGGCGCTGGATTGGATCGCCGCCAAACTGAGTATCCGGCCGATTCAGGTACTTTGCCTGGCGGGCGGCATTTTCCTGGCGATGCTGGCGACCGTTGCCGCGGGCACCGATTCGCTGATGATCAGCCCGGCGGTGGCGATCCTCTCCTGGATCGGCGGGATCGCCCTGACCGTCCTCGGCGGCTGGGCGTTCACGCCCGCTTCCGGGAGGAAACCGTTTCCCGGGGAAGCGCTGGCCTGGGCGGCCGGGTTGACCCTGGCCGCCTTCCTGCTGCGGGCCGTAATGGTCGGGCAGATCCCGGTCATGCTGACCGGCGACGAAGGCTCGACCGGAATTGACGCGCTGCAATTCCGGGAGGGGGCCGTCAACAACCCGTTCGGAATTTTCGGCTGGCATCCGTTCCCTTCGCTGTATTTCTTTATTGAATCCATCGGGATCGCCCTGTTCGGGCGGACCGTCGAAGCGCTGCGGTACCCTTCGGCGCTGGCGGGAGCCCTGACGGTCGGCGGGTTATACCTGCTCGTGCGCGCCATGTACAGCCACCGGCACGCGCTCGCGGCCGCGGTCTTCCTCTCCGCGCTTCACCTGCACATGCACTTCAGCCGCCTGGGCGTGATGAACACCTGGGACGGGCTGTGGTACCTGATCACCCTGGGCGGATTGTGGTACGGCTGGCACAGCGGGAAGCGCGCCTACTGGATCCTCGCCGCGCTGGCGATGGGGATCGGCCAGTATTTTTACGCGACCACCCGGACTCTCTTCGTGGCCGTGCCGCTTTGGCTGCTGGCGGCGACCTTCCTCGACCGGGGCGGCTGGAAGCGCAACTTGAGCAACATTCTGCCGGCGCTGGCCGCGCTCACCGCCGTGCTCCTCCCGCTGGCATGGTACGTGGCCACCCACATGGACCAGTACCTCGCCGATATCAAGACCAACTCCATCCTCGGTCCCTGGATGGAACTCACCATGCGGGAACAGGGGCTCCCGGCCTGGAGAATCCTGCTCAAGCAGCTCGGACTCGGGTTCGGCGGATACTTCATGGTCAACCTCTCGTTCTGGTACCGTCCGGATGTGCCCATCCTGCGCACGCTGCCGGCCGTGTTCTTCCTCTTCGGATTGGTGATCCTCCTGCTGCGATTAAAGGAGCCGCGGACGTGGATCCCGCTGTGGTGGCTTGCGGCGTACGGAATGATCGTGTCGCTCAGCGAAAGCGCCCCCGCCGCGCAAAGGCTGCCCGGCGTGGGCGCGGCCGTTGCGCTGGTGGTCGGGGTCGGCGCGGTGGAATTCGCATCGATCTTTTCGAACCTCTTCCCCGCCCGCAAGTGGGCGCTCGGGATCGCCGCCGTGGCGCTGGTCGGGTACATGGCGCTGGACGATCTTCGGTTTTACTTCGGGGAATACACACCGAACAGCGTGTACATGGGCCGCTACGATTTCGTCGGGGAAGGCGGAGAGGTCGCCAAGCAGCTGATCCTGCAGTTGCGCGAACGGCCCGGGGAGTGGCAGGTGGTGTTCCTGAACAACCATCTGATGGGGTTCTATTCCAACCCCGCGCTGCGCTACCTGGCTCCAAACGCCGCGGGGATGGATCTCAACGAAACCTGGGGATCACCCGCCAATCCGCCGATCCCGGAGGGAAATGTGTTCCTCGTGATCATGCCGGGCCGGGAGGAGGAGATCCCGCTGATCCAGGCGGACTATCCCGGGGGCACGCCGGGAGAAATCCGCGCAGAGGACGGCAGCCTGCTCTATTCCTATTATGAATACCGGCCGGACCGGTAGCCGGGCGCAGAGCGCCTCTTACGGACATGCCCATCCTCTCGCTCGAGTACGTCTTGATCCTGTTTTTGCTGCTGGTGATCGCGGCGGCGCTCGACCTGTGGTTTATCCGCGCCTGGAAACGCAGCCGGGCCAGACGGGTCCGCAACGGCGGGAAAGCGCCGGCCGCGCATTCGAAAGCGGACCGCCGGGCGATGCAAAAATCACCGGCCGCATCCGGGACCGGAACCGCCGTCCCGCCGCTCGCCAATCCCGGAGCGTCCGGCAAACGATATCGGAATGGTAAATTTCACCAGGTGGAGGTGGTTGCTTTGAAAAAAGAATCGCGCAAATCCGCGGGTAAACGCGGGGAGAAGGCGGCCGCTCCGCACGCGACCCTTTCCGTCCCCGGCAAATCCGGCCGTCTGGCGCATGTCGACATCTCCATGGATCTGCCCGAAGGCGAAAGCATCCGGCTGACGCTTGAGTCGGTCGGGGGGGGCAAGGCGCTCCCGGCATCCTCCATAGTCGGCGGCGCGGCGGAAGCCAAACACGCGGCCCTGCCGGCATGGACACCGGGTTCGTGGGGAAAATCGATCGGCGACGCATTGGCCTCGTTCACCGCGGAAATCCGGACCTCCGGACGCTCCCTCTTCATCCTGGCGCTGATCCTCTACCTCGCCACCCGCCTGATCGGCCTGGCCGAGTGGCCGATCTACTTCTTCACCGACGAAGCGGTCCAAACCAATTTCGCCGCCGGGTTCCTGGAGAACGGATTCCGCGGCAATGACGGGGAACTCTTCCCCGTGTTTTTCGAAAACGCCGGCCAGTACGAAATGAACCTGAGCGTGTATGTCCAGCTCATCCCCTACCTGATCTTCGGAAAATCGGTCTTCGTCACCCGCGCCGTATCGGTGCTGATCACGCTGCTTGGAATGGCGGCGGTGGGATGGATCCTGCGGCGCGCCTTCCGCCTGCCGATGTGGTGGAGCGGCGTACTCCTGCTGTCGATTGTCCCGGTCTGGTTCCTGCATTCGCGGACCGCGTTCGAGCCCGGCGAGTCGATCGCCTTCTATGCGCTGTTCCTGTATTTCTACATGCGCTACCGTGAGGATAGCCCGTGGATGCTGCTCCCGGCGCTGATCGTCGGAGCGCTTGCGGGCTACACCTACAGCCCTTCGCAGGTCATGGTCGCCGTCACCGGAGCGCTGCTCCTGATTTCCGACGCGCGCTACCATTGGCGGCACAAATGGATCGCCCTGGCGGGCCTAGGCGTTTTGCTGTTCATGTCGATCCCGTATCTGTGGTTCCTCCACCTGCACCCGGATGCCAACCGCGACCAATTGGCGATCGTCGGCTCCTACTGGCTGAACGATATTTCCTTCCTCGATAAGCTGAAGCATTTCGCCGGGCAGTACCTGAACGGGCTGGATCCGCGGTACTGGTTCCTCGCCGATCCTCCGGAAGGCGTTCACCACGACATCATCCGTCACCTGATGAAGGGCTACGGCCATCTCTCTCTGTGGAGCCTGCCCTTCGCCGCAGTGGGCATCCTGCTGTGCCTCGGCAACATCCGCCACTCCCGCTTCCGGACGGTCCTGATCGCGCTGCTGGCAGCCCCGACCGGGGGCGCCGTCGCGCAGATCACCATCAGCCGGACTCTTGTGACGGTGATCCCGGCGTCGCTCCTGATCGCGCTGGGGGTAAGCTGGCTGCTGGCGCTCCTCGAGCGGCCGGAAGTCCCGCCTCAGCCGGAATTCCTCCTCTGGTGGAAGGAACGGGCGGCTCGCGCGGCAGCCGTATGGAAAGCGTTGCGCGAGTCGCTCTCCATGCGGGCGGCCTACTCGGGGTTCAAGGATTTCCTGCACGGCTGGGGCGAGCGGGCGGCCGAGATCGCCGCCGCCGCCCCGGTGGCCGGCCGGATCCCGCGGGTGGCCCTCGCCCTGATGTTGTTCCTCGTTCTCGGATCGGCGAACATGTATATGCTCTGGGACAGCCTGGCCAACGGACCCACCTGGTATGAAAGCTACGAGCTGTACGGCATGCAGTACGGCGGGCAGCAGCTGTGCGCCGCTCTGGAAGACTATAAAGAGGCTCACCCCGAGGCCAATCTGATCGTCTCATCCGCCTGGGCCAACGGCACCGATGAAATCTTCCGGTTCTTCCTCCCCAAGGATTTCCCCATGCGGACCGGGACGGTCCTGGAATACATACAGAATTACATCCCGATCGGGGAGCAGGATGTGTTCATCATGACGTCCGAAGAATACGGAGTCGCCCAGGCCAGCGGCAAATTCTCCGAGATCCGAATTGAACAGATCCTGAATTATCCGAACGGGCAGCCCGGCTTCTATTTCGCGCGCCTGATGTACGTGCCCGACATCGAGGAGCTGATCCGGGCGGAAAAAACGGAGCTGTCGAAACCGGTCGAAGACCGGATCGTCCTGGGCGGGGAAGACATCCGGGTCGTGCATTCACGATTCGATATGGGCGAGCTGGGGGCCGGGTTCGACGGGAATCCCTTCTCCCTGATGCGCTCCCAGCAGGACAATCCGCTCTACCTCGAAATGTACTTCCCGGCGGTCCACCGTTTCACACGGGTTTCCGTCCGGGTCGGGGGCGCGCCCACGCGGCTCACCGTCACCTTCCACCCGCCCGCGGGCGGAGATCCCGCGGTATTGAGCGCGATGGTGGAACGCGCGTCCGACTACCGGGATGTGGAAATCCTGCCGGATGCACCCGTGGACAGCAGCCACATCCGCGTGGAAATAGAGACGGTGGGCGAGGGTGAACCGACCCATGTGCACGTCTACGAGATCGTGCTGGAGGCCGAGGGATGGAAAAGCGGCATCCTCGCCCCTTCGCCGTAACTCTTCTCGCTCTCGCCGTGTTTCTGCTTGGGATGGGATATTTCCTTCAATCCGGACAGGCCCTATCCCATTACGCCCTTAACCGCGAGCTGCCTCTTTCCGTACCGGCATGGTATCCGCCGCTGAGCGGCGGGATTTGGGGCGCGGCGTGGCTGATTCTTGCGATCGGTTTATGGCGGTGGAAGCAATGGGCCCGCCGGCTGACCCTGATCGTCATCCCAATCCAGGTATTGTTCTGGCTGGCGGACTGGCTGATATTGAGCCGGTCGAGTATAGCGATACAATCGTTCTGGTTCGATCTGACAGCGCGGTTGATACTGGCGGGCGCAGGCGCGGCGATCCTTCTGCTTTCGGGGAGCCGGGATACGCCGGGCGCTTTGGCGCCGGCACAGGAACGGGAGAGCGCACAATCCCATGTCGAATAATCAGCAGATAAAAAAATTGCATCAGGCTCGCGAGCAGGCGCTGCAGGGCGGCGGCCAGGAGAAAATCGACGCCCAGCATTCGCGCGGAAAACTTTCCGCCCGCGAGCGGATCGACTTGCTGCTCGACAAGGGTTCCTTCCGGGAAATGGACGCCTTCGTGCAGCACCGCTCCAACCACTTCGGACTGGACCGCAAACGCTACCTGGGGGACGGCGTGGTGTGCGGCTGGGGAACGGTTGAGGGCCGGCTGGTGTACGCGGCTTCCCAGGATTTCACCGTCATGGGCGGGAGCATAGGGGAGGCGCACGCCGCCAAGATCGTGAAGCTCTTCGACCTGGCGCTCAAGAACGGAGTCCCGGTGGTGTGCCTGAACGATTCCGGCGGAGCCCGGATTCAGGAAGGCGTGTTTTCGCTGGCCGGCTGCGCCGATATCTTCCTGCGCAACACCCTCGCCTCCGGCGTCATCCCGCAGATCAGCGCGATCCTCGGACCATGCGCCGGCGCGGCGGTGTATTCGCCGGCCCTGACCGATTTCACCTTCATGGTGCACAACACCTCGCAGATGTACCTGACCGGCCCGGAGGTGGTCCGCTCCGTCACCCACGAGGATGTGACCGCCGAGGAGTTGGGCGGGGCGGGCGTGCACGGCAGCATCTCGGGCGTGGCACACGTGACGGCCGGGAACGACGCCGAATGCATGGAGCGGATCCGCAGCCTGCTCCTATACCTGCCCCAGAACAACCTCGAGGATCCGCCCTGCCGCCCCGCCAGCGACGATCCGCTGCGGACCGAAGAGGCGTTGGACCGGATCATTCCGGAGGATCCCCTCAAGCCGTATGAAATGCGCGAGGTGATCCGCCTGATCGTCGACAAGGGCGAGTTTTTCGAGATTCATGAGGAGTACGCTCAGAACATCATCGTCGCCTTCGCGCGGCTGGCGGGGCACACGGTCGGGATCGTAGCCAACCAGCCGGCGGTGCTGGCGGGATCGCTGGACATCAACGCCTCGGAGAAAGCCGCGCGTTTCGTCCGCTTCTGCGATTCCTTCAACATTCCGCTGGTTACGCTGGTGGACGTCCCCGGCTTCATCCCCGGCACGGCCCAGGAACACAGCGGGATCATTCGCTCGGGCGCCAAGCTGCTGTATGCCTACTGCGAGGCGACGGTTCCGAAAGTTACGGTGATCACCCGCAAAGCCTACGGCGGCGCCTACATCGTGATGTCGTCCAAACACCTGCGCAGCGACGTCAACTTCGCCTGGCCGAGCACGGAGATCGCCGTGATGGGTCCGGACGGCGCGATCAACATCGTCTTCCGCAAGGAGTTGGAGGCGGCGAAGGAACCCGAAAAACGGCGCAAGGAGCTGGTTGCGGAATACGTGGAAAAGTTCGCCAACCCGTACGTGGCCGCTTCGCGCGGGTACATCGACGACGTGATCGAGCCGCACGAGACCCGGCCGCGGCTGATCAACGCCCTGGCGATGCTGGCCAACAAACGGGACACGCTCCCGTCGAAGAAGCACGGGAACATTCCGCTGTAGGGCTTAAAAAACCTCCACCCGGAGGCGGCTGAAGAATTGTCATGCCCGCGCGTTCTTAGCAGGCATCCAGCGGTTTTGTCTCATGCATAGTGCGAAAGACAATGAACCCCCGCAGATTATGCGGGGGTGACGAGCAATAAAGTCATGCCCGCGTGTTCTTAGCAGGCATCCAGCGACTTTGTCTCACGCATCATGCGAAAGGCACTGGACCCCCGCTACGATCACGAGGGGGTGACGAACAATAAAGTCATGCCCGCGTGTTCTAAGCGGGCATCCAGCGACTTTGTCTCACGCATCATGCGAAAGGCACTGGACCCCCGCTACGATCACGC
>JAFGCU010000015.1 GCA_016932475.1 Anaerolineales bacterium
GTAACTGCTCAGGCTTCCTACGATACACTGTCCTAACCTCCTCTCCCCCAACCCCTCTCCCCCTTCCCCGTAAGGGGAAGGGGGAGAGGGGTGCCTGAACCTCGGTGTTCTTCGAGGTGAAGGCGGGGTGTGGGGGTTAGGACAGCCATGGTTGAGCAGATACAAAAGGAGTTCAATTACCGCATGACCACATTTACCGAGTTGCTCAACGCCCGCGCCCGCTCAGCCCAATCCCTGCTCTGCGTCGGCCTGGATCCGCACCCGGATTTGCTCCCGGCCCCGACCGCCGGGGCGGCGAAGGAATTCTGCCAGCGGATAATCCGCGAGACGGCGGAGTTCGCGCTGGCCTTCAAGCCCAATATCGCATTCTTCGAAGCGTTCGGCGCCGACGGGTACCGCGCGCTGGTCGAC
This sequence comes from Anaerolineales bacterium, assembly GCA_016932475.1. Classification (GTDB taxonomy): domain Bacteria; phylum Chloroflexota; class Anaerolineae; order Anaerolineales; family RBG-16-64-43; genus JAFGKK01. The sequence continues at coordinate 412 of JAFGCU010000015.1, forward strand.
GTGATCGGCGAGTGCCGCGCGCAGAATGTGCCGGTGATCCTCGATGCCAAGCGCGGCGACATCGGCGACACGTCGAAGGCGTACGCGCGCATGGCGTTCGAGGCGCTCGGGGCGGATGCGATCACGGTAAATCCGTACCTGGGCGGGGACGCGGTCGCGCCGTTCCTGGAAAAGGAGGAACGCGGGGCGTTCATCCTCTGCCGCACATCCAACCCGGGCGCGGCCGACCTGCAGCTGCGCCGCTTGGACGGGGTGCCGCTGTTCGAGCGGGTGGTGGAGCTGGCGCAATCGTGGAACAAGCGCGGCAACGTCGGGCTGGTCGTCGGCGCGACCGATCCGGCCGCGGTCGGGCGGGTGCGGACCCTCGCGCCGGACCTGTGGCTGCTGGTGCCGGGTGTGGGTGCGCAGGGCGGCGATCTGCGCGCCGCGCTGGATGCCGGGTTGCGGGCGGATGGAATGGGGATGCTGGTGAATGTCTCGCGTTCGCTGGCCCGCGCCGCCAGTCCGCGCGCCGAGGCCGAGTTGCTGGTGGCGGTCATGCGCGAGGCAATGAAAGCCGCCAAGGGGGGAAAAACCGGCCCCTCGGCGGTCCACCTCGAAGTGGCGGAAATCCTGAGCGCATCCGGATGCGTCAAGTTCGGAAATTTCACGCTCAAATCCGGCAAGCAGTCGCCGATCTATTTGGATCTCCGGCGGTTCGTCTCCTACCCGGATCTGCTGGCGCGCGCGGCGGCGGTTTACGCGCCGCTCCTGCGCGATCTGTCCTTCGACCGGGTCGCCGGGCTGCCCTACGCCGCGCTGCCGATCGCGACCGCGATCAGCCTGCAGACCGGCTGGCCGATGATCTACCCGCGCAAGGAAGTCAAGGAATACGGCACGAAGGCGCAGATCGAGGGCGAATACAACGAGGGCGAACGGATCGCGATGGTCGACGACGTCGTCACCACCGGCGGGGCGAAGCTCGAGGCGCTCGAAAAGCTGCGCGGCGCGGGGCTGGTGGCCGAGGACCTGGTGGTGCTGGTCGACCGCGAAAGTGGCGGGGCCGCCAGTTTGAAGGAGATGGGCGTGAAGCTGCACGCCGCCGCCCGCCTGCGCGACCTGCTCCCGATCTGGCAATCCCAGAACAAACTCACCGCCGAGCAGGTGAAGCAGGTGATGGAGGGGTGAGTTGCACTTTCCATAACGCAACGCCTTCATTACTATATCCAAGGGCGGGTATTCAACCCGCCCTTTTGATAATTCCGCATCTTTGTGCCCCATTCATCGTTGCCTCGTCGAAGCTCCTCTCCGCGTCACTTCCTGGGTTCCGGGGCCGTCGAGGGTTTGAGGTAGGAGGCGACGGAAATATCCTTCATGATTTTCCTCGCCAGCTCCGGGAAGAACCGGTGCAGCCGAATAATCCCCTCGTTCATTCCTCCGCAAATATATTCCGCCTTCGGACTTCGAATCGCACGGACCATATGGAACGCGACTTCCTCCGGGGTCATGGTTTGCGGAGAATCCATTTTGATGGATCGTACCATTTCGGTTCGGGTGTGCCCGGGGATAAAAATTTTCACCCGGATGCCATGATCCTCCACTTCCCCGCGCAGCGCCTCGGAAAACGCGATCACCGCCGCTTTGGTGGCGCTGTAGTTCGCCTGCGTCGGGCTGGGAACTTTTCCAATTGTGGAGGCGACGTTGACGATCATGCCTTTCCCCTTGGCCAGCATGTGCGGAAGCACGGTCTGGGTCACGCGATACATCCCAAGGTAATTAACCTGTATTTCAAGCGCCGCTTGTTCAGGTTCCTGGTTAACAAGAAAATCTTGGGAGGTGATTCCTGCATTATTGATGAGAATATCGATGGTTCCCAGGGAATGGATTGCTTCCGCCACACATACGCGAATGGATGCCGCATCCAACAGATCCATGCGCCCATAAAAGGTTTTCCCTTCGGTTTGCGGACAGCTGTCGCAAAATTCGGAAAGCAGTCGCTCGGAACGGGCTGCCAGGAATACCGACGCGCCTTCCCGCAATAGAGTTTGGGCGATCGCGCGGCCAATACCCTTGGACGCGCCCGTGATGAAAACGCCTGTATCCTTTAACTTCATTGCAGAATATCCTTTCATGATTATGGGGCAGGACCCCTTTCCCCTTCGATGCATCTAGGCGGGTTGTTTTCCCCGGCTTTTTATGGAGCGAAGCTTTCGGATCGCTTTCTCCGCCCACTTCAATTCCCCCTGGTAATACTCAATGCCGCTGTCCAATACCAATTCCCACAAGATTCGCTCCCTATCCGAGCGGCCATATTGCATGAATTGTTGCTGATCATGGTTGAGGAACTGCAAATGGGTGTGCACTTTATGTTTATATTCGGAAAGCAGCATCAGGATTTCCTCGGTAGTCAACATATCCGCAAAGGATAGCTGAACGAGCAATCCGTGCCGCGTAACGGGAAGCTTTAATGGTTCCTTCAGCCAATGGGTTAATTCCGCTTTCCCCTTTTGTGTTATGGAATACACCTTCTTATCGGGGTGGGTGGTCTGCTCGATTGTTTTGTGGCGTACAAACTCCTGTTCCGCCAATTCGCCCAAGGTCCGGTAAATTTGGGTATGCGTGGCCGGCCAATAAAAATTGATTGACCCCTGAAACCATTTCTTGAGGTCGTAGCCCGAAACGGGTTCGAGCATTTGAATAAACCCCAGCAGGGCATGGCGAAGGGACATGGATTACTAATCTCCTTGTTGACTATGTGCGTAGTGTACTATAAAGAGCCGAGATGTCAATAGGGGAAAAACATATGCAGTTGGTCCAGCCGGCGCAGGGCTAGGGATCCGCCAAACAGGTGAAGCAGATAATGGAGGGGTAGGAGGAAATTGGATCAATCGAGAGTTACGCGGGCATGAATGCCTGCGTTTTTTAATTGAAGCCCCTCCGGGGCAAAAAAACCGCCCGCGGAAGCGGGCTTTGTGTCATGGCGCTGGGATTTATCCCTGCAAGGGATTTTAGAATCTTCATTTTCCCATTGCGAATCCATCCAGCGCGTTTTGTAGGGCTTTCATATATGTATCAAACCGGTCCCAATGGATGACGTGCCCGGCGCCCTCGATGTGATGGTTTTCAAGCTGCGGAATCCATTGCTTAAGCAGGGCGATGTCCTCCTCGCCGGACATCGCGCCGAGAGATTTGTCCGCGCTGATAAACGCCGCCGGGCAGGATATTCTCCCCGCGATCTTTTGAATGTCCACCCTCCCCGGATCAAACGGATTAACAAGCTGGGATATGGCCGGGTTAAATCGAAGTTTGGAATCCACCCACAGTTTTTGCGCCTCGCCGGACCAGCCGGGATTATTCGCGCGGACTTCCGCGTACAGCTCATCCTTTGTTTTCCGTTTTTCACCGAGGATCCATTCCGCCAGGGAGGCCCGCGACGCGTCGGTTTCCGGAGAAGGATGACCGGGTTTCCAGAACGGAGGCGGATCCTCCAGGATGATCGCGCGCGGAATATCCGGATGCATCCCGGCCAATAGCAGAGCATTGAAGGCGCCCATCGAATGCCCGAGTACGACCGGCTTTTTCAGCTGCAAAGCCCGTATGCCCGCGGCGAGTTCCGATGCCATATTGTCAAGCGTGTATCCGTCGTCCTGCGGCGCATCCGATTCCCCGTGGCCGCGCATGTCCATCAGAACAAGGTCGTATTGGGGGGGCAAAGCCCTGGCCACCGGCAGCCAGCATAAACCGTCGTCGGTAATCCCATGGACCAGAATCATGGGAATCCCGTCCCTCTTGCCGGTGCGAGAATAATGAAGCCGTACGCCTTGAACGGAAATAAAATCCGAAATGAGGTCCATGTAATTATATTTTTCCCCGGTTTTGTTCGTCACCCCGGCGCCAGCCCTCGCGGAGCGGCATTGCCTGCTGTTGATTTTTAGCAATGCCGAATGCGAAGCGTGGGTGCTCGAAGCCGGGGTCCAGTGACTTTGGGAATTCCAATGGATGCCGGCTAAGTTCACGCCGGCATGACGATCGGCGGCGCCGGTAAAAATCGCCGCGCGGATTCACCCCACCGCCTTCCCGATCAATTCGTTCACCGACGCGATCCCCTTGCGCTTCAAATACGCCTGGATTTCCTTGGCCACGTCCTCGAATACGTTCGGCTCACGGAACATCGCCGTCCCGATCCCGACGCAGGTCGCGCCGGCCAGGATCAGCTCGAGCGCTTCCCCGGCGTTGGTCACTCCGCCCAGGCCGATGATCCCGACGTTGTGCTTCTTGCAGCAGGCGGTGTAGCACTTGTACACCGCGTACACCGCCACCGGATGGATCCCGATCCCGCTCAGGCCGCCGATTTTATTCGCCAGCGCCGGCTTCTGTTTTTCGATATCGATCGCCATCCCGCGCAGGGTGTTGATGATGCACAGCGCGTTCGCGCCGCCGTTGACCGCCGCCTGGGCGGTCGCCGCGATGTCGGTGACGTTGGGCGTCAGCTTGACGATCAGCGTTTTGCCGGGGACCACTTTCTTCGCGCGCGCAACCAGTTCCTCCAGCACGCCGGGATCGCAGCCGAACTCGATCCCGCCCTTCTCGACGTTCGGGCAGGAGACGTTAAGCTCGATCGCGTGGATCTCCTCGCGCGCATTCAGGATTTCCGCGCATTGCACGTATTCGTCGACCTCGGACCCGGCGACGCTGGCGATCAGGGGCACCTCCAGCGCACGCAGTTTTGGAATCTCCTCCGCCACGAAGGCGGCGATCCCCGGATTCTGCAGGCCGATCGCGTTCAGCATCCCGGCCCGCGTTTCGTGAATGCGCGGCTCCGGATTCCCCGGTCGCGGATGCAGCGTGACGCTTTTGGTCACGGCCGCGCTCATGTACGGCGCGCAGGATGCCAGTTGTTCGTAATCCAGGCTGTACACGCCCGAGGCCGAAAGGAGCGGCGTCCCCAGGCGCAATCCTCCGAGCGTGACGTTTAATCCTTCCATACGATATCCCTCGCTTGGAATACAGGCCCCTCGCGGCAGACCCGCTTCTTTTGCCGGGTGCCGTCTGGAAGCGCGACCGTCACCGTGCAGCCATGGCAGGCGCCGATCCCGCACGCCATCCGCTCTTCGAGCGAGACCTCGCACGGGAGCGAATGGCGTTCGGCGATGCCGGCCACCGCCCGCAGCATCCCCGCCGGTCCGCAGGCATACAGGCGCACGCTTTCGCGCGGGACGCATCCGTCGCGAATGCCCCGTTCGAGCATCTCGGTGACCAGCCCTTTCTCGCCGAGCGAACCGTCGTCGGTGCAGACGGTGAGGATTTGGGCGCCGATGCCGCGGAATTCCTGCTCGACCGCATTCAGCATCCCGCGGTCATCGTCACCCGGGCATCCGCCGCGCGTGACGGCTAGGGTAAGCATTTCCTTCTCGACTGCGCCGATGTAGACGAGAACTTCCTTCCCGTAAAACCGGAGCCGTTCGGCCAGCGCGGCCAGCGGCGCGATCCCGATCCCGCCGGCGACGATCACCGCCGTGTGTTCTTCGCCGATGGTGAATCCGTTTCCGCACGGTCCGATCGCCTTGAGGAATGTCCCTTTTCGGGCGCGGCTCAGGCGTTCCGTCCCTTCGCCGACCAGGCGGTAGAGGAAATCGATTTGCGCCGGGTGATCGGCGAGCGCGAGGCGGATCTCATCCGGGATGTCCTCCGTCCAAGCCAGGGCGGCCGGGTCGAACCCGGAGTAGCGCACGCGGTGAATGCTGAGCGGACGCCGAAGGGTCAGCGGATACGTGCGCTTCTCCCGGGTTTGGGGATCGCAAAGGATGTGGAAAAACTGCCCGGGCCGGAAATCCAGCGCGGGGTGCTTCGGCAATTCCAGTGTGAGCAGAAAATGCCGGTCGCAGATTTTTTTATTTTGGATGACTTTAAGTTCCCGGTCCGCCGCGGATATCCCGGCATGAGGCTCGGCTTCCGCCCCCGTTGCGGCTGAATCCTCCAGGGGGATCCGCTCCGCCGATGGTTTCTTTCCAAGCCGCGGATGATTGCGGCGCCAATTCACCGAACGCCGTTCCAGGTTAAGGTAGGAAATCGTTCCCCATGTGGAAAGAAGGCCTTCCGTTCCCCGGCTGGCTACAAGGATTCCGTTTTTCCCGAGAGTGAATTCGACGGTCCGGTTCTTGGCTGTCTTCCAAATAATGGTGATCGCCGGCTTTTTTGAAATGCGGATCGGATGCCCGCGCACCTTGCCCCACGCTCGAAGCAGCCCGGCCGCGAATTCCCGCCGGCGGTGTTCGATTTCCACCGGTCGCAGCATGCCGCGCAGCGCATCGGCGTCCTCGGCGGTCAGGCCTTCGCGTTCCAGCCGCCGGAGGGTTAATGCGCGCGCGAGGCGGATGGTGTCGCGGTCGCCCGCAGCCAGCGCTTCCCCGTCCAGTGCGATGTGGCGCCATGCCTGCAGGGCTGTCCGTTTCCCGGCCGTTGCGGATTTCCCTTTGCGCATCCGGAGCCTGCCGTTTTTTATACGCGCGAAGGATTCCACCGCGCCGGCCAGCAGGTCTTCGATGGATAATTTTGCGACCGAGGCGATCTCCGTTTCATCCAATTGAGGATAAAAGGCATGCAGGATTTTTCCGGATGTGGTTTTCGTTCCATGGAGCCGGAAGCGAACCTTTGCCGCGGCCGCGAGTTTATTCCGAAGCGCCGCTTCCGGGATCCTTTCGGCGGGAAGGTGGCTGTGGCGATGCAGAGGGGCGTGGACGCAATACCAGCCCGGCCGGCGGCTTCCGTCCGCCGCCGGAAGGTGGGTGACGCGCTCCGCGCGGACCCCGTTTTTTTTCAGCAGGTTCAGCAGATCATGCAGGCCGGTGTTTGTGTCGTCCCGGATGAAAATGTGCGCACTGCTCCCCGCTTTTCCGGACCGGCGCAGGGCATGGGCCGCGGACGATATTCTTGCATCCACCGTTGCGCCGTGCGCGCCTTCCGTCCACGCCTTTCTCAGCCAGGCGGCCTGGATCGCGAACAGCCGGTTGTCGTGACTGGAGCGGCTCGGCGGAACGCTGCAAACCATCCCGTCAATCGACCCCTCGCAAAGCCCATCCGCCTCCGGCGCCGGCCCGGTACCGACCAGTATCAGCGCATCGGCGCGGCCGGCTTCCAGATCGGAAAAGGAATGGCCGACCGCCGAATCCTTCAGAACCCGATTGCTTTCGGTTTTCAATGCGTACCATTTTTGGTACCCGGCTTCGAACACGCGCCACGGATTCTCTTCCCGTTGGATGGCTGCCCGCCCGTGTTTTCCGGCCGGTCCGGTCCGGGATCGCGGTTCGCTGTTTTTTTCCGTTTCGAGCGCCGATGCGAAGACGGCTCGCAGGACATCGCGGGCGGAAGTCTCGGCCAGGTTTTCCACGGCGTGGAGGATTATGGAAAGCGCGGCGGCGGTCCGCCGGTTCATGAAATCCGACGGGTAGCGGCGGATGCCTTCCGCCGCCGGAAGCTGCAGGACCGGATGCCAGTAAGGCGTCTCGAGCCGGGGGATGGCTTCTTCCGCGGACCGGTCGGCCGCATCCGGCTTCTTCGTCAGCGGTTTGTTCGAACAGTTGCAGGAATAATCGATCCGGATGAGTTTTCCGTTTTCCCGGTCGACGGCGGCGATGGTCCCCGGTCTTCCGCATTTCGGACAGTGTGTGGCGAAGAGCGCGGATAATTCTTCCCGGCAGGCTTCGCGCACATCCTCGAACGCCCATTGCAGCAGGGGCAGGCTGGCGGGGCGGAGGAGCACCCCGGCGAAGAAGGCGTTGACGGGATCGCGTTCGATCGCGACCGCGCGGCGGCCGAGGCGCAGGAATTCAAACGCCCCCATGCCGCATTCGCTCAATGGATCCAGGAGGATGTCACGTTCTTTGGAACAGTTGCGGATGCAATCCGTGAATGCCGCCGAAACCGGTCTTTCCGCGGGATGATACGGAATCCTGCTCATCCCGGTTCTCCGATCCGCGGCCGGTTTTTCGCCGCCGGCAGGAAAGCGGGGTTCGATCCGTGGGCAATGTTCGATTTTAAATCGTGCCAATAGCCGGGGGAAAGGGCATTCTGGGAGGATGAGAAAATGCGAAAGGAAGTCATGCCCGGGATAAGAGGAATATCACTGCTTCCCATATAAACCCACTGGTTTCCGCTTCCGGGGGGATTATATCAGGTCGTCGATGCCATGCTTGCTTGCGTACCTCGCGGACGCGCTGCGGCAGATCATGGCCGGCGCGGCTCCGCTGCACCCGCTGACCACCGGCCTGCTGGTGCTGGTGGTTTGGCTTGTGATTTGCGCGGTCCTGGCGGTGAAGTTTTTACGTCGGGAATAGTGTTATGGGGAAAAATAGGAACCCTAAGGGTCCCTGCCAACCCTTAGGGTTCTGTGGTCAAAGAAATAATTTCAACTCCACCCAGAGTTCCTCCAGCGGCCGCTTGATCCCTTTGCACAGGTAGACCGACCGGTTGTTTTCATACGGCATGCAGTATTGGCAATGGGTAAAACCCAGCCATTCGACCGATTCGAACGCGGATCGGAGTTCCCGTTCCGTGCCAAATCCGTAATACAGGATCACCTCGCCGGTGCATCCCCCCGGACCCCAGATGAAATAAGAATTATGCCCGCTGACCACCGGCGGGAGGCCGCGCTCCCTTCCGAAGAACTCGAGCGCGCCGGCCTCGCCGTAATTGCCGGCGACAATGCAGGCTCTGGCCTGATCCGCGGCGGGAAGGCGGTGGTAATAATCGGCGAAGGTATCCGCCAACTCGACCCACCCGAATTGATCGGCGAGGACTTGCGGGAGCGCGCCGCTTTCCGCGGATTCCGAGTTGGTGTTGACAAATGGGCTGAGCGCGGCCTGGTACCGGAGCTCGAGGTCCACCGGAAGCAGCGGCATGGCTGTCGGCGCAAGCAGCAGGCCGCCGAAGCCGATCGTGACCAGGGAGGCGGGCCGCACCCAACCAAGGCCGCGCCGTGAAAAAAGCTGTTCCGCCTGCGCGGCTCCGGCGGCCAGCAGGACCGGATAGAACGGCGCGAGGAAATAAAACTTGGCGCCCTGGACTATAAAGATGGCCAGCAGGACGAGATACATCCACCCGAACGGGCGGAATTTTTTCCCGGCCGGGAGAAAGAAAAAAACCAGCCCGGCCAGCCAGACCGGCAGCGTAAGGGGATTCATGATCAGGATCTGCTGGAAGATGAAATCCATCGGACCGGCGCGGGTTACTTTCTCTCCGTAGTTGGCCCAGAACTCGAGCGTCGGCAGGCCGTGCGCAACATTCCACACGATATACGGCAGCAGAAACGCCAGCGCGATCCCGCCGCCCGCCCAGAGCTGCCAGCGCCGGAATGCGGAGCGCTGCGGCGAAAGAATCAAACCCGCGACGAGAGCCGGCCCAAGATAGAGAAAACTTATCTTGCCGGTGAGGGATATTCCCGCAACCAATCCGAACGCCAGCCAAAGTTCCGGCCTGTCCTCGCGGAACAACCGGACGAGGAGATACAGGGCCAGGGCCCAGAAGAACTGCTCGAAGGAATCCATCGTCATCAGGGAATTCACCCCGAGGAACACCGGCGCCGCAAAGACGCACAGTGCGGCGAGCGACTGGCCGAATTTGCCCGCGTCGAACAGGCGGGCCGTTTTTCCGGCGAGGAAAACCACCCCGGCGCCCGCCAGCGCCGGCAACAGACGCAGCGCCGGCAGCGACACGCCGATTGTCACCCGTACCAGCGCCGTAATCAGCGCGATCAGCGGCGGAAAATCCACATAACCGAAATCCAGCCTCCGGCTCGCCGCCAGGTAATACAGCTCGTCGCGGAAATACCCGTACTGCGAGCTGAAGAGCATGTGCAGCAGGAATTTCCCGGCGGCGATATAGACGAGCAGGGCGGTGTCGGAGGAAAACCATTCTCTGGAGGGAAGACGTAGTTTCATGGCGGCTGATGCACTGATGACCTTCCCCCTATTCCCCGTCCCCCGTAGGGGCGACCCACTGGGTCGCCCCTACAACAAATCGATGGAGGCGAGGATTGTGTTTCGGTGCACTCCTTTTCCACGAGGAAAGTTAAAAAGATTTTGTCAATTATAGGCTGACTCCCAGGGGAAACCGCTGAAAACTGGCATGATCCTTGCCTTCTTGACAACTAGAACGCATGTTCTATAATGGGGCAAATTCAGGAGGTGGAGCCATGCAAACCATACAATCCCAAAAACCGTTTCAATTCTCCTTCTCTTCGCTGATCCCCAACCTTCGGCTTCCGGAGCGCGGCGCGTCGTTCCTCGCCCTGATCCTCGGCGCGACTGTTCTTTTTGAGGCGTTCAATTACAGCACGACCGAACACGCTTTGGGCGGCGTGATGGGCGGCCTGCGGTTCCTGGGCATATCCTGGTCGACGATCCTTGCCCTGGCATTCTGCGTGATCGATTTCGCCGGGATCGCGAGGCTGTTCACGCCGGAGGATCGCGCGGCGGATGGGCGGATGGAAAGCATCTATCTGCTGGCGGCCTGGCTGCTGGCCGGGATGATCAACGCCGGAACGACCTGGTGGGCGCTGACCGTCGCGCTGCTCGGGCAGCCGCTGCTTGGCAACGAGCTTGTCTCGCGGCAGGATCTTATCCTGTATGTCCCGATCCTCGTCGCGGGCGCGGTCTGGATGATCCGGATCCTGTTGATCGGGACTCTGACGATTTCGGGCGGGAAACAGGGCGCGTACCGCACGCCGCCCGTTCAGAAAAAACCGCTGCCCGTTCCGTCCGCTCCCGCATCGGCTCCGGCCGCGGCCTTTGTGCGGCCGTTCACCGGCGGCCGGTCCTGACTCTTCCGTTGGAGTGATATTCGTCGCTTCCCCGGATTCATTCACAAAAGGATCCGGGGAAGCGTCCATATTCGGGTATCATTCTCCCCGCAGGAAAAGTTCTCTTATTTGGAGAAAGCCATGCCCAGGCCGGCCACGAAAAAGCAGTTGCTGAGTGCGATGCAAATGGAACACGAGGCTTTGGAAAAGGCTTTGGAACCGTTAACGGAGCGGCAAATCACCGCCATCCGCCGCACAACGAAATGGTCGATCAAAGACGTGCTGGCCCACCTGTCGGCATGGGAGCAAATGGTCATCGGCTGGTACGAAACCGGGCGCAAGGGGAGGACCCCCGCCGTGCCGTCGGAAAAATACAATTGGGGTCAGCTTCCCGCCTTGAACAAGGAAATTTATGAAAAGTACCGTGCCCGCTCCCTGAAAGCCGTGCTGCGCAGGTTTCACGAATCTTATGCCGAGGTTCAGAAAACGATCAAGGGGATCAGCGAAGCGGACCTGTTCACGCCGGGCCGGTATTCCTGGACGAAGACGACAACGTTGGGATCTTATTTTGTTTCCTGCACCAGCAGTCATTACAACTGGGCGCGGAAGGAAATCCGGAAGAGCCTGAAGCAGGAGCGGAGAGCGGATACTCCCCGATGCTGAAGAACCTGTTTGAAAGAGCGGCTGGCGCCGTAAAATCCGAAACGGTCGCAAGAATTGTCCCGCCCGGCATTGCGCTTCTGACCGGCCTGGCCCTGTTCGGGTTGAGCACCCGGCCGGGCAGCGCCGCTCACGATCGGCCGGCGGGGCCGGCCGCCTCCAGCCCGGTTGCCGCATTCTTCACGCCCTCCGTCCGCGCCTGGGAGAGCGATTTGGTCCGCTGGTCGGATAGTTACGGTTTGGATCCAAATCTTGCGGCGACCGTCATGCAGATAGAATCCTGCGGCAATCCGCGCGCCGTCTCGCGTTCCGGCGCGCAGGGTCTCTTCCAGGTGATGCCGTTTCATTTTTCCAAAGGCGAGGACATGCAGGCTCCGGAGATCAACGCCCGCCGTGGATTGGTGTATCTGGCCGAATCGTTGTTGAAATCGGAGGGTGATATCCGGCGCGCGCTTGCCGGTTACAACGGCGGCCACGGGGTGATCCTCCGGGATCCGGCCGACTGGCCGGCGGAAACAAAGCGCTATGCCTATTGGGGGGAGGGCATCTATGCGGATGCCGCCGCGGGCAAATCCTCCAGCCCTCGTTTGGAGGAGTGGCTTGCCGCCGGCGGGGCTTCTCTGTGCGAAACAGCCTTGCGCAAATAAGGCCGGCGAACCTGCCGGAAAAGGTTTACAAGCCTGAATACCCCGTTGTTCATATCCCCCAAAAACCGGGATCCCGGCTGACCGAATTTTTTTTGTACATCGGCTCCTGTCGATGGTCCGGAGATTGTCGGACGTGATCGGTCAGAATCGCAATTGCGCTGCGATGTCGGATCCGGAAGGTATGTGTCCGCGATTGACCACGAAAACGCTTCCCCTATGTAAAAAAGTCTGAATCGCCGCAAGGTCCAGGAGATCTTCCGCCCCGTCCTGCGGCGCGGGGGTCAAGGTCATCCTTCCGGAGTCCGGTTCGTAGGATCCCCATTCCTGGACCTGTGGATTGACGAATACCGATTCCACCCTTCCCTGGAAGGCCGCCGCGAGGATTGTCTTGAGGTCGTCGCAGGCACGTTCATCTCCGGCGCCGGCCAGCCGCCGGTAGGCAAGGAAAGCATCCTCCCGGCGTTGGGCGATCACCGGCCGAAGCGCATCCCAGGCGGATTTTTGGAGCGCCGCCGCATGCAGCCGTTCCGGATTTCCGATGGGAAGGACGGCGGCCAGATTAGGATACGTGTTGGCTTTGCGGTAGATTGGGAGCAGAAAATCCACCCCGGCCACGATGAGAGGGATCCGGCGGTTGCCGAGGAACTGCGCTACCCCGTGGTCCACCAGCTGGAAAAACCGCAACAGGTCGTCTTTTTTACCGTCGATACCGCCGCCCTGCCCGTGAAAAACCGCGGCGCGCCTTCTCCAACCGGAGGTATCGCCTGTCCGGGTGTGCCATTGCAGGTGCTTCTCGGCGGAAATTGGTCCGATCGCTTCGGCCATCGACCCGGGAACATTTTTTAGCTCCACAGGAAGGACCCTGTCGCGGGTTCCCCATAGGGTTCGCACCTCGTTCTGGCTGATGGCAAGAATAAAAAACAAGCCGTCGTCATAAAGCAGCGGCATCAAAGGCTTCACGTGAAAACGCCGGGATACGGCCAGCGTCCGGGGAGGGCGGATCGGCAGGTGATAGTCGTAGCGCGTATCGGAGGATGAAAAAACCGCCAGACCGAGACCTTGCCGGCGCCAATAGCCAGGGGTTTGCAGGAGGATCCGGGTCGATGCGGTGAATTCCTCGATTGCCGAAGCGCGCCAGCCGTTGTCGCGCAGCTGCTTCTCCGCGGAGCGGATCATATTCCGCAACCGGATAGGATCCTGCGCCTTCTCCCGGCCGGTCGGATGGGTCGGCATGTACAAGGAAAGGTGCACTCCCGTGGAAGGGGAGCGGGTCAACGCGTTCCAATCCAGATTGGAAAATTCCATGGTGTTGTTCCCTCCCGGCAGTGCAGCCTGGGATGATCAATTGTCCGGCGGAAAAAGCTTTTTCCCGCAATCCTCACCGGGCCGCCGCGAAAACGGATACGGGAGGAATGGCGGATGCGGAAAAAGACCGGTTGCCTGAGCCGGATCGGAGGTGCCCCTCCCGCCGCCCGGATGGACGGATTGCGGTCGCTCGCGGGGATCGTCTTCCGGCGGGAGACGGTTTAGGGTGCGAGACCGCCGGCTGATCCCGCATCGGCCCCCATGGAGTCGCGGGCGCGGCGTTCGTCATCCCATTCCATCCGGTCCGCGCATCGACAGGCCCGGTGTTCGGAACAATCGCGGCAGCAAAATTCGCTCCCATTGAGGAATACCGGAGCCCAGGTTATTTCCACGCCGCAATTGTCGCAAAAAACGGTTCTCTCATAGCGGGTCATTGGCGCCTCCCGGGAGAATTCCGCTTTCCAAAATCCTCCCTGGTGGATGGATTTCAGGCCCGTGGAAACATGTCCTGGCGGATTATTCCGCCGTTTCCTCCCGGAGCCTTAAAATTCTGCGGGAAAGGTAGCGCATATCGAACGGCTTTGTAATCACAGCGTCCGGATGGAACTTGTGCCGCCATCCATCCTCGAGACGCTGATGAGTGGAGATCAATACGGAACCCCTGCGACCATCTGCCCGGCGATTTCGGAACTTCTCAATCACCGTTCCCTGCAGATCCGGCGAAGAATCCATATCCATTACCAGGATCTCCGGAGTTTCCTGTTCCAGGATCCGGCAGGCTTCCTCGGAATTCACTGCCGGAAGAATGCGCCAGCCGTCTTCTTTCAGGCAGATGCTTACGGCTCTCCTCAGCTCGGCGTCCGATTCCACCAGGAGCAGACTGCCTTGCCGATTCCGTCGAGCCTCATCCGTCGAAGGGGTTCCGTATGATCCCATTCTGAATTTCCTCCTGGCCGCATCACAGCGCTTCCTCCGGATTGTTCAGGGATCCTGCGGCCGGCTTCGGCCGGATCCTGGGCGAGCATGCATCGACCGCGATCCTTGCCATGCATCCATCGTTTTTCGGTCCCGCCGCCTGCGGCTGCCGGCCGCCGGATTATCCATCACCGGTGAAGGCCGGCCGCCGCGGCGGGTTGGAGCATCCGGATCCTATCCGGCCGCGCGGGTATCCGAGCGGATATTCTTGGCGTGCTGGCTGATCGACGAGGCGGTTTGCTCCATCCCTTCCGCTATCTTGCTGCGCGCCGTATCCAGGATTTTTCCGCGCGTGCTGGTGAGGGAGGTTTCCAGCGATTCGCGGCCTTTGGCCAGGGTCTCATCCGCTTGATCGCGGAACTCCGCCACATGCTTTTTAATTTCCGCCTGAGTTTCGGCCCCGGATTTCGGAGCAAGCAGCAAACCTGCCAGTGCACCCGCCAAGCCCCCCATTACCGACCCCAACACAAACGCTCCTACATAGGGAAGAGAACTCTGGTTATTGGACATGGTTGCTCCTTTCATGGAATTGCCCGATCAGAAAACCCGGGCTCGTTTTACAGATCCTATAGCATCCGCCTTGCGAAGATATCTCGAAACGGCCTGAAAATCTTGCGGGAATCTCTCCAAATCCGAAGAATATCAGCCGAAAAACAGGCCAATTCACCCGTGTTCGGCCGGTTCCGGTGATTCCGGATCGGAGAGGCGGCAGTTTCTTCCCGGCCCCCGGTTGGTTTAGAATAATTACATGAAGAAGACCGGCCTTCCCCGTGCGGAACGAAAATCGGCGGATCTCCTGTTCCGAGACCTGTTTGAGCTCTCCCCCGTATCGAGCGTGGTTTTGGATTCCCGGGGGAAGTTCGTCATCGTCAACCAGGCTTTTCTGCAACGACTCTGCTTGAACACGGAAGAATTGCTCAGCGGTTCGATTCGGTTCGAGGACGTTTTCGAACAGCCCGCCGTTGGACGGGGTTTGCTGGATGAGATGAGAAAAAAACAGGTCATCCGGCGCCGGGAAGTGCGGCTCCGGGACGGGGAAGGGCAACCGCTGGTGATGCTCCTTTCCGGGCGTGCGCTTCTAAAGGACCGCCGCCATGCCTTCGAACTTACCCTGATGAACATCACTCAGCAGAAGCGGATCGAAGAGGAATTGCGGCGCGATCATGCCCGTCTGACATCCCTGATCGAGGGGATCAGCGCAGGCGTGTTTTTGGTCGACCGGGAGGGGGCCTTGACGGATATCAACCAGGCGGCGGCCGACATCCTGGAGTTGCCGCGGACGCCGCTCGTCGGCTCCCACTATGCGGATCTGTTCGTTTCTCTTGCGGATGGAGCCGAGGAACCCGAGATCGTACGGCACCGCTTGGAGCAGGCGGTGCCGGGTGTGGAAAGCCGCCCGGTGGTCGAATTCATCCGGAATGATTCGTCACGCAAAGTCCTGGAAATCGCCTTCTTCCCGGTCCGGGATCAGAACGGTGTTCCGGTGGGATGGGGCGGTTTGATCCAGGATGTGACGGATGTCAGGGACCGCCTGGCCTGGAAGGGAAGATTGCTGTCCGTCCTGGCGCGCGATATCCGCGCTCCCCTGGCGACTTTGAAAGGGCATGCGACCGCGCTCCTGGCCAACTACCGCCAATGGGATGAACCGATGGTTCTGGAATTTCTGAATGTGATCAACCGCTACACCGATGAATTGGTTCGGCATGTGGACCGCAGCCTGGCGCTGACCCGCGTGGAAAGCGGAAGCATGGGCATGCGTTTGGAATCCGTCGCGGTCGGGGAAATCATTCAACAGGCTGTCGACCGGGCGGCGGAATCCCTGGAAGAACGCAGGGTGGAGATCGAGGTGCCGGAGAATCTGCCGCCTGTCCGGGTGGATCCGGCGCGGATCGAGGATGTTTTGGTGATCCTCCTGGATAACGCGGTCCGGCACACGCCGCCGGATTCACCGATTGCCATTCATGCCGGGCAAGAGGCGGGTATGCTCAAGGTATCGGTTAAGGACCGCGGACCCGGCATCGCCGTCGACCGGCAGGCATCGCTGTTCGAAAAAAATCCATCCGAGGACCCAAATCATTCGGGGGGAAAAGGAATCGGGCTGTACATATGCCGGAGATTCGTGGAAGCGCACGGCGGCCGGATAGGAGTGCAGACTCCGCTCGAGGACGGGGACCACGGAGCGATTTTTTATTTCACCATCCCGCTGATGCCTTCCCTGAAAACCGAGCGTCCGGAAGGCGCCTCCGGCCCGGTGCCGGTGGTTCCCCCCGCCGGGACGGCCAAACGGGTATTGATCCTCGAGCAGGAACCCGATTATCAGGTGCTGCTGCGAACCGTCCTGAACCGCGCCGGATACGATCTGGAAATGGCGCCGGATGGCCCCTCGGCCGTGGATCTCCTCCGGACTTCGCCCCCGGATATCATTCTTATGGAATGGATGCAGCCGGGGATGGACGGGCTAAATCTGGTCCGCAACATCCGCCGACGGTCCAATGTCCCGATCCTGGTCCTCACTTCCAGAATCTCCCAGGAGGATCTGGTCTCGGCCTTGGATGCCGGCGCCGACGACTACCTGACAAAACCTTTTCAATCTCCGGAATTGCTGGCGCGCGTGCGCTCCCTTCTCCGCCGGGGGGAAGCAGGGATGGAGGAAGCGGCCGAACGATTCGAGGCGAAGGATCTGATGATCGATTACGCGGTGCGTGAAGTGCGGAAATCCGGAATGCCGGTGGACCTCACACCGACCGAGTTCGATCTGCTGGATTTTTTCTCGCGGAACCCCGGCCGGATTCTGGAGTACGATCAACTGACGGAGCGCGTCTTTGGACTGGGAACGGTGCACAGCCGGCACGACCTGTTCGTCCATATCAGCCGGCTTCGGAAGAAAATCGAATCCAATCCCCGGAAGCCGGAATACCTTCAGACGCGCTGGGGAATCGGGTATGTTTTTATGCCGAAATCGCGGGGTTCCAAATGATCGATTCGGCCCGCTGCCGGCGGGGCTTCGCCGTGCGAAAAAGCGTCCAAACAAATGGGCGTTTGATTTCCGGTTAGTGACCGTCATGCCGGCGCCTGCCCCCGCGCCTGCCCTCCGAGCGATGAGCGCCGGCGGTTTCCCGGTGCGAAGTTCTCGCGAGCGGGGGAC
>JAFGCU010000119.1 GCA_016932475.1 Anaerolineales bacterium
AGTAGAGTCCCTCATGGATTCCCGCTGCGAACATGCGGGAATGACGAACATTCGACGCCGCGGTTTTTTTAGACATCCGACCGTCTCCAGCCCGCGGCGGCCGCCTCCGCCTCGGAGCAGAACCAGCGCTCGCCTTTTTCCGGTTCGATCACCGTTTGCTCGTAATACTTGCCGCCCGGGACGTGATAGATCTTCTCGCCTTTTCTGTTGATGTTGCCCTTGATCACGCAGCCCGCCGGCGGCGTGACGCATCCATCGACGCAGCTTCCCCATTCATGCGTGAAATACGTCGGCGATCCGAGCAGCCCCCAGATGCCCCGGCCCGCTGTCCGCGCCTCTTCTTCCGCCGCACGGAAATCCTCGTAGCAGGAAAGATCCGGCGGGTAGTGTCCGGCGCGGGCGAGTCCCTCGCGCACCAGTTCGCGGTTGACAAAGATCCCGTCCGCGAAGACGTGGCGCAGCAACCGGCCGTAGCGGTCGGCCTCGGACAGGTCGCGGATCATCACGATCCGCTTCCCGTCCACGAACGCGGCGTTGGCGGCGCGCGATTCCTGCCCCAGCGGTTCGCCGTTCATCTCCGGCGCGTCCATCCCGATGTAGCGCACCCGGAAGGCCACGCCGCCCACCTCCACTTCGATCGAATCGCCGTCGGTGATCCCGGTGACGACCGCCTCTTCGCGCCGCGCGGAGGCCGGGATGCACGCCGAACCCGGCGTCGCGGTGCCGGTCTCCGTCACGGCGGCATTGGAGGGCGCCGGGACGGTCGGCGCCGGCGTCCGCGGAGCGCACCCGGCCGCGAGGAATAATATAAACGAAAAAAATCTGAAAAGAGTTTTTCTGCGCATGAGTTCCCCCATCGAATAGGTTGGATCCATTGTACTCCCCCAGCCCCTCCCCTGCTCCTCCCCAATTTGGGCGGGGGAAGGGTATGCGGCTATAATTCCTCTTTATGAGCTACCTGAACCCGAAGCGGCGCGGCCCGACTCTATTTTCCGTCATCGCCCTCC
Source organism: Anaerolineales bacterium (assembly GCA_016932475.1). Taxonomy (GTDB): domain Bacteria; phylum Chloroflexota; class Anaerolineae; order Anaerolineales; family RBG-16-64-43; genus JAFGKK01. Next base: position 1,008 of record JAFGCU010000119.1, read on the forward strand.
TAATCCTCGGAGCGGGGGCCGGTTTGGCCGCCGCATTCTTTGCCTTCGCGCCGCGGGTGACCGCCGTTTCGCCCGCCGGGAACATACGGACGGGGTCGTACGCGGCGATTGAAATCCGCTTCAGCACCCCGATGCAGGCGGCCTGCACCGCGGATCATTTTACGGTCGAACCCTCGGTCGAAGGCGATCTGGTGATCGCGGGTGATACGCTCCGGTTCACTCCGCACAGCCCGTGGCCTTCGGGAGGCGGCGTGCGCGCGGCCATCCGGGCCGGCGCCTGCAGCGCGCGCGGATTGCCGCTCCTGGCCGGGCGGTCTTGGACCTTCACGCCGTCGCTCGTCCGCATCGCCTACATCCCGAGCGGCGAATCCACCGGCCTGCTGATGGGGCTGGACGCCGACGGCGGCGATCCGGCGACGCTTGCGCAGACTCCCGCACTCGTCCAGGATTTCGATATCTCGCGGCGCGGCGATTTCGCCGTTCTCTCCACCGGCTCCTACGGGCGGCCCGGCAAGCTCTGGCTTTCCCGCCTCGACGGGGGATCGGCGCAGCTCCTCCTGGATTGCGGCGCGGATTCCTGCCGCGATCCGGCCATCTCCCCGGACGGATTGCTTGTGGCGTATACCCGCCAGGACATCGGCGCCGGTCCGGACGATCCGGCGCTTCCCTCGGGATCGTTTATCGAAGTTCTGGCCATCGCGGACGGCCGGATCCGGAATATCTCGATTGCCGGGAACACCTCCGACAACCCGACCTGGTCCCCGCAGGGCTGGCTTTCCTTTTACGACGGCGTGCGCCAAGTGGTTGTTATCGACGACCTGGCCGGCGGGCAGACGGCCGTCCCCAACACGACCGGCGCGGCATGGGATTGGCTTCCGGACGGATCGGCGATCATCTTCCCGGAACTTTTCGTCGATCTTGAGGGGGAGACGGAAGGAACCTCGTCGAACGTGTACAGCATCCTCTTCCAGGTCGAGGTAAAAACCAACCGGCGCAACAATCTCAGCGGGACCGGCTTGCTAGAAGACGCATCGCCCGCCGTCTCTCCGGATGGGAACCGGCTGGCGTTTTCCAGAAATTTCTTCGACAACCGCTGGACCCCGGGCAGGCAATTATGGATCATGGATCTCAGGACCGGGTCGCCGCGGCAAATCACCCGGTCTCCGGAATACTCCCATTCCTCGATCCACTGGAGCCCGGACGGCGCACGCCTCGTCTACATGATGTTCCACGAAACGGCACCCGGCGATCCGCCGGAGATTTGGTCCATCCAGGCCGACGGATCCAATCCGCGGCGACTGGTCGTCGGCGGCTTCCTGCCGAAGTGGCTTCCATAAAATCCTCCCTCACTCCCCCTCGCCCGGCATAAGCCGGAAGAGGGGGAGTAAGAAGATCAGGAATAAATTACCATCGCCAAAGGCGGTGGCCCCGTCTACAATCACGACGGGGCATGCTTTAGAACGTCGCACCTGGAAGGTGCACTCCTACCGGTTATTTATCGTTGCCGGGCAGCCTTCCCGGTTCCCCTCCCCCCGAGATCGCTCCCCCCATCCCGAAGGGATGGGGGGATTAGAACCATCCTCTGAAACGGAGGAACCCTGGAGGGAAGGGTTGTCGGGCTGCGATGCGGTATTTTCCCTGTATCCTTTGAGAACACATCAGCCCGATTGTCACATGATTATTCAGCTTAAAAAATTTCCACTTCACCGGTAGAACCTTTTCATTCTACTCACTGCCATAGGCAGTGGTTTTGAAACAAATAAAAAAGGAGGATCCATTTAGGTCCTCCTCAAATATCCTTTTCTTCCTTTGGCCATCGAAAAAGGACTCTCTCCCCCTTGTAAAGCATAGGTCTTTTTTATTTCATAATTTTTCTCCGCGTCCTTCGCGCCTTTGCGGTACAAAGGTTTTTTCAGCCACGCTCAGAACGTGAGCGCCTACGAGACCATCCCCAGGTTCTTCCCCACCTTGGCGAACACCTCCAGCACGCGGTCCATCTGCGCGTCGGTGTGCGAAGCCATGTAGGAAGTGCGCAACAACTGCCGGCCCTGGGCCACGGCGGGAGAAAGGACGGGATTGACGAACACCCCGGCCTCGAACAATGCCTTCCAGGAGAAGACCGTGCGCAAATCGTCGCCGATGATGATCGGGATGATCGGCGAAACCGTCGTGCCGATGTCGAATCCCATCCGGCGGTATTCGGCCCGCATCCGGTCCCCGATGGCGGAGAGCCGCTCGGTGCGCTCGGGCTCGTCGCGCATGATATGCAGCGCCGCGAGCGCCGCGGCGGCGTTGGCCGGCGGAATGCTCGCGGAAAAAATCAGCGAACGGGCGTGGTGCTTGATGTAATCAATCACCAGCTCATCCCCGGCGATGAACCCCCCGAGCGAGGCGAAGGATTTGCTGAAGGTCGACATGATCAGGTCGACGTCCTTGGTCATCCCGAAATGCGCCCCGGTCCCGCGCCCCTTCCCCACCACGCCGATCCCGTGCGCGTCGTCCACCATCAGCCGCGCGCCGTATTTCTTGACGATCGGAACCATCTCCGGCAGAGGCGCAAGATCGCCCTCCATGCTGTACAGGCCGTCGACCACCACCAGCTTGCCCTTGTCTTCGGGCAGGGAGGCCAGCACCCGCTCCAGGTCCTGCATGTCGTTGTGCTTGAAGCGCTTGGTCTCGCCCCAGCAAAGCCGCGAGGCGTCGACGATGCTGGCGTGGTCCTCCTTATCGAGGATGACATAATCCCCGCGGCCGACGACTGCGGAGATCGTCCCCAGGTTGGTCTGCATCCCGGTCGAAAACACGAGCGCGGCTTCCTTGCCCACGAATTCCGCAATCTCGCGCTCGAGCTGCAAATGCATCTCCAGGGTGCCGTTGAGGAACCGGGAACCGGTGCAGGAGGTGCCGTATACGCGGATCGCCTCTTCGGCCGCGTGGCGCACGCGCGGGTCCATCGTCAACCCGAGGTAGTTGTTGGAGCCGCACATGATCAGCCGGCGCCCCTGGAAGATCGCCTCGGTCCCCTCATTCCCCTCCATCGGGATAAAATACGGGTAGAAGCCCGAAGACTTGGCGTCCCTGGCGTCCGTGAATTTTCCGCACTTCTCGAAGATATCCATCCCAACTCCTCTTTTTTTGATGGGGGGTTGCGCCCGGAAAGAGCGCCGCTCCCATTATACGCGGGCGGGTTTTTTGGATTCCGCGGATTTTACTTTTCGGATCGCATCCGCCACGATGAGATCGATCACCGGGTATTGGAACGGACCCAGGAGATTGGTGAGCCAATAGAAGAGGTTCATCTCAAAACCGGTGATGACGATGTAGCGGTTGCGCTCCACTCCGGAAAGAATGTCGCGCGCGACCGCCTCGGGCGGGTAAACCGAACTCGTGGAGGAAATGATATCCAGTTCCCGGGGCCGGATCTTCTTCTCCCGTTCCAGCGACGGCGTATCGGTGTCGGGCGGCATGGCAATCGTCATCCGGATCCCAAGCGGTTTAAGCTCGGATCGCAGCGCGTCGCTCAGGCCGCGCACCGCGCATTTGGCGGGCGCATAGGAGGAATACCCGAATATCGGCAGGTACGCCGCCGCGGATGAAACCATGACGATGTGCCCCTTCCCGCGGCGGACCATCTCCGGAACGACAGCGCGGGTCATATTCAGCGTGCCGAAATAATTCGTGTCCATCGTCTCGCGGAATATTTTTGCTTCCATTCCCAGGAAGTAACCGGGGTGGGACGTGCCGGCGTTGTTGATCAGCAGATCCAGCGGTCCGAGTTCCTGCGCGGCCTGCTCCGCTGCGCTCCGCGCCTGGCTTTCCACCGCGACGTCCGCCGCGGCAGACCCGATGCTCTGCGCCGGATCGGGCGCGGCGGCTCGTAATTCCCGGCATGCGGATTCGAGTTTTACGCGGTCCCGGGCCGCCAGCCAGACGTTCGCCCCGCGCGCCACCAGTTGCCGGGCGAGAGCAAGCCCGATTCCGCTGGAACCGCCCGTGAGGAGAATGTTCTTCCCGTAATAGAAATCCCTGCGAAGATCCTTCGTCATGCGGACCCTCCCTTCCCGGCAGTTTATTCCTTATGAGCGTCACCCCGAGCGAAGCGAAGGGTCTGAAAACGCGGGGAAAGATGCTTCGCTTTGCTCAGCATGACGGCCATTAATTCGGTCGCAATATTATTATTTTTTAAGGGGTAAGGACTGGTTCGGTGGTGGATGGAAGTATACCCGATATGAAGGAGGAATCGATCCGGAAAATCCACACCTTGCCGGTATGAAATATCTCCATCACGCCGCGGCACGAATCAAAGGTTTCCGGTTTCAGCGAGCCGACGCCTTCTTTAATATAGACATGGGTCACCCCCTGTTCCCGGACAAGCCTCCAAAAATCAACCGTGCATCCCTCCAGCCGGCTGACCTCTTCCGCCAGACCGTTCGTTTTAAGGATGTACGCCCGATCGGCGAAACTGTACAGCATGGGCGGGAGCAGAGTCCGCCGGTTGGCCAGCGGCAGCAGCCACCACCCGCCGTCCGATCCCCGGTACAACCCGTTTTGCCAGTACTCGGTGTTGATCAGGAAGACCGCATCGGCGGGCGTATTGGCCGCCGCCCACAGAACGGCCCGCCGGTCGTCGGTATCGGCGAAGACCGTCCGCGGGCTGAGGATGTCGCGGGTCTGCCAGACGCCTACCGCGCAGAGGGCAAGCGCGGCGCCGGCGAAGAAGAAACGCGGGCGCAACACCGGACGGCGGCGGTCGATCCAATCCGCCAGGGCGATGAAACCGTCGGCGGCGAGCACGGCCGCCGGCAGGAACAGCACGATCGCGAGATGATCCGGCCGGAACGGCTCAAAGCGCAGACCCCAGGGCAGGGTCTGCAGACCGAGGATCAAACCCCAAACGGCAAGGATCCGCAGCGGCCCGCGCCGGAACAGCGCGGCCAGCGCGGCGAGCAGCCCCGCCCCGAGGAAAATCTGATTCCGGAGCGGTCCGAGCAGCCTCCAAATATAAGACGCGTAATCGGCAAAGTAGGCGGCATCCGCCGCCGCCTGCGAGGCGACCACATCGAAGCCGACCTCGACGGTGGAATAGCGGAGCATGGGGATCAGCCACGGCAGCGCCAGCGCGGTCCCCGATCCGGCCGAGACGAGCAATCCGATGATCCGCCGCCTTCGTTCACGGCGCAGCAATACATACACGCCGGTCAGGGTCAGGAACACCGCCAGAAGAATCGCCGCCAGGTAATGGGTCAGAAGCAGCCCTGCGGTCAGGATAGCAAGCCGCAAAAGTGTCGAGCGCCGCGGAGCCCGCGCGGCGAACTCGAGCGCTTCGGCCATCGCCAGCGGCAGGAGAACCATCCCCGCCAGCAGGGTATACCGCCCCCAGCTCAGGTAAAAAGCCGGCATCTGCGTGAAAAAGCCGACCAGCACCATGACCAGAAGCGCCCGCCGGCGGTCCGGGCGGATCGCCATCGAGAGCCGGTGCGCCGATACTGCCGCGGCGGCGTTGAGGAGCTGGCCGAAAACGAGGATCGCCGCGTCAGGTGTTAATCCTGAGAAAGCGGAGAAAACCGCCGCCGATGCGTGAAACCCGATGTGATAATAAAAGGGACCCGGTATCCACGGTAGAAGATCGGCGGGGATTCCGCCCTGTTCGAGGAAAAGCCTAACCAGGAAAGTGTGGTGAACCGAATCCACCCAGGCTGGAAGCGCCAAATCCCGCGCCTGAAAAAACCGGAGGGCGATCACCCCGAGCAGCGCAAGGATCTCCAACGCGATGAAGCTCGTGACGCGCCACCGCGGCCTGCGCCGGAAAATGCCGAGGACGAGCAGGACCGCGGAAATAATCTCAACCGCAATCAGCGCCGCAGGGGAAAAGCGAACCCCGGCCATCCGTCCGGAAACCGCGAGGAGCGCGACGATGGCCATTCCCAGGCCGAACGAAATCGAAAGTGCCTCGATCCAGGATCTGCGGCGGCCGGATTGCCAGGCAAGCCCGGCCGCTCCCGGCAGAATTATCCCGAGGATGGCGAGGATGCTGGTGATCACGGCGGCCGGGTCAGGGAACATCATGCGGGATTAATTATCGCGGGGAGAAGGATGCATTGATTAAACCACATCCAGGGGGAAGCACACAAACCGGGATGATCGGAGGAATTGTCTTGCCCGCGTCTGCCCTTGCGCCCGCCCCCCGCGAACGGTTCGTCATCCCCGCGCGGTTTACTCGGAGATCCAGGACTAACTCGAACAAAACCCCAATCCAAAAAGCTGCAATCCCGGAATGCCCGCGCCTGCCCCCGCGAAAGCATCACAACTCGGTTCTGTTCTTGGAGGCAGGATGCTTGCGAAGCGGGGGCGTGTTCGGCAGGCATCCACGAAAATAATCCTGCGCGGGGTAAGGCTATGCGGAAAGTTGTTGTGGATTTCCCGAGAAAACCGCCCCGCATCGCATTCATCCCGGCTCATGAACCGGAAGCGGGCCGGGGTGCTCCGCGGGAGCAGGCTCGGGGATAATGATTTACCCGCATTATGGGACGACGGTGATCACCCCGGACATTCCTTCGCCACCCGGTCCCCCGTCCTTCTCGCAGTAATACGGGAAGGTTCCCGGGTTGTCGAAGGTATGGGAAAACATCTGCCCGACGGCCAGCATGGTGCTCTGAAACAGGCCGGTATCGGAAACCACAGTGTGAAAAACCGGATCGCGGTTGATCCAGGAGACCGTCGTCCCCGCCTTTACCGTTAACCGGTCCGGATGGAATTCGTACTCCTGGATGGTGACCGTCACCTTTCCCGAAAGCACATCGGAAGTGGGCGTGCCGGTGCCGTCGGGAGAAGGACCGGACTGCCCCCTGCATCCGGTTAATCCCGCCAAGGCGATCAAGATCGCCAATCCTCGAAGGATGTTTCTGTTGCGCATGGAAGTGCGTTCCATTTATTCCCTTCCCGAAACCATTTCCGCCGGATCCGATCCGGAGGTTCCATGGAATTCCGGCAACCTGGCGGATGCCCCGCCCGGGCGCCTTGGGGCAGGCGGAGGAATCCTCCGCGCCGCGAGAAAAAACCCGGAGCGGCGCCGGGGCGGCTACTTCAACAACCCAATTTTATCCGGATGGATTTCGGCCGGCGGATGGGCGGTAATTCTCTCACGAAATTCTCAGCCTTGCCCAACGGGAATGCGGTCCGCCGTTTTCCCGATCCGTAAACGCGCGGAATAGAACGGCGGCCGGTTTTTTCAACCGGCCGCCTGTTGCAGGAACCGCTGCCGCACGATCGCCTAGATATTGGTAATCACCAGGCTGAACACATTGCCGATGGCGGGACCAAGGACCGACAGAATAATAATGATCACGATAGCAACCAGAACAAGGATAAGTGCATATTCCACCAAACCTTGACCTCGCTTCTGCATTTTCCTGAACATGGGATTACCTCCTTTCTGAAGAATTGGAATCCGGAGAAGGATAATTGCGCTGGTTTTATCTTCCTTCAGATTGGAATGGGTTTTAATAAAAAATGGATTAAATCAAGCCTTCAGGATCCGGGATTTTACGCCGGAGTGAGCCGAATTAGCTTAAGCTCCCTGATTTTCAACTGGAAATACCGGATAGTTTTACTCCATTTTCTCCCGGATAAAGCCCCCCTGCCATACCCTCAATCAAATGAAAAGACGGCCAGGAAAAAACCCTGGCCGTCAGATGGACTATTCGGAAATCAAAAAAAACGACTAGATGCTGTTGACGATCTGGCTGAACACGTTGCCGATGGCGGGACCAAGGACCGACAGAATGATGATAATCACGATCGCCACCAAAACGAGGATCAGAGCATATTCCACCAAGCCTTGGCCTTTCTTCTGCATTTTCTTGAACATGGGATTTACCTCCTTTCCTGAAAAATTGGGCAATGAGGAACGCTTGCTACGATGTTCATATCATCCTACAAAACAAATGTTTTTACCGTAAAAGGCAAATTAATTGCCCGAAGCAGGCTGGCTACATTATACCCAGAAGTGTGAAATTTTCCAGCCCCTTTCTCCAATCCTTCAATTACCCCAATATCCGGATAATTATTGTCCTATTCAATCCATGGGAACCTGCTTCTGCCGCCCCTCTCTCCCGGAGTCTGCTGCCGCAAAATCGGATGGATTTATCTGGAACAGCCCGATGAAATCTTCGATTCTCTCCCGGGAATTTCCTGCGGATTCCAGTCCGGCCATCGGATCCAATAAATCCTTATGGCCATTAATCCAGGACCATCACCCGGAAGGCTTCGGCGGATTTCAAGCCGCGGGGTTTCCCTTCCTCCTCCGCCCACTCGCGCATCATCCGGTCCAGCTCCTTCCCCTCGCCCACCTGGCTGCGATGCCGGCGCAAAGCCCGGATTTTCACTTCGATCGTCTCGGCGGTATCGATCCAGACGTCCGGCTTCTCGGACCCGTGCATATAAAGCCGCTTAACCGAATGCGGCGGATATCCTTCCTTGAGCAACTCGGTAAAAATGAGCCGGGTTCCGGCGGATGGGAAGACCGCGTCGCAGGCGGCGTCCGCCGCGGCGCGGTGGTCCGGATGGTTCATATACGAGTTGCCGTAGAAACGCGCGGTCGGGTCGCCGCACATCACCGCCTCGGGCTTGTGCTTGCGGATCAGGCGGGTCAGGTCCCTTCGCAGCGCCAGCGTATGCTGCAGCTCACCGTCCGGGTAACGCAGAAAAACCGTATCCTTAACCCCGATCTCCCGCCCCGCCGCCAGCTGTTCCTCCTCGCGGAGCGTGGCCAGCGCGGGTTTATCGGCGGCCTCTTTGGCCGGGTCGTTGCTGCCGGCGTCGCCGCTGGTGACGCATACGACTGTAATTGCGCATCCGGCGCGGGCCCACTTTGCAAGAGTCCCCGCGATCGTAAACTCCTGGTCGTCCGGGTGCGCGTGGATGGTCAGGACGCTCGCCGGCGCCGGCGGTTCCTTGTAGGTATCCACCTTGCCCACCGCGCGTTCGGGGATCGAGGAATCGGTCAGGACGGGATTGTCTTCGGGCATGGTCATTCTCCATTCCGGCTGCTTGGCGCTCCATCAGAAAACCGGCTTTCTAGTACCGCAGCCGATACATCCTATTTTAACAAACGAAGCCCGAAAGATGGCGTAAACAATCCCAATTCCTCCGCATCCGCAGGGCGACTTTATTTTTTCTATTGGATTTCCACCTCGGATCCGATCCGGATTGCGTTTTCACCGCCGCCGTCTGAGGCGACGCCATCGCGGCCGGCGCCTCGATCGTCGCGTCCCCCGCATCGCCGCGGTAGAGGACCAGATTGCATCCGGTTGCGGGTAAAACCATCTCGACCATCGCGGAGATTGTCTGAAGTTTACCGGAGTTAAAAATTACCGTATAGGAACGGCTGGCCGCCGCCGTCCGTCGCCCAGTTCATCAGCCAGAGGGCGCCGACCATGACGGCGGCGGCGGCGAGGATTGCATGGCGGAGAAAAGCGGAGGAGGACACAATGGCGGGTTTATGCGTAGAAAGCGCATCGACGGCCCAGACTGCCGCCGCGGAGGCGGCCACGGGCAGCGCGCATTCCGGCATCAGGAACCATTGCCCGCCCGTGAACAGTCCGGCGAAGAAACGGCCTGCGGCCGGCAGTGATTCCGACCGGAAAAGAACCCACCCCGCCGCGACAAGGTGGAATACCGCCAGGCACGCCGGAAGCCGGATCCACCCCCGCGCCGGCTGCGGATTCAATCGCTTTTCAACGGCCAGCAGCGCCCCATGCCACAAACCCCAGATCAGGTACGGCAACCCTGCCCCGTGCCACAGACCGATGAGCGCCATCATGCCGATGGTGGTTCCGGTCTGGACGAGCGCCGGGCGGATCTTCCGGCGCGACGACAACAGGGCGCGGGTGGCCGGGAAGAATACGTATTCGCGGAACCACTGCGTGAGGCTCGCATGCCAGCGGTTCCAGAATTCGGTGATCGAGGAAGCGGCATACGGGCGGTTGAAATTCTCCGGCAGCGGAATGCCCAGCAGCCGCCCCGTTGCCCGGGCGATGTCTGTGTATCCGGAAAAATCCGCATAGATCTGAAACGCAAACAAATAAAAGCTGCGCCAGTAAACCGGCGCCGGGAAGGCGTCCGCGCCGGAGATCGCCGCCGCCTGAAAGCCGACTCCGGCCAGGCCGGCCAGCGCATCCGCGATCACCACCTTCTTGAAAAGGCCGCGCAGGAAAAGCGAGTAGATCTGCGGGAGATCTTTTGCGCCCGCCGGCTCCGGCCCTCCGGCCAATAGACGGAAGAAATCCACCGGGCGGACGATCGGCCCGGCCACAATCTTCGGAAAGAACGCCATGTACAAGCCGAAATCCATGGCATTCCGCACCGGCTCGATCCGCCGCCGGCGGACATCCACCAGATAGGAAACCGCTTGAAATGTGTAGAAGGATATGCCGACCGGAAGAACCCAGCCGCCGATTTCCTCCGCAAAAACCGGGCCGAAGGCGGGCAGCCAGACCGCGGAATATTTATAAAAGGCCAGGGTTGCCAGCGCGGCGGCGATCCCCGCGGCCGCGCACCAATCCGCCCGCCCGCCCCGGCCAATCGCAATCCCAAGCGCGTAGGTCAGCGCCCCGAGCATGATCACCAGGAACAGATAGCGCAGGTCGAGCAGGGCATAAAAAAGAAGGCTGGCGGAAAGCAGCAGGATTTTTCGGGAGTTCGGCCTGCGCAGCGCGCGCATCACCAGCCAGACGGCGCCTGCAAACAACAGGTATACGGGGGTGGCAAATGTCATCAACGGCAGTTCCCGCCGTCCATCGCCGCCGCCAGCGCGCCGGCCGTCAGCGCATGGCCCGCGGCGCTCCAATGGCTGTCGTAGCGCATGAACGGATCGGTCCCGCTTCGGCCGGCCGCCGTGAACGCCGCCGTCGGATCCACCACGCAGACTGAGAGTTCCCCGCCAAGGTCCTGGATCAGTTCCGCCGATGCAATCGAGTTGGATTGGATGATGCGCGGATCGGTTCCGGCGGCGGTCTTTCGCAGCACGCCGTCCTCAAGCACCCACGACCCCGCGGCGGCCGTTGCGCCGGCCAGGGATGCGGGATCCGAGACCAGCGGAGGATAGACCGTCTCCTTGGTGGGCACATACAGCAGGATCGGGACGACGCCCGCAGCGCGCATCACCGCGATCAACCCGGCCAGATCATTGCGGTAAGCGGCCCACTCGGCGCTGGCGGCCCAATCCTCCCGGGATAGCGATAGCGCCGCGAGATAACCGGAATAGAAGACGCAGTCGCAGCCGCCGCCGGGCCACTCCAGCCAAAGCGGGTACACGTACCCGGATGATTCTCCTCCGGCTTTAAGCGGGAACAGCCGCCGCAATGCGGTCTGTGCAAATGGGAACGCCGCGCGCTGGACGACCAGCGGCTCGGCGGCCGGTCCGAATTCGAGGATGTCTTTCGGGGGAATGATTTCGATGACGGCGTATTTCGGATTGCGCGGCAGTCCGAAGCGGGTGAGAAAATCCCGCTTCTCGCGGATGCCGGCGCCGGTCTGGGAAAGGTTCAGCACGCGGTAACCCCGCCCGCGCAGCAACGACGGCCAGGGCTCCTCCGCCTGCGCCCCCATGGCGTAGGAGCGTCCGAGGACAACCAGGTCCACCTGCGCGGGCACCGGCGCCGGATTGGGGAACCCGAATTCATCCGTCCGCCAGTGGACAACCGCCTCCAGCAGGTCTTCTTCCGGCGGCAGAATGATCCCCGACTGCCAATAGAAGATATCCGCGTCCGTGTATCGCACCTCGTACCAGCGGTCGGTCAGGGGCGGATCGACCGGGAGCGGCGCGGCAATCCCGCGCGGAAGCAGGGTGGTGTTGGACCGGAAGACCGGCTCCAGAAGCAAAATCCCGGCGGTCACGCCCGGCACAAACGCCAGGATGGAAAGCGCGATTCTTTTCATCGCATGGAGTGGATTCCCGGATTGATTATATTCGACCCGCGAGGGAGCCCCAAATGCCGCAGGAAGAGGCATGCGGTTACCCGCGGCGGCTGCTATCGAAAAATCATATTCTCAAAATCGCAGTCGATCGAGGCGATGACCGTCCGTCCATCGCGGAAATATTTCCACCCCGCCCCCGCTTCTTCCGTTTCGTACGCCGCCAGATTCCAGCCGCTCAGCACAAACGGGATCGGCCCGCCGGCCAGCATCCATTCGCCGTTGAATTTGCGCGCCATGTGCACATGAATCCCCGTGCACAACCCGCCCTCGCACGACGCATACCCGATCTTCTGCCCCTGGAAGACCCGGCTGTTTTGCCGGGCGCGTCCCTGTTCGGCAAGATGGTAATAGACGAGGTTCCATCCGGTTTGTTCCGACCCGTCGCAATCCAGATCCAGCACGACCGTGTTCTTCTCGGAACGTACGACGCAGCCCGAAGCGGAGGCCAGGATCATGCGGGTCAGTGGACCGCTGAATTCATCCTGCGGGGGCGCAAAATCGAGCGCCGCTGCGGGGCCTTTGGCATCCCAGGCTCCATGCGGACCGTTTGAAAAACACCAAGACTGCCTCAGCCCAAACGGCAGGATCAAATAGGGTTGGTACACCTCCCCCGAATACAGCGGAGCCGCCTCCGCGGCCCGCGGATCGCCGAATAAATCCGAATGGATGCCGAGGAATTTTTCCATTTCCGCGCGCCACGCGGCGGAGGTTCCGGTGATTCTGCTGAAATAGTACATCACCGCGACCGTCCCGGCGTTCAGGTCCGGAGCCAGCCGGATGTTTTGCCCGTCGTTGAAATACAGGCGCAGGATTTTCGCCTCGCGCCAGCCGTAATATCCCCGTTCCAGGTAATCGACCGCCAGCATCATCTGGCTGTACAACCCGCGATGATGAATATCGCGGAAACGCATCGGGTAGTCGAGGCTGCCGGGGGCAGGATCGGTCTGCGTCAACCATCCGCTGGTGTACTCCAGCAGCGAAAGCATGATTCCCGGATTGACGGAATTATCCCTGGCCAGTTTGGCGATAATGTCCGCGCCCGACCGGCCGTCCTCATCCCGGTAATGCAGTAAAAAACCGCGCTTCCCGAGGATAAAATTTTCCACGTCGAATTTCGCGGAGGTCTGCGAATGGATAAATTCCGCGTCCGGCAGCAAATGAGTCGATTCCGTCAGGCCTGCGAGTCTCTTGGGAATGGATAAAATTAACCCGGGCGCGAGGAAGCCCCTGTCGGAAAGATGCAATCCACTGGTATCCCAAATCTCGCTTTTGCCCACGCCGAACCGTACGGCAATCGAGGACAGGGAATCACCCGATTGTGAACGGTACGCGTAGTACTCCTCCGAAGGACGGCGGCCGGCATATCCCATGGGGGGACCATCTGCGCCAAACCCCAAACCCGAAAGGGAAAGCAGCGCCAGCAGGAAGGTCTTTACAGGCCGAAGCCGCATGGAACGGAACCGTGCCGGCGATACCGTGCGCATGCAGGCGCTCGTTCCGAGGCCGATGGCCGGGAGTACCATTCGCATGCAGGAGGTCATTCCGAGGCCGAAGGCCGAGGAATCGGCATTGAATGGATTCGTTGTTGGTTCTGTCTTTCCCGTTATCATCGAACCGCCGGCCTCCAATACAGAAATGATTGTACCGGCTTAAAAGAACTTTGGACCTTCGTAACCGATTTGCAACAACCATCGGCTTCTGTCACCGATTCGTAACAAGCCTAAAAAAACGCGGGAACCTCTCATGTAGAGAGATTCCCGCATATGGGTTATTTTACCGGGGAGGGATCGGGGATTTATTCCTCTTCTTCGGTCTTGCCGGATGTTTCCTTCTGATGCGCGGCGATGATCGTCTCGGCCACGTTGCGCGGGATTACCTGGTAATGGTCGAAGGTCATCGTGAAGATGCCCCGCCCGCCGGTGATCGAGCGCAGCTCGGTGGCATAGCGCTGAACCTCCGCGAGCGGGATGGTGGCATTGACGACGCTCTTGCCGTGTTCGGTGTCCATCCCCTGCACGTGCGCGCGGCGGGTGTTGAGGTCGCCCAGCACATCGCCCATGTTGGATTCCGGAACGATCACCCGGATGGTCATGATCGGCTCCAGCAGCACCGGGCTCGCGCCGTGCACGGCGAGCTTGAACGCCTCGCGGCCGGCCGTCTCGAATGCGATCGGTTTGGAATCCACCGGATGTTCCTTGCCGTCGAAGACCGCCACCTTGATCTTCTCCATCGGGTAGCCGGCGATCGCGCCGTGCTGCATCACCGAGTGCACGCCCTTTTCGATGGCGGACATGTAGGAGGAGGAAATTGCCCCTCCCACGACCTCGTTCTCAAATTCGAAATTGCCCTCCGGGAGAGGCTCGACGCGCAGGCTCACTTCCCCGAACTGGCCGGATCCGCCGGTCTGCTTCTTGTGACGGTACATCGCGCTGTTGGATTTGGTGATCGTCTCGCGGTACGGGACCCTCGGCAGCTCGATGTGCAGCCCGACCTGGAATTTGGATTCCGCCCGCCGGATCGCCACGTCGATATGCTGGTCGCCCATGCCCTGCAGGATGGTCTGGGAGGTGCTCGGCTCGTTATGCCAGGCGAGGGTCATATCCTCCTCGCACAGCCGGGTGAGGGTGGGCGAAATCTTGGCCGCGTCGGCCTGGGTCTTGGGCGTAACCGCGACCGAATACAGCGCGGCGGGATAGGTTGCCGCGCTCAGGGTCAGCGGATGAGTCTTGTCGCACAGGGTATCCCCGGTGACCGTGGCGGAGAGTTTGGGCACGATCCCGATATCCCCCGCGTGCACGTTCTTCACCGGCAGGGTTTCTTTGCCGCGCGGGATCGAAATTGTTCCCAGCCGCTCCTCCGCCGATTTTTTCGAATTCCACACGCGCGTATCCGAAACCATCGTCCCGGAATAGACCCGGAAGTAGGTTTGCTTGCCGACGAACGGATCCGCCGTGGTTTTCCAGACGTAAACCGCCAGCGGACCGGCATCCGAGCAGGCCAGCTCTTCCGGACCGTCCTTCCCTTCCGCCACCGCCTTGGGCATCTCCGTCGGCGAGGGGATGAGCTTGGTCGCACAGTACAGCAACGGCTCGATCCCGATTTCGGCCGATCCGGCGCAGGCAAAGACCGGCATAAGCACGCTGTTCCAGACCGCTTTGCGCAATCCGCGGATCATTTCCTCCTGGGTCAGTTCGGTCCCGCCCAGGTATTTTTCCAGCAGTTCATCCTCGCCCTCCGCGGCCGATTCCATCAGGGTCACCCGCGCCTGTTCGGCGGCGGCTTTCATGTCGGCCGGAATCTCGGCCGCTTCCTTGCCGGCGCCCATCCGGGCTTTCATTGCCATCAGGTCGATCACACCCTTGAAGTTCTGGCCCTGGCCGATCGGCAGCTGCACGGGGACCAGTTTCGCGCCCGGGAGCGCTTTGGCGCTGGCGAGCGCGCGCTCGTAATTGGCGTTCTCGCGGTCCATCTTGGCAATCACCACGAACCGCGGCAGTTTAAATTCCTCGCAGTACTGCCAGGTCAGCTCGGTGCCGACTTCCACGCCGGCGGTCGCATCCACCAGCACCATCGCGCCGCTGGCCACCCGCAGACCGGAGATGACCTCGCCGACGAAATCCGGAAAACCGGGCGTGTCGAGCAGGTTGATTTTGCAATCCTGGAATTCGACGGGGATGACCGAGGTGGAGAGGGAGATCTTGCGGCGAATTTCTTCGTCTTCGAAGTCCGACAGGGTCGTGCCGTCGGCGATCTTGCCAAGGCGGGTGGACGCCCCGGTGAAGTGCAGAAAGGCTTCGACCAGGGTGGTCTTGCCCGCGCTGCCGTGCCCGATCAGCGCCACATTGCGGATGGCATCGGTACCGTATTCCTTCATGAGCTCTTGTCAACCTCCAGGGACGGGAGCCGGTTGCTTCCCGCGGGGTGTGTGGACTTTTTAAAAGGAAGAAGGCAGATTTCCGAAGGCGGCGGTATTGTAAAGGACGCGGGTGCGGTTGTCAAAGAGGAGGTTTGTGTCCGTCATTCCGGCGCGGTTTGATCCGTCATTCCGGCACGGCTTGATCCGTCCTTCCGGCATGTTTTTGTTCGTCATCCCGGTGCTTTTTATTCGTCATCCCGGCGTGATCTCAGCCGGGATCCCTATCTTTGTAATATGCGATCGAATTATTGTTAGAGAAACTCCTGGATGCCGGCCTCGTGCACGCCGACATGACGGATACTGAAAAATCCCGGATGCCGGCCTCGTGCACGCCGGCATGACGGATTCTGAAAATTCCTGGATGCCGGCCTCGTGCACGCCGGCATGACGGATACTGAAAAATCCCGGATTCCCGAGCCTGCCCCCGTTGGCCAAGTGGTCGTCATCCCGGCGTGATCGTGGCCGGGATCCATAACGCGCCCTTTCATAACCTGCTCCCCCAATAAAAAAACCTGGATTCCCGCTAAGAACACCCTTGCTTCGCGAGGGCAAGCGCGGGAATGACGATCCCTGTCTACCCCCTTTATCTCACTCGGGATTGACGAACGATCGACGCGCCCGCCGCCCAGCTCGTTCCCGCGTATTCCTATTCCAACGAATACAGCGTATACCCATCCCCGAACCGTTCCACTACCGGGAGCTCCATTTGCAGCCGATCCAGCTCCTCCCAGTCCGCTTCCGCATATTCGCTCCGTGAGGCGCGCTCGAAACCGGCTCCCGTGTCAAAAAGCAGCACGTGGGTCCATCCTTCCTCGCGCCACTGGGCGATGATTTCCTCCGCCGTCAGCCCGCTGCGCATCAGCAGGTACCAGCGGTCGATGGTGGCATCCTCAGAGCATGCCTGCCCGCAGTAAAAACCGCGCGGCTCCCACAGCATCAGCACCCGCGAGCCGTCCGGGAGCGCCCGCGCAGACTCCGCCGCCCGCACGTGCCAGCCCAGATTCGTTTCCAAATATTCCGCGCGGGTCTGGGAACCGGAAAGGTATCCGGGGACTCCGGACGCGATCCAGGATTGTCCGAACCCGGCCAGCTGGACCGCGAGGACGAGCGCGCCCAAAACGGCCGCCGCCGCGCCAAGCCGGACAACCCTCAGCCGGATTCTCCACAAACCTTCGAAACCGTACGCCGCGAGAAGCGCGATCCCGGGGAACAGCGAGAGGTACAAGCGCGGTTGAACCAGCAATTCCGAGAAGAATCCGCCCACGCCGCACACCGCCCAGAAAACAATCGCGCTCAGCCAGCACAGCTTCAGCAGGAGCCGCGCCGCGGGCGGCTCGCCGGTGCGGGCCACAAGCGCGCCCGGCAGGAACGCCAGCAGGAGCGGACCGATCGTCACCGCGAAAGGCGCCGCGCCGTAGGCGCCGATCGTCGATTGCAGCAGCGGCGTCACGGCCGCCATCCACCATGCGCCTTCAAGCGGCCGGCCGGTGAAAAAATCCATCCGCTGCGCGGCCAGCGGGCCGGCATCGAGGATCGGCGGCAGCGGATTACCGAAGAACGCCATTCCTCGGAAGATCCACGGAAGAAAGGCCAGGGAAAAAACGGCCAATAGGATGGTAAGGCTTCGGAGGGATTCTTTCGGGTGCTTCCGCGACAGGACGGCGAAGATCAGCACCCCAAGTAGACTTCCGGCCGTGTATTTGGTCCCGGCCGCGAACCCGGCCAATATTCCCGCGAATACAAGCCGGGTCGGATCTTCCCGGCTGGAAAATACGCTCAGCGCGGCGAATCCGAACAGCGCGGAGAGCCAATCCACGTACCCCCATCCCATCGAACGGGCCAGCGTATCCCCTGAAAGCAGCAGCGCGGCGGGGAGCAGGGTATGCCGGAGGCCCATCCGGCGCGCGGTTCCCGTCAGCCCAAGAAGGACCAGGCAGGCCGTCCCCCAGCCCAGCACGGCCGCGGTCTCGCCCCGCCCGGTCAGTCCCATCGCCGCGGTGAAGAGCATCTCCCCCGACAGCGGCATCTCCCGGAAAAGCGAATCGCCGGCGTACGAAAGCGATCCTCCGGCGAGGATCTGCTGTGGAATGCGGAAGTGATAGACGAGCGCATCCCAGGCGGCGGGCGGCGCCAGCGCGATCCCGAGCGAAAGCGCGAGTGATCCGGCGAGAAAAAATCCCAGGCCGAGCGGGAACGCGCCCTTTTCAATCGGCGGACGGGGCGCGTGTTTTGCGAAATCCACCATCCCGATCAACATCGGCCGTGAGACCAGCAGCGTCAACCCGGCGCACAGCACCAGCGCCGCGGAGCGGGTCATCCACCCGGCCCAGGCGGTCCCGAGGAACAGCAGCGCCAGCGTCCCCAAGCCGAGCGCTCCGGATATGGCAATCCTTTCGGGAGTGGAAATTTCCCTGTCGCGGAAGAACGGCCGCCCGATCCCGACGCTTATCCAAAGAATCCACCCGGCAGCCGAGAGATCGACCAGCGCATCCCGGATTCTTTCCCCTGCCCCGGCGGCCGAGAGATGCGTCAACGCATCCGAAATCCTTTCCCATGCTCCGGGGGAAAACGGTTTGTGGAAAATGTAGAAAACCGCGATCGGGACGATCACCCAAAGGCTCGCCGCGATGAAGCCCAGGACACGGCGAACGGTTATTTTTTCTCCGGCGGGTGAAGCCTTTGGAGAGGGTTCCGTCTGAGATCGGAATGTCATCCGGCCACGCTTTCTACATTATTTCAAACACCAAATCCACTTGAGATAAACCATTATATGGAAGCGTTGAGGGGAAGTCAAAAAGCGGTAATTTGTCATGCCGGCGGGTTCGTAGCCGGCATCCAGAGGTTTTTATGCCACCCCAAGGGAATATTGGAGTGCGTTTTGGATCCCGGCTAGAAGCACGCCGGGATGACGTACTCACTTCAGACCGGCGCGATCTATCTGACCGCGCCGGTCTGCGCATATCCCCTAATCCATCCACCCGTATTGACCCCAACAATCCACTTCGTTCCCATTCACCGTCACGTACAACCACCCGCGTTCCTCGTGGACCGGATAATCCGCCGCGACCGAACTCGCCCGCAGCAGGCGCAGCGCCGTCTCGACCGGCCAGAGGTACGATTGCCAGGCGTCATCATGGTTTTGCTCCATCCGCGCCAGCCGGCAGGAGAGGCCGGCCCCGATCCGATCCCGGTCGGCCGGCAACGCGCTGGTGTCATACAGCGCCAGCAATTCCGGCACGGCATCCGCCGAGAGCTGATCGAAGTATTCCGTATCCAGGTCCTCCTCCACGGCCGCCCGCGCCCCGCCCTCCGCCCGGAAGCCGATCGACCGCAATCCGTTCAAGCGGACGATGGATGCGTCGACGTTCAGGATCGCCAGTGTCAGAGTGAAACCGAAAGCCACGGAAATCGCCGCCGCGCTGAACCAGCGGATGCGCCCGAGGATCTCGAGCGCCGCCACCGCCACCAGGAGAATTCCCAGCCAGATGATGAAGACATGGGTGTACAGGCGCAATCCGCTGAAGCCGTAGGCGTCTTCATACAGCGTCAGCCGCCGGAAGGAGGAGACGAGGATGACCACGACCAGCGCCACCAGGAACAGCCCGATCCCGGAGTAGATCCGCCGGCGCGCCGGATCCTCGCGCCGGGTGAGCGAGCCGAATCCGAGGAAGAGGACCAGGCTGAAGAACGCCACCGCCACCAGTTCGCCGAATCCGCGCCGGGCGTATTCCGAATAGGTGAATCCTTCGGCGGTGATGTTTTCCACGCCGCCGAAGAAGTAGCGGAACTGAATGACGACGAACACGGTGAACAGAAGGCAAACGCTGCCCAGCACCACCGCGGCTTCGACAAATCCGATGAACGGCTTGACGCGCTGGTTTTCCGGCTGCGCGAGCCACTCTTCCCGGCTGGAGAGCATCGCGTGCAAAAACACGCCCGCCAGCAGGTACATCCCGATCAGGATGTACGCCGCCCGGAAAAGGTATTCCGGCAGGCGTTCGATGTCGAACAGGAATTTCATCGCCCGTTCGAAGACCGGATCGGCCGCCGAAAGCAGCGCGGCAAAAACCAGCACCACCGGCAGCGCCAGGACAAGCCCGCGCAGGACGGCCGGCAGCCAGCGCCGCCAGCCGGAAGCGCCGGAATCCGCCGGCTTCTTCTCCGCCGGAAGGAGGGCCGGGTGCAGCGCGGCCGAGGCGGCCAGTTTGAACGCGGCGATCAGATGATCGACCATCCCGTAGAACGGCCAGTTCCCGCCGCGGTAGGTGTAGGCCAGGATCGCGAGCAGTGCCAGCGAGAGCACCCCGCCGCAAAACACCGTGAACGGCTCCACCCGCAGGAAGGTGATCGCCGCCGCAGCCAGGATGCACGGAATGAGGATGACGGATTTCCAGTTCGGCCAGACGCCGACCAACCCGGCCGAGATGACCCCGGCCGCCAGGCACACGACGATAAACAGGAAGAAGCAAATCCCCGGCGCATGGCCCCAGAAGAGGACATCGAACAAGACGGCGGCCGCCAGGGCGATCCACCAGATCCATTTTCGTTGAACCATTCTGCCTCCACGGTAATTGATTTCCGCCAATATAACAAAGTCGTCAAACCGCTTCCAGCACCCGGGTGCCCGCGGATTGGCCTTTGAAATCAGCCGGAAAATACCGAAAAACAGGCGCCATTTCATCCCGCGGGAGAGATGCACCCCCCAGATACACCTTCCGACCCATGACAATGCACCCCCTTGTAAACCATTATTGGGCTCAGCGGAACCGTTGCATTCGAAAATTCTTGCGCGCCCAATACCGGAATCCACGGATTTCGCCGACGACCTAACGGGAAAAAGAAATCAAAAATCCGTGCCTTCCGCTTTTTTCCGAGCAATCCGCGTGCGAGAGATTGTTCCCGGACCATAGAGAGAGGTGTTTGCCATGCATTCCATGTTCTTCCGCCTCGGATTACCGGTGATCGACCTTTACGAAAACCTGATGTTCGATATCGACATCCGCAGGCAGAAACCGCTGCCGGCCGGCCCGAAAATCCTCGTCTCCAATCATCCAACGACGACGGATCCCTTTCTCATTCTGGAGATCGCTCCGGAACCGGTGCGGATCCTGATCGAGGAGCGCCTGTTCCAGGTTCCCCTCTTCGGAACGTACCTGCGCCTGGCTGGGCATATCCCTGTGCTGCAGAGCAGCGGCCGCTCCGCATACGACACCGCGCTTCAGACTCTCCGCGAGCGGAAATCGGTCGCCCTGTACCCGGAAGGCGCGATCAGCCCAACGGAGGGGGGAATCCATCGCCCGCGCACCGGCGCCGCGCGCCTGGCGCTCGAATCGGGTGCGCCCATCGTTCCAATCGGAGTCGCGCTCGACCGCGCCCGAATCCGCCGGATTGAGACCAAAGTCCGGAATGAGCCGGCGCTCGGGACTTGGTATTTCCACGGCCCGTACGCCATCTCGGTCGGATCCCCGATGATCTTCCGCGGGAATGTGGAGGATCGGGAACTGGTGGAATCGATCTCGCAGGAGATCATGGAGCGGATCGCAAGCCTCGAGCATGAAAGCCGTCTGAGGCTGGACGCCCGGAAATCCGTAAAACGGTCCGGCGCCGGGCTGCGCACGGTGATCGGCGAGGTCATCTATGAATGACCGTACCCGCACCGGCGCGGGCTCGCCTCCGCTGATCGCCGAAATCCGGGTCGGCGCCTGGCTGGAAGATGGGCCGGCCGCCAAATGGTTCCCCGGTTTTTCCATGCGCCGCGTCAGGGACGGTGAATCCCTGCTACGCGGCCCGCTGCCCGATCAGGCGGCATTGTTCGGTGTCCTGCACCGGCTGCGCGACCTCGCCATCCCGCTGCGGTCCGTGAACATCCTGACCGAACCAAAACAAACCCGCGCGGCGGTCTTTGCGCGCCAGACTATACAGGGAGATCCGACGATGAATCCTGTTGCCTCTCCGCCCGACCCGCATCCCGCGGGCGAATCGATCCTGATCACCGGCTGCTCCTCGGGAATAGGCCTGGCGATGGCGCTGCACCTGGCCTCGCGCGGGTTCCACGTCCTGGCCGCGGTCCGGCGCGAGCCGGATGCCGAGCGCCTGCGCGGGTTCCACCTCTCAAGCCTGGAACCCGTCTGCCCGCTGGATCTTGCCGATCCCGCGCAGATAACCGCCGCGGCGGCTTCCATTAACGAAAGCCTGGCCCGCAAAGGTCGCGACCGCCTGTACGCCGTCATAAACAATGCCGGCGGCGGATTTATCGCGCCGGTCGAGCTCATGGATATCGGTCGCTTCCGCGCGGAGATGGAAACCCGCGTGATGGGGCCGGTCGCGCTTCTGCAATCCCTCCTGCCCCTGGTGCGCCGCGCGCGCGGCGGG
Source organism: Anaerolineales bacterium (assembly GCA_016932475.1). GTDB lineage: Bacteria > Chloroflexota > Anaerolineae > Anaerolineales > RBG-16-64-43 > JAFGKK01. Next base: position 23,272 of record JAFGCU010000119.1, read on the forward strand.
CGGATCCTGTGGATCGCCACCCCCGCGCTGGTGGCAATTCCATACGTCGCCAGCATCCACGCCTGCGAATTCGCGATGAACTGCGTCGCGCAGAATCTGCACCTGGAGCTTTCCCCGTGACGGATCCCCAACATCCTGATCGGCTGCGGCGGAATCCGGACCGCCGCACCGGGCCGCACGAAAACAGAACTGGAGGCGTCCCTGCGAGGTTGGCCGCGGGAGACTTCCGATTTGTACGCCAAATCCCTTCAGAAACTGCAGGATCAATTCGAGCAGTTTGACGACCGGCGGACTGAACCGGAGGCGGTGGCGAAGGCCGTCTATTCCGCGCTGATGGCGGAAAAACCGAAGCGCAAGTATCTCGTCGGGCACCAGGCCGGGCTGCTTAATTTTGCGAGCCGGCTCCCGCAACCGGTGGTCGACGGGATTTTTCAGAACCGGATCTGAGCGGCGATCACAACGCCTGAGGCATGTCGAAGCCCGTCATTCCCCCAGGCTCTTAGCGGGAATCCACAAGGAACATGGACAACTCTCTTCTCAATGTTGGCTTGATCTGGTGTGTGCTTGCAGCGATTCCGCCGGTTTGACGATCGTTGAGACCCCCCGGATGCCCGCTTAACGCGCGCGGGCATGGCGCACGTACCGGACAGGGCCGGCGCGGGCAAGACGAACACTTACCCGAGAGCATTCGGCGCCCTCGTTCAAGGGGAAACAGAAATTTCCCCTTGGGATATAATCAGGGCAAGAATTCGCCGAACATCATGGACCAGCCCGCTCATCATCCATTGCTGCAGAAGGCCATCGCCCTCGCCCAATCCGGGAAGGTGGAGGACGCCCACGCGCTGCTGCACCGGATCACCGCCGAGGATCCGACTCAGGAATTGGCCTGGCTGTGGCTGGTCCAGACCGAACCCGATCACCAGCAGCGGATTCAAATTCTGGAAGAGTGCCTGCGCCACAACCCGCAAAGCGAATACGCGCGCAAAGGCCTGGCCGGTTTCCGCACCGGCCCCCTGACGGGCAACCGGCCTCCGGGAAAACCCCCCACTTACTACCGGCCGAAGAAAGGCACCGGGCCGTTGAAGCGTTCCGGCTGCCGCTGGAAAACTCTCCTCGCGCTGGCCGCTCTGGCCGCCGGAATTTCCCTGATCATCGCCGGAGTGGTTTTTTATCCCGAGTGGAGAGGCTTCTTCGGGCTGCCGGCCAATCCTTTGGCGCTGCTGCCGATCCCGGCGGGGAAAACCGCCACTTCCACCCCCACGGCCGCCGAGACCGCAACCTTCACCGCATCAAATACCTACACTCCCTCCGTGACCAGTTCGCGGACCAGAACCTTCACGCCGTCCCTGACATACACGCCGACCCTCACCCTGGTTCCGACCTTGTACCTCGGCACTCCGGTGGCGGATGAACCGGCTCTTCTGTTCGTCAGCGAGGAAGGCTGCAGCGTGATGCGGCTGCCCCTGTCCGGCGGGGTTCCGGTATCCCTCACCAGGGAAATCGCCGCGGATTGCATTCAGCCGCGGATTTCCCCCGACGGCCAGAAGCTGGCCTTTATCGCCGATCCGCCCGGCAATCAGATCGTGACGACCAACCTGGATGGTTCGCGGCGCAGGGTGTTCACCACGCTGACGGCGAGCACCGGCGCCGGGCGGACGATCTGGACCTTTGCCTATTCCCCGAACAGCCAGCAGGTCGCATTTGTGGCGTCCGGCTTCACCAAAGATGCGCTGGGCGCGCTGCAGATCAACAACGATTTCGGTTTTCTGTACACCGCTCCGGTGGCCACCGGGTATGCCAAGCAGCAGAAGGCGCTGGGAGTCGAATCCAGCCTGTCGGGACGGATAACCTGGTCGCCGGATGGAGAATGGGTGTTTTCCTACGACCGGGGCAATCCGCTGGAAGAAGCCTCCTACCCGTTTGCGTTCCGCGCTTCGGATTCACGCACGGTGTGGGTGGCCCAGGAAGACCCGTACCTCGGACATTACGATTGGTCGCCCGACGGCCTGTACCTGGCCTCGCTGTTTCCGAAGAAACCCTCCACCGCCGCGCTTGCGGAGGATGCCGCCGCGGACCAAAATTACATCATCATCTCCGGGCTGGATGAAACCAAGCACTACATCCCGCTGAAGGACAAGGGCTACGATCCTGTGTTCGGCGCGCGCTGGTTCCCCGACCGGTCCGCCTTCCTCCTCTTCCACACGCCGTCGCGGAAGCTGGTCGCGGTTTCGGAGGAAGGGGAAATGCTGTATCCGGTGGCCGGGCTGGAGACGGCGCCGGCGCAAATCGCCTGGTCGCCGGACGGGCAATGGATCGCGATCCTCGAAAAATCCTCGCCCCAATCTCCCGGGACTCTGATGATCGTCCATCCGGACGGCACAGACCTGCGCTTCATGGCGCGGGGCCTGGCGGACGCTCCCGTGGCGTGGAGATAATCCATTCCCCGGCAGGCTACATTATATGAATCCTGTCCGAGCGGCCCCCCGCCAGCCTCCGCACCCAATACCCATGACACCCGAGCTTGAGAAGGTTTGAATGCAAAAAGATAAATTATTCCGGCGGGCGGCCCTTCCATCCGCGGCGCTGCTCGGCATCCTGGCCTGCGCCACGCTCCGTCCGCCCGCGCCCCCCATCGATTCGGTTTTCGATTCCGGCCGCACGGCATTCGGCTTTTTTCCCTCCGCGCCGGAAGTCAGCATCCTGAGCGTATGGAATAATTTCCGCGCCATGAGCGCGCACGCGGATTCGGTCCTCATCCAGCAGCCGGTGGCCTGGGACGATTTCCGCGCCGGGATCGACGGCCAATCCGCGCGGATCGAAGACATCCGCGGGCAGGTGGAGCTGGCCTGGCGGAATGGAATGGAGCCGATCTTCGTCGTGGACCCGCTCAACGGCCTGAACCGCCGTGAATTCTCCGGACTCCCGCCCGAACTTGCCGGCGCCGGCTTCGGCCACCCGGACGTGCGCAGCGCCTTTCAGAACCAGGCTGTGCGCATGGCCCGCGATTTTCACCCGCGTTACCTCGGGCTGGCTTCGGAAATCAACACCTACGCCGACGCCTTCCCGGAGGATTTCCCCAATTACCTGAGCCTGTACCGTGATACGTATCGAAAAATCAAAATGGAATCCCCCGGCACACAGGTTTTCGTAACCTTCCAATGGGAGGACCTTTACAACCTGGGCGTGTTCGCCGAGGGGGGAGGCCCCGGCATCCAATGGGATCTGATCGAAGCCTTCGAACCGGAGCTGGACCTGTGGGTGATCTCATCCTACCCGTTCGCCGCCTTCGAAACCGCGGCGGAAATTCCGGAAGACTATTACACGCCGCTCCTGGACCGGACCGAAAAACCGCTCGCGGTCGCCGAGGGCGGCTTCGGCTCCTCAGACATCCCGCCGTTCCACGGAACGCCCGGGGATCAGGTGTTGTACCTGAACGCGGTCCACGACCAGCTCGGCGGCCGGCTGGCGTTCTGGATTTACCTGATCCTGGATGATTTCAACATGGAGTCGTATCAGGCGTTCTTGGAAGCCCACGGCATGGGGAAGGATGTGGAGACCCTGCGCTTATTTTCGACTCTCGGTTTGCGGCAGCGCGACGGAACCCCGAAGCCGGCGCTTGCGGTCTGGGACGGATACCGCGAAGACGCAATCCGGCAAACCACCCCTCCAGCGGAGGCGGGGCTGTGAACCGCGATATTCTCCTGGACAGCAAGACCAATCCGCCGGCATTGCGGGCTAATCTGGTTTCCCGCCCGCGCCTGCTGGACCAGCTCGAAAACGGATTGGCCGCCGGGCGCGAGGTGACCCTGATCTCCGCGCCGGCCGGTTTCGGAAAAACAACCCTCCTCGCGGAATGGGCCGGCCGCACCGCGCGTCCGGTCTCCTGGCTGGCGCTCGAAGAATCCGAAAACGATCCGGCGCTGTTCCTGCGGTATCTGATCGAATCCATCCGCAAGTCGGCGGAATCGCTCAGCCCGGTCCTCTCGCAGGTGATGCAATCCCCCCAGCCCGTCCCTCCCCGGAGCCTGCTGCCGCCCTTATTAAATGAACTCGCGCGCATCCCGCCGATGGTGCTGATCCTCGACGATTACCATCTCGTCACGTCCGCCCCGGTCCATGAGATCGTCGGGTTCCTGATCGAGCACATTCCACCCTCGCTGCACCTCGCCCTGGGCACGCGCGAGGATCCGCCCCTGCCCCTGGCGCGCCTCCGCGCGCTCGGAAAGATCACCGAACTGCGCGAGGCCGATTTGCGGTTCTCGCCCGCCGAAACCTCGGAGTTCCTCTCCCGCTCGATGGATCTCCCCCTTCCGGCGCAGGCGGTGGAAACACTGGAAGCCCGCACCGAAGGCTGGGTGGCCGGATTGCAGCTTGCGGCGTTCGCCCTCCGGCAGGAACACGCCCGGGGGGAAAATTTTCTGGCCGCCTTCCGCGGCGATCACCGCTATGTGATGGATTACCTCGTCGTCGAGGTGTTGGAGCGGCTTCCGCTGGAGACCCGCGATTTTCTGCGGCGCACGTCGATCCTCGACCGTTTGTGCGCGCCGCTGTGCGACGCGGTGATCGACGGCGGCGGCAGCCAGGAGGTGCTGGAGCAGCTCGAAACATCCAACATTTTCCTCTCCCCGCTCGATGGGCGCCGGGAATGGTTCCGGTACCACCGCCTGTTCGCCGAGTTCCTCAAGGCCCGGCTCGCGCCGCAGGAGGAAGCAACGCTCCAGGAACGGGCGGCGGCCTGGCACGAAAAAAACCACCTGCCCTTCCTGGCCGTCCGGCACGCGCTCGCCGCGGGCGCTCTTTCCGGAAATTATCAAAATGCCGCGCGCTTGATCCATCGTAATGCGGAAGCCGGGATCCGCGAGGGCCAGGCCCAGACCCTGCTCGGCTGGCTGGATTCTCTGCCGAAGGAGCTGGTGCTTTCGGACCCGGATCTCATCCTGGATAAAGGCTGGGCGCTGACCCTGACCGGGGGATTTCCGGAGGCCGCCGAGCTGGCGGCATACGCGGAGCAGCAAATTGCCGGCCGCGCGGGGAGCGAAGGCGTGCGCGGGAAGGCGTATCTCCTGCAGGCGTTTCTGGCGTTGATGGGAAGGATGGATTTTTCCGAAACCATCCGCCTGGCAACGCTCGCGATCGGGGATTTGCGCGGCCGTGAAGACCAGTGGCTGCCGATGGCCTACTGGCTGCTGGCCGAACCGCACGAGCGGATGGGCAACATCCGGCAGGCCATCCAGACGCTCAAGGAATCCCGCGAGCTGCTGCCGACGGCGCTCTCGCATCTGTTCACCGATCTGGTGGATATGATGCTGGTGTACGACCTGGACCTGGCCGGCCGGCGGCGCGAAGCGCTGGCGGTCTGCGAGGATACGATCCGCCGGCACACCATGCCCGACGAACAATCCTCTCCGACCAGCTGCATGATGCTCGCCCGCCGGGCGATGCTCTACTACGAATCCAACGAGCTCGCGCGCGCCCGCGAATTGTACGCGGAGGCGACGGCCTACGGCGAGCGCCACCGCCAGGAACCCTTCCTCACCCTCGCGCGCGGGATCTGCGCGCCGCTGATCGCGGCGGCGGAAGGCGTCGAGGCCGCGCTGGCGGCGCTGGAACAGGCGGCGGATTCCGCCCGCCAAACCGGGCTGACGGATCTGGGAACCATTCTCGCGGCGCAGGCCGGGGTTCATCTCCGGCTCGGCCGCCTCGAGGTGGTTGCGCGCTGGGCGGAGGAAGCCGGTTGTTCGATCGACGAGGAGCCGCAATACATCCGGCTGGATACCCACCTGGTGTACGCCCGCTGGCTGCTTGCCCGGGGAGCGAACGCGGAAGCCGGGCGCTTCCTGGCGCGGCTGCGGTCGTTTCTCGAGCGGAATAATATCCACCGGCCGTTGATCACGGTCTGCATTCTCTCGGCGCTGCTGGCCGAGCGGCTGGGCGACCCGGCCGCGGTCCGCGCGAACCTGGAAGCGGCGTTGCGGCTGTCGGCGCCGGAAGGATACATCCGCCTGTTCCTCGATGAGGACGGCCGCGTGCTGGATTTGCTGCCGAGAGTCCGCAACGCGGCGCCGGGATTCGTCGACCGGTTGCTGGATTTTCGGGATGCCGCGCCCTCACCCCGCCCGGCCGCAGCATCGGCCGGCATCCCCATCGAACCGCTCAGCGAGCGGGAGATTGAAATCCTGCGGCTGCTCGCCAAAGGGCTTTCCAATGCGCAAATCGCGCAGCGGCTGGTGATCGCACTCGCGACCGTCAAGCGCCACATCCAGAACATCTACGGCAAGCTCGGCGTGAACAGCCGCACCCAGGCCGTGGCGGAGGGGCGGGAAAAAGGATTGATCGGGTAGGCAACAGAAAAGATGAACGGGATTGCGTCAGGATAGACAGGATTTGTATTTCATAAAATTTTCAACTGCGCTGCCTGTCGATCGTCATGCCGGCGCCTGTCCCCGCGCCTGCCCTCCGAGCGATGAGCGCCGGCGGTTTCCCGGTGCGAAGTTCTCGCGAGCGGGGACGCATCCCGGCCCGCTTCTGGTTCATGAGCCGGGATGAACGCAAAGCGGGGGTGAACCTGGCCGGCATCCATAAACCGCGAAAATCACTGGACCCCGGCCTCGAGCACGCCGGGGTGACGGACGAAAACGAGCCCGCCGGTGGGACGGGCGAAAACGGACGCGCCCGGATCGTGCATGGGCGATTTTTCCCCCGGAGCAGAGTTGCGCGGCCATGGTACGAGGGGAAGGTTGATCGGTTATACAAAAAACTGTAAATCCTGAATCCATCTTGTCTATCCTGTCTATGGATTCTTCCCGCGCCGTCCGGCGGCGCATTCTCAAATCCTCACGCGCAATTTATCTCCGACCCCGGCATCCGATTATTAAACACGGCGGTTTTATCCCAATCCGGGCGCAACCGCCCGGATTATAGAATTCTTCCATCCCGCCTTAATCAAAACTTCACACCTGCGGGTTAAGCTTTAACCAGGAAAACGGCGCCACAAACGGCCGGTTTCCGGGAGGCATACATGCGAAGCTGGTGGATCGGTATCGGAGTGGCCGTGGCCGCCGGAGCGCTCGGCGTCGGCGCAGCCTACGGTGGAAGCGAACTGATAAAAACCTACCGGCCCGAACTCGTCCAGGGCGTCCGATCCGTCCGCGGTGCGGATGCGCGGGACGGCGTTTTTTGGACGAGGGGATCGGACGCGGGTCCGCGCGATCCCGCCGACCCGGGCGGAATCCGCGAGCGGCTAAAGGACCGGTTCGACAAGATGCGGGACCGCAGACCGGGCCGGTTCGGCGGCACGGACGGCGAACGCATTTCCCTCGATGCGGCCGCGGAAAAAGCGGAAGCCTACGCGGCGGATCTGGGATCCGAATTCCGGGTGGCGGAAGTAATGGAGTTCGAGCGCAACTTCTATGCGGTGATCGTCGAGAAGGACGGCGGGCGCGGAGCCGTTGAAGTGCTGATCGACCCCTACCGCGGGAACGTCACCCCGGAGCCGGGGCCGAACATGATGTGGAACGGCAAGTACGGCGGCCGCATGCACCGCACCGGCCAGACCGGCGAGAACGCGCTCACGATCGAGGAAGCCCGGGCGGCCGCCCAGGAGCACCTCGACCGGGTCAACCCCGGAGCGACCGTCCACGAAGGCGGGTTTTCCTTCTATGGGTACTACACGTTTGATTATTCCGTCGACGGCGAAACGGCCGGGATGCTGAGCGTGCACGGATCGACAGGGGATGTCTGGCTGCATACCTGGCACGGGGCGTTCATCGCGGAAAAGGAGATGGAGCTATGAAAAGCGTTTGGAAGTGGATCCTGCTCGGGATTGCGGTGTTCGTCGTGGCATTCCTCATCGCCCTGCCGCTGTGGGCGGGCTTTCCCATGGCATCCGGCGAGCCGATCTACGGCTACGGGATGATGAGCAGGGGAATGCTGAACTGGGGCATGGGCGGGATCTGGTGGATCGGGATGCTGTTCCGCCTCGCGGTGCCGATCCTTGTGATCGGCGGCGTTGCGGCGCTGGTGTACTGGCTGGCGAAGCGGCCCTCCGCTCCCCCGCCGGCCGCGACCGTGCCGTGCGAATATTGCGGAAAACCGCTTGATCCGGGTTGGGTGGCCTGCCCGCACTGCGGGAAGAAAAAGAAGTAACCGCCCCTGAGCCGGAGTTGCCACAGACCGACGCGGTCTTAAGACCGCGTCGGTCTGTCATGATCCGCAAGGCGTCCGCCCGCCCGCCCCGCCGGGAGAGCGAGGCGGCGGCCGGGAACGGATCTCCGCATTCCAATATAATGGACCATATGACAGCCCGTATCCTGATCGTCGACGATGAACCGCAACTGGTGCGCGTGATCCGCTCCTACCTGGAAAAAGCCGGGTTTCAGGCCGCGACCGCCAGCCGCGGCGATGAAGCCCTGCAGGCATTCCGCGCCAGCCGCCCCGATCTGGTCATCCTCGACCTTAACCTGCCGGGGATGGACGGGCTGGACGTGGCGCGCGAGATCCGGCGTCTGGGGCAGACGCCGATCATCATGCTCACCGCGCGGGTCGAGGAAACCGACCGGCTGGTTGGGCTCGAGCTGGGCGCCGATGATTACGTGACCAAGCCGTTTTCCCCGCGCGAGGTGGTCGCCCGGGTGCGCGCGGTCCTGCGCCGCGCCCAGGGCGGCGCCGCGGCGCCCGAGATGATCCGCACCGCCGATCTGGAGATCGACGTCGTGCGGCACACCGTCCGCCGCGGCGATCAGTTGCTCGACCTGACGCCCACGGAGTTCAGCCTGCTGGCCGGGCTGGCCGGCCAGCCCGGCCGGGTGTTCAACCGGATGCAGCTGCTGGAACTGGCGCAGGGCAGCGCCTTCGAAGGCTACGAACGCACGATCGACGTTCACATCAAGAACCTGCGCGCCAAGATCGAACCGGACCCGAAGAACCCGGCCCGCATCCTCACCGTTTTTGGAATCGGGTACAAGTTCGCGGAAGAGTGATCCATGCGCCTGACGACGAAACTCGTGCTGGCCTTCGTACTCCTGCTCCTGACCACCCTCGGCGGCGTCGTGCTGTTCACCAACCGGACGGCGGGACGCGAGATGGGCCGCGCGCTCTCGCAGTACGAGATGCTGCCGGATCACATGCTGGCCCGCGAACTGGCGGCCTATTACAGCGCCAACCAATCCTGGACGGGCGCGGAGAGCGTGCTCTTCTCCCCGGGGCCGTTTCAGGCCAGCCGCAATTACCGGTTGCTGGTGGTGGCATCGGACGGGACCGTGGTGATCGATACCACCGGCGATCTGACCGGTAAACCCTTCACCTCCCTGCCGGGAACCGCGGCATTCCCGATCCGGACGGCGGATCAGATCGTCGGCCAGTTGGTGACTTTCAATGAACCGTTTCGCAAGGGGCCGGAAGAAACGCTGCTCGTGGCGGTTAACCGGGCCCTCATTTGGACGGCCATCACGGCCGGGATGGCCGGTTTGCTGATCGCGCTCTTTCTCAGCCAGAGCCTGACCTCGCCGCTGCGCCACCTTTCCACCGCCATGCAGCGCTTCGCGCGCGGCGAGCGCAACCTTTCTCTGCCGCGCGCCTCCGGGGATGAAGTCGGCGATCTGACGCGGTCCTTCCAGGGGATGATGACCGAAATCCATCAGCAGGAAACCCTGCGCAAGGAAATGACGGCCGACATCGCCCATGAATTGCGGACTCCCCTGTCGGTCATCCGCGCCAACGTCGACGCGCTGACCGACGGTGTCTACCCGCTGACAAAGAAAAACCTTGCCCCGATCCGCGAGAGCGCGGAACTCCTGGATCGGCTGATCGAGGATCTGCGGACTCTCGAACTGGCCGACGCCGGCCGGCTGACGCTGGAAAAATCGGAAATCGATTATGCGCGGCTGCTGCAGAGGGTTGCCGCGCGGTTCGCGCCGCGCGCCGAAGGCTGCGCGCAGAAGATCGAGACCGCCTGCGGCGGGAATCTGCCCGAGGCGATGGCCGACCCGCAAAGGCTGGAGCAGATTCTCAGCAACCTGGTGGATAACGCCCTGCGTCACACTCCCGACGGCGGCGTCGTCCGCCTGAACGCGGACTCCGACGGGGCGGCGGTCCGGATTACGGTGGATGATTCCGGGCCGGGGATCCCCGCCGACTCAATCGACCGGATCTTCGAGCGGTTCTACCGGCTGGATTCCGGGCGCGCCCGCGCCGAAGGCGGATCCGGCCTGGGCTTGGCGATCGCGCGCAAGCTGGCCGAGGCGCACGGCGGCGCCCTCACCGCCGAAAACCGTCCCGAAGGTGGCGCGCGGTTTACGCTTCGATTGCCGGGTAAGTAATAGACAGGATTTACAGGATTTTTTCAGGATTGACAGGAAGAAATCTCTGAAAATGTCACCCTGAGCATCCGCCCCTGAGCGTCCGCCCCCCGAGCGATCAGCATCGGTGATTTTCCGATGCGAAGAATTCGCGAGTGGGGGCAGCGAAGGGTCTAGACACACAGAAACAGATGCTTCGCTTCCCTCCAAAAAGCGCAGGACAGCCCTGCCCCGGCTCCGCCGCGGCGAATCCAGGGGCGCTCAGCATGACACCACTTTTTTGAGGTTGCAGGTAATAAGACGACCATCGACGATGGACCATGAACGATAGTCACATAATATGAAAAGCGCCGCTGTAATTAGCGGCGTTTTTATTTTAAAATTTTTTGTTCCCATGTGCCGGTTGACATCCCATCCCACCTCCCCAAACCCCTCCTCCCTTCCCGTTATACGGGAAGGGAGGAGGGGAACGTCCCGAGCGCCTGTCCCCCGAGCGATGAGCATCGGTGAAATTCCGATGCGATGTTTTCGCGAGTGGGGGCGAGCGAGGGACGGGGGAGGTGGGATGGGATGGCATCGATGGTCAACCATCGATGGTCTTAACCCGAATAGAACCGCCGAAACACTCTGCAGACCGCCAGATCCAGCCAATACGGCAGGGCTTTGTCTTTCCCCTTCTGAATTTTCAAAGTCCAGCCGCCATCCTTGCGCTGGCGACTCGTGAACCAATCCAAACCTTTGCGCACATCCGGATCCTCCGCGGAAAAACCCAGCCTTGAAAGCGCATCCAGCGCCGAAAGCAGATCGGTGAACCAGAACGGGAAGCTGAAGCCGGTCCAGAATCCGGGCGTTCTGCGATCGACATAGGAATCGGATTTGAAAAAGCGCGACGCCAGCAGCCGGCCGGCCCGGACGATTTCCGCATCGCCGCGGAAACCGGCGCCGGCCGCGAACGCCCTCAGCACCACACCGGTGATCACGTGGGAAAACGGCCGGGTGCGGTCCGGTTCCGCCTTTTTCGAACGCATGATGTCGGTCAGCCCCTTTCCGGCGACCGCCGTGCGAAACGGGATCGCCCACCCCCCGTCCGCCTGGCGGACCGAAAGCAGCCAGCGCAGCCCGCGGGCGATCCGGCGATCGCGCCCGTAGCCCGCCTTGATCAGCAGTTCCATGATTGCGGCCGAATAATTCGGCGTGTACTGTGTTCCGTATATCCCCCGGAAATCTCCGGCCGCCGTTTGGCAGGCAAACAGGTACGCGGCCGCCTTCGGGATCGCCGGGTGGGCGCGGGTGAGCCCGAACTTCTCCACAAGAAAACCGAGGTTGCGGTAGGTCTCGAGCTGGTCGTAATTTTCCGGGCTGCGCGCAGCGGCGCCGGAGGGCGGATACTTCCATCTGCCGCTCTTCAATTGTTTGCGCGTGATCTTCTGCGCGTCGGGCAGTTCCCATAATTGCTCGACCGGTCCCGGATTTTCGTCCAGCAAATCGCGGCGGGAAAAATACACCACCGGCGTGCAACCGGAATCGAGGAGGAGCGGTATTGGATTATGGGGAAGCTGTTTCCGCCAGGAAGCCATGCATCCATTATAGAATGATTCGGAGGAAGAAAAAACATCCCGGCCCGGATGCCGGAGGATTTTGACCTGCCCCATCCGGCAGGATATACTGGCGGGATGGAGCAAAGATTGCGGTCATGATTATCCCGCCCATAAACGGAAATCCGGCGAACGCATCGATTCACAGCCATTCCATCCATCAATCCATCCTTGCCGCCTACTACGCAAAAATCGGAGACGCGCGGAAAGCCCTCTGGGAAATGGAGAAAAAGGGGTATATCCGCACGGCCGTGTTGCACCGTTCCGCAACCGGAAACATAAAGGTACAGGATCCTTTTCCCGCCTTCCGGATCCTGCTGGCGGTTTTGTCGGCCTCCCTCTTTTCAGGACTGGCAGGCTTGGCACATCATCTTCTGCGCGGTTCGGCAATCCTGCCGGCGGAAGCGTATCCCGCCTGGTTTCCCATCCTCGCCGGCGCCCTGGTTGGCTTGGCCTGCGGATGGACGGCCGTCCGGCGCTCTCGTTTCGGGATCGATCGCAAGGTGCTGGCCGAGCACGCGTTGTGGCTGCTGCCGAAGGAAAATGTCCTCCTGCTTCAGGCGCCGCTGCACACATTCCGATACCCTCAGATCGTCATCCGCGACAGCGGAGAAACGCAACCCACGGTATTCCTCCTGCATCCCCGCCGGGCCCCTTCCCGCGTCGATGTTCCGGGAACGGGCGTATTGCTTCCGCCCTCGCAGCTTCGGGAATACGCGCGGCGGCTGGCCAAAGAACACCGCCTGCACACCCGCCAGATCCGCAACGGCGCGCTGCTCAAGCGCATCACCCGGGTCGCAAAATCCATCCACCAGATTTGCCGGGATCTCTCGGATGCCAGCCGCTTGGAACAGCCCACCACCCCGTCCGCGGAATGGATCCTCGACAACGAGTACATCATCGAGAGCAACGTCCGCGACATACAATCCAATCTGCCCCGCAGCTATTTCCAGGAACTTCCGGTTCTCAACTGCGAACCCTACCGGAATTTGCCGCGCGTCTTCGGCCTGGCCCGGGAGCTCGTCGCCCATGCGGATCTGCGGCTCGACCGCGAAACCATCCGCGCCTTCCTCGACGGCTACCAATCCGTTCATCCGCTGACGATCGGCGAGCTTTGGGCGCTGCCGCAGGTTCTGCGCCTGGCGCTGATCGACGGCGTCCTGAACCTCGCGGAGAGAACCCTGGCGGAAATGGGCGAACGCGAGACGGCCGGGTTCTGGGCCAACCGGCTGATTGCCGCGAACCGTCACGATCCGGGGCGGCTGTTTTCCGTCCTGGCCAGGCTTACGGAGAGCCAGCCCGCGCCCAGCGAATACTTCTGCTCACAACTGATCAGCTACCTGTATGACGAGACCAACGCGCTGGCTTTGGTTCAGAGCTGGCTGGGGCGCACGCTCCTCAAACCCCTCGGCGAGTTGAACCTGCGCGAGCAAAACCGCCAGACCAAAGATCAGATTTCCATCGGAAACGCTTTCTCCAGCCTGCGTCAGCTCAGCCACTTGGATTGGAGAACCATTTTCGAGGATACCTGCCGCGCCGATCACCTCTTGCGCCGGGATCCCGCCGGGATCTACCCGCAGATGGATTTCGAAACGCGCGACCGCTACCGCCATGCGCTGGAGGAAATCGCCCGGAGATCCAAAACGCCGGAAAGCCATGTCGCGGAACGCCTTCTGGATCTGGCCGGCAAAGCGCCGCCGGAGGATGACCGGATCCGCCATGTCGGGTATTACCTCGTCGCCGAAGGCCGCCGCGAACTTCTCCGCGATCTGCGGGGGCGCGAGTCGGTTTGGAACGCCATCCGCCAGTGGGTGTACGCCCACCATACGTCCGTCCTCTTCGTTAGTCTCGCCGTCACCTTTGCGGCGCTTTTCCTGCCGCTGCTTTTCCTCTGCCGGACCGGGCAGGGATTCGGCGTCCGGTTTGTGCTCCCGGTTCTATTTTTGCTGCCCCTCAGCCAGGCCGCCATCGAGTTGATGAATTTCACCCTGACCCGCGTGCTCCCTCCCCGGACGCTGCCGAAAATGGATTTCGAAAAGCCGGGGATCCCCGATGCGTTTCAGACTCTGGTAGTGGTGCCGATTCTGCTGACGGATGCCCAGACCGTCCGGGCGGAAGCGGAAAAACTGGAGATCCGGTACCTGTCCAACAAGGATCCGAACCTGTTCTTCAGCCTGTTCTCGGATTTTGAGGATTCGGATTCTGCCGAGCAGGCCGGAGATTCGGAACTTCTGCAATCCGCGATGGATCAGATTCGTGCGCTTAACCGTCGTTACGGGGACGGCCGTTTCTTTCTGTTTCACCGCGGCAGGCGGTGGTCTTCTTCCGAACAGTGCTATATCGGCTGGGAACGGAAGCGCGGGAAGCTGGAAGAATTGAACCGGTTCCTCACCGGCACCCGGCCGGAAACGGATCCGCCCCTGGTGGTCGCGGGGAACGGCGAACGCCTCGGGAGCATCCGGTTCATAATCACGCTCGACAGCGACACCCAGCTTCCCCCCGGCTCCGCGCGCCGGATGATCGGCACGCTTGCCCATCCGCTCAACAGTCCCCGGCTGGACGATCGCGGAAGAGTGCTCGCGGGTTCCTATACCATCCTCCAGCCGCGCGTTACCCCTTCCCTGCCGAGCACCCTGGCCTCGCCGTTCAGCCGCCTCTTTGCGGATGCGACCGGAATCGACCCCTACACCAAGGCCGTCTCCGATGTGTATCAGGATCTTTCCAGCCAGGGTTCCTACAACGGCAAAGGCATCTACGATTTGCACACCTTCAGCCGGATCCTGACCCGCCGCTTTCCGGATGAACGGCTGCTCAGCCACGACCTGATCGAAGGCGAACATGTGCGGGCCGGGCTGGTCAGCGATATAGAGTTGTTCGACGAATTTCCGCAGAGCTATCTCGGGTACAGCCAGCGGCAGCACCGTTGGATCCGCGGGGATTGGCAGATCATCGACTGGCTGTTCCCCCGCGTCCCCATGGCGGGCGGCAAAACGGGGGCCAATCCGCTGCCGGCGCTGAGCCGCTGGAAGATATTCGATAATTTGCGGCGGAGCCTGGTGCCGATCGCCGACCTGGTCCTGCTGGCGGCTTCCTGGTCGGCCGCTCCCGCGATCGGCTGGGCGGCCGCGCTGGTGGTGGGAGCGCAACTTTTTTTCCACCCGCTGACCCGGCTCCTCTCCACCCTGACCAGCCGCCAAAACCGGAAAAATTTTTCCGCCGCGCAGATAACCCACGACCTTCTCCGCGGAATTGTCGACGCGGCGCTGCTCCCGCATCAGGCGCTCCTGTCTGCCGGCGCCATTCTGCAGGTGGGGTACAGCCGGATGGTTTCGCACCGCGGCCTGCTGCGCTGGGTTTCCGCGCAGAACTACCGCCGGCTTGTCCCCGACCTGGTCACGGAATTTGTGCTTGCGATGATCCCGATTTCCGCGGCGAGCGGCGCGGCGGGCTGGATCCTCTTCGCCGCAAAACCGGATGCGCTGGCCGCGGCGGCTCCGTGGCTGGCGGCGTGGTTCCTGTCCCCCCTTGTCGGCTGGATCCTCAACGTCCGCTTCACGCCGCGGCCCAGGCGATTCTCCCTGTCCACCGCCGATCGCGGATTCCTCCGCACCGTCGCCCGCCGGACCTGGCGCTTCTTTTCGGATTGCATCGGGGATTCCACCTCCTGGCTGCCGCCCGATAATTATCAGGTCGCCTACCAGAATCAGAAGGCGATGCGGACCAGCCCCACGAATATCGGCCTGGGGATGATCAGCACTCTCGCCGCCCGCGATTTCGGATACATCACGGCCGACCAGGTCATCCAGAATCTGACCCGTTCCATGGAAACCATCTCCAAACTGCAGCGGTTCGAAGGCCATCTGCTGAACTGGTACGACATCCAAACCCTCGCGCCGCTCGAACCCCGCTACGTCTCGACCGTGGACAGCGGAAACCTGCTCGCCGCCGTGTACGCGCTCGGACCGGGCCTGGAGGAGCTTGTCCGCAAGCCGCTGCTGGACGCGAGCGTCTTTGCCGGCCTGGCGGATACGATCACAATCCTCGCGCAAGCCTGCGCGCAGGAAACCCATTCCGGGAAACTCGCGCGCAGCCTCCGCCTGCTTGCGCGATCGGTGGAAGAACCCCCGCAGCGGGGCATCGACGCGCTCAAACTCCTCCGCCGGACGGGCGGCGCGCTCGAATCCCTCGCCGTTGCGGTCCGGCAGGACGCGGGTCCGGAATCCGTTTCCGCCGCCTGGGCGGATCAATTGGAGGGCCAGGTGAAGGCCTGGCTTCTTTCGGCCGACCGGTATCTTCCATGGATGGAAATTCTCGCGGAAAAGTGCGGGGATGAGACCGCCGCTCCCGAATCCGAACCGCTCAAAACGCTTGCGGAAGCGCTGGACCGTTCGCCGAGCTTGGCCGATCTCGCCGACGGAAACGTGCCGGGTCTATCCGTCCTGCAATCGATCCGCGGGAATCTCCAGAATCCGGATCCATCCCTCCTGGAATGGCTGGACCGCCTGGGCCAGGCCTTCTCCGTTTCCAAGTGGCTCTCCGGAGAGATGATCGGCTTGAAGAAAAGCCTCGCGCGGGATCTGCGGGGATTGCATAAAGCGGTCAACCTGCGCTTTTTATACGATAACGACCGCAGGCTGTTCTTCATCGGCTACAACATTTCCGAAGGCCGACATGACGCTTCGCATTACGATCTGCTGGCCAGCGAAGCGCGGCTGGGAAGTTACCTCGCCATCGCCCGCGGAGAGGTCTCCCCGGAACACTGGTTTTCCCTGGGCCGCCTCTTCCGGGAAGTCGACCGGCAGCAGGTGCTGATCAGTTGGACGGGAACGATGTTCGAATACCTGATGCCGCTGCTCTTCCAGAAGACGTACGGGAATTCACTTCTGGAGCAAATGACCCGCAAGGCCGTTGAAATCCAGATCTCCTTCGGGCGGAAAAACAACGTTCCATGGGGCTTCTCGGAATCGGCGTTCGGGGATCTGGATATCCACAAAACATACCAATACAAGGCCTTCGGCGTGCCCGCGCTCGGGTTGAAGCGCCAGGGGGAAGAGGAAATCGTGGTGGCCCCGTATGCCGCGCTGCTGGCGCTGAACATCGCGCCGAGGGAGACGGTGAAGAATCTCCATCGCCTGGCCGGCCTGGGAATCCTCGGGGATTACGGGTATTACGATGCGATCGATTTCAGCCGGCGCGCCGACCGGAAGGAACGGCGCGGGATCAACATCCACACCTACATGGCGCATCATCAGAGCATGTCGTTTCTCTCCCTGGCGAACTTCCTGCTCGGGAATCCCATTCAACGGTTGTTCCATGCCAATCCACCCCTGCGCGCGGCGGAATTGCTGCTTCAGGAAAAGATCCCCCTCTCGCCGTCGCTGTTTATCGTGTCCTCCCGTGATCGCACGACCGTAATGCCGCAGCTCGTGGAAACCGCGCCGGCCGAGGGACGGTTCGATACGCCGCACACCCCGAGGCCGAGAACCCAGCTCCTCGGCCATGAAGGCTACTGTGTGATGACGACCAATTCGGGCGGGGGATTCAGCCGCTGGGGCCGCCAGGATGTCTCCCGGTGGCGGGCGGACCGCACGCAGGATTCGCATGGAACCTTTTGTTACCTTCGCGATACCGCAACCGGAAAATACTGGTCGGCCGCATACCATCCCGTCGGCGGAAAAATCCCGGACGATTATTCCGTTCATTTCGCGCTGGACCGGACCGTGTATACGCGCAAGGATGAGGGGATCAGCACCGGGACCGAAGTGTTCGTCTCGGCGGAAGACAATGTGGAGTTCCGGAGGATCACGCTGATCAACCGGTCGGATTTCACCCGCACCCTGGAGCTTACCAGCTACCTCGAACTGGTCCTGGCCCCCCACAACGCCGATCTTCAGCATCCGGCTTTTCAGAAATTATTTGTGCATACCGAGGCGCTGGCCGCGCCTCCCGCGCTGCTGGCCCGCCGCAGGCTGCGCAGCCCGGAGGAACCGTCGATGTATGTCGCCCACCGGCTGACAAACGCGCAGCCGGACGGCGGCCCGATCCGGTTCGAAACCGACCGCCGCCGCTTCATCGGACGCGGCCGGACTCTCGCCAACCCGATCGGCCTCTCCCAGCCGCCGGGCAACAGCCAGGGGTACGTTCTGGATCCCATCCTGAGCCTGAGGGAAAGCATCGTCCTGGGCCCCGGCCAGCGGGCTCAGGTGACCCTGGTAACCGCCGCCGGCGGGACGCGCGAGGAAGTCCTTTCCCTGATGGGAAAGTACGGCAACCCGCCCGCCATCGACCGGGCGATGGATTTCACCTGGGCGGCCGCCCAGCTCGAACTGCGGTCCCTGCGGATCCAGCCCGACGACGCCCGGCAGTTTCAGAAGCTGGCCAACCATCTCTTCTACGTAAATCCGCTTCTGCGCCCTTCCATGGAGCGGCTGGAGGAAAACCGCAAGGGGCAGGCCGGATTGTGGCCGTACGGCATCTCGGGGGATCTGCCGATCGCAATGGTGACGATCGGAGAGCCGGGCGATCTGGGTCTGATCCGCCAACTGCTCCAGGCGCACAGTTACTGGCGGAAGCACGGTTTCTGGGCGGATCTGGTCATCCTAAACGAGGAGGCCGGCGGATACGAACGGCCGCTCAAGGAGGAGCTCGACCGGCTGGTCCATGCCTACGCCATGTACACGGGGATCGACCAGCCCGGAGGGATTTTCCTGCGCAACGCGGATCAGATCCCGAAGGAGGACCTGAGCCTTCTGAAAGCAGCCGCGGGCGTGGTGCTGGTTGCCGCGCGGGGCGCGCTTCCCCAGCAGCTGGGAGTCCATTTGGAGGTCCCTGAACTGACGGAACCGATCGCCAAAAAACGCCCCGCCCGCGATCCATCGGCGCAATTGCCGTTCATGGAGCTGCCGTACTTCAACAGCCTGGGCGGGTTTACAAAAGACGGTCGGGAATACGCGATCTACCTCGGGCCGGACACGCACACCCCCGCCCCCTGGATCAACGTGATCGCCAATCCGGATTTCGGGACGATCGTGAGCGAAACCGGCGCGGGATGCACCTGGTTCGGAAACAGCCAGCGCAACCGTCTGACCGGCTGGTCGAATGATCCCATCCTGGATCCCCCATCCGAAGCGGTGTACATCCGGGATGAGGAAACGGGCGCCTTCTGGACTCCGACCGCCTCGCCCGTCCGCGAGGATGCTCCCTACCGCGCCCGGCACGGCACGGGTTATTCGGTGTTCGAACACAACAGCAACGGAATCGAGCAGGAACTCACCGTGCTCGTCCCTCTGGATTCCGAAGGCGGAGCACCGGTCAAACTTCAACGACTGCGGTTGAGAAACAACACATCCCGGATCCGCAGGCTGTCGATCAATTACTATGTCGAATGGACCCTGGGGGAACACCGTGAGAATTCCCAGGTGCACATCGCCACCCGCTGGGACGAGGAATCCCATGCCCTGATCGCCCGCAACCGCTACCATCCGGAATTCGGCGACCGGGTGGCGTTCACCTCGATCCACCCCCCGCCGGATTTCTACTGCGGCGACCGCGCCTCTTTTGTGGGACGCAATCGTTCCCTGAGCAATCCGGCCGCCATGGATCGAAACCAGCGCTCACAGCGGGCGGGGACCGGATTTGATCCGTGCGCCGCCTTGCAGATAGACCTGGAACTGAACCCGGGCGAGGAGAAGGAAGTAACCTGCATCCTGGGCCAGGCCGGCACGCTGGAACAGGCCCGGGAATGGATTCACCGTTACCGCGGCGAAGGAAGTTTTGAGGAGGCCCTGCAGCAGACCCGGAGCGCGTGGGACGATCTGTTGGGCGGGATCGAGATCCGCACTCCGGAGCTCTCGGCGGATCTGATGGTCAACCGCTGGCTGCTGTATCAAAACCTGAGCTGCCGCATCTGGGGGCGCTCCGCTTTTTATCAATCCGGCGGCGCTTACGGGTTCCGCGACCAGCTGCAGGATTGCCTGGCCCACCTGTACACCCGCCCCGAACTGGCCCGCGAACACATTCTGCGCGCGGCGGGCCGGCAGTTCCTGGACGGAGATGTGCAGCATTGGTGGCATCCGCCCGGCGGCGCCGGCGTGCGGACGCGGATTTCCGACGACCTCCTGTGGCTGCCATTTGCCGCGTCGCAATACGTGCGCGTGACCGGCGACGCCGCCATCCTCCAGGCCGAGATCCCGTTCCTGTCGGGGCCGGAGCTGGAGAAAAACGAGGCCGAGAGTTTCGGCCAACCGGAGACGACCCTGGAGCAGGCCACGCTGTTCGAACACTGCCGCCGGGCCGTGGAACGGCAGCTGTCCTTCGGCGCGCACGGCCTGCCCAGGATGGGCACCGGCGACTGGGACGACGGAATGAACCGGGTCGGAGCCGGCGGGGAGGGAGAAAGCGTCTGGCTGGGCTGGTTCCTGGCGGATGTCCTGGAGGGCATGATCGGGCTCTCCGAACGGGTGTCGCACCCGGAACTCGCACGGAAATACAAGCGCACGCGTACCGCGCTCATTGGGCATCTCGAAAAAGCGGCCTGGGACGGCGAGTGGTATCTGCGCGCCTTCTTCGACGACGGCACACGCCTGGGGACGGGCGAATCCACGGAAGCCAGGATTTTTTCCCTGCCGCAATCGTGGGCCCGCATCAGCGGCGCCGCCGATCCGCAGCGCACCGAAAAGGCTCTGGATTCAGCCTGGAAAAATCTGGTGCGGAAGGACGATGCCCTGGTGCTGTTGTTCGATCCCCCCTTCCAGGATTTCCAACCGTTTCCCGGTTACATCCAGGCGTATCCGCCCGGCGTTCGCGAAAATGGCGGCCAGTACACGCATGCTGCGGTTTGGCTGGCGATGGCGCTGGCCCGGCAGGGATCCGGCGGCCGCGCGGTGGAAATTCTGCGGATGATCAATCCGGTCGAACGGGCGCGGGATCCGGCTTCCGTCTGGCGCTTCGGGCTGGAGCCGTACGCCGCCGCCGCGGATATCTATCACGCGGAGGGCATGATCGGCCGCGGCGGCTGGTCGTGGTACACGGGCTCCGCCGGATGGATGTACCGGGTGTGGATCGAGGAGATCCTTGGGTTGAAAATCCTGGGCGGGCGGATGCGGATCGATCCGGCCATTCCCGGCTGGTGGGACGGGTTTCAGATTCGCTATCGTCACGGGGAAGCCGTATATGAAATCCAGGTGGAGAACCCGGAGCATTGCGAGCACGGCGTGGTGAGCGTGGCATTGGACGGCCAGCCTATGCCGGACGGAGAGATCCTGCTGGACCGCAGCCTGGTGATGCACAAGGTCCTGGTAAGGATGGGGAAAGCCTGACCTAACCCCCTCACCCCACCCTCTCTCCCTTCGCTTAAGGGAAGGGGGAGAGGGTCGCCAGAGCTTCGGTGTTTCCGAAGAGCAAGCGGGGAGTGGGGATAAGGTCAGGGCCCCGGATCGCCAAAAAACAGGAAACCCCCTTGCGGGGGTTTCCTGTTTTATGGCGGATGGAGTTACTTGACTTCGACGCTCGCGCCAGCGGCCTCGAGCTTAGCCTTACTTAACGGGCCAATAACTACCGGCTAGATAATCCCCCACAGACTGATGGTACCGTCCCATGATCCCGAGACCAGCAGCTTTCCATCCGGCGAGAAAGATACGAAGGTTACCGGCCCGCCATGCATTACCTGTTTCCATACCAGCTTTCCATCCGGGAAACTCCAGACCTTGATGGTTCCGTCATGCGATCCCGAAGCGAGCAGTTCTCCGTCCGGCGAGAAGGATATGCTCCAAAAATTACTCCCCCCCAACCACCGCAACAGCGTTCCGTCAGCCACCTTCCAGATCCAGATCGTTCCATCATGATAGCTCGAGGCGATGTACTCCCCATTCGGGGAAAAGGATATTTTCGATGAGGATCCTGTAAATCCACTCAGTGTACGCAACAGCGTGCCGGTGGAAACGTCCCAGAGTTCTACATCTCCAGACCACCCAGACCGTAAAGCCAGCAGTTTTCCGTCGGGCGAAAAGGCTGGTTCGTCGGAATTTATGCTGTCCAGCGATCGAGCGAGAGTGCCATCCGCGACATTCCAGATTTTTCCCGATCCCGATGCCAGCAGCTTTCCATCCGGGGAGAAGGAGACACCCCCCGAATCATCCTCAAAAATTCTTTCCACCTTGCCATCCGCGACATTCCAGATCCTGATCGTCTTGTCTCCATGCGATGCTGATGCCAGCAACCGTCCATCCGGCGAGAAGGATACTTGCGATGCACAGCCTGTATGCCCCTGCAGCGTCCGGATCAACATTCCATTCGCGACATTCCATATCTGAACACCATTTAGGTGCTCTGATCCCGAAGCAAAAAGTTTTCCGTCTGGCGCGAAAGAAATGTCGGATACCCAACCCAATTCCAGCCCCAATATATTCACCAATTTGCCGTCGTCGACATTCCATATCCCGATAGCGCCAACGTCCGAACTCGAAGCCAAATGCCGTCCATCCGGCGAAAAAGACAGCAAATAAGCAGCCCCATGAATCATTCGAATCAACGTCCCATCCACGACATTCCAGATATTGATTTTGGGATCAAAGGCCGAGTCCGAGGCCAGCAATGCTCCATCGGGGGAAAAGGATATGCAGCTTACACCATTTGAAATGGTTCTTTCTCCTTCCGGAAGCTCCCTCATCGTGTGTAATAAGGCACCGTTGATGACCTTCCAAATCCTAACCGTGGCATCCCCTGATCCCGAAGCCAACAATTTACCATCCGGAGAGAAGGCCACACTATCCACGTCCCCGGCATGCCCTTCCAGTGTTCGGATTAGGCCGCCATCCGCAAAATTCCAGATCTTAATCACCTCATCACACGAACCCGAGGCCAACAACTTGCCATCCGGCGAGAAGGATACGCTTTCCACCCGATCGGTATGCCCTTCCAAGGTCCGCAGTAATTCGCCGTCCGCGACATTCCAGATCTTAATCGCCTTGTCATCCGAACCCGAAGCCAGCAGTTGGCCATCCGGCGAGAAGGAAACGCTCTCCACAGCGTCGGTATGCCCATCCATTTTCCACACCAGAGCGCCATCGGCGGTATTCCAGATACTGATTGATCCGCGCTCGGATCCCGTTGCCAGCAGCCCGCCATCCGGCGAGATGGACATAATTCCGCCGTTGGATTCTGTGACAGGTTCCGTAATATTCTTGTGGGTTACCTTTCCGGAAGCAACTTCATATAAATCGACCCCCCGGCTATGCGCAGCCGCAATGGTTTTTCCATCCTGCAAATAAACAAGCTGACGGATATACCCCGATCCAATCCGCCCCCATTCCCCAATATCAGAAATGCTATTGGAGGTGATGGGACGAGTAAGCGGCGGAAACGGTATCGGCGTGTTTTGCGGAGGGAGGGTTTCCGACTGCGTATACGTTAGAGTCGGAGAAGGAGACGATCTGCGGGTGCGGGTGGTGGTGCGGGTGCGCGTGGGTGACGGCACCGCGCTCAACCTCGCCGGGTAAGACGGAGTCGGCTGCATGGAAGGGATCCCGTTGCAAGCCGAAACGAGAGCGGCAACGATACAGACGATCGGGGTGAGAATTAATTTAGTTTTCAATACCTCTCATCTCCTTCGCAAATGTTTTCGCCCGTTACTTGGCCAATAAATTATATTCTTTTACGGCTATCTACAAATAAATCCTGATCTCCGGGAACCTCCGAAAGACCTTTGAAAACATGGCGATTGCTTGGCGAATGTCAAGAAATAGGGGATTCTACCGGGGATATAGTTGCCTAAAAGAAGACCCTTCTTTGATTTACAGTTAACTTTATTTTCACATTTTTATTACCACAAAGACACTAAGGCACAAAGTTTTTCAATTTATTACCAGGCTTCGTGTCTTTGCGTCTTAGTGCCTTTATGACTTTACGCCTAAGTGTCTTCGTGCCTTTGTAGTGAAATAACCATTACTGAAGAGTGATGCTTGGAAAACAATGAAATGTATACTTGACGCCATGCATTAATTAAAGCAGATTTTTATCCTGCTCCAGATAACACTAGCGATTCATATGCCGCTTTCCCGAGACAGGATTAAAAACCAGAAACCCCCTTGCGGGGGTTTCTGGTTTTCCTGGAAGCAGGATCACTTGATTCCACGCTCGCGCCGGCGCGGACGGCGGCGCCGGCGGTTCGCCGCGGCAATCCTCACCGACCTCCGGGGAAACAACCTCGGCATCCCCCAAATCCGCCAGTCTGTCCGCCGTTTCCGGTCAGGCGGAAAACATCCGCAGATGTCACCTGCTGAGGGCGCCTCCGAACGCGGGCACGCTCTCGATCATCCGTCGGACCGGCCGGATGGCGGCTTGCGAGGTGATGGCCGTCGTAAACATAAACAACGGGCCGGCGCGGGAGAGGTTCTCGGGCGCAATTCCGCCCTCCTTTCCCGGCCGGCGTCACCCGGACGCCGCATTCAGCAGGTCTTCAAATGCCGCGTCGTCGATCGGAAACTGCAATGCCCGGAATTCCTCCCGAAGGTCTGCGGAAAAGGCATACGAAAGGGCGGCCACCATCCACGTCGCCCGGAAAGTCTCAGCGGCGGGCGAATTGGCGCCTGCGGAATACCTCGCCCGCCAATCCGGGTTGAACTTCTGCAGCAACAACATCATCCGTTTCACCGGTCCGCTGTATCCGTTCCCGTCCGCCTCCGCCCGTTCACAGAATTTGTACGCGATCGTCATGAACGTGCCGAAGGTTTCGTCGCCGGCGGTGGCCGGATCGTTCCACGAATGGAACGGCTTCCCTGCGGCTAGGTAGTCCTCGTAGCCTTTCCGCGTCACCGCCATGGCCAAACGCGCCGTCTGCCGGATTTCCGCCGCCAGTCCGTCGTCCAGCCCGAACTCCCCGGCATTGCGCAGCATCTCGTACGCCGTGGCGTGGGCGAAAATATTGGCCAGGGTCTCGGAGTAGATCGCGTTCGCGTTCCCGTCGATCTTGCCGCCGGTGTAGTACGCCGCCGGGCTGTTAAGCGTGACATTGTGGCCCATTTCGTGGAAGAACGAACTGTATTGCACGACCCCGCTCAGACAGTACTCCCCCGAGGCGAAACTGACGGGGTCGGTGAACCACAGCGAATACATCCCGTAGGTATGGGGATCCTTCAACAACACCTGGGGGAAGCCGTCCCCGCTGGCGTACACGTCCCCGTTGGCGAAATCGTATTGGAGGTAGGCCGCGAGGGAGAGCACGTACTCGACGGCCTCGCGGGGGATCAATCCACCGGAGAAAAACTCATCGGTGAAGGTGGTCAGTCCGCCCGGCACGGCGTACAGCCGGCTGGTCAATCTAGGCTTTTGGACGGGTATGGTGACGCGGAGGTTTTCAGGCAACGGGACGGGCTCGATGACGGGGGGGCGAAAAGCGCACCAGCAGTTCGGCGGCATCGGTGTCGGTTTGGGAGTAATGGGCCGTCACCGCGACGAGGTAGTTCCGGCCGGTGTCCGCATACGTGTGTTGAAAGGGAAACCAGGCATCGGCCGTTTCCCCATCGCCCCAATCCACCGTGAACGGTGTGGTCGGCCTGTTCAGGTCGACTCCGTTGACGACCACCTTCCCGCTGCGCTGATCGAGTTCCTCGATCCACAGACTCAGCTGGGAAGGACGTCCCGTCAGCTGTTCCTGGAAACTGAATTGCGTGGGTTCCGGCGTGGGGGTCTGGGTATCCGTGGGGCTGGCGGCGGCCGTCGCCGTCGGCTTTGGATTTGCCCCTGCGGTCGGCGTATCCGCCGCCGGAAGCGGCACATCCGGAGCGGATCCCGCCGCCGCGCAGGACGACAGGGCAAGCGACAATACAAGAATCATCATATCTCCTTTAATTCGGTCCATGGATCTCCTCCTTCCCGACGGGGAACGATAAATATAGGGGGGCTTCGCGACGCTCACCGGTCCACCGCAGGCCGCAGCCAAATTATACCGGCAGGCGCCAACAGCCCTATCCGCGCCCATTCCCCATTATCGGATATGTCCGCAGAGGGAAAGGACGAGTGCGCGGCGGGAATGGGATCGGGGTGTTTTGCGGAGGGAGGGTTTCCGTCTGCGGGAAAGTTATCGCCGGAGAAGAAGCCGATATCTGAGCGGGATCGTGGGTGCGCGTGGGCGACGGCGCCACACCCGCCCACTCCGTGAGCGACGGCGTCGGCTGCGGTGACGGGGTCCCGCCGCAGGCCGAACAGAGAATGGCGATTCCATCCTTAACGAAATCTGCGTTCAGTATTGGAACCCTTAGGGTCCTCCGAACCCGAAGGGTTCCAATAAAAAAACACAGGAAACCCCCTTGCGGGGGTTTCCTGTTTTATTTTGGATGGAGTTACTTGACTTCCACGGCCGCGCCGGCGGCCTCGAGCTTGGCCTTGGCATCGGCGGCGACTTCCTTGGTGACCGCATCGAGGACCTTGGCGCCGGCGGTCTCGGTCAGGTCCTTGGCTTCCTTGAGCCCGAGGCTCGTCAGCTGCCGGACGACGCGGATGACGTCGATCTTCTTCGCGCCGGC